>DATKAZ010000001.1:0-5002 GCA_035514535.1 Gammaproteobacteria bacterium
CCTCAACGGCACGCTCGCCGCGCACGCAAATGTGCCGCCGCGAGGCTGCCAGCGTACCTGCGCGCCGCTCGCCAGTTCGAGCGCCAGCACGTAGCTGTTGATGCCGTCGACTTTCTCGTACAGGTCGGCGAACTGGCCGCACATCCGCGGATTGATCTCGATGATGCCGATGCGATCGGTGAGTTCGTCCCAGGTCATCTCGATGTTGAAGAAACAGCGCGCAAGGCCGAAGCCCGCGATGCAGCGGCACGCGAGTCGCGTCATGCGCTCCTGCACGGCGGGCGGCAGCGTCGAGGGATAAACGAAACGCGAAAAGCTGCCCGTGCCCGGGTGCAGCTCCGAGTCCACGATACCGATCACCTCCGGTGCACCGTCGGCCACGAATCCCTCGACGGTAACCTGGCGCCCGGGCAGGAGCTCTTCCGCGATGAAGAAACGCCCGTCGACAGGTCCACCGACGTAGTGCGCCCAGAGGCGGTTGAAGATGCCGAGATACTCCTCGCGAAACTCGTGTATTTCGGGTCGGTCGAGTGCTGTGGCCAGCTCGTCCAGCGAGTCCACGCGCCGGGCGAACCTGCCGAAGGCGCCCCTGATCGGCTTGACGAAGCACGGGAAGCCGACCTCCGGCGCCACCCCGGGCCGGGCCGGGTCGACCAGGCAGTAGCGGGGCACGGCCTCCGGCACGAGCTTCGACTGCAGCTCGCGCGAGGCGAGCTTGTGCGCGGCGCGAAGCACCTGTTCGGGGCGCGGTCCCGGCCAGCCCGCCACCGTGGCGATGGCCGCCGCCAGGGTGGCGCCCGGGTAGTCGCTGGCGGAGAACACGCCCGCGAGGTCGGGGCGCCCGGCGGCCGCGCGGATCAGTGCTAACGCGTCAAGGTCGGCGGGGCAATCCGCATCGCTCGGCACGCCGTACTCGATATCGAAGCGCCCGGCCCAGTGCGCACGGCACGCTTCGAGCTGCCGCTGATCCCAGGTCGTTGGCAGCACGACCAGCAGGCGCGCGGGGGCGACGGGCGGCGGGGAGCGGCCGGAACTGTGAGTCATCTGCGGAGCTTATGCCAGTTGCCGCTCGTGTTGTGTCACTCACAGCCCTGCAAGCCGGCGATCCATTCCGCCACCAGCGTCAGTCCATCCGGGTCGACTGTCAGGCTGCCGATCGGCGGCATCGCGTGGACGTCGCGGACGCTCATCCGCAGCCATACCAGCGAACGTGCCGGGTCGCCCGGGCTCAGAAGGCGCGCCTCGTTGACGCCCAGGTCGCTGCCGGTGACTGGCGGCAGGTCGCAACTCGAGGTCCCGGTCAGCGACGTGTCATAGCGCCAATCCATGTCTGACGGTGTCGGCCCGCCCGGCCGATGGCAACCGGCGCAATTGGTGTGGAGGTAGGCGCGGGCGCGAGTGGCGAGCGGCGCGTCGCCGAACGGGTCCGGCAGCGCCGCCAGGTCCTCCGGATCCGCTGCGAGCGGGGGCGACAGCATGCCGAGCGCATCCAGCGTCAACAGCTGGTTGGCTTCGCGTCCGGTCTGCGGATAGGCCAGCACGCCGTTGAGTTGCGCGATCTCGAGACCGAGCGCTCGACCTGCGGCCGCGGTGTGGCACCGCATGCACTCGGCCTCCGAGGGATAAAGCCAGCTCCCGGTGCCGAGATCCACCGTGGCACCGCCGACGACCCGGGTGGCCTCGGTCTGCGCTGCGTTCCACCGGTAGGAGTAACCGGCCCAGCTCCCGTCCGTGTGCCGCATGAACATCCGGGTCTCGACCAGCCGGTCGCCAATCCTGAAGTGCTTCACGAGGACAGCTCCCACGGGGAAGCCGAAATTCCCGTCCGGCATGACCGAGATGCTCGTGGCGTCCGGTAACGCCAACCAGCGTTCCTTGGTCGCGCCATCCGACCAGAACGGCGCCGCGGGCGAGTAGGGGATCAGGGCCGGACCGGGGAGTGCCGGATCGGCATCGTCCATACAGCCGGTCTCGCTGAGCAAAGCCGGGATCGTGTCGCTGCCGCCACCGGCGCCGGGCCGGAATGCGTAAAGTCCCCCGCCGGAAATGTCGACGACATAAAGCTCGCCGTCATTTCCCTCGCCGAAAGATGATACGGAGAGCCCTGAGGCGATGATCTCGACCTTGCGGTAGGCGCCGTCCTGGTCCGGGTCCAAGGTCCAAATGCGCCCGTTGGTGAAATCGCCAAAAACGTAGCGGCCCCGCAGGCCAGGTAAATCGTCGCCGCGATAGACATAGCCACCGGTCACCGAACCGCCTTCCGTGTGGGGATAATCGAGCACCGGATCTGTCAGGCCCGCGGCCGGGCAGTCGGTGGACGGGCTGAAACACTTGAACCCTTCGCGGAAACGCCAGCCATAATTCCCCCCGAGTTCGATGATGTCGATTTCCTCACGGGCGCCCTGGCCGACGTCACCGGCCCACAGCTGGCCGGTCGCCCGATCGAAGCTGAAGCGCCAGGGATTACGCAGACCCCAGGCGAAGAGCTCGGGGCAGGGCTCGGCGCCCTGGCCGGCGATACAGCGGGAATTGCCGGCGAAGGGATTATCGTCCGGGATGCCGTAGTCGCCGTCCCCGGAGACATCGATGCGCAGCAGGGCACCCAGCAGGTTGCGCGTATTCTGCGCATTGTCCTGCGGGTCGCCGCTGGACCCGCCATCGCCCAGGCCGATGTAAAGGTAACCGTCGGGCCCGAACTTTATCCCGCCGCCGTTGTGGTTGCTGTAGGGCTGGGCGATGGTCAGCAGTACGCGCTCGGAGGCCGGGTCCAGCGTGAGACCACCGACCACGCTGATGAACCTCGAGATCACCGATTCCATGCCGCTGCCGCCGGGCGGCGTTCGCGTATAAGAGAGGTAGGCAATGCCCGTCGTTGCGAAGTCCGGGTCGAAGGCGAAGCCGAGCAGGCCACCCTCGGAGGCATCGTTGACCACCCCCGACAGGTCAAGGAATGTGCTGGCGGTGCTGACACCCGGCTCGTTCTCGAACACGCGCACGCGGCCGGACTTCTCCAGCACGAACCAGCGCGAGTCGTCGCCGGGCGCTTGCAGCATGTAGAGCGGACGCTGGAAGGCCAGCGACGGGAACACGCGCTCCAACACGACTCCGAACTCGGACGTCGGGCGAACCGGCGCGATGCAAGTCGAGTTCAATGGCCGTTCGTCCAGGCCACCCACGGGAGGTGGATCCTCTGGCGGTGGATCGTCGGGAGGCGGATCGTCGGGAGGCGGATCGGCAGCCGGGGGCGGATTGCCGGAGGGCGGCTCCTGGATCGAGCCCTGCGAAGAGCCACCGCAGCCCGCGAGGAAAGATGCCTGGGCCAGGATGAATACGACGAGCAAGAATATTACGCGCATGACACCGTGATTTCTAACGCAGCCGAGGTGGTTTTGCGGACAGCCAGGCCGACCCGACGAGCCTCGAGGAAATATCGAGTTCAGCCGCTCCTTAAGTCTCTAAGCCATTTTGCCAGTTCATGCCGGAAAGGTCTGAGGTCTTCCGCACGAAGCACCTCCAGGCGTGTGCGAGAATCGAAAAAGCTCATGAATCGGCCGGCTGCCGCCAGCTTGTCCCTGAACGACTCCGCAGTGCCCTTGCCACGCAACTGCAGCAACAGGTGATCGAGGTCTCCCAGCAGCCAGCGCAGCTTGCGGCCGACGACATAGTCCCCGGGCCCCCGGGCCTGCTCGCCCTGGCAGAGTCGATACAGCAGCCGAGGGAAATCCACGCCGCAATCGATCGCGAGCTGAAGGGAACCCCAGAAACGCCCGTTGATTTCCATCAGCCACGGCTTGCCGTCGGGATCGATGCGAAATTCGACCATGGCCGGTCCGAACCAGTTGACGGTCGACAACAATCGCTCGGCGTAGTCACGCATCGCCGGATCCACGGGTGTGCTCTCGCACAGTACGCTGACTCCGCCCGAGGGCGGTTTCTCGCGCAGGCGGCGATGCGCAAACCAGGCGACCGGACCCTGCTCTCCATACATTGAAAACACGCCCGCGCCGTGGCCGGGAATGAACTCCTGGACCAGCAACGGCATCAGTTCGAGCAGGTCCACGGCGCGGCTGGAGACCAGTTCCCCAGCGTCCCTCGCGATGGTGACGGTGGTCGAGACCAGCCGGTCGCCATGCCGGAATTTCGATCTCGCGGGTTTCAGCACGCAGGGGAAACCGATCTCCGTCGTCGCGGCCACAAGCTCATCGCGCGATCGTGCGATGACGGTCCGCGGCACGGGGATTCCCGCGGCGCCGGCCAGCGAGATGAGGGAAGCCTTGTCGGACAGGGTTTCATAGGGTCCCGCCCCCGGCGCGGCGATACGGATGGAGTCAGGAAGGCGGGACTGCGCGGCCGCTGCCACCAGCAGCATGGTGCTGGCGTCGGTCATGGGCAGGATCATGTCGGCGCCGACGCGGCCTGCGGCTTCGATGACGGCTGCCACGAAGCGCTCGGGGGAGTCCTGCGGCGAGGGCAATGGCTCATGCCCGGCGCAATGGCGGGAACGGGCCGCCAGGCATGCGGCTCCCGTGTCGGCGGCGTATACCCGGATGCCGCAGCTGCCCAAGGAGCGCACGACCGCCAGGGCGCTGCGCTGAGCGCCGTCGAGCACCATCACCACGTCAGGCATGAGAGACTTCACAGAATGGAGGGCGAGGCTATGGTATCAAAGGCGATTGGCAATCTCTGGGGAGCCAGGATGGAAAAATTGCTCTACATTGTGGGCTGCACTCATGGCGGCACGACATTGCTGCATAGGTTCCTCGGGTCACAACCTGGAATAATCAACCTCGGAAGCGTAGCCAATCTACGGCGTGTGGCCACCAGGAAATCCTCCAAAAACTGTTCGTGCGGTCTCAGCCTGCGCGCGTGCAGTGTCTGGCGTGACATTGAAACCAGTCTTCATAATGCAACGGGGCGGAAACTGCACGACCTGAACGTCAACAGTGGAGATCCAGAAGTATTTGCAGCCGACAACCTGCAGTTTCTGAACGCAGTAAGCGAC
>DATKAZ010000002.1:0-113035 GCA_035514535.1 Gammaproteobacteria bacterium
CTGCGCGGCCCGCGCCGTGCCATGGCCCAGAGCATGAGCGCCTCGCGCGATCACGTCGCCCAGTGCACGATCTTCGACGACGCCGACATCCACTACTGGAGCCCTGGCCAGGACATCACCGCCAGGCTGTTGCGCGCAATCGCGGCGGGCTGTCGCGCGGAGCCGGCCCTGAACGGCTTTTTCGACGGCGACAACATGAGCCGCCAGCTCGAATCGCGCGTCGATATCGCGATCGCCGTAGATACGCCCGACGGGCTGATCGTGCCCGTCATCCGCGACGTGGGACAAAAATCGCCGCAGGAACTTCGCGCCGACCTGGATGCCGTCAAGAAGGCGACGCGCGAACGCAGCGTGAAGCCCGAAGACATGCGTGACTTCACCATCACGCTGTCGAACTTCGGCATGATGGCCGGGCGCTACGCCTCGCCGGTCGTCGTGCCGCCGACGATCGCGATCCTCGGCGCCGGCGGACTGCGCCACGACGTGGTGCCCGTCATGGGCGGCATCGAGACGCATCGGCGGGTCCCGCTGTCCCTCACCTTCGACCATCGCTGTGCGACCGGCGGGGAGGCCTGCCGATTCCTTGCCGCCGTGATCGCCGACCTGCAAAGGCATGACTGACGGAAGCACGCATGCACCCCCGCACTACTGACGCCCGCAGTCGTTTTCTCGAGCAGGTCGTGGAGGCGGCAGTCGCCGCGGCCGCCGTCGTGCGCGACCCGCTGGATATCGACGCGGCGTCCTATGTCCGCCAGTACTACCGCAACACCGCGCTCGACGACCTGAAGGACCGCGCGGTCGCAGACCTGGCCGGCGCCGCACTGTCGCACCTGCGCCTCGCGCTGCAGCGTCCTGCGGGCACGCCACGCATCGCGGTGTTCAATCCGGCCACGCAGACCCACGGCTGGAATTCGCAACACACCATCGTCCAGATCGTCACCGACGACATGCCGTTTCTCGTCGACTCGACGAGCATGGTCCTCAACCGGCAGGGCAGCTACATCCACCTGACCGTGCATCCTGTCCTGCAGGTGCAGCGCGATGATCGAGGCCGCCTCCTGGAAGTGCCCTCCCCCGAGAACGCCGGCCCGGATGCGCGCCTCGAATCGTTCATGCACCTCGAGATCGACCGGGAAACCGCGCCGGACGTCCTGCGCGCCACCGCGACGGAGCTGGAGCGCGTGCTCGGCGACGTGCGCGTCGCCTGCGAAGACTGGGGCGCCATGCGCGGCCGTGCGCAGGAGATCTGCGCGGAACTCGAATCGAACCCCCCGCCGCTGGACCCCGAGGTCATCAGGGAAAGCCGCGAGCTGCTCGAGTGGATGGTGGAGGATCACTTCACATTTCTCGGCTACCGGGAATACGAGCTCATCCAGGGAGTCGAAGCCGACGAGCTGCGCTCGCTGCCGGCCACGGCGCTCGGCATCCTGCGCCGCCCGCCGCCGAAAGAGGCACACGAGCCCACGTCGCTGGTGGGGCGCGAGATCCGCCGCCAGGCGCGCTCGAAGGACCTGCTCGTGATCACGAAGGCCAACTCGCGTGCGACCGTGCATCGCAACAGCTATCTCGACTACATCGGCGTGAAGCAGTTCGACGCCGACGGCCGGGTCACCGGCGAGCGTCGCTTTCTCGGGCTCTGGACCTCTGCGGCCTACAGTCGCAGCCCGCGCGAGATTCCCCTGCTGCGCGACAAGCTGCGGAGGGTCCTGGCGGATTCCTCCCTCAGGCCGGAAAGCCATGGCGGCAAGGCGCTGGTCCATATCCTCGACACCTTCCCGCGCGACGAGCTGTTCCAAAGCACGGTGCCCGAGCTGATCCGGATCAGCACCGGCGTCTATTCGCTGCAGGAACGCCAGCGCACCAAGCTGTTCGTGCGGCGCGACGCCTTCCGGCGCTTCTTCTCCTGCCTCGTGTTCGTGCCGCGAGACCGTTACAGCACCCAGGTCCGCGAGCGCATCCAGGACATCCTGCTCGAGGCCTTCCGCGGCGTGAGCATCGAATCGGCGGTCGAGATGTCCGAGTCGAGCCTGGCGCGCGTGCATTTCATCGTCCGCACTCCGCAGGGCACGGTGCCACGGGTCCATGTCGGGGCCGTCCAACGGCGCATCGCCGATGCCGTTCGCACCTGGGCGGATTTCCTGCGCGAAGAGCTGGTCGCGCGCTTCGGCGAAGAAGAAGGGCTCACGCTGCTGCGTGAATATGCCGACGTGTTTCCGGCAGCCTACCTCGATGACGTCAAGCCGCGTGAGGCGACCTTCGACATCGAGCGGCTCGAGGCCATCAAGAGCGAGCCGCGCAGGTTGCGCATGAGCCTGTACCGCCCGGCGGGATTTCCCGAGGACCGCGTGCGCTTCAAGCTGTTCCATGCCGGCGCGCCGCTGCCGCTCTCCGAGGTCCTGCCGATGCTGGAGAACATGGGGCTGCGCGTGCTCAGCGAGCGCCCCTATCGTCTCCGCGTCCCGAGCGGCACCGACGCGACGGAGGTCTGGATCCAGGACTTCGAGATGAGTACGGCTGACGGCCAGGCGATCAATCCTGTCGAAGTCAACCAGCTCTTCCAGGACGCGTTCGAGCACACCTGGATCGGAAGGATCGAGAACGACGGATTCAACCGGCTGATACTCAAGGCCGAGCTCGACTGGCGCCAGGCTGCCTTGCTGCGGGCGATGTGCAGGTACCTGCTGCAGACCGGCCTGCCTTTTTCACAGGCCTACATGGAGCAGGTGCTCGCCGAGCACGCTCTCATCGCGCAGATGCTGGTCGAGTTGTTCGAGGGACGCTTGGACCCCGACTTGCCGGACAAGCGCCGCGAGCGCACCGCGCTGACGGTAAGCCAGGCCATCGAGCATGCGCTCGACGAGGTCGCGAGCCTGGACGCGGATCGCATGCTGAACGCCTTTCGGGCGCTCGTCCTGGCCACGCTGCGCACCAACTATTTCCAGTCCGACGAGCACGGCATGCCGAAGCCGTACCTGTCACTGAAGCTGGATCCGCACAAGATTCCCGATCTGCCGCTGCCGCGGCCGATGTTCGAGATCTTCGTCTATTCGCCGCGTGTCGAGGGCGTCCATCTGCGCGGCGGGCTCGTCGCCCGCGGCGGGCTGCGCTGGTCGGACCGGCGGGAGGATTTCCGCACCGAAGTCCTCGGCCTCATGAAGGCCCAGGCGGTCAAGAACGTACTCATCGTCCCGGTCGGAGCGAAGGGCGGCTTCGTGCCGAAGCGCCTCCCGGCCGGCGACCGGGACGCGGTGATGCGCGAGGTCGTGAGCTGCTACATGACGTTCATCCACGGCCTGCTCGACCTGACGGACAATCGCGAGGACAGCGTCATCGTGCCGCCGCGTGACGTCCTGCGTCGCGACGGCGACGACAGCTACCTCGTCGTCGCGGCCGACAAGGGCACCGCGACGTTCTCGGACACTGCGAACTCCGTCGCCGCGGAACACGGCTACTGGCTCGGTGATGCCTTCGCGTCCGGCGGCTCGATGGGCTACGACCACAAGAAGATGGGCATCACCGCGCGCGGCGGCTGGGAGGCGGTCAAGCGACACTTCCGCGAGCTCGGCATCGACACGCAGAAGGAGGCGTTCACGGTCGCGGGGATCGGCGACATGAGCGGCGACGTGTTCGGCAACGGCATGCTTTTATCCCGTTGCATGCGCCTGTGCGCGGCATTCAATCACCAGCACATTTTCCTCGACCCGGATCCCGACGCCGAGGCGGGCTTCCGCGAGCGCCAGCGCCTGTTCGACCTGCCGCGCTCGAGCTGGAACGACTACGACCGCAAGCTCATCTCCGCAGGCGGAGGCATCTGGCCGCGCACCGACAAGCTTATCCAGCTTGCGCCCGAGGCGCGCGCGCTGCTGGACATCGAGGAGACCGGCGTGACGCCGGACGAGCTGATCAAGGCGATCCTGAAGATGCGCGTGGACCTGCTCTGGAACGGCGGCATCGGCACCTACGTCAAGGCCGCCAAGGAATCGCATGCCGAGGTCGGCGACCGCGCCAATGACGCGCTGCGCATCAACGGCGGCGAGCTGCGTTGCCGGGTCGTCGGAGAAGGCGGCAACCTGGGGTTGACGCAGCGCGGCCGGATCGAGTACGCCCTCAATGGCGGCCACCTGAACACCGATTTCGTCGACAACTCGGGCGGCGTGGACTGCTCCGACCACGAGGTCAACATCAAGATCCTGATCAGCGTCGCGCACCGCCATCGCGCCCTCACGCCCGCCCGGCGCGAGAAGCTGCTGGTCGGCATGACCGACGAAATAAGCACGCTGGTGCTGCGGAACAATTACCTCCAGACCCAGGCCATCAGCATCGCCGAGTCCACGGCGACGGAGCGCCTCAACGAGCACGCCTGGTTCATTCGGCAGCTCGAGAAGCGCGTGGCGCTCAATCGGGCCCTCGAATATCTGCCCGACGAGGAGGACATCGAGCTGCGGCGGAAGGCCGGCAAAGGCCTCGTGCGGCCCGAGCTCGCGGTCGTGATGAGTTACGCAAAGTTGGCGCTGTACGCGGAGATGGTGCAGTCCAACGTGCCGGAAGACCCGTACCTCTCCAAGGAACTTGAGCGCTACTTTCCCGACCCCATGCGCCGGCACTACGCCGAATACATGCGCGAGCATCCGCTGGCGCGCGAGATCATCGCCACGATGATCACCAACAGTCTGATCAATCGCATGGGCTCGGTGTTCGCGTTCCGGATGCAGGACGATTCCGGTGCGGACATCGCCTCCGTCGCGCGCTCGTTCACCATTGCGCGCGAGGTATTCGAGATCCGCTCGATCTGGGAGGCCATCGAGGGCCTGGACAACGAGGTGAGTGCCTCGGTCCAGCATTCCATGTTGCGCGCCAGCCAGGCGCTGCTGAAGCAGGCGACCCGCTGGCTGCTGGATCGGCGCGACGAGCTGCCCGATATCGCGGCCGCCGTACAGCGCCTCAACCCGGGCGTGATGCAGCTGCTCGAGTGCCTGCCGGTAGTCCTGCAGGGCAGCCGCCTCGAGCGCTTCGAGGACGCCGCGCAACTGTATACCGATACCGGCCTGCCGCAGGCTCTCGCGCGCCAGGTGGCCGCGCTCGCGCCGATGCACGCCGCACTGGACATCATCGCCCTGGCGGAGAACTGCAGCGTCGGCGTGCGCCACGCGGCGGACGTCTACTTTCGCGTCGGCGAGGCGCTGCAGCTGGACTGGATCTCGGACCAGGTCGAGGGCCTGCGGGTCGAGGGCATGTGGCAGGCCAAGGCCCGCGGCGGGCTGCGGGAGAGCCTCTATGGCCTGCATCGCGCGTTGTGCGCGACAATGATCAATTGCGGCCGTCCCGAAGGCGATGCGCGCGCCGCCGTCGAGGGGTGGATGAATACCCGGGCGGAGCGTGCCGCGCACTTCATGCAGACCCTGGCGGACATGCGGGACGGCGGGCAGCTCGATTTTCCGACCGCCACCGTGGCACTCCAGGAGATACGGCGCCTCGCCCAGGACTGAGTCCTGGCCGATTCACACAAGGAAGGCAGATATGGCCACCGAACCGCTGATCGCGGTCTTCATCGACTTCGAAAACCTGGCGCTCGGCGTCCGGGACATGAAGGGCGACAGCAAGTTTCACGTCGACCTCGTCGTCAAGCGGCTGCTCGAGAAGGGCAGGCTCGTTTTCAAGCGGGCCTACTGCGACTGGAGCAGCTATCGCGAATACACGCGCGAGTTTCACTCGAACGGCATCGAGATGATCGACATCCCGCAGAGCCGCCACAGCGGCAAGAACAGCGCCGACATCCACATGGTGGTCGACGCGCTCGATCTCTGCTACGCGAAGCAGCACATCGACATCTTCGCCCTCCTGTCCGGTGACAGCGATTTCTCGCCGCTGGTCTCCAAGCTCAAGGAGAACAACAAGCGGGTCATCGGCTGCGGCGTGAAGAGCTCGACCTCGGACCTGCTGATTCACGGCTGCGACGAGTTCCTCTATTACGACGACCTGGTGCGCGTCGCCGCCAAGCCGAAGCGCACGCGCGGCAAGAGCGAGCCGAAGGACAAGAAGTCCGAGGCGATGGACAAGCTGGTCGAGATCGTCGAGTCGATGGACACGGACTACGACCAGCTGTGGGGCTCGATGGTCAAGCAGACCATCCGTCGCGTGCACCCGGGGTTCAGCGAAAGCTATTACGGCTACAACAGCTTCTCCGACCTGCTCAAGGACGCCGAGTCCCGCGGACTGATCCGCCTCGAGTACGACGAGAAAAGGGGCAATTATCTCGTCAGCGCCGTCGCGCGCTGAGCGGCGCGGGCGCCGCCGGCGCTCGCAGGGAGACTGATTCATGGGACACACGCTGATCCTGCTGCGTCACGGGCAGAGCGAATGGAATCTCAAGAACCTGTTTACCGGCTGGATCGACGTCGACCTCACGGAGCAGGGCCGGGCCGAGGCCGCCGAGGCGGCGCGCCTGCTCGCGGGCGCGGGCCTCGATTTCGACCTGGCGTTCACGTCCACGCTGAAGCGTGCCATACGCACCCTGTGGATCGTGATGGACGGCATGGACCGGATGTGGGTGCCGGTCACGCGGGCCTGGGAACTCAACGAGCGGCATTACGGCGCCCTGCAGGGCCTCGACAAGGCGGAGACCGTGCGGCGTCATGGCGAGGCACAGGTGCTCACCTGGCGGCGCAGCTACGACGTGCCGCCGCCGTCGCTGGACCACGACGATCCCAAACATCCCCGCTTCGAGTTGCGCTATGCGGGCGTCGATCCCGCACGGCTCCCGGCGGCGGAATCCCTCAAGGACACGCTGGCACGCGTGCGTCCCTACTGGGACGAGAACATCGTGCCGCGAATCCGCGCCGGACGGAAAGTCATCATTGCGGCGCACGGCAACAGCCTGCGCGCGCTGGTCAAGATGCTCGACGGCCTCGACGAGCAACAGGTTCTCAAGCTGAACATCCCGACGGGGATCCCGCTCGTCTACGAGCTCGATGACGCGCTCCGCTCCACCGGCAGCCGCTACCTGGGCGACCCCGAGGCCGCGCGCCGCGCGGCCCAGGCCGTGGCCGACCAGACCCGGCGCTGAGCCGCCGCCCGCGCATCAGCTTCGCGCCACGGGGTCCCGGCCCGCGAGCGCCTTGCGGGCACACTCGTACCCCAGCGCGATCAGTTCTTCGGCGCGATAGAACTCGTAGAACAGGCTGGCGTCGCGCGGCACGTCGATGACGACGTCCGGCGTGTAGGACGCGAGCTTCATGCGCGCGATCGTGTTCTGCATCATGTCGAAAGAAGCCGTCACCACGTCGATGAGGCCCGGGACCTGCGGCACATAGCTCATCTCCGGTTCGACGTCCGGGCGGTCCTTGCCATCGGCATCGCTCTGCGAAAGCTTCGCCGCATGCTCGCGCGAGCGGCGTGAATGCGCATTCAGGTTGACGGCGACGATCATGTCCGCCGCCTGGTTGAGCGCCGGCGCGATCGGGATCGGGTTGAGGAGACCGCCATCCACGAGTACGCGGCCCAGGTAGACGTGCGGCGTGAACAACGTGGGAATGGCGATGGAGGCGCGGATCGCATCGAACAGGGGTCCCCTGTTGAGCCAGATCTCGCGTTGCTCGATCAGGTCCGTGGCCACCGCCGTGAAGCCGATCGGCAGCTTCTCGATGACGTGATCGCCGACCAACTCCTTGAGGACGCCCATGAGGCGATCGCCCTTGAACAGCCCGGTCCAGCCGAAGGCAAAGTCCAGCAAACTGAACATTTCCCGCCTCTCGAGCTTGCGCGCCCATTCCGCGTAGGGCTCAAGCTGTCCCGCCGCGTAGATGCCGCCGACCAGCGCGCCCACCGAGCAGCCCGAGATGTAGACGATCTCGTGGCCGAGCGACTCGATGTAGCGGATGATGCCGATGTGCGCGAGACCGCGCGCGCCGCCGCTGCCGAGCACCAGCGCGATGCGCTTGCCCTTGCCTGTCGCCGCGGCGGTCACGACGGGTCTTTGGCGGGCCCGAAGCGCGGCGTCTCGCCGGCCAGCCCGGCGCGCACCGCCTCCATCTGGTTCGGGCGCCCGAGAATGGCCATCTGCAGCTCGGCCTCGAACTCGAGCGCCTCGCGCGACGGGCATTCCCAGGCGCGACCGAACAATTGCTTCGCGCCCCGCACGGCATCGGGCGAGTGCGCCGCGATCGCCTCGGCGAGTGCCAGCGCCTCGGCCAGCGGATCGGCGGCGAGCCGCGTGACGAGCCCGAGCGCAAGAGCCTCGTCTGCCGGCACGATGCGCCCCGTCCATGTCAGCTCCAGGGCCACGTCGCGCCGCACGAGCCCGCGCAGCGTCTGGCTGCCCGACATGTCCGGGATCAGGCCCCAGCGCACTTCCATGACCGAGAGCCGGGTGTCGGGCCGCGCGATGCGGAGATCCGCGCCCAGCGCCAGCTGCAGCCCCCCGCCGAAGACTTCGCCGTGCAAGGCGGCGATCACCGGCACGGGGCACTCCCGCCAGCCCCAGCCGGCCCGCTGGGCGAGGTTCGCCGCCTCGCCCTCGCGTCGCGCGAGCAGCTTGCGGATCACGGCCTCGCCGGCCGCAAAGGACGCCAGGTCGATTCCCGCGCAGAAACTCTTGCCCTCACCCGCCAGCACGACGGCACGCAGCTCGCGGTCGCCGGACAGGGCGCGGGCGGCGTCATCCAGCGCATCGAACATCGCCGGGTCCAGCGCGTTGCGTTTCCCGGGCCGGGACAAGGTCACGACGGCCACGTGCCCCCGGCGCTCGGTCCTCACGCGTTGTTCACTCATGTCCCTGCTCCTGCTCGTCCGGTATGACGCCCGCGGTGGCCAGCGCCGCGAGTGCCGCATCATCGTAGCCGACCTCCGCCAGTACCGTGCGGGTGTCGGCGCCCGCCGGGCGCGGCGCGCCGGGCCGGGGCGGCGCGCTGCGACTGAAGCGCGGCGCGGGACTGTTCTGGACGACGCCGTCGACCTCGATGAACGTCGCGCGTGCCGCGTTGTGCGGATGGTCGGGGGCCTCGGAGAGTGCCAGCACCGGGGCGAAACAGGCGTCGCTGCCCTCGAGCAGCGCACACCACTCGTCCCGCGTGCGGGTCCTGAACACCGCCGCCAGTTCCGCCTTGAGTTGGTCCCAGCCGGTGGCGTCACTCCCTCCGGCACCAAAGCCGTGCGACCCGAAACGCTCCCGGTCGAGGCCGAGCCTGGCGATGAATTCGCCGTAAAACGCGGGCTCGATCGGCGCGACCGCGACGAACCTGCCGTCGTGCGTTTCATAGGTGTCGTAGAAATGCGCCGCGCCGCCGAGCAGGTGCGCGCCCGGCGCGTCGTCGAACAGGCCCATGGCGCGAAAACCGCAGAACATGGCCATCATCGAGGCGGCCCCGTCCAGCATCGCGGCATCGATCACCTGCCCCTGTCCCGAGCGCTCCCGCTCGAGCAGCGCGCACACCATGCCGAAGGCCAGCAACAGCCCGCCGCCGCCGAAATCACCCACGAGATTGAGCGGCGGCACGGGCTTGCCGCCCTTCGTGCCGATGCTGTGTAACGCGCCCGACAGGGCGATGTAGTTCAGGTCGTGCCCGGCGGTGTGCGCGAGGGGCCCCTGCTGACCCCAGCCGGTCATGCGCCCGTAGACCAGGCGCGGGTTGCGTTCGAGGCACGATTCGGGGCCGAAGCCCAGGCGCTCGGCGACCCCCGGGCGAAATGCCTCGAACAGCGCGTCGGCGTCTTCCACCAGGCGCAGCAGCGCGGCGACGCCGTCGGCCTGTTTCAGGTCCAGCGCGATGCTCCTGCGGCTGCGCAGCAGCGGATCGCGCAGCGCCGCCGGCGGCAGCGGCATGCGCTCGACCCGCACGACCTCTGCGCCCATGTCGGCGAGCATCATGCCGCAGTAGGGTCCGGCGCCGAGCCCGGCCGCCTCGATGATCCTGAAGCCGGTGAGCGGCCCCGCCATCAGCCGGGCTCCGGCCACGGCACCCCGGCGGCACAGGCGGCATCGAACTCGGCCTTGAGGCGCGAGCACAGCTCGGCGGCGCCGGGCACGTCGCGGATCGTCCCGACGCCCTGCCCCGCGGACCAGATCGTCTTCCACGCCTGCGCCTCGTCGCCGAGGTCCTTGAGCTTGCCGCCGCCGAAACCGCGTTGCATCAGCTCGGCGATGTCGAAGCCGTTGGCCTCGAGGCTCTCGCGCAGGAAGTTCGCGGGAATGCCGGACACCGCGTCGGTGTAGACGATGTCGGCCGCGCCGGCACGCAGCATCATCTGCTTGTAGGCCTCCGGCGCCAGGCTCTCGCGAGTGGCGATGAAGCGGCTGCCGAGCCAGGCAAGATCCGCGCCGAGCAGCAGCGCGGCCGCCACCTGCCGGCCGTGGCTGATGGCGCCCGCGAGGAGCAGGGTGCCGGCGAAGAACTGCCGGATCTCGCTGCACAGCGCGAACGGGCTGGTCGGGCCGGCGTGTCCACCCGCCCCCGCGCACACGGCGATGAGTCCGTCGACGTCCGCGTCCGCCGCCTTGCGGGCATGCCTGACGCTGACGACATCGTGGAACACCACACCACCGTACGCGTGCACCGCCTTGACCAGGTCCGGCACCGCGCCGAGGGAGGTCACGACGAACGGCACGCGGTGCCGGACGCAGGCCTCTAGGTCTGCTTCGAGGCGCGGGTTCGAGCGGTGGACGATCAGGTTGACGCCCCAGGGCGCATGGGTCTCGTCGCGCGCGCCGCCGACCTCGTCGAGCCACTCGACGAACTCGGCCGTGCTGCGCCGGTTGAGCGCCGGGAACGCCGCCGGTACGCCGCTCCTGCAGGCCGCAACGATCAGTTGCGGGCCGGACACGAGGAACATCGGCGCCGCGACGGCCGGCACCGACACGCGGCCGCGGAAGGACTCAGGCAGTGCCACGGAGGGGATCCAGGCCCATCGAGCGGGCGATGATTTCCTTCATGATCTCGCTGCTGCCGGCATAGATGCGCGACACGCGCGCGTTGGCATAGAGCCGCGAGATCGGGTACTCGTCCATGTAGCCGGCGCCGCCGTGTAGTTGCAGACACTCGTCGGTCACGACGGCCTCGACCTCGCTTGCAAACAGCTTGGCCTCCGCCGCGACCTCGGCCGTGAGCCTGCCCGCGTTGTGGTCCATCACGCAGCGGTCGACGAAAACCTGCGCGACGTCGATGCGCGTGCGCAGCTCGGCAAGCTTGAAGCGCGTGTTCTGGAACTCGGCGATGGCGCGACCGAAGGCGCGGCGCTCGCGCACGTAATCCAGCGTCATGCGCAACGCCGCCTCCGCCGCCGCCACGCAGCCGCAGGCCACGATCAGGCGCTCTTCGGCGAGGAACTGCATCAGGTAATAGAAGCCCTTGCGCGGGTCGCCGAGCACGTTGGCCTGCGGCACCTCGACGCTGTCGAAGAACAGCTCGGCCGTATCCTGTGCCTTGAGGCCCAGCTTCCTGAGATTGCGGCCGCGGGTGAACCCCGGCATGCCGCGCTCCACCAGGAACAGGCCGATGCCGTGCCCGTCATCCGCCACGGTCCGCGCGGCGACGATGAACAAGTCGCCGTTGATGCCGTTCGAAATGTAGGTCTTGGAGCCGTTGAGCACCCAGCGATCGTCGCGCTGCTCCGCGCGGGTGCGCATGCCCGCGACATCGCTGCCAGCGCCCGGCTCGCTCATCGCGATGCCGAGAATCGTCTCGCCGCTGATGCAGCCCGGCAGGAAACGTGCCTTCTGCTCCTCGCTGCCGAGCACGCCGATATAGGGCGCGCAGAGCCGGCTGTGCAGCGACAGGCCGAAACCGGCGTCGCCATGCACGGCATTCTCCTCGATCAGGATCTGCTCGAAGCGGAAGTCCCGGATACCCATGCCGCCGTACGCCTCGTCGGCCCACATCAGGCAATAGCCCTGCTCGCCGGCCTTGCGGAACAGCTCGCGCTCGACGATGCCGGCCTCGAGCCAGCGCTCGATATTGGGTGTGACCTCCGCCTGCAGGAATTTCGCCACGGAGTCACGGAAGATCTCGTGCTCCTCCTCGAAGATGTTCCTGTCCATGACTAGCGTCCCTTGTACTCGGGCTTGCGCTTGCCGACGAACGCGGCGATCCCTTCCCTGGCATCGTCGCTCTCGAGGCACGCGGTCTGCAGGTGGGCCTCGCGGGCGATCGCCTCGCTCAGGCTGAGGTTCATCGCGGCGCGCATCGCGAGCTTGGTGCGGGCCAGTGCCAGCGGGGCCCGTTCGGCCAGGCTCCGTGCCCAGTCGAGGCTCTCCTCGTCGAGACGCGCCGCCGGCACGACCCGGTTGGCGAGGCCGAGTTCCACGCAGCGCGCCGCAGGGACGCGCTCGGACTCGACGCATAGCTGGTAGGCGCGGTGGTAGCCGAGCTGGCGCGCGAGCAGCCAGGTCGCACCACCGTCCGGGATGAGGCCGATCGTGGCAAACGGCGACAGCAGGTAGGCGTCGTCGGCCATCATCACGAGGTCGCAGACAAGCGCGAACGACAGCCCGATCCCTGCGGCGGGGCCGGCGACCGCGGCGATGACCGGTTTTTCCATGCCAGCGATCATGTCGAGCGTCGGGCGGAAGTCGGTATTGATCAGGTCCTCGATGCGGCGATCCCTGGGGAAGCCCTGTTTCAGGTCCGCGCCGGCGCTGAACTTGCCGCCGGCCCCGCGCAGCACGACGGCGCGCACCTCGCGCTCTCCCGCGGCCCGCGTCATCGCGTCGCGCAGGTCGTGCGCGAGCTGGCGATTGAAGGCGTTCAGCACTTCCGGCCGGTTCATCGTCACGACGGCCACGCGGCCGTACTGCTCGTACAGGACTGTCTCGCTCACTGTGATTTCTCCTCCGCGCTAGATTCGCTCAACGCATCCGCTCCCGGCCGCGCAACCATGCCGACGGACGGTAGTGCTCGCCGAAGGCGTCCGCCATGCGGTCGCAGTCGGCCAGGAACGTCGCCATTCCTATTGTGTCTATATAGCTGGCCGTGCCGCCGGTCCACGGCGGGAAACCCCAGCCGAAGATCGAGCCGACGTCGGCGTCCGCCGGGTCGGTCACCACGCCTTCCTCGATGCAGCGCGCCGTCTCCAGCGCCATGATGTTCAGCAGGCGTTCCTTCACCTCCTCGACATCGGGCTGCTCGGCCGCCGGCGGATAGACCTCCGCAAGCCCCGGCCAGAGGCGTTTCCTGCCACCCTCCGGATACTCGTAGAAGCCGGCGCCGTAGCGCTTGCCGAGCCGCTTGAGCTCGTCGTGGAACCTGACGATCACCGCATCCGCCGGGTGCTCGCGATAGTCGTCGCCGAGGTCCTTGCGGGTCTGCTTCATGATCTTGTAGGACAGGTCGAGCGTGACCTCGTCGGAGACCGCCAGCGGCCCGACCGGCATGCCCGCCATCTTCGCCGCGTTCTCGATCAGCGCGGGCTTGACGCCCTCGGCGAGCATCGCCACACCTTCCTTGACGTAGGTCCCGAACACCCGGCTGGTGTAGAAGCCGCGGCTGTCGTTCACCACGATGGGCGTCTTCTTGATCTGGTGCACGTAGTCGAGCGCGCGCGCGATGGCGGTCTCGCCGGTCTTCTCGCCGACAATGATCTCCACCAGCGGCATCTTGTCCACCGGCGAGAAGAAGTGGATGCCGATGAACTGCTCCGGCCGCTGCGAAGCCTCGGCGAGCCCGGTGATCGGCAGCGTCGAGGTGTTGGACGCGAAGATCGCGCCCGCCGGGATCACGGCCTCGGTGGCCTCGGTGACCTTGCGCTTGATGTCGCGGTCCTCGAACACGGCCTCGATGACCAGCTCGCAGCCCGCGAGGGCGGCATAGCTCGTGGTGGGCAGGATCCGCGCGAGGATCTTCTCCGCCTGGTCCGGCGCCGTCTTGCCGCGCCCCACGCGCTTCTCGAGCAGGGCCTTCGAATAGCCCTTGCCCTTCTCGGCATTGGCCTGGTCGGTGTCCAGCAGCACGACCTCCATGCCCGCGAAGGCGGAGACGTACGCGATGCCCGCGCCCATCATGCCCGCGCCCAGCACGCCCAGCTTTTTGACCGGCACTTTCGCGACGCCCTTCGGCCGGCGTGCCAGCTTGTCCGCCGCGCCCTTGTCGAGGAACAGCGTGCGGATCATGTTGCGCGCCACCGGGCCGGTGAGCAGCTCGACGAAGTATTGCGACTCGATTTCCAGGCCCTTGTCGATCGGCACGATGCTGCCCTCGTAGACGCAGGACAGGATGGCGATCGGCGCCGGATAGTTGTGCATCGTCTTCTGCGCGACCAGGGCCGTGCCGACCATGAAGGTCTGCGCGGTGGCCGGGCGGCTCGCGCCGGCGCCGCCAGGGAACCTGAAGCCCTTCTTGTCCCAGGGCTGCACCGGGTCACCGTTGTCGAGGATCCAGGCACGCGCTTTGGCGATCATGTCCTCCGGCGTATCGGCCAGTTCCTCGATGAAGCCGGTCTCGTGCGCCTTGGCCGGGTCGAGGTGCGTGCCCTCCACCATCAGCATCAATGCCTTCTCGCTGCCGATCATGCGCGGCAGGCGCTGCGTGCCGCCGGCGCCGGGCAACAGGCCCACCTGCACCTCGGGCAGGCCGATCTTCGCCTTCGGGTTGTTCAGCGCGACGCGGTGATGGCAGGCCAGGCACAACTCGAGGCCGCCGCCGAGCGCCGTGCCGTTGATGGCCGCGACCAGCGGCTTGCCGCAGGTCTCCAGCTTGCGGAACAGGAGCGTGAAGCTGCGCGCGAAACCATAGATCTCCTGCGGGTCCTGCATGTTCGCGAACACGCCGACGAGGTCCTTGAGATCGGCGCCGACGATGAAACTGTCCTTGGCGGAAGTGATTACTACGCCTTTTACGGCCGCGTCGCCGGCGAGTGCGCCGATGACCTCGTCCAGTTCGCTCATGAACTCCGGCGTGAGGACGTTCATCGGCCGACCGGGAATGTCGATGACCAGCAGGGCGACGCCGTCCTGGTCCACGGAATTCTTGAATGTCTCGATCATGATCGGGATTCCTTCAGGCGCGCTCGAGGATAGTGGCGGTGCCCATGCCCGCCCCGACGCACAGGTTCACCAGGCCGGTGGCCAGGTCACGCCGCTCCATCTCGTCGAGCAGCGTGCCAAGCACCATGGCGCCGGTGGCGCCGAGCGGGTGGCCGAGTGCGATCGCGCCGCCGTTGACGTTGATCTGCTCGTGCGGCACCTCGAGCTGCTGCATGAAACGCAGTACCACCGACGCAAATGCCTCGTTGAGCTCGAACAGGCCGACGTCCGCGCGCTTCATCTTCGCCTTCTCCAGCGCGCGCTGTGCAGAGGGCGCCGGTCCGGTGAGCATGATGGTGGGCTCGCTGCCCACCGAGGCAAAGGCGCGGATGCGCGCGCGGGTCGCGAGGCCGAGGCCCTCGGCCATCGGCTTGCTGGCGACCAGCACGGCCGCGGCGCCGTCCACGATGCCGCTGGAGTTGCCGCCGGTATGCACGTGGTGGATGGCCTCCACCTCGGGATAGCGCTGGATGGCGACCGAGTCGAAGCCGGCCTGCTGGCCGGGCACCTCGAAGGCGGCACGCAGCCCGGCGAGGCTCTCGGCCGTCGTCTCGGGCCGCATGTGCTCGTCGCGCTCGAGGACGACTTGCCCGAGCCGGTCGCGCACCGGCATGATCGATGCCTTGAACCAGCCGTTCTGCCAGGCCTGCGCGGCCCGCCGCTGGCTCTCCGCGGCGTAGGCGTCGCAGTCCTTCCGGCTGATGCCGTAGATCGTCGCGATCAGGTCCGCGCTGATGCCCTGTGGAACGAAATAGGTGTCCCAGGCCACCTGCGGGTCCGTCGCCATGGCGCCGCCGTCCGAGCCCATCGGCACCCTGGACATGGACTCGACTCCACCGGCCACGACCAGGTCCGCCTGGCCGGACATCACCAGCGCCGCCGCCGTGTTCACGGCCTCCAGCCCGGAGGCGCAGAAGCGGTTGATCTGCTTGCCCGGCACGTTCTGCGCGTAACCGGCGTTGAGTGCGGCGACGCGGGCGATGTTCGCGCCCTGCTCGCCCACCGGGGCCACGCAGCCCATGACGACGTCCTCGACCAGCGCGGTGTCGAGCCCGTTGCGATCGCGCAGGGCCTCCAGCACCTGCGTCAGGAGCTGGATCGGGGTGATGCCGTGCAGGGCGCCGTCCGGCTTGCCGCGGCCGCGCGGCGTGCGCACGTGGTCGAGAATATAAGCGTCTGGCATGACTTGCTGTCCCGTTGAGGTGGGCGCCGGGGCCGCGGCGAGAGCCCGCGGCAAGGGCGACTGGGGCAATGGACGGGGCCGCGGACCCCTGGCGAGTCATACGGCCGTTTGACTCGCCCATTATAGACACGTGCGACGCGGGACAGCAGGCCCTGGCTGGCGGCTCGCGAGCTTGCCGAAAGGCCCGGCGCGGCGTAGCTTCACCGCATTTCGGGAGCCAAACTTGCGTATCGGCGTTTTCGATTCCGGTCTCGGCGGCCTCTCCGTCCTGCAGGAGATCCAGCAGCGCATGCCGGCGGCGTCCCTCGCCTATGTCGCCGACTCCGCGTGGGTGCCCTACGGGCCCCGCAGCCAGGACGTCATCCGGAAGCGCGCCCGTGCCTTGAGCCGATTCCTGCTCGACCATGGCGCCGACATCATCGTGGTGGCGTGCAACACCGCGACCGCGGCGGCCGTGCCACTGCTGCGGGAGACCATGAAGGTGCCGATCGTCGGCATGGAGCCGGCCGTCAAGCCGGCGACCGCGGCGACCCGCAACGGCGTCGTCGGCGTGCTCGCCACGGCCGGCACGCTGGCGAGCACACGATTCGCTGCACTGCTGGACCAGTTCGGTGCCGACATCCAGGTGCTGACCCGCGCGTGCCCCGGGCTCGTCGAGCGGGTGGAAGCGGGCGATCTCGACAGCCCGCGCACACACCTGCTGGTGCGGCAGTACGTCCAGCCGCTGGTGGAGGGCGGCGCGGATACGCTGGTGCTGGGGTGCACACATTTTGCGTTCCTGCGGCCCGTCATCGAGGCGACCGCCGGGCCCGGCGTGACGATGATCGACACCGGCGAAGCCGTCGCGCGGCGCGTGGAGCAGGTTGCGGCGTCCCTCAAGATCGGCATCCCGCGGCGCGGCGGCGCCGCCTTCTGGACCAGCGGCGAGGCGGCCACGATCAGCGCGCCGTTGCGCAAGCTGTGGGGTGCGCCGGTCATCCTCGCCGACCTGCCGGGAGAATACGCCGGCGGCAGCGACTAGGGCCTGTTCAGGCCCTAACGCTGCTTGGTGAGCGAGCCGAGCAGCCCCCTCAGAAGGCGCTGGCCGAGCGTGCGGCCCACCTGGCTGCTCATGCTTCGCAGCGCGCTCTTGGCGGCCGCCTCCACGTAGCCCTGGCGGTTGCCGGCCCGCGACTTGCCCGCCTTCTGCGGCCGCTCCGTGGCGCGCGCCTCCGCCTCGGCCTGTTCGGCTCTCACCGAGAGAATCTCGTAGGCCGACTCGCGGTTGACGGCCGTGTCGTAGAGCCCGCCGACGGGACTCCTGCCACGCACCAGGGCGCGCTCTTCGTCCGTGATCGGGCCGATCCGCGAGCACGGCGGCCGCACGAGGCAGCGCTGCACGATCCCGGGCACGCCGCGCGCCTCCAGCATCGACACCAGGGCCTCCCCGACGCCCAGCTCCGTGATCACGGTCTCCGTGTCCAGCGCGGGGTTCTGCCGGAAGGTGGTGGCGGCCGCGCGCACCGCCTTCTGGTCGCGCGGCGTGAACGCGCGCAGGGCATGCTGGATGCGGTTGCCGAGCTGCCCGAGCACGACATCCGGCAGGTCGAGGGGATTCTGGGTCACGAACCAGACGCCCACGCCCTTGGAGCGGACCAGGCGCACGACCTGCTCGACCTTGGACACGAGAGCGGGCGGTGCGTCGTCGAACAAAAGGTGCGCCTCGTCGAAGAAGAACACCAGCTTCGGCAACGGCGGATCGCCGACCTCCGGCAACTGCTCGAACAGCTCCGCGAGCAGCCACAGCAGGCAGGTGGCGTACACGCGCGGCGAATGAAACAGCTCGCGCGCGTCGAGCACGTTGATGATCCCGCGTCCGGACAGGTCGGTGCGCATCAGGTCCGCGAGCCGCAACGCGGGCTCACCGAAGAAGTGGTTGCCGCCTTGCGATTCCAGCGCCAGCAGGCGGCGCTGGATGGCGCCGATCGAGGCGCGGGTGACGCGGCCGTAGCGCGCCGAAATCTCCTTTTCGCTCTCGGCCGCATGGTTCAACAGGGCGCGCAGGTCATCCATGTCGAGCAGCAGCAGGCCCTCCTCGTCCGCGAAGCGGAACACGACCTGCAGCACGCCCTCCTGTGTCTCGTTCAGCTCGAGAAGGCGGCCGATCAGCATCGGGCCCATCTCCGACATGGTGGTCCTCAGGTGGTGCCCGCCGCGGCCGAATACGTCCCAGAACACGACCGGCGAAGGGGCCAGCACGGGCGGCGGCATGCCGATCCTGGCGACCCGCTCGTCGATACGCGCGTGCGGCGCGCCGGCCTGCGACAGCCCGGCCAGGTCGCCCTTGACGTCGGCAAGGAACACGGGCACGCCGCGCGCGGCAAACGCCTCGGCCAGGATCTGCAGCGACACGGTCTTGCCCGTGCCGGTGGCACCGGCGATCAGCCCGTGGCGATTCGCATAGCGCGGGTCGAGCAACACGTGGCCCGCCTCTCCGCCGCCGACAAGAATGTGGTTCGTTTCCATCATGCCCATCCTTTACCGCGTCACTTCATCCAGGCGCGTCGCACCGACGGCCCCCGCGAGGCAGAACAACCCGAGCAGGCCGATCGTTTCCGCCGTACCCACGCGGTCGGCCACGAGGCCGAACACGCCGCCCGCAAGCAGCACGATGCCGATCGCAGTGTTGCTGACGGCGACGTAGGTCGCCCGCGTCTGCATGGTCGCCATGTCGACCAGGTAAGTCTTGCGCCCGATCCGGATGCCGGCGTGCGCGATCGCGATGACGAAGAAAGCCGCGACCACGACCGCCCCGCGCGGCAGGCCGGGCGCGCCGGCCATGTGCCATGCGGCGACCGCCAGGCTCAGCACGCCGGCGACCGTCGCGGCAATCCGCAGCACGTCCCGGCTGGAGCGATCCGCCATCCGGCCCCAGAACCCCGAACTGACCGTCGCCGCGATGCCCGCCGCGACCAGCAGCGCGCCGAGGCCGCCGAGGCCGCCATCCGATGCCTGCCGCGCGAGCGCCGCGTAGAACGGCACCAGCAGCGCGGTCGCCACGAGCAACGCGCGCGTGATGACGAAGCGCCTGAACGGCGCATCCGTGGCGAGGACCGACAGGCTGGCGAACGCGTCGCGCCCGGCGTTGCCGCCGCCCTCGGTGGCGCCCGGCTGCTCGCGAACCCCCGCGAACAGCGCCGCGCCCAGCAGCCACAGGCCGCCCGCGACCAGGAGCAGCACGGCGATGCCGCCGGCGTGGCCCGGTGCCCCGTCCCGCAGCTGCAGCCAGGCGCCCGCGGCGATCGTCGCCAGGCCGGCGGCCGCCGTCGCGTAGCCCGTCAGGGTGCCGCGCCGTGTCTTCGACACGGTCTTGCCCAGGACGTCCTTGGCTGCCACGGAAGAGACGCCACGCGCCAGGCTGAAGACCAGCAGCAGGCCGACGACCGCCCAGCCCGCGGCCGCGCCATTGAGCAGCAACGCCGCCGCGGCCATCGCCATGACGCTCAGCCCCTGCACGACGCTGCCGCCGACCCACAGCCACTTGCGAATCTCGCGGGCGCGGATCGCGGCGGCGACGAACAGCTGCGGAAGGAGCGACAGCGACTCGCGAATTGGTACCAGCAGGCCGATGAAGAACGACGGCGCGCCGGCGGCCGACAGCAGCCACGGCAGCACGAGCTTCGGGCTCGCCAGCTCGTCGCCGATCTTCGTGCAGACGTTGGCGCCGAACTGCAGCAGAAAATTCTCCGGCTGGTCGTTGCAGGCCGAATCCGGGATGTCCCTGCAGACGCGCGCATCCTCGTCGCCGGTGACCAGGTCATAGAGCGGCACCGCCAGCCCACGACGATTCAAGCCGGCGGCTCCTCGAGGAAGCGGGCGCCCGTCCGCATCAGCTCCGCGAACGCTGCGCCGTCGCCGGCCGTGACCGTGCGCTCCACGGCCGCCGCGGCTGCCGCCAGGGCCCTGAGCGGCTCGATCCCGTGCGGATTGGTCGACTGGATCTCGAAATACAGCTCCGGGTTCTCCTGCGCCACCCGCGAGGCGACGCGCAGCTGCGCGCCGAAAGTCGTGCTCGCGAAGGCCGCCAGTTCGCCGACGCCGCGGCCGCTCTGCGCCAAAGCAGTGAAGAACGCGATATTGGTCGCGTGCGACAGGCCAAGCACCCAGGCGACGAGGCGGTCGTGCTGCTCCAGCGACATCTCCGCGAGGCCCGCGGAGGTCTGCTCGAACAGTGCACGCACGGCCGCCTGCGCCACGGGCACGCCGATGTCCACCAGGATCACGTGGCGCCCCGCGAGCAGGCGGACGTCGGGGCCGAACATCGGGTGGATCGACGCGATCGCGATGCCCGCATCGCGCAGCGCGGCTAGTGCTCCCGCCACCGGCGCCTTGATGGAGCCGATCTCGACGACCAGCCCCGACGGACGCATCGCGGCCAGCTCGCCGAGTATCGCGGCAGTCGCGGCGAGGGGCGCGGCCACGACGATGAGCTCGGCCGTGCTGGCGGCCTCGTGCCAGTCCGCGTGCCACGGCACGCCCGGCACGGGGCCGGCGGGGTCGGCGACGCCGACGGCCCAGCCCTGCGTGGCGAGAAACTCGGTGAACCAGCGTCCCATCCGGCCGGCGCCGCCGATCACCAGCGCGCTGCGGCCGGCGCCGGTGCCGAGCGCCTCGAGGCGATCGCGCTCCTGGCTGGTCAGCGATGCCTCGATCATCGCCCCGACGAGCCGCTCGCCCAGGTCCGGGTCGAGGCCATGGCCCGCGGCACGCGCCCGCGCCAGGTCGCGTACCTCGCGCTCGCGCGAGTAGTCGCGCGTCGGTTGCCGATGGCGGCGCTTTTCTCGCCCGATCTCGGCGACGATGGCCTGGCGCCGCGCCGCCATGTCGACGAGTTCGCCGTCGATGCCGTCGAGCTCGGCCCTGAGCCGCGCGAGGGTCTCCTGTGAATCCGTCACGGCCCGCATCCTCAGCTGAACGATTCGTTACCAGCATATCCCACTATGGATCGCGCGCGTTTATCGGGCATTATTCGCGGACACCATGGGTATCATCGAGCGAATCCTGCTGGCCGCGCGCATCGTTTACTGGCGCCTGACGTGGTCGCGGCGGGACCTCGATTATCGTCCCCCCGGTGCGCTCGATGCGCGCTTCATGACGGCACGCGACGCGGCGCGCCTCGTGCCGGACGGCGCCTGCTGCCTGTCGACCGGCATGGCGGGCAACGCACGTTGCTCGACGCTGTTCTGGGCGATCAAAGAATCGTTCCAGGCTCATGGCCGACCGCGCGACCTGACCTGGATTGCGATCGGCGGCCAGGGGGGGCGCGGCCGGGCCCCTGGAACCGTCGAGGAAGTGGGCCTCGAGGGCCTCGTCACGCGCTTCATCTCCGGGCATGTCGAGACGACGAAATCGATGCTCGCGCTGGCCGAGGCCGGCGCGCTCGAACTGCACGTGATGCCGCAGGGCGAGATGTGCTTCGCGCTCGATGCGCAGGGACAGGCGGACCGGGACGACGCCATCGTGAGCCGCACGGGGATCGGCACCGTGCTCGACCCGCGTTGCGGGCGCGGTTCGCCCGTCACGCCCGGACCACGCGAGCAATTCATCGACTATGCGGGCGAAGAGCTGAGTTTTCGGCTGCCGCAGCTCGACGTGGCGGTGATCTCGGCGCCATGGGCCGATGCCGAGGGCAACGTCTATTTCCATGACGCGGCCACGATCACCGAGAACCGCGAGGCGGCTCGGGCCGCGAAGGCCAACGGCGGGCGCGTCCTGGTGTCGGTCGCGGGCGTGATCCCCGCCGAGCCTGCACGCGTCAGCCTGCCGGCCGCACTGGTCGACGCCGTGGTCGTCAACCCGCGCCAGGAGCAGACCATCCTGTCGCCGCAGCGCAACTGCTGGCGATTGTTCACGGTCGGCGGCGACGGCGACGACGAGGCTGCGGTCGAGAAGCTGCGCTACATCAATCGCTTCCTGCGGCTCACGCCGGTGCGAGGCCCGGTCGAGTGCGCCCTCGCCCGGCTGGGCGCGCACGTGTTCGCCCGCGCGGTCTGTGCCCCGGCGTGCGTGAATATCGGCGTGGGATTCGGCGAGGAAGTCTGCCGGGAGCTGTACCAGAGCGCCCTGCGCCCCGAACTGACTTTCACCACCGAGACCGGCGTGTACGGCGGCCTGCCGGCGCCCGGCATCTATTTCGGCGCGGCCGTCAATCCGCAGCGCATGGAAAGCTCCGCCTGGATGTTTCGCCATTACCGCAATCACCTGGACGCGACCGTGCTCGGCTTCCTCGAGGTGGATGCGCGCGGCAACGTCAACGTCTCGAAGCGCGGTCCGCGCCTGACCGATTATGTCGGCCCGGGCGGCCTGCCCAGCATCACGGCGAGCGCGCGCACCTGTATTTTCGTGGGGACCTTCATGCAGGGTGCGAAGTGGCGGATCGAGGACGGGCGCATGGTGCTCGAGGCGGCCGGCCAGCCGAAGCTCATCGACACCGTGTCGGAAGTCACGTTCAGCGGTCGCGAGGCGCTCAAGGCCGGCAAGAATGTCTGGTACGTCACGACCGTGGGCGCGTTCAGGCTCACGGACGGCGGCCTGGTGCTCGAGCTCATCATGCCGGGCCTCGACGTCGAGCGCGACATCCGGCCGCACTGCGGAGTGCGGTTCGGGCTGCCGCCGCAGGGTCCGGTCGAGGCGCCCTCGTCCATCCTGAGCGGGTTAGACTACGCTCTCACCTGGGGCGTCGGCGCACGGCGCTGAGGACTGACCTATGAACGGCGGAGCACGCATCGCCCGGGTCCTGCACGACCGCGGGGTCCGGGAAATCTTCACGCTGTGCGGGGGCCACATCTCGCCGATCCTGGTCGAAGCGAAGCGCATCGGCATCCGCATCACCGACGTGCGCGACGAGGCAACGGCGGTGTTCGCGGCGGACGCCTATGCGCGCCTCACGGGCATCCCCGGCGTTGCGGCCGTGACCGCCGGGCCGGGCCTGACGAACACCATCACGCCGCTGAAAAATGCACAACTCGCACAATCACCCGTGCTGGTGCTCGGAGGTGCGACCGCGACCGCACTTAAAAAACGCGGCGCATTGCAGGACATCGAACAGATGCCGCTGATGGCGCCGCACGTAAAGTACGCGCGCGCCGTGAAGCGCCTGCGCGACCTCGCCCCGGCGATCGTCGAGGCACTCGAGGCGTCCGATACCGGCGTCCCCGGGCCGGTGTTCGTGGAGTGCCCGGTCGATTTGCTGTACGACGAGGAGATCATCCGCGGCTGGTATGCCGAGAGCATGCCGCGCGGCGACAGGCTGGCCGACAGGGCGGTCCGCACCTACCTCAACTGGCATACCACGCGCCTGTTCGCAGGCAGCGATCGCATGCCGAAACCGGCCAACGAGTCGCCGCCCGTACTGCCCCGGCCCGATGCCGTCCGCGATATCGCCAGGCGCGTTGCGGCTGCGGCGCGGCCGATCATGGTGTGCGGCAGCCAGGCACTGGCGCGGGCCGGTGACGCCGACCTCGTGCGCGACGCGATCGTGAAGCTCGGCATCCCCGTTTACCTCTCTGGCATGTCGCGCGGATTGCTGGGCGCCACGCATCCGCTGTTGTTCCGCCACCGCCGCCGGGACGCCATCAAGGCGGCCGACCTGGTGATCCTCGCCGGCGTGCCGTGCGACTTCCGCCTCGATTACGGCAAGCAGATCCGCCGCGGCGCGCGCCTCGTGTCGTTCAACCTGAGCCGTCGCGAGCTGCGCCTCAACCGCAAGCCCGATGACGGCCTGCTCGCCGACCCGGGGCTGTGCCTGCGCGATCTCGCGGAGGCCATGGACGATGCTTCGCCGGATCGCGCCGCGTGGTTCGCCGAGCTGGCGGCGCGCGACCAGGCGCGCGAGGCGGACATCACGACGCGCGCGGCCGTCAGTTGTCAGGGTGTCAATCCGCTGCGCCTGTGCCGCGAGATCGACGCGGTGCTGCCGGAGGACAGCGTGCTGGTCGCGGATGGCGGGGATTTCGTCGGCACGGCCTCTTACGTAGTGCGCCCGCGCGGCCCGCTGCGCTGGCTCGACCCAGGGGCCTTCGGCACGCTCGGCGTCGGCGGCGGATTCGCGATCGGCGCGGCCCGGGCACGGCCTTCCGCCCAAGTGTGGATCCTGTATGGCGACGGCTCCCTCGGCTATAGCCTGATCGAGTTCGACAGCTTCGTGCGCCACGGCCTGGCACCGATCGCCATCGTCGGCAACGACGCCTGCTGGGCGCAGATCGCCCGCGAACAGGTCAAGATGCTCGGCGACGACGTCGGCGTGCGCCTCGCCCGCACCGATTACCACCGCGCCGCGGAAGGCCTGGGCGCGGCGGGACTGGTCATCACGCGAGACGAGGACATCGCGCCGACCCTGGCGAAGGCGCAGGAAATTTCGGCGTCGGGCAAGCCGGTGCTGGTGAACGTGCACCTGGCGGCGACGGATTTCAGGGAGGGGTCGCTGTCGATTTAGGGGCGTAATGACGTTTCCGCGGAAACCCACAGCGGACACGCCCACACAATTTCATCATTCCGGGAATGATGAACGACTCAAGTGATGACCAAGTGTGTCCATGCCGCATAACACCGCCGCAAACTTGTGTGGTATATGAAAGAGCGATGGTCAATGACATCAGTCCTGTAGGATGCCCCGGATGGTGTTATGCAGCCATTTTGCCGCAGCATAATGCTGCGTTTCGGGGGTCTACTTTGCGTTGGGCCCCAAGGGTCACCAACGCTACATTCTCGTCTGCCTCCATAAGAGCGCGCGCGCCTTTGAGCGATGATCTAGACAGCGCACGGCAACTCCGTGTCAGGACTGTTCGCGCATTTCTCGGCGATGTTGACCCGTCAGATCCTCGCAAGGGCATGACGGTGTGGGTCTGTTTCGTTCCCGGCGGTGCCTCCGGAATGATCATCTGGGTGGGGCCCAACCATGTGTTCCAGAGGCCGCTAAACACGGCGTTGGGTGGCACGGAATTCCTCGCGGGTTCACGATGAGCGGCGAAGCGCCGCACTGAGCAAGCATGACAATCGGCAAACTTCCTGGACGGAACCCACGTGGCTCGGTGGCGCGCGCACGTCGTTTTGGCTTCCTTTGCCTCCTTACCGGTCTAATGGTCGTTTCACTCGCGGGCTGCGCAGACGAGGCGAAACACCAGGTTTCTCAGCACGCCGACCATCCCCTGGGCACCGTTAACTTCCCCGTCACCTGCACAGAGCAGGCTCAGGTGCAGTTCCATCGGGCGGTTGCCCTCCTGCATCACATGACGTATCCGCAAGCACGGGAAGCTTTCGAGCAGATCGCTGCGACCGACCCCCGGTGTGCGATGGCGCAGTGGGGTATCGCGATGACGTTGTTTCAGCCGCTCTGGCCCACTCGGCCAGGAGTGGAAGAGCGCCAGCGGGGATGGGAGGCCGTGCAGAAGGCCAAAGCGCTTGAGTTGCCGACGGAGCGGGAACGGCTCTTCGTGGCGGCGGCGGAGGCGTTCTTCCTCGAACCGCTGGAGTCCGATTACTGGCTCCGCATCCGCCGATGGGAACAGGCTTCAGAAAAGCTCTATGCAGCCTTTCCGGATGATCCCGAGGCAACCGCGTTCTATGCCCTGTCGCATTTGGCGACCGCCCCTCCCAATGTCATTTCCCGAGCACATTCCGACCGCGCCGCCGAAATGCTCCTCAGTGTGTATGAGCGTAATCCGGACCACCCGGGCGCCATGCACTATCTGGTCCACGCCAACGACGTGCCGGGCCGCGAACGGGAATCTCTGGAGATTACACGTAAATACGACGCGGCCGCTCCGCGCAATCCACATGCGCTCCATATGCCGACCCATATCTACACACGCCTCGGCGACTGGAACGGCGTAATCCGGGGAAACCTGCGGGCCGCAGAAGCGGCCTTGGAGTATCCTGCAGGCGATCACGGAGAGTTCGTTTGGGACGAGTTCCCCCACGCGATCGAGTATCTCGTCTATGCCTATCTCCAGAAAGGCGCGGATGATGAAGCCGCTGCGCAATTGAAGCGGTTGCACGCAACCGCCCGGTTGGAACCTACTTTCAAAACGGCTTTTCACCTGGCGTCCATACCGGCCCGTTACGCGCTGGAGCGGCGCGCCTGGAACGAGGCTGCGCTGCTTGCCTCACGCGAGCCCGCGACTCTCGACTGGCACCGCTTCGCCTGGCCGGAGGCGATCATGCAGTTCGCGCACGGATTGGGCGTGGCGCACCTGGGTAACGTCAACGAGGCCAAGGCTGCCGGCCAGCGTCTCGATGAGCTTGAAGCTGCGACCCGCGAGGCGGGGGAGGAGCTGTTTGCCCGGAACATCCAAGTGCTTCGCCTCGAACTGAACGCCTGGGTCGCCCACGTGGAAGGACGACGGGAATCCAGCGTTGCGCTAATGCGAGAGGCAGCCGACCTTGAGGCCTCAACACCGAAGCACGCTGTGACGCCGGGCCCCACTCTTCCCGCCCACGAACAATTGGGAGATCTCCTCATGGAGCAGAACCAGCCTGGAGAAGCGCTCGCGGCATACCAGCGATCGATGGCGTTCTATCCGAGGCGCTACAACGGCCTGCTAGGTGCTGCTCGGGCGGCGCGTGCACTCGGTGACGAATCGCTAGCGCGTACCTACTATCAGGAGTTTCTGGAACTTGCCAATGATGGGACGCGACAGCCCGCCGTGAAAGAGGCACAGGAATATGTAGCCTACCGGAAGTAATCCAGTCGCAAGACCGCTCTTGAGGCGGCCTGTTGATGACCCACATTGCATCGAAGCGATGCTGAAGCACGGAAATCTGCTTTGCACAGCGTGGGACGGTCAGACGCTTGTTGGCGTAGCAAGATCAGTTACGGATTTTGAGTATTGCTGTTACTTATCTGATCTTGCGGTTGATCTTGCCTATCAGAAGCAGGGAATCGGTCGTGGGTTGATTCACCTGACTCAGTCCAGGCTCGGCGAGAGAGCGAAGATCATTCTCCTGGCTGCGCCAAGGGCCACTGGATATTATCTGAAGATTGGATTTGAGCCCCATGATTCCACATGGATTGTCCCGGCACGAAAAAACCTGGAATGAGAGATCTTGAGCGTTAGGCCGCATGATGCCTACAAATGGTGGAGGTGACGATGCGCAATATATGCATGGCCATCATCGTTCTGGTGACGTGTCTCCTGCTGGCAGCTCCGGCAGAAGAGACACCGAACCGGATTACGGTACTGGTCGATGCTTTCAGCGATCGCGCAGATTTGAAAAAGGATTGGGGTTATTCAGCGCTCGTTGAATATTCTGGACGACGAATCCTGTTCGATACGGGTAACGATTCCGAGCTCCTCAGATTCAATGTTGAGGCACTAGGAATCGATCTCAGGAATCTTGACGCCGTCGTGATATCACACCGACACGGCGATCATACGGATGGGCTTCGCTATTTGCTGAGTGTCAATCCCAACGTGGTCATCTACGTCGCTGATGACGAGTACTTCGGCGGCCCAACACCACGTAGGTTCTTCGAAAAGTCCGTCGATACACTGCCTTCTCGTATGCGTTACTTTGACGGGCATGTACCGGACCCGCTACCGCACGGCAGTCCGTGGAAGCATGCCAAGCTGCATCGGGTGTCGAGTGCCCTCGAAATTCTTCCCGGCATCCGAGTGGTCCCTAACATTTCTGCTGGCGAAAGTTTCACCGAGACGCCCGAGTTGTCGCTGGTTATTGACACGCCTAGGGGACAGGTCCTCATCGTGGGCTGCTCGCACCCCGGAATTGAACAGATCCTGGAATCAGTGCATGGCAAGACTGATTCCATTCATCTGATCATGGGAGGATTGCACTGGTTGACTCTGCCCGACTCCGAGGTAGAGCGCCTTGCGCATGATCTGGTACACAAATGGAGCGTTCATAGCGTCGCACCAGGTCACTGCACAGGTGAAGTGGGGTTCTCCGTCCTGAGCCGAATATTCGGGAACCGGTACCTCTATGCTGGTTTGGGCAGCGCCATCGCGCTGTGACGGGAGTTCGAACAGAATGTCTGAAGTTTCCACTTTAAGGCTCTACCTGCTCAGGGCGATGTATCTACTGATCGCAGTCGGCCTTGGCATTCTCATCTGGCCCGGCATACTCGTACCCGGAGACAACGTCTCGCATATGGGAAGCGTCGTCCGGAGCATGCTGGGTGCCCTGGCGCTTGTTGCCCTTTTGGGGCTGCGCTACCCCATAAAAATGTTGCCCATGCTTTTGTTTGAATTCATCTGGAAGGTCATATGGGTTGTGGCCTTCGCGCTCAGCCCGTGGTTAACCGGGGAGTTAGACGCTGCCAGACAGCAAACGCTTTTTGACTGCCTCCTCGGGATTGTCCTGGTACCGATAGTCGTGCCATGGGGCTATGTCTATCGGCATTACGTGAAGGCGCCGGGGGATCGCTGGCGTAACAGTACATCTGACGCCCAACAAGTCATTGCAAGGGACGCGGCTTCGCCCCACCCGTGAACTCCAACGTTCGGCTTAACCGGGCATTGTCATCTACTTGGAGGTAAACCATGGAGCTCGGCGCATTCTCCGTCAGCCTCGCGGTGAAAGATATCGAGGCATCAAGGTCTTTCTACGAGAAACTGGGCTTCACTGCCATGGGCGGTGATTAATCGCAGGGTTGGCTGATCCTCAAGAATGGCTCAACCGTGATTGGATTGTTTCAGGGCATGTTTGAGGAGAATATCCTGACCTTCAATCCAGGCTGGGATCAAAGCGCAAACCCATTGGCGTCTTTTACAGATGTCCGCGACGTGCAGAAGTCGCTCGAAATCCAAGGCGTCAGAATTACAACGCGTGCAGACCCGGATAGCACAGGACCTGCGCACATCATCCTTTCTGACCCAGACGGAAACGTGATCATGCTGGATCAGCATGTCTAGCGGCAGGCAGAATGCTGACGCAAGGCTCGCGCCATTTACCTGCGCGGCTCATCTTGAGCGTCAGGCGCCATGACCAACCGTCTTGCCTCATGTAGTTGTGGGAAGCTCACCGTTAGCACTCGGGGCGATCCGCTTCGCATCTCAATCTGCCATTGCTTGGCGTGCCAAAAGCGTACCGGTAGTGTGTTTGGTGCTCAGGCCAGATTCGCGGCTGACGCAGTGGTCATCGAGGGCCAGAGCAAGGAGTATGTGCGCATCGGCGATGAGGGCGGCTCGGCTCGGTTCCACTTTTGCCCGGAGTGTGGCTCTACCGTCTTTTATCGGCTGGACGCTATTCCTGGCGTGGTGGCCATCCCTGTCGGCGCCTTTGCAGATCCGGATTTTCCGCAGCCGCGCGTGTCAGTCTATGAGGTGCGGCAGCACCATTGGGTGCATCTCCCAGACGGCATTGAGCACCTTGATTGAGCGGCCCATCGGCCCTCTAATGGCGCCCGACAATTAATTCAGGCCGGCGCCGCCTCGCTGCGCAGCTTTATTCAGGCAGTATTGGTCACAGGAGAGCTTAAACAGACGTGAGGCGATCCGAGAGCAGATTGAGGTTCATGAACGGGGGCTTCTGTCAGCGCGAACCTGACATTAGGACGCAGGATGGTGAGGGTGCAATTCTGGTTGTTGTTACTGGTCCTCGCGGCCACCGGGTGCGACGCCCCCATCGACATGGCCTTGGAGGCGAACCCGGAGCGGGCCGCTGCCGGGAGCCCGCGCTCCGTCACGCGGCTGGCCCACTACCCGTCGTTGAAGAGCCGAGCGCTACTCTGGAGCGTGGGCCTATCCGATGTTCTGCCCGTAGAGTCCGGCGCCACGCTCTACCGCCTCGAGTACTGGACAACAGGTCCCGAAGGCGAGCGGACCCATGCGTCCGGCCTGGTAGCCATTCCGAGCAGATCACCCTTCCGCGGGGTAGTGAGCTACCAACACCCCACCCGAACCGATCGCACCGACGTGCCGTCCACTCCATCCCGGACGGCGTTGCTCGCGGCGATCGCGTTCGCCGGGCACGGCTACGTGCTCACTGCGCCGGATTACCTGGGTCTGGGTACCTCACCGGGGCCACACCCGTATCTGCACGCGACGAGCGAAGCGAGCACTGTCACCGACCTGCTCGTGGCCGCGCGTCTCCTCGTCCAGAGTGTAGGGCGGGAGTGGCCAGAGGCCGTTTTCCTTACGGGCTTCTCGCAAGGCGGACATGCTACGCTGGCCACGCAGCGCGCATTGGAGGTGGACCCCGTCGAGGGCATGCGAGTGATGGCGTCGGCCCCGATCGCGGGTATGTACAACCTCTCCGGCATACAGTTCCCCATCGCCTTGGAGGGGCAATCGGAGCGCCATTCTCTCTACCTCGGTTACGTCACAGGCGCGTACGCCCGAGTCTATGGGGAGCGGCTCGAATCCGTGATCGTGGACGCCTATGCGCGGGTCTTTGTCAACCTCTATGACGGCTCGAGGGAAAGGAGCGAGATCGCGGCGGCCCTACCTCCCAGTCCGAGGGAGATGTTCCAGCCCGACTTCCTCCGGGCCTACGCAGCGGGAGAGGAGACGTGGCTCGTGCGCGCCCTGGCCCTGAACGACATCTTTGATTGGATACCGCAGGCTCCAGTCAGGTTCTACTACGGCGCGCGCGACCAAGACTCCCCGCCGGCGGATACGCACTTTACCGTCGACCACATGCGGAGCCGGGGTGCCAACGTCTCTGCCGTCAACGTTGGGGAGGTGGACCACGACGAGGTGGCGCTGATTGCGGTCCCGCAAATCAGGACCTGGTTCGACCAGGTCACGGCGGGGGCTGCGTTGCCAAGGTAACCTGTGCGGTGAGCCAGTGACAGATCGTCCCATTATCGGCACGGCGGCGGAAGTCCATGTGGTGCCTTACGACGACACCTGGCCGGAGCTGTTCCGGCAAGAACGCGAGGTGCTATCCGAGTCGATCGGGGAGTACGTGAAGGGCTCGATCGAGCATGTCGGCAGTACCGCCGTCGCCGGCCTCGTCGCGAAGCCCGTGATCGATGTCATGGTGGGTGTCGAGAGTCTCGCGGCCTCGAGAGACGCGTTTCCGATCCTGAAGCGGCTCAGTTACTGCTACTTTCCTCACCATGCGGACGTCATGCATTGGTTCTGCAAACCGTCGCCGCAATATCGGACGCACCACCTTCACCTGGTTTCTTTCCGGAGCCGGCTGTGGATGGAACGAATAGCGTTTCGCGACTACCTGCGAGGGCATCCGGAGGTCGCTGCCGAGTACGGCAAACTGAAGCAGGCCTTGGCGCAGCGGTACAGATTTGATAGAGAGGCCTACACGGATGCCAAGAAGACGTTTGTCCGGAGAATCGTCGACCATGCGTTGTCGCGTGAGGCGCCTGCCAGCGGCTGACACGCTGTTGCAGGAAACGTTTTGGAGGCCACATGACGACCACGGCACTCAAGGAGGCGCTCAAGGAGCTCAAAGCGCTAGGCAACGAGAGGATGCGTGCGCAGAATCGCAAGAATGGCGCCGGCGACAGGGTGCGGTACCGGAAGTACAATGGACGATGAACTTTTGGCTTGCGGGATAGTGGCCAGCCGCCGAGGAGCCAATGATGGATATGTCCGGCAACATCCTCGATACACAACTAGTGCGTTTCAGCACGATGATCGTGGTGACGGACATCGACTCATCCGAAGAGTTCTACACGAACTACTTTGGTCTCGAGAAAGTCCAGCACCTCGATCACCTGAGGTTGTTGCAACGGGCCGGAATGTCACTGTACCTGGCTACCGAAAGTCCGCCCACGGAGGACAAGCCGACCGTGACATTGGCTCCGCCGCGGGCGAGTGATCGCACGCCTGTGAACCTGATTTTCCATGTGAAAAATGTGCGTGCGACATACAGTGCCTTGAAGGAGAAGGGCCTCGAGTTCCTGGCGCCGCCAAATCAGCCGCCCTGGGGCGGGTGGCGGGTGTTCACGCGGGATCCCGACGGGTATCTGATCGAGATCGAGCAGCCCGCATGACACTATGCATCAAGCCGGCGAGGACGCTGCTGGGGGACACTGCTTTCAAGCTGTGTCCCCTTTTTCGCTCGCGGGACCGCGGGACCGCACCGTCACATGCTCCCCGCGCTTGGAATTCTTATGCCGCGCGGCGAGCATGTGACGTTCCGATCCCGCTGCGCGGTCGATATGGTTGCCGCCGTCAGGCCGCGCCGCAGCTAGGTGGCGGCGTTCTGTCCATGGCAGTCGCCCCGCAAAGCTGCCTTTGTCGACGGCGCAGCGGGATCGGGACGTCATAGGCCCGCTGAGGGAGATAAGATTTCACGAGCGAAGCGGGCCTATGACGGCGCGGTCCCGCGGTCCTGGCTCAATGAAGAAGGGGACACAGCTCCTGCGGAGCAGTGTCCCCGGAGCAGTGTCGCCAGCGCGGGGGCGTCGGGCCCGATCTCGACGAAATGTCGCGGCCGCGCCAATAACTCGGCGAGCGCCGGCGGCAACGGGACCGGCGCGGCGACGAGCGGCTCGACGACGTCCTCGAACTTGGCCGGATGCGCGGTCGCGACGACCACCCACGGGCGGTCGCGTCCCTCGTCCCCCAAGGCCTCCCACGCGCGCACGGCCGTCGCGGTGTGCGGGCACCAGGTCCGACCATAGCGCGCCGGCCCCGCGCGGATCGTGTCGCGGATCTCCGTGTCGGAAACCTGCATGGCACGCGCCTCGCCCCGCGCCGCCGCTTCCGAACCGGCATGGTGCAGCAGGCGCTCCATGTTGCTCGGGTTGCCGACGTCCATGGCGGTCGCCAGCGTCTGTACCGTCGGGCGCGGTGCCCAGGCGCCGCCCGCAAAAAACTTGCCCACGGCCTCGTTGGCGTTGGTCGCGAGCACGATCGGCCCGATCGGCAGGCCGCAGCGTCGCGCCCACATGCAGGCCAGCGAATTGCCGAGGTTGCCGCTCGGAATGACGAAGCCGGGCTCGACGCCCGTCTCGCGCTGCAGCTTGAGCGAGGCCCAGGCGTAGTAGGCCATCTGGGGCAACAGGCGACCGATGCTGATGCTGTTGGCGGAGGTGAGCCCGGCACCGGCCCGCAGGCCGGCGTCGGCGAACACTTCCTTGACCATGCGCTGGCAATCGTCGAAGTCCCCGTCCACGCGCAGGCTGAGGACGTTGCCGCCCCAGGCGGTGAGCTGCGCCTCCTGGCGATCCGACACGCGCCCCCTGGGATAGAGCAACACGACGCGAAAGCCGGGCCGGCCGCTGAACGCTGCGGCAACGGCACCGCCGGTGTCGCCCGAGGTGGCCACCAGCACCGTGCGCGCCTGTCCGTCGCCGAGGCGCGCCAGGCAGGCGGCGAGGAAGCGCGCGCCCACGTCCTTGAACGCGGCCGTCGGGCCGTGAAACAGCTCGAGCACCCGGAAGTCGCCCGCGTCGCTCAGCGGCACCGGGAAATCGAGCGCTTCGGCGCATACCGCATCGAGTTCCGCGGCCAGCGCGTCGCCGGCGACGAACGGCGCCAGTGCCACGGCAGCCGCGCCCGCGAGTGTCGCGCGCCCGGCCAGCGCCTCTGTATCGAGCGCCGGGAACGCCGCAGGCACGTAGAGGCCGCCGTCCGGGGCCAGGCCCGCCAGCATCGCAGCACCGGCCGCCACCGGCGGCGCCGCGCCGCGCGTGCTGACGAAGCGCATCAGACGTCCGCGCCGAGGTACGCGGCGAGGCGCAACAGGTCCGCAAACACGCCGGCCGCGGTCACCGCGGGGCCCGCGCCGGGACCCTGCACCACCAGCGGATTGTCCTGGTAGCGGCGCGTGACGAACTGCACGACGTTGTCCGTGAGGCGCGCGTACGCGAACGGGTGATCTCCGGGCAGCTCCTCCAGGCCGACGGCCGCCTCGCCCGTGCGCCCGTCGAGGCGCGCGACGTAGCGGAGCACGTGGTCGCGGGCACGCGCGGCCTCGAGACGCTCGAGCATGCGCGCATCGGACCCAGCGAGGCCGTCGAGGAACTCGTCGATCCCGCCACCGGCCAGCTCCGCCGGCACCAGGCTCTCGACCGTGACCTGCTCGAGCTCGAGCTCCAGGCCCATCTCGCGCGCCAGGATGACGAGCTTACGCGCCACGTCGCGGCCCGACAGGTCGTCGCGCGGATCGGGCTCGGTGAAGCCGAGGGCCCGCGCCTCGCGCACGATCGAGGAAAACGGCCTGCTGCCGTCGTAGCCGTTGAACAGGAACGCGAGCGTGCCCGACAGGATGCCCTCGATGGCGATGATCTCGTCGCCGGTCTGGCGCAGGTCCCGGAGCGTCTGGATGATCGGCAGGCCGGCGCCGACGGTCGTCTCGCCCAGGTAGCGGACACCGGCGGCGCGCCGGGCTTCCTGAAGGCGACGCCAGTCAGACAGCGGCCCCGAGGCCGCCAGCTTGCTGGGCGTGATGACGTGGATGCCGCGGGTCAGCCAGTCGCAGTAGCGCGCGGCGATGTCGGCATTGCCGCTGCAATCGATGATCACCGCGTGCGGCAGGTGCTCGGCCTGGACGTGCGCGGTGAAGGCATCGAGATCGACCGGTTCGCCGCGCTCGAGTGCGGAGCGCCAGTCGGCGAGGTCCACCGCCCGCTGGGCAAGCAGCATGCGGCGCGATCCGGTCATGCCGCGGACCCTCAGATCGAGGCGCAGGTCCCTGGCCAGGCGCGGCACCTCGCCCGCCAGCTGGTCAAGCAGGTGCCCGCCCACACCGCCCGGACCGATCAGGCCGATGGACACGGCCTGCGGCGAAAGGTAGAACGCCGCGTGCACGGCACGCAGCGCGCGGTCCGCATCCTCGCTGGGGATGACGGCCGAGATGTTTCGCTCGGATGCGCCCTGCGCGATGGCGCGCACGTTGACGCCCGCGCGCCCCAGGGCGCCGAACAGCTTGGCGGCCACGCCCGGGATGCCCCGCATGCCCTCGCCGACCACCGCCAGGATGCTGCACCCGGGCACGAGATCAACGCCTTCGACCTGGGCGGCATGCATCTCCGCCGCGAACGCGTACTCCACGGCGGCGCGTGCGCGCGCGCCGTCGCCTTCCGGAACGGCGCAGCAGATCGAGTGCTCGGAGCTGCCCTGGGAAATCAGCACGACGGAAATCCCCGCGCTGCGCAGCGCCTCGAACAGGCGGCTGGCCGTGCCCGGCACGCCGATCAGCCCCGCGCCCTCGAGATTCAGCAGCGCCATGCCGGAAATCGTCGTGACGCCCTTGACGCCGCCGTCGGTACCCAGCGCGCCGATGCGCGTGCCGAGCCCCTCCGGGCGCGCCGTGTTGCGGATCCACACCGGGATGCCGCGCGCGACGAGAGGCGCCATGGTGCGCGGATGCAGGACCTTGGCGCCGAAATAGGCCAGCTCCATGGCCTCGTGCCAGGACAGCTCGGGGATGATCGAGACGTCCGGGATGCGGCGCGGATCGCCGCTCATGACGCCGTCGACATCGGTCCAGATGACGACTTCCTCCGCGTCCAGCAGGGCCGCGAATATCGAGGCCGAGAAATCGCTGCCGTTGCGGCCGAGCGTCGTCGGCCCGCCGTGCTCGTCGCGCGCGATGTAGCCGGTAATGACGCGCACCGCTGGCGGTGTGCTCCAGGCGGCGGCGAAGCGCCGGCGGGTCTGTTCCCACGCCACGGTCGGGCCCAGTTCGCTGCTGACCACGGTGAGGGACTCGCGCGCATCGAACCAGTCGGCGTCGACGCCGTGCCCCGCCAGCGCCACCGCGAGGAGGCGCGCGGACCAGATCTCGCCGTGCCCGGCGACGAGCGCGTAGACCTCGGCGGGGGCCCGGCCGATCAAGGCGGTGGCCTTGAGCACGTCGTGGATGTCGGCACGCTCGCGCGCGAGGGCGTCGAGCCATTCAACGAGTTGCGGCCCCGCGAGCAACGCCTCGGCCTGGGCGCTGCAGCGCCCCACCAGCGCTTCCAGTTGCCCTGCCCAGTCGCCGCCCGCCTCGGCCGCCTGCACGAGTCCGTGCAGCGAGTCGGTGACGCCGGCCGAGGCCGAGACGACGATCGCCACGGGGCGTGTTTCCAGGTGCGCGACGATGTCGATGACGCGGCGGATCTCGGCCACGCCCGCCAGGCTGGTGCCGCCGAACTTGTGAACGGCCTTGATGGAGTTGCTCATGGTGCCGCCGAGCCTACGACAGCCCGTGTTGCGTCGCAACGTATCGCGCTACTTGCGGCCGGGCGCCGGCGCATGGACGATGGCGCGCGTGAATGACGAAGCCTCCCTGGACCCGCGCGTCATCGCGGCCTGGAACCTCGAACCCGGATCGGTCTCGCCGCTCGGGAGCGGCCTGATCAACCGGACGTTCCTGGCCCGCAGCCGCGATGACGGCTGGCGGGTGCTGCAGCAGGTGAACCCGATTTTCCCCCCTGCGGTGAACGAGGACATCGAGGCCGTGACGCGTCACCTCGAGACGCATGGCCTGTGCACGCCGCGGCTCGTCCCGACCGTGGACGGCCGGCTGTGCCTGCCCGACCCGGCGGGCGCCTGGCGGGCGCTGACGCGGGTCGAGGGCCGGGTGCTCGACGCGGTGATGAATCCCGCCCAGGCACGTGCGGCCGGGCGCCTGCTGGCGGCCTTCCACCGCGCCCTGGATGACCTTTCCTACGAGTTTCGCCACGCGCGTCCGCCGGTGCACGAGCCCGCGCGCCACCTCACGGACCTGGCCCGTGCCGTGGAATCGCAGCGCGGCCATCGCCTCCACGAGGCCGCCGCCGCCCTGGCGGAGGAGATCTTCGCGGCCATGAGCGCCTTGCCGCCCCTGCCTCAGACGCCGGCGCGCGTGGTGCACGGCGACCCCAAGATCAGCAATCTCGTGTTCGCATGCGACAGCGACCGCGCCGTCTGCATGATCGACCTGGACACCGTGGGTCGGATGGCGCTGCCGTTCGAGCTCGGCGATGCATTCCGTTCATGGTGCAATGTCGCCGGCGAGGACGACCCGCGCGGCCGGTTCTCCGCGGAGCTGTTCGGCGCCGCCGCAGCAGGGTATGGCGCAGAGGCCGGCGGGTGGCTGCTCGCGCAGGAAGCCAGTGCGGCCGTCGATGCGACGGCGACGATCCAGGTCGAACTGGCGGCCCGTTTCTGCGCGGATGCGCTCAATGAGAGTTACTTCGGATGGGATCCGCGGCTGTTCCCGTCGCGCGGAGAGCACAACCTCGCACGCGCGCGCGGCCAGCTCGCGGTGCATCGCTCGCTGCTCGCGCAGCGACCGCTGCTGGACGAGATCGCCGCCCGGGCGCTCGCCCGGGCGTGACCGGCCGCCGCGCACGACGCCGCGCCGATCAGCCGTCGTAGGCGATGTCGGCCGCCGGTTCCCGCTGGGCGAGCAATTGCGCGAGTGGACGACCGCCGACGACGCCTTCCCGGTAGAAGTGCAGGCGCAGGTCCGCCGCGAAAGCGAGTGCCTCACCGGGCGCGGCGCGATGCGGGCTGTCGCCGCCCGCGGGCTGCAGCAGCACCTGGACGAGCAACATGCCGCCGGGGGCGAGCAGCTCGCGGGCCTGCGCGATGACCGGCGGCGAGTAGAAGTCGATGCAGGTCACGAGGTCGAGCCCGGCTGCGAGCGGCGGCAACCCGTCGTCGAGGTCCGCCTCGACGGCGTTGACGCGCCTGGCAAGTCCCTCCGCGGCCGCCAGGGTGCGGAGCTTGTCGAGCGCGACGCCGGAGATGTCCACCGCCGTGACCTGCAGGCCGCGCCGCGCCAGCCAGATGGCGAACTGGCCTTCGCCGCAGGCAATATCCAGGGCACGCCCCCGGCGCGGCAGCGTCGCGTCGAACGCCAGGACGATCGGTTTCGGGGCCGAGCCCATCAGCAGCGCGTTCTCGGCGTAGCGCGTGTCCCAGCACCGGCGATCGTCCTCACTCATCGCGCAGGCCGAGCCGCTTGGCGTGGTGGCGCAGGTGATCCTCGATGAACGTCGCGATGAAGAAATATCCGTGGTCGTAGCCGGCGTGGCGACGCAGCTCCAGCGCCTGGCCCGCCTCCGCACAGGCCGCCTCGAAGGCTTCCGGGTAAAGCTGTGCCGCCAGGAACTGGTCGTCGAGTCCCTGGTCGATGAGGATCGTCGCCCGCCCCCGCAGGTCGCCGCTCCGCCGGACCAGTTCGGTGGCGTCCCAGTCGGCCCATGCGCCCGGGTCCGCCCCGAGGTAGGCCGTGAAGGCTTTCCGCCCCCATGGGCAGCGGCTCGGCGCCGCGATCGGCGCGAAGGCCGACACCGACCGGTACACGTCCGGATACCGCAGTCCCATGACCAGCGCCCCATGCCCGCCCATGGAGTGGCCGCAGATGCCCTGCCGCCCCATGTCGGCCGAGAACGCCGCGGCGATGATCTCCGGCAACTCGGCGGCGACGTAGCTGTGCATGCGGTAGTTGTGCGACCAGGGGCGCTCCGTCGCATCCACGTAGAAACCCGCGCCGAGGCCAAGTTCCCAGGCGCCGTCCTCGGCGTCCGGTACCGCCGCGCCGCGCGGGCTGGTGTCGGGCGCGACCAGCATCAGGCCAAGCTCCGCGGCCGCCCGCTGCGCTCCTGCCTTGATCATGAAGGTCTCCTCCGTGCACGTCAGGCCGGCGAGCCACGTCACGACCGGCACGCGGCCGCGCGACGCCGCCGGCGGCGTGTACACGGCGAAGCGCATTTCGCAGTCGTTCACCGCGGAATGGTGCCGGAAGTAACCGACGGTGCCGCCGAAGCAGCGATGCTCCGAGATCGTTTCGAGGCCGTCGTGCGCGGCCATTTCAGTACAGCACCACGGAGCGGATGCTCTTGCCCTCGTGCATCAGGTCGAAGGCCGTGTTGATCTCCTCGAGCGGCATGGTGTGCGTGATGAGATCGTCGATGTTGATCTTGCCGTCCATGTACCAGTCGACAATCCTCGGCACGTCGGTGCGGCCGCGGGCGCCGCCGAAGGCGCTGCCGCGCCAGTTGCGCCCGGTAACCAGCTGGAACGGGCGCGTGGCGATTTCCTGGCCGGCGCCGGCCACGCCGATGATGATGCTGGTGCCCCAGCCCTTGTGGCAACACTCGAGCGCCTGGCGCATGACCCTGACGTTGCCGATGCACTCGAAACTGTAATCGACCCCGCCGTTGGTGAGCGCGACGATCTCCGCGACCACGTCGGGACACTCCGCCGCATCGATGAAATCGGTCATGCCGAAGCGCTCGGCCAGCGGCGCCTTGGCAGGGTTGGTGTCGATGCCGATGATGCGGTCCGCGCCCGCCAGGCGCGCGCCCTGCACGACGTTGAGCCCGATCCCGCCGAGGCCGAACACCGCCACCGTCGAACCGGGCTCGACCCTGGCCGTGAACACCACTGCGCCGATGCCGGTCGTGACGCCGCAGCCGATATAGGAGACCTTGTCGAACGGCGCGTCCGCGCGAATCTTCGCCACGGCGATCTCGGGCAACACCGTGTAATTCGAGAAAGTCGAGCAGCCCATGTAGTGCAGCAGCGGCCGGCCGTCGATCGAGAAGCGGCTCGTGCCGTCCGGCATGAGGCCGCGCCCCTGCGTGGCGCGGATCGCCTGGCAGAGGTTGGTCTTCGGATTCAGGCAGTACTCGCACTCGCGGCATTCGGGGGTATAGAGCGGGATGACGTGATCGCCCTTGCTGATCGACTTCACGCCCGGTCCGACATCCACGACGACTCCGGCGCCCTCGTGGCCGAGGATCGCGGGGAACGCCCCTTCCGGATCGTCGCCGGAGAGCGTGAACGCATCGGTGTGGCAGATGCCGGTGGCATGCACCTCGACGAGGACCTCGCCGTCACGCGGACCGTCGAGGTCGACAGTCTCGATGGAGAGGGGCTTGCCGGCTTCGAAAGCCACTGCGGCGCGCGTCTTCATGACAGTCTCCAGGGCCGGATGGGAATACGCCGATTATGGAATCCCGCCGCGTCGCAGGCCACCCGCCCCCGCGGTACACGGTTCCTGCTATCGTAAGCGGCTCGCCTGCGCGGGCGTGCGAACCACCGGACCGACGATGAAAGACCGCGAATTCGACCTGATACTGTGGGGCGCCAGCGGCTTCACCGGACGACTCGTCGCCGCACAGTTGGCGCGCGTCGGCGCGGCGCGCGGACTGCGCTGGGCGGCGGGCGGCCGCGATCCGGACAAGCTCGCGGCGACGCTGCAGGACATCGGCGCGGGGGACATTCCTGTCGTGCTCGGCGACAGCCGCGATGCGCGCGCGCTGGCAGCGCTTGCGCGCCGCACGCGTGCGGTCTGCTCCACCGTGGGCCCGTATGCGCTATACGGCTCCGAACTGGTCTCGGCCTGCGTCGACACGGGCACCCATTACTGCGACCTGAGCGGCGAGGTACACTGGATGCGCCGCATGATCGATGCGCACGAGGAACGCGCGGTCGAGACCGGCGCGCGCATCGTGCACTCCTGCGGCTTCGACTCGATCCCGTCCGATCTCGGCTGCCTGTTTCTGCAGCGACATGCGACCGAGCGCTTCGGGCGCCCCTGCGGTTCGGTCAAGCTGTTCGTGCGCCGGATGAAGGGGACCTTCAGCGGCGGCACGGTGGCTAGCATGCTGAACGCGCTCGACGTGGCCAGGGCGAGCCCGGAGGATCGTCGCATCATGGGCAATCCCTATGCGCTGAATCCCGCCGGACAGGCCAAGGGCCCGGACGGGCGCGACCAGTCGGGACCGCGGCGCGATCCGGACGCCGGCTGCTGGACCGCGCCGTTTGTCATGGCTGCAGTGAATACGCGCATCGTGCGCCGCAGCCATGCGTTGCTCGGCTGGCCCTGGGGACGCAGGTTTCGCTATTCCGAGTCCGTCATCACCGGCCAGGGCCTGGTCGGCCTGGCGCGTGCCACGGCCTTGACCGGCGCGCTGGACGCCTTCATGACCGCGGCCTCGATCGGGCCCGCACGCGCACTGATGAATCGCCTGTTCCTGCCGCAGCCGGGCCAGGGTCCGGACGAGTCGGCCCGCGAGGCCGGCGGCTTCGAGATGCTGCTGGTCGGCCGGCATCCGGCGGCGCAGGAGCGCCGCATCCGCGCCCGCGTCATCGGCAAGCGCGATCCCGGCTACGGCGCCACCGCGCGGATGCTGACCGAGGCCGCGATGTGCCTTGCGCTGGACGGTGACCGGCTGCCGGTCCACGGCGGCTCCTGGACCCCCGCCACGGCATTCGGTGAGCGGCTGATCAAACCCCTCGCCGAGCACGCGGATGTGCGCTTCGTGATCGACGCCTGAGGCGCGCGCCGGGAGCCCACGGCACGGGCTGCTATGCTTCAGGCTGAAAAGTCGCAGGAAAGAGTGGTTGAAAATCGACTGGAGCCAGTACGATCCGGGCCATGCCTGGGATGAATTGCTCAGCGGCCCGGGCCGGCCGCGGCCGCACGCGCGCGAGCTGACCCGGTATCTCTCGTCCCTGACGCCGAACGGGCTCGGCCGCCGCCAGCAGGCCGCCGAACGCGCCATCATGGAGATGGGCATCACGTTCACGGTCTACAGCGAGGGACAGAACATCGACCGGGCGTGGCCGTTCGACATCATCCCGCGCGTGATCGCCGCCGACGAATGGCGGCGCATCGAGGCCGGCCTCAAGCAGCGCCTCAGCGCGCTGAACATGTTCATCGACGATATCTACAACGAGCAGCGCATTCTCGCCGCCGGCCGTTTCCCGCGCGAGGTGATCGAAACCTCGGGGAACTTCCTCAAGGAATGCATGGGCGCCAGGCCCGCCCACGGCGTCTGGGCGCACATCTGCGGCAGCGACCTGGTGCGGGACGCGGACGGCACAGTGTACGTGCTCGAGGACAACCTCAGGGTGCCTTCGGGCGTCTCCTACATGCTCGAAAACCGCATCGTCACCAAGCAGGTTTTCCCCGAGCTGTTCGCCAACACCCGCATCCTGCCGGTCGACGACTATCCGTCACTGCTGTTCGACACCCTCGCCTCGCTGTCGCCGCGACCGCTCGACTACCCCGAAGTCGTGGTGCTGACACCCGGGATCTACAATTCCGCCTATTTCGAGCACGCTTATCTCGCCCAGTCCATGGGCGCAGAGCTGGTCGAGGGCGGCGACCTGGTGGTCGGCGACGACGACTGCGTCTACATGCGCACCATCGCGGGCCTGGAGCGCGTCGACGTGATCTATCGCCGCGTCAACGACACCTTCCTCGACCCGGAGGTGTTCCACGCGGACTCGCTGCTGGGCGTCCCCGGCCTGATGCGGGCGTGGCGGGCCGGCAACGTCGCCATCGCCAATGCCCCCGGTGCGGGGGTCGCCGACGACAAGCTCGTGTATGCCTTCGTGCCGGACATCATCCGCTTCTACCTCGACGAAGATGCCATCCTGCCGAACGTGCCGACGCGCGCCTGCATCAACAGCGACGACCGGCAGTACGTGCTCGAGAACCTGCGGGAGCTGGTGGTCAAGCCCGTGAACGAATCCGGCGGCTACGGCATGCTCATCGGTCCGGCCGCGACGGCCGACGAGATCGGCAGATTCGCAGACCTCGTGAAGCGCAAACCGCGTAATTACGTCGCCCAACCGGTGCTGAAACTCTCCACCGCGCCGACTTTCGTACACGGCCGGCTGGAGCCCAGGCACCTCGACCTGCGGCCCTTCAGCCTGCAGGGCGCGCAGCACGCGGTGACCGCCGGCGGGCTGACCCGCGTGGCACTGGTGAAAGGATCGCTGGTAGTCAACTCCAGCCAGGGCGGCGGCAGCAAGGACACCTGGGTCGTCGAGACCGGAGAAGCCTGAGCATGTTGTCGCGTGTCGCCGAGCGCATGTACTGGGGCGCCCGCTACCTCGAGCGGGCGGAAAACACCGCGCGCCTGGTGCGCGTCTACGACGCGGCATTGCTGGACCTGCCGGAAGAGGCGGGCGTCGGCTGGCCGCTGCTGGTGGACATCTGCGGGGCGCGTGAACTGTTCGACGCCCGCCACCCGAAGGGCGGTGATCGCGAGACGCTGAAATTCCTGATCTCCGATGCCGACAGCCCGGGCTCGATCGTCGCCTCGCTGGGACAAGCCCGGGAGAATTTCCGCACGACCCGGGACTTGTGCCCGAGCGAGGCCTGGCGGAGCGTCAACGAGATGTACCTTTACGGCCGGGAGACCTTGCCCAGGATGGGCTCTGGGCGAGGTCGCCACGAGGGGCTTTCGGGCATCGTGCAGCGCACCCAGCAGCTGGCCGGACTCCTGTCCGGAACGATGAGTCACGGCGCCGCCTACAATTTCATCTGCCTGGGGCGGAACCTCGAGCGCGCGGACATGACGACGCGCATCATCGATATCGCGGCGGCCACGTTGCTCGATACGCGCACGTCTGCAAGCGGGCTCAGCAACACGCTGTGGATGGCCGTGCTCAAGTCCCTGTCCGGCTACCAGATGTACCGCCAGTACGTGCGCCGCCGCATCCGCGCCGAAGACGTGATCCGCTTCCTGCTGCAGGACACGCTGTTCCCGCGCGCCGTGGCCCACTGCCTGGCCGGGCTCGAGACGAGCATGCTCAAGCTGCCGAACCACGAGGAGCCGCTGCGCGCCGTGCTGAAGGTCCAGGGCATCGTCGACTCTCAGCTGCCGGAACGCGTCGAGGAAGCGGCGCTGCGGCAGCTGATGGACGACCTGCAGATCGAGCTGGCGGGCATCCACGAGCAGACCGCCGCCGCGTGGTTCCTGCCGGAGGAAGCTCCGTGAAGCGCTTCACCTGCGGCTGCGGCGTCAGGGTGTTCTTTGACGACTACTGGTGCACGGCCTGCGGCGCGGACCTGGGGTATGCGCCGGCGCCGGCGGAATTCCTGTCCCGTCCGCCCGGTGCGGGAGTGTTCACATCCGCCGACGGCGCTGCATGGCAGGCGTGCCGCAATCGCGACCAGCACGCCGTCTGCAACTGGCTGCTGCCGGTGGACGATCCGCAGAACTACTGTTGCGCGTGCCGGCTCAACAGCGTCATCCCGAACCTGTCGGCGCCGGACAACCTGGGGCTGTGGCGCCGGCTCGAGCACGCCAAGCGACGCCTCGTCTACAGCCTGCTGCAGTTCGGGCTGCCGCTGGAGTCCGACCACGGCAGGCCGCCGTTGCGCTTCGAGTTTCTCGAGGACCAGCGCAGCAATCCCCAGGTCGCCGAGTCGCTCGTCATGACCGGTCACCGGGCCGGGATCATCACCATCAACCTGCTGGAGGCGGACGACGTGGCACGTCACGCCGTGCGCGAACAGATGTCCGAGCGCTATCGCACGCTGCTGGGCCATTTTCGCCACGAGAGCGGCCACTACTACGAAGACCTGCTCGTGCCGCCGGGACCGGCGCGGGCCACTTACCGCGAGCTGTTCGGTGACGAGCGCGAAAACTACGCGGCGGCGCTGGACCACCACCACGCCGCCGGCCCGCCGCCCGACTGGGGCCTGCGCTTCGTGAGTCCTTATGCGACGAGCCACCCGATGGAAGACTGGGCCGAATGCTGGTCTCACTACCTGCACATCGTCGACGGCCTGGAGACCGCGCGCGCGACGCGCTTCGTCCCCGAGCCGCCGTCGGAAGACTGGGACCAGGAGGTCTCGCTATGGATCTCGGTGTCGGTCAGGCTGAACGAGCTCGCGCGCGGCCTGGGGGTCGACGATCCCTATCCGTTCGTGCTGAACGGCCCGGTGCGCGCCAAGCTGGCGTTCATTCATCGACGACTCGCAGCAACTCGGCCGGCCGCGGCGGCAGCTGCGGCAGCACGCTGAAGGCCCTCTCGACGTAGCCTTGCCAGCTGCGTCCGAGTTCCCTCAGGTAGTCGTCGTCCGGGCCGAAAATCATGTGGCGCACGTGCTGCGGCTTGCCCGCATCGTAGATCAGCACCTCGATCGGGGCGCCCACCGACACGTTGCTGCGCATCGTCGCGTCCATCGACAGCAATGCCACCCGCGCGGTGTCTTCAAGCGGCAGGCCCGGCTTTACGAGCCGATCGAGGATCGGCTTGCCGTACTTCAGCTCGCCGATCTGCAGGAAGCGCGTCTGGCTCGAAGCGCGAATATAGTTGCCCTCCGAATAAATCAGCAGGATGCCGGGTGCGCGCCCCTTGATCTGCCCACCGAGAATGAACGTCGCGGTCATCGCGACATCCGTCTCGCCGCCTTCGGTATGCTTGCGCCGCTGCTCGGCGTTGATCGCGCCGAGATACTCCGCGGCCTCGGCCATGTTCTGCACGGTCCTGAGGTTGGGACGCCGGTCGAATTCGAGATCGTGCCGGATACGCGTCCTGACCGCCTGGGTCGTGCCGAGATTGCCGGCCGAGAGCAGCACGAAGAAACGATCCTGTTCCTCGAGCAGGACGTGCATCTTGCCGAATACGCTGACCTGGTCGTGTCCCGCGTTGGTCCGCGAGTCGGACGCGAAAACGAGGCCCTGGTCCACCGAGATCGCGACACAATAGGTCACGGCCGGTGCCTCAGGGAATGCGGATCTTGCCGCCGCCGGGCGCGCCGGGATTGCCCTGGCCCACCCCCGCGCCGGTCTCCGGGACGATGATCGAACCGGCCGCCTCGCGGCGCATTTCCTGCAGCCGCTGCATCGTCTCGGCCACTGCTTTCTCGGCGGCCGCACCGAATCCCGCCACGGCCTCGGCCAGCGAGTTCGCGGGGATCTCAAACGACAGCGGCAGCGCGCCCGCCGGCGTCATCACCTGGGCCTGGCCGACGTAAGTGACGCTGCGTGCACTGTCGGGGCGCCCGTCGGCGGACACCGGGGTGAGGCGCTGGATCGTGCCCACGCGGCGGTCGGTAAAGATTTCCTCGAGATAAAGGTCCGCGGCGTTCATGCCGGCGTCCGTGTCCTGGTCTGCCATCGAATAGTCCTGTTCAGGAAGTTGCTGGCTGCGAACCTTAGCAAGTTCGGGGGTGCCATGGAAACGAAAAAGGCCCCTTGCGGGGCCCCTTCCGTCGACCGGACCCGAGGGACCCGATCGCGCTTGCCGGTCTTACCAGCGGCCGCCGCCGCCGCCGCCACCACCGCCACTGCGGGCGGGGCGCTCTTCGCGCGGCTTGGCCTGGTTGACCTTGATATTACGGCCATTCAGAGGCTTGTCGTTCAGGCCGCGGATAGCTGCCTCGGCCTCGGAGCTGTTCGCCATCTCGACGAAGCCGAAGCCCTTGGACTGGCCCGAGAACTTGTCCGTGATGACGGTGGCACGGGTGACGCTTCCGAACTCGGTGAAGGCGGTCCTAAGATCGTCTTCAGTCACACTGTAGGCCAGATTTCCAACATAGATATTCATAACTGTTTGCTCATTCCATACATAGAGTGCGTTGTCGCGATACAACAGCAGCGGCCACCCAACGCACAAAGCGTCCGCTGCTGAGTTGCCCTCAGGGGCAAATTCTTCGGTTCTCCGGCCTTGGGCCCCTCGACCTGCGGCCGTGCCGCTCCGGACCGCCGCGCGGCCTGGCTTTCTGTGGCGCGCCGCGCCGTCCGGTCTCGATCGGCTCCGGCCTGATGGACGGGTCCGGCTCGAAGCCAGTCACCATCCGGCGTGGAATCTCGCGATTGAGAAGCCGCTCGATGTCGCCCAGCAGCCGGCGCTCGTCGACGCACACCAGCGAGACGGCTTCGCCTTCGCTGCCGGCCCTTCCCGTGCGCCCGATCCGGTGAATATAGTCCTCCGCAACGTGCGGCAACTCGAAGTTCACGACGTGCGGCAGCTGGTCGATGTCGAGCCCGCGGGCGGCGACCTCGGTGGCGACGAGCGCGCGTACGCTGCCCGCCTTGAAGTCCGCCAGCGCCTTGGTGCGCGCGCCCTGGCTCTTGTTGCCGTGGATCGCGGCGGCGGAGATGCCGTCGTGCCCGAGCTGCGTCGCCAGGCGGTTGGCGCCGTGTTTGGTGCGCGTGAAGATCAGCACCTGGCGCCAGTCGCCGTCGTGCATCAGGTGTGACAGCAGCTCGCGCTTGCGGCCGCGGTCCACGGGATGGACGACCTGCGTGACGAGTTCCGTCGGGATGTTGCGCCGCTCGACCTGCAGCTGCGCCGGATCGCTGAGCAGGCCGTTGGCCAGCGCGCGGATCTCGTCGGAGAAGGTCGCCGAGAACAGCAGGTTCTGGCGCTGCTTCGGCATCATGGCAATCACCTTGCGGATGTCGCGGATGAAGCCCATGTCGAGCATGCGGTCGGCCTCGTCGAGCACGAGAATCTCGACCGATGACAGGTCCAGGGTCCGTTGCCCGGCGTGATCCAGCAGGCGGCCCGGCGTCGCGACGAGGATATCGACGCCGCGTCGCAGCGTGGCGATCTGGGGATTGATGCTGACGCCGCCGAACACCACCGCGCACTTCAGCTTCGGCAGGTGCCGGCCGTAGGTCTCGATGCTGTCGGCCACCTGGGCCGCCAGTTCGCGCGTCGGTACCAGCACGAGCGCGCGGATCCGCCGCCGCCCTTCCGCGGGCTTCGCTGCGAGCAGCTGGAGCATCGGCAGCGTGAAGCCGGCCGTCTTGCCCGTGCCCGTCTGGGCGCCGGCGAGCACGTCCCTGCCCTGCAGGATGACGGGAATGGCCTGGGACTGGATCGGGGTCGGGGTATCGTAGCCTTCCTCGGCAACTGCACGAAGAAGCTCGGCCGACAGGCCGAGTGAATCAAATGACATAAGTAACGCGATCTCCTGATCGGAACGCCCACCGGAAGCTTCGCTCCGGCCGGTCCAGGCTCGATTGTTGAGGTGCTCGAGGCCGACCGAAAAAGGGGCTGCCACAAGGGCCGGATGCAGACCGGTGTGCATCAGGAGTGGCGGCACTATAACACAAGTACCGGCAATGCAATGGTTTATTTGCTCCGTCAGTCCTTGACGACCGCGATGCACTCGATCTCGACGCGCGCGCCGAGGGCCAGACCGCTGGCGCCGAGGGCGCTGCGCGCCGGGCGGTTGGTCGGAAAGAACTCGACATAGACCGCGTTCATCGCGCCCCACTCGGCGATGTCGGCGAGAAACACGGTGCACTTCGCGACCCGGTCCATGGAACCGCCGTGCCGCAGGATCGCGTCGCGGATGTTCTCCAGGGTCTGGCGCGTCTCGGGCCCGATGCCGCCGGGCACGAGTTCGGACGTGCCGGGCTTGTTGCCCAGCATGCCGGACAGGAACAGCAGGTTGTCGACGCGCACGGCCTCGGAGAACGGCCAGCTACGCTCCGTGTCCGCGGCCATCGGGTAGAACCTGACGTCGTCGCCGAGGGCCGTCGACGCCAGCAGCATCCCGACCAGGGTCATGCAAACGCGCTTCATCATGTGTGCCTCCTTAGTCCGGATTCAGATCTCGCCGCGCCGGGCGAACCCGGCGATGTGGTGGGCGGCGCGGAACGCCAGCGCCATGATCGTCATCGTCGGCTGGCCGCGGCCGGAGGTCACCATGCTCGAGCCGTCGCAGATGAACAGGTTGGGCACGTCGTGGCTGCGGTGGAAGCGATCCACAACCGACCGTTCCGGGTCCTCGCCCATCCGGCAGGTCCCCAGCAGGTGCGCCCCGACCGTCGACGGTACAACGGGTTCCCGCCAGACCTTCGTCGCGCCCGCGGCCTCCGCGATCCCGACGGCCCAGTCCTGCAGGAAGCCCGCCATCGCGAGGTCGTCCGGGTGGTCGCGATAGGTCACCCTGAGTGCGGGACGACCGAAGCGATCCTTGAGCGCCGGGTCGAGCGTGATGTTGTTCGACGGCACCGGCAGCGACGTCGTGGCGGCCGCGAGAAACATGTTGCGGGTGAAACCGTGCGCGAGGGCCTGTTTGTATGACTTCCCCCAGCGCGGCACATCCGGCGGCATCGCCGTCAGCGCGAACAGCATCGGCGAAGCACTCAGGAACGGGCGCGCGTCGATGGCGCCGCCGCCGTAGAAGCCGCGCTTCGGGTCGGACTCATAGAAGTCGTGGACGAGCCGGCTGCACTGCACGCTCTTGTAGTCGTGCAGGGGTTCCTCGAACCACGCATGCGTCCCGGAGTGACCGTTGAACATCAGGTTGCGTCCCACGTAGCCGCTACCGTTCGCGAGCCCGTCGGGATGGCGGTCCGAGGCCGACATCAGCAGCAGGCGCGGCGTTTCCGCGCCGTTGGCCGCAAGGACGACCGCCCTGACGCGCTGCGCCTGCTCGCGACCTTCGGCGTCGAAATACAGCACTTCGCGGACCCGGCCGTCCGCGCCGGTCTCGAGCCGGTGCACAGTGGATTGCGGCCGGATCTCGCAACGCCCGGTCGCCTCAGCCTGCGGGATCATCGTGACGAGGGTCGAGGACTTGGCGCCGGTCTCGCAGCCGAACCCCATGCAGAAGCCGCAGTGAATGCAGGGCGCGCGTCCGTTGAAGGGTCGCGACAGGATCGCGACCGGAGCGACCTGGGGATGCAGCCCCAGCTTGCGCGCACCCTTTTCCAGCAGCACGCCGGACGACTTGACCGGCAGCGGCGGCAACGGATACGGCCGTGAGCGCGGCGCATCGAAAGGCCCGGGTGCGCCGGAGACGCCGATCTCCCAGTCCACCTTCGTGTACCACGGCTCGAGCTCGTCGTAGTCAATCGGCCAGTCGACGAGATCAGCGCCCCCGACCGCGCCCAGCAGGCTGCGCTCCTTGAAGTCCACCGGCCGCAGGCGCCAGAAATTCGCGGAGAAGTGCACGCTGCTGCCGCCGACCATGCGCGCATAGTAAGCGGCCGGGAAATCCGGCACCGCGGCGACCTCGGTCTCGTCCGACCTGAACGTCTGCGGGTCGGGGCCGCGCATGCCGCCGACGTATTCGTCGTTGAACAGTACCGCAAGCTCGTCGTGCGAGAACTCCGCCGTGCGGCGATACCGACCCTGCTCGAGGACAACGACGCTGAAGCCGGCGACGGACAGCTCTTTCGCCAGGATGCCGCCGGCCGAGCCCGAGCCGATGACGACGAAGTCGACCGGCTCCCGCTGTGCTAATCGTGGGTGCTCAGCCATGCTCGTGGCCCTCGCCCTGGCCGGCCTCGAGGGCGGGCGCCCCCATCAGCTCGGCATCGTAATGCCCGAAAGGCGGCACCCAGCCATGGCGATGATCGAAGCCCAGCAACTGCCAGCCGAGGTGATCACGGTTGCCGCCGTAGGACGGCAGCGCGAACATGCCCGCCACGGTCAGGTAGTGCATCAGGCCGAAGAACGGCGTTTCCTCGACGGCGTGCAGGATCGCATCCTGGCCTTCGGGTCCCAGGTCCGCGAAGCGCTTCCCCGCGTCCGACTCGGCGGCCAGCGTATCCACGCTCTCGATGCCGGCGCGCAATTCGCCGGCCGCGTCGGCCATGAAGTCGCCGAGCGCCTGGTCGATGAAATGAATCACGCCCGCCTCGCGCGCGCCCGGCGTCTCGTCCGTCGGGATGATCCGCGCCGCGATCGCTTCCAGCGCGGCCGCTTCGGCCGGCGCCAGGTGCCGGAAGGCTGCGCCCGCGTCCCGTGCGGCCGCCGCGGCTTCGGCCACCGCAAGCAGGCCGGGAAAGTGGAGTGCCAGCCAGGACGTCCCTGCGGCGGTACCGGCAATACGCAGGAATGCGCGCCGGGCGGGGTCGCGAGCCGTTCGTCCGGTGTCGGTCGTCATCTGCTGCTTCCCCCCGACAGAATCATGGTTCTTGATCGGCGGAACTTAGCTCCTATCGGTCGGCAGCGCCACCAGAACGCAATGCAGCATAAGATCTTGCCCGGACTGCTATAGTCGCGACCCGCCCCGAAGGCCGCGCGCATGAGCAGAGACCAGGACAGTTCGCTCGCCTACCAGAACCTCCAGCCGGACGACATCCTCGCCTCGGTGGAAAGCCTGGGACTGCACTGCGACGGGCGCCTCCTCGCCCTGAACAGCTACGAGAACCGGGTCTACCAGGTCGGCATAGAGGACGGCGCGCAGGTCGTCGCGAAATTCTACCGGCCCGGACGCTGGAGCGATGCGGCCATCCTGGAGGAGCACGCCTTCGCCTTCGAACTCGCGGCGCGCGACGTCCCGGTGGTCGTGCCGTTGCGCCACGCCAACCGCAGCCTGCATCGCCGCGGCGAGTTCCGCTTTGCCGTGTGCCCGCGCGTCAGCGGCCGGGTGCCGGAGCTGGACGACATGCGCCTGCTGCGGCAGATCGGTCGACTCGTGGCACGCCTCCACCTGTGCGGCCAGGTGGCCGGCTTCGAGCACCGGCCGCGCCTCACGCCGGCACTGCTCGGCGCGGCCTCGCGCGATTTCCTGCAACAGCGGGGCTTCATTCCCGTTCACGTCGCGGCGGCTTACGACAGCCTGTGCCGCGACCTGCTTGCCGAAGTGGAACGCGCGTGGTCGCGCGCCGGCGCACGCACGCTGCGATTGCACGGTGACTTTCACCCCGGCAACGTGCTGGTGCGCGACGAGCAGGTGCACATCGTGGACCTCGACGACACCTGTTCCGGCCCCGCCGTGCAGGACCTGTGGATGTTCCTCTCCGGGGATCGCCGGGAACAGGAGCCGCAACTCGCAGAACTGCTGGCCGGCTACCTCGAGTTCAGGGAATTCGACCCGGCCGAACTGCAGCTCGTCGAGGCGCTCAGGGCCTTGCGCATCATGCATTACGCCGCGTGGATCGGGCGCCGCTGGCAGGACCCGGCTTTCAGGATCGCGTTCCCTTGGTTCGGCACGCCGCGATACTGGGAAGACCATGTCCTCGCGCTGCGGGAACAACTCGGCCTGCTGCAGGAGCCGCCGCTGGAGTGGCTCCCGCCCATGGAAGGGGCTTGACCCGGGCCTCGCCCGCGGCCGTCAGCTGCCGCGGTTTTTCTTCGGCCCGGGCGTCAGGTGAACGCGCCCGGCCTTGCCGAGCCGGCGCTCGTTGAGCCGGATGACGATCTCGGCAACGGCCTGCGTCACCGCCTGGAGGCTGCCCTCGCGGTGGCCGACGATGGCGTTGGGGCCCTGGGCGATTTCGTAGCGGTACCAGTTGCTCGAGAGCGCGCCTTCCGGCGCATCGGCCCGCGTGATGGACGAAACCTCGAAAGGATGGTCCAGCCGCCCCGTGGCGACTTTTTCAGTTTTGTCGGTCATCCGCGCAGCTTACGCGATTCGCGCAAGATTTGCTCATCGCGGCCTCGGCGATCGTGGAGAACGCCTATTGAACCGCAGGCCCCCAATGATGAATATACTCCGCATGAATCATGCCGCCACCCGGCAGCCGGCAGCCGGCCTCGTTACCCCGCGCCTGCGGCGCGAGTACCGGACCATGGAGTGCATGGTCGAGATCTGGTGTGCCGATCACCATGGTTCGGACGCGAGAAGCGCCGGCCCTTGCGAGGCGTGTCGCGGGTTCCTCGCCTATGCCGCCCGGCGACTGGAGAAATGCCCCTACGGCGAAGCCAAGCCGACCTGTGCGAAGTGCCCGATTCATTGCTACAAGCGGGCACAGCGCGAGCAGGCCCGGGAAATCATGCGCTATGCCGGCCCGCGCATGACTTTTCGCCACCCGTGGTTGTCGGTCATGCATCTCGTCGACAAGCTGCGCCGGGTCGAGCACCCGATGGAGGCCAGGCGCCGGCGGTCGCGCCAGGATCCCTGAGCCGCAGACGGGTCCCCGCGCGCCGCTATTGCCTCGGGCGCGGCGAGTGCTAGCATGAAAGCGGAGCCCAATCTGCAGGTGCCAGCAACATGCCCGGAGATCCTGTTTCCCGCCGCGGCTTTCTGAAACTGTGTGCCAGTGCCGGCGCCCTGGTGACGAGCAGCCCGAGACTGCTCGCCCAGGGGGCGCCCGAGCGCGTGCAGGCACCGCCCGCGAGCCTCGTCCATCCGGACGGCAGGCCGTTGCGCCTGACTGATCTGGCCGTGGGCGAAAACTACGTCTTTCATTACCCTTTCGTCAGCACGCCCTGTTTCCTGATCGACCTCGGCAAGCCCGCGCTGCCGCTGGACGGCCTCGAGCTCGATGACGGCAGGCGTTACCACTGGCGGGGCGGCGTCGGGCCGAATCGCTCGGTGGTCGCGTTCTCGGCCATTTGCGCGCACCGCATGTCCTACCCCACCCCCTCGGTGAGTTTCATCCATTATCGCCATGGGCCGATGGCCTTCAAGGACAAGGATCTGAAGCCGTCGCGGCGGGAACAGGTGATCTACTGCTGCTCGGAGGGCAGTGTCTACGACCCCGCGGAGGGCTGCCGCGTACTCGGCGGCCCGGCACCGCAGCCGCTCGCCGCCATCGATCTCGCGCTGGATGGCGACACGAACACGCTCCGCGCCCAGGGCACCTACGGCGGCGACATGTTCGAGCGCTTTTTCGAGAAATTCGAGTTTCAGCTGGCACTGCAGCAACGCGAGGACAACATTCGCGAACTCGTCGGCCCGACGACCGAAGTGGTGGCGCTCAAGGACTACAGCGCCAACACGAACGTCTGCTGACGGCCCCCGGCGCTAGGAGCGTAGCAGCGCCTCAGCCCTCGAGTGCCCCAGCATGCGGGCCACCTCGGCAGGCGTGCGTCCCGCCCCGTCCGTGGCGCGTCGCTCAGCCCCTGCGGCCAGCAGGCGCGCGACGATCTCTGCAAAGCCCCGGCCCGCCGCGATGTGCAGCGCCGTCGCGCCGGACTCCTCACGTGCCTCCGGCTCTGCTCTGCCCGAGGCAAGCAACGCCTCGACCGCTTCGATATAACCGCCGGACACCGCGCGCATCAGGGGGGTCCAGCCGTAACCGTCGCGGGTCGCGGGCTCCGCACCCACCTCCAGCAACAGGCGCACGGCGCCATCGCGGCCTTTCGCCGCGGCGACCAGCATCGGCGTCCAGCCGATGCGCGCGCTTGCGTTCGGATCGGCTCCCCGGTCGAGCAAGAGCCGCACGACGTCGAGGTGGTTGGCCGACACCGCATACATCAGGGCCGTGCCGCCGTTCGCGTTGCGCTCATCGACCGCGGCCCCCGCCTCGAGCAGCGCCTGCGCGCGTTCGACGTCGCCTTCCCCCGCGGCATTCATGAGCTCGGTCTTGCCGTCTGCGGACGGCGCCGCGAATACCTCGAGCGTCGCGAGGTCGCCGTCCCAGGAGAGCGGGTCCACCTCCGCGCGCACTGCGCAGCACGCCAGCAGCGGTATCAGGCTCCAGGCCGCCAGCACGGCGCGCGTCCGCGCGGGACCGGCACGTCCGGCAGCGCTAGGGGAACCCTGGATCCTGGTGCGATTCATGTCGAAGAGGATGCCGTATTCACGCGCTGATCGCCAGCGGGCCGTTCACAAAAAGACGGGGGCGCCGCAGCGCCCCCGTCGGGTACACAATCGCTGAACTTCAGGGCCTCAGGTCGCCGCGTGACCCGCGCCGTGCGGGGGCGAAGCCGTCGCGGGGCGCGTGCCCTGCTTCTTGACCTCGTCGTACCACAAGCCGTGGTGCGCCTTGGCCCAGGCCTCGTCCACCTCGCCGTGGACCATGCCTTCGAGGGTGCCCTGGTTGCCCAGCGTACCCAGGTAGATATGACCCAGTGAGAAGGCGATCAGCGCGATGCCGCTGGCGGCATGCAGGATATTCGCCAGCTGCATCTCGCCGCGCTCGAAGCCGAAGTTCGGGAACAGCAGCCAGAAGCCCGAGCTGATCAGCACGATGCTGCCGAAGAACAGCAGCCAGAACCAGATCTTCTCGCCGGCATTGACGAAGCCGGCCGGCGGATGCTTGCTCTTGTCGAGATAGCCGCCACCCATCCTCAGCCAGGTCAGGTCGTGGGCCCGCGGCAGGCTTTCCTTGATCCACGGCACCATCATCACCACCAGGCCGATGATGAACGGCACCGCGAGCCAGTCATGGACGGGTTTGGCGATATTGGCCCAGGCCGCAAACGCTTCCTTGCCCGTTACCGGGATCAGCACCGCGCGGCCGAACGTCAGGCTCAGGCCGGTGATCGCCAGGATGATGAACAGGATCGCCGTATACCAGTGCATGACCCGCTCAAACAACGACCAGCGCGTGATCGTGCGGCCGGTGCGATGCTCCAGTTTCACCGGTCCCGCGAGCAGGTGGAACAGGATGATTGCCGCGAGTACGACGACCAGCCCGATGCCGCCCCAGCGAAGCAGCGGCCCCTCGCGTACAGAGCGCCAGACATCGCCGCCGCTCTGGATCAATACGCCGGTCTCCTGCCCTGTTACGGCACTGTAGCCCGCCGTCCCGCTACGCGCCTGCCGCCAGAAATCGCGGCGTTGCTCTTCTTCGCGCACTTTGTCCGCGCGTTGCTGCTGCAAGACTTCGTCCTGCGGCTGCGCCTGTTGCGCGACCGCCTGGCCCACCGGTGCATCGGTCAACAGCAGACCGGTGAGCGGCAGGATCATGGATAAACCAAGGACCAGGGCCGTAAGCAGCATGGCCCGGCGAAGCTTGCGCCGGCCGCGTCCCCTGAATCCCGGTTGAGTTCTGTCGACCATCACGTGGAGTCCTCCCGTCGTGTGGGCTGAATGGCTATCGGTCGCGCTGCGTTTCAACACGTTCCTCCAGGGACGTTCTCAGCTCCTCGGACCTGAGATCATCGACCAGGGGATCGCTCGAGCCCTTGTAGACGCCGGGCTCGTAGAACGTCACGTCCGAGCAGCCCGCAAGCGCCAGTGACGCTGCGGTCAGCAGAGCCAGGGTGGATATTTTCATTATTCCTCTCCAGCCTCGGTCTGGGGCGGCCGAGGGGCCGCCCCACCCGAGTCATTACGTCCCGCCTACGCGTCCTTGTAGGCTGTTTCCCAACCCCAGGTCTGCGGCCGGCTGCCACGCTTGAGGACGCGTTCCCGGTAGATGTCGGCGACCATGTCGCCGTCACCCGCCAGCAGGGCCTTGGTGGCACACATCTCGGCGCAGAGCGGCAACTTGCCCTCGGAGATTCGATTGCGGCCGTACTTGACGTACTCCGCTTCCGAGCTGTTGTCCTCCGGGCCGCCGGCGCAGAACGTGCACTTGTCCATCTTGCCGCGGATGCCGAAGGCCTCCTTCTGCGGGAACTGCGGCGCCCCGAACGGGCAGGCATAGAAGCAATAGCCGCAGCCGATGCAGAGGTCCTTGTCGTGCAGGACGATGCCGTCGTCGGTCGTGTAGAAGCAATCCACCGGACAGACAGCCGCGCAGGGCGCATCCGTGCAGTGCATGCAGGCCACCGAGATCGAGCGCTCGCCCGGCAGGCCGTCGTCGAGCGTCACTACCCGCCGGCGGTTCACGCCCCAGGGCACCTCGTGCTCGTTCTTGCAGGCCGTTACGCAGCCGTTGCACTCGATGCAGCGCTCGGAATCACAAAGAAACTTCATTCTCGCCATGGTGTGTTAACTCCTTACGCCGGGCGAATCTGGCAGAGGGAGACCTTGGTCTCCTGCATCGCAGTGACCGAGTCGTAGCCGTAGGTGAACGCGTCGTTAGCCGCGGACCCCCGGACAAACGGATGCGAGCCTTCCGGGTATTTCGAGAGCAGGTCCTTGCCCTCGAACCAGCCACCGAAGTGGAACGGCGTGAACACGACGCCGCGGCCGACCCTGTCCGTGATCATGGCCTTGACTTTCAGCAGTCCTCCTTCCGCACCCTCGACCCAGACCCACTGGCCCTCCTTGATGCCGCGGTCATTGGCATCCGCCGGGTTGATCTCGACAAACATCTCCTGCTGCAACTCGGCCAACCAGGGGTTCGAGCGGGATTCCTCGCCACCGCCCTCGTATTCGACGAGCCGGCCGCTGGTGTGCACCAACGGGTACTCCTTGGTGAAGTCCTGCTGCTGGATCGACGCGTAGCGCGTGGGCAGCCGCCAGAAGGCCTTGCGGTCCTCGTAGGTCGGATATTCGGCCACCAGGTCGCGTCGCGGTGAGTACAGCGGCTCGCGATGGATCGGGATGGGATCCGGGAAGTTCCAGACCTTGCAGCGCGCCTTCGCATTGCCGAAGGGTGCGCAGCCGTGCTCGATCGCGACGCGCTGGATGCCGCCCGAGAGATCGACCTTCCAGTTCTTGCCCTCGGCCGCGACCTTCTCTTCCTCCGTCAGGTCGTCCCACCAGCCGAGCTGCTTGAGCATGTCGGCGGTGAATTCCGGATAGCCGTCCTCGATCTCGGCGCCCTTGGTCCAGGAATCCTCGGCAAGGAGGTTGACTCCTTCGTACTCGACACCGAAGCGCGCCCGGAAATTCAGGCCGCCTTCCGCGACGGGCTTGCTGGTGTCGTAGAGCAGCGGCGTGCCGGGGTGGTTGAACTCCGGCGTGCCCCAGCACGGCCATGGCAGGCCGTAGTAATCGCCGTCACAGGGGCCGCCCTCGGCTTTGAGGGTCGTCGTGTTGAAGGTGTGCTTGTTCGCCATATGCAGCTTCAGGCGTTCCGGGCTCTGGCCCGTGTAGCCGATCGTCCACATGCCGCGGTTGAACTCCCGCGTGATGTCCTCGACCAGCGGCTCCTCGCCGTTGACCTCGATGTTCTTGAACATCTGCTGCTCGAAGCCGAGCTTCTTCGCGAACTTGTACATGATGGTGTGATCGGGCAGCGACTCGAACAGCGGCTCCATGATCTTATCGCCCCACTGCAGCGACCGGTTGGACGCGGTACGCGACCCGGAGGTCTCGAACTGCGTGCAGGCCGGCAGCAGGTACATGCCTTCCTTGGTACGATCCGGCAGCACCGCCGTGTGCGTCGGATACGGGTCGACCACCACCAGCAGGTCGAGCGCCTCCATGGCCTTCTTCTGCTCGGCGCCGCGCACCTGGCTGTTGGGGGCATGGCCCCACATGAACAGCGCCTTCAGAGCGGTCTTCTGGGAGACGTTCTCGTCACTCTCGTTGACGCCGTCGTACCAGCGCGACACGGTGATCCCGTTCAGGTTCATCGCCGGGGTCGGCGTGTCGCCGTTCAGGTAGCTCGCCTGGTCGAAGCGCGCCTTCAGCCATTCGTAGTCGATCTCCCACACGCGGGCCCAGTGCTGCCAGGAGCCGTCGGCAAGGCCGTAGTAGCCGGGCAGCGTATCGGACAGCACGCCGAAGTCGGTCGCGCCCTGCACGTTGTCGTGGCCGCGGAAGATGTTCGCGCCGCCGCCTGACACGCCGACGTTGCCGAGGGCCAGCTGCAGGATGCAATAAAGGCGCGTGTTGTTGTTGCCGATGGTGTGCTGCGTGCCGCCCATGCACCAGACGATCGTGCCGGGGCGATTCTCGGCCATCGTCTGCGCCGCGCGCTTCATGTCGTCGCCGGGAACACCGGTGACGTTCTCGACCACATCGGGCGTCCACTTCGCGGCCTCGACGCGCACTTCATCCATAAAAGCCACGCGCTTGCGGATGTATTCCTTGTCTTCCCAGCCGTTCTCGAAGATATGGTGGAGCAGGCCGTAGATCAGGGGCACGTCCGTGCCGGGCCGGAAGCGCAGGAACTGGTCGGCATGCGCCGCGGTGCGCGTGAAGCGCGGGTCGGCGACGATCACCTTCGCACCGTTCTCCTTGCCGCGGAGAATATGCTGCATCGACACCGGGTGGGCTTCCGCCGCATTGCTGCCGATGAAGAAGATCGTCTTGCTGTTGTGCATGTCGTTGTAGGAATTCGACATCGCGCCATAGCCCCAGGTGTTCGCAACACCCGCGACGGTCGTCGAATGACAGATGCGCGCCTGGTGGTCGATATTGTTCGTCCCCCACATGGCCGCGAACTTGCGATACAGGTAGGACCCCTCGTTGCTGAACTTGGCCGAGCCGACCCACATCACGGCATCCGGGCCATGCTGCTCGCGAATGCCCATCAGGCGGTCGCCGATCTCGTCGATCGCCTGGTCCCAGGACAGCCGCTCCCACTTGCCGTTGACATTCTTCATCGGGTACTTGAGCCGGCGCTCGCCATGGCCGTGCTCGCGCACCGACGCGCCCTTGGCGCAATGCGCGCCCAGGTTGAGCGGCGAGTCGAAATCCGGCTCCTGGCCGGTCCACACGCCGTTCTGGACCTCGGCGACGACGCCGCAGCCCACCGAGCAATGGGTACAGATCGAACGCCTGATCTCGACGGGGCCCGTGCCCATTTCCCTGGCCGCCTCGGCCCGCGACCGCCGCATCATGGCCGGGGGCAGGGTCGTGGCAACCGCGCCAGCACCGAGTGCGAGGCCGGTGCGGCGCAGGAAAGTGCGCCGGTCGACAGCGCGGCCCAGCACGCCGTTCAGCGTGCCGCTCGATTCAGTAGAGGGAAGGTTGGATTTCTTGGTCAGCTTCATCGCCGATTCTCCGCAGTTTGACCGGTTGGACAACACACCTGGACCCGAAGGGTCAGATGCGGGCCTTCTGGTAGTAATTTCGGATGTGCGGCGTCTCGTGGTAGCCCTTGGCTGCGGGCTTGGACGCCGGTGTCAGCTCCGGTGCAGCGACCGAAGTGCCGGTTGCGACCACCATTGCCGTAGCGCCGCCCGCTACCGCAAGACCCTTGAGGAATCGGCGCCTGCCGTTGGATTCCATCTTTGATTTCAGGCTCATTGTGCTCTCCACTTGAGTCCGCTCCAGTTACGAAATCTGATCTCAGCTCAAACTCTGCTGCGCCGGTTGCGCCGCCAGAAAATCCTTGAGATACCCTTTCTCTACCTCGATGAACTGCTCTCCGAGCTGGCCCACCGCGCGGTAGAACCGCGCCGACGGCGCCTGCTGCATGTCCCGGAAGAAGCGGCCCAGCCAGGGCGAAATATGGCGACTGAAAAAGCCGGCCTGTGCCTCGAGGGACACGGGCTCGTCGCCGGTGTTGATCATGGCCATGACATCGCACAGGGCGGCGGCATGGTCCTCGGGCTCCTTGACACCTTCCTGGCGCTCGAAGCCCATGAAGCGCAGCTCGTCGCGCAGGCGCGCCAGCGGCTGTTCCATCAAAAAGCCCGTCATGTACCAGGAACCATAGGGCACCAGCTCGCCGCGTCCGACGCCGATGAAGAGATCGTGGTACTCCTCCATCAGTTCGGCCGGCGAACTGCGCCCCGCGGCGGTGCCGAGCATGCGCCAAGCCGCGCCGATCAGGTCGTCGCTGTCGATTTTCTCCGCGTCGATCTCGGCCAGCAGGCTCAACATCGATTCGTCGGGGGCCGTCGCGAGAAGCCGGGCCAGCAGGCTCCACGCATTGGCGCGCAACGCGTCCTCGCCCGTCGCGCTTTGCGTCGCACTCCCCTGCGAAACCTCCATCCCGACGTCGGCAGCAGCCTCGGTCATCGAATGCTCGTCTTTGTCATTGTGGGTATTCATTCTGCAACATTCAGGCCATCAAATCGTGGCAATAACGGATAAATAACAACTATAACCGACAGGTATCGTACTCTCGTCTGAAAAAAGTGCGACATTTTGCCATTGCAATGCCCCAGAACTTCCCATCGGCAGGGCCTAGTTCGGCGGGCCGCCGCCCGGCCGGCCCGAGGCGAACATGTCCTTGACGCGGCAGTGCTCGCACATCTGCAGCCGGCGCCGCGCCTGCTCGTCCTGGAACATCCAGTGCCCTTCGAGCTTCTTCATCATCGCATCCAGCAGCGACCGCGTGCCGAACGGCTTGCCGCAGGACACGCAGCAGAACGGCTGCTCCTCGTGCAGCACACGCGGTTGCTGGCGCAGCTCCGCGTCGTAGAGGAAGCGGGCATGCAGCCGGATGGCGTCTTCCGGACACGCCTTCTCGCACAAGCCGCACTGGACACAGTTCCACTCCGTGAACTTCAGCTGCGGCAGGTCTCCGCCGGCGCCCAGCGCGGCCACCGGACAGACGCTGACGCAGCTCATGCACAAGGTACAGGCATCCCTGTCCACCTTGATCTCGCCGAACGGCGCTCCGGCCGGCAGGGCCGCGGACTTGCGCGGTTCCGGCGCATGGCGGTACAGGTGCTCGATGGCCAGCCGCAGGATGGCTCGCTTGTCATCCGGGAGGGTGAATTTCGCCGGCTTGCAGAGCGCTCGCGGCGGCAGACCCGCCCACCATTGATCGGCATCGGCGGCCGCCCGGGCGCTGTTGACGACGGTCAGGCTCTCTGCCGCATGGCCCATGCCCTCGAGGACGGCGCGGCCGAAAACTGCCTGCGCCTCGATTTCCGTAACCATGCGTTGCGGCGCCCGGTCCGTCACGACGATCGCGACCGCGCGCGCACCGTAGGCGAGCACCGCCAGCCACGTATCCAGGCCCACGGAACCGACTTCCTCCACCTCGAAGGGCACGATGTTCTCGGGCATCCGCGGAGCCAGTTTCTGCATCACGGCATCGCGCGACCAGGCGTCGTGAATCAACAGCACCGGGTCCTCGCCGCCCGCGTCGCGAAATCCGGCCAGCAGGGCCTTGAGATGTCCAAGCAGGTCGTTGACGGCCGGAAACGCGTAGCTCATCGCGCCGCTGGGACAGGCGGCAACGCAACTCCCGGCGCCCTGGCACAGGTACGGATCCACGTTCACCTTGTCGCCGATCGAAGTGATGGCCAGCGTCGGGCACGCGTCGATGCAGCGCGTGCAGCCGGTCAGGCCGCTGCTGCCGTGGGCACAAATATCCGGGTTGTAGTTGAAATACTTCGGCTTCTCGAACTCGCCCCGCATCTCGGGAATCTCGGCGAGGGCGCGCTCGAGCGCAGCCTCGCTGCCGCCTGCGGCGTAATAGCCGACCGGCGGAATCTCGTGAGCAAGAAGCGGCGGATCCGAGAGATCCAGCACCAGGTCGAAATACGATCCCGGCGAGCCTGCGGCCTCGGCGAGCGAGACGACCTCGTCCGGAGTGTCGAGGTTGATTGAGAACCGCCCCAGCCGGCCGTCCACCGCGGGCCGTCCGCCGCGCACGATCACGCTGCCTTCGCGGGTGCCGGGCTCAGGGCGTTCGTCCGACGGCGCCAGCAACGTGCAGGGGATGTCGTCGCCCAGCCGCCGCGCCGCGGACAGCGCCGCGTCCTCGGACCCGATGATCACGACCCGGCCCTGCGACTGGTAAGTGACGATCGAAGTCGGCTGGCCCTCGATCGTCACGGGGTTCTGCAACGCCTGGGTACGCGCCCGACCGTCGCTGGTCGTCGCGGGAAGCTCAGGCGTCACGGGCGGGGGGCTCACTGTCGCTGTCATCCTTTCTGTCATCCGTTTCGTCGGCGTCCCCGGCTGCGGCGGAATCCTCGCCACCCGCATCGGTCGGAGCCGCGCTGTCCGTCGCCGCGTCCTGGGGGCCCGTATCGCTGCCGGCCAGCAGGCCGGCCTCGCCAGCCTCGACCGTCTCGGCCGCATCGGCCGCATCGGCCGCAAGCTGCTTCTCCAGGAGGCGGGCGGCCGCGTGCTTCATGTCCGACGTCACGATGTCGCCCAGCGCCGGGTAACTCCGGTAGTCGTCGATATAGTCGTCCAGTTCGCTGATGACATTGAATTTCGGGCTACGAAACAGCTTGCGCAGCGCCTGCTTGCGCAACGCCGTGCTGACCCTGGGGGACATGAAGCCGCTGAAGTCGGAGTTCTCGTCCAGGGACTCGAGCGGCGGCATGTCCTCGTCGCCGGGGGGCAACTCGGCCGGGTCTTCCGGCCCCTGCGTGTTCTCGTCCTGGCCGGCCGCGCCGCTGCCCGGCACCGCCTCCGGCACGCTCGCCTCGTCCGGGCGGGCCGCGCTGTCGGCCTTGAGCCGCGACCATCGCCTCAAAAACGGCTCGCGCGTGCCGTCGGCTTCGTGCGCGGCCTCCTCGGTCGGCGGAGTCGGATGCTCTTTCTGGCTCATGACGTCATTGCTGCCCTTCGCCGGACCAGTCCTGTCGCCGGCGCTTGCGCGGCGGCGCTGGCTTGAAATGGCTCATTACGAATTCCTCCATACGCCCTAGAATCTCGGGCGGGATCGGCACGGCGAATACCTTGCAATCGGCCTCCACCGCGCTGGTCGACTCCGCATGGTCCGCGGTCACCGTCACCGGCGTCAACTCGTTGCTCCCGTCCTCGCTGCATATGATAAACAGTGCCGGCCGGCTGGCGGTCAGGTTGAACCAGTAGGTCTCCGCGGCGTCGCGATAAAGCTCGAGCCGGAGGCCGTCCCAGAGATATTGAGCGGCGCCGTCCCCTTCGTGCAGCAGCTGGCCGCGCGTCGACCCGGCGGCAAACCGCTCCCCCACCAGCACGGCCACGCCTTCCCAGTTGACGAGCTTCCAGCCTGATCGGCTGATTTCCTTGCGCGCAAGGACTGCCGCGACCGGAATACTGACCAGGGGTTGCATGCGCATGATTGTGTAGGAAGCTGCCCGTCGTCTCGCGATGTGATTCGGCGAGTCGAGTAGCCTACCAGTTTGACCTGTACCGTGCCCGCCGTGGGGGATTGCGGAAAATACGGAATACTTCTTGCATGGCCTCAGGCTGCGGGCGCAGCGGCGAAAAAGCATTCCAGAGCGCTGATCGCGACAGGGAGGGGTTCCATGGGGGCGGCAAGCATCGAAAGCGGAGGAAAATCCGCTGAACAGGCAAGCGACGAGCGGCCGGCCGAAAACATGCCGCGCTTCATGAGCGTGCGCCAGGTCGCGCGCTACCTGCAGGTCAACGAGAAAAAAGTCTATGCGCTGGTCGCCGACGGCGTGATCCCGGCCAGCAAGGTGACTGGCAAGTGGCTGTTTCCGCGCGACCTCGTCGACCAGTGGCTGCTGGAGTCGAGCCACGGCGGGCTGCTCGCCGACAGGATGCTGATCGCCGGCAGCGACGACCCCGTGATCTGCCGCGCCATCATGCATGTCGCCAACGAAGTCCAGGCCCGTGCCCTGATCAGCTACACGCCCACCGGCACGCAGCTCGGCCTGTCGCTGCTGGCGCGCCGGCGCGCCGACATTTGCGGCATCCACTGGGGCCCCGCCGAGGAGAGTCACCAGCGTCACCCGGCGCTGCTCAAGCAGCACCCGCCGCACAACGACTGGATCCTGGTGCGGATCTTCCTCCGCGAGCAGGGCCTGATGGTGTCGCCTAGCCTTGCCGGCAGCGACCCCGAGCAATTGTTTTCTCGTGAGAACCGCTGGGTCATGCGCCAGGAAGGCGCAGGATCGCAACGCTTCCTGCAGGAGATCGTCACCCGCCACGGTCTCGATCCCGCCGCTCGACGCGTTTCGTCGCGCGCCTACTCGGAGCGGGATGCGGCTGCCGCGATCGCGATGGGCTACGCCGACGTCGGCATCGGCGTGCGCGCGGCGGCCACCGAGTTCGGCCTCGACTTCGTGCCGATCGGCTGGGAGGCGTTCGACTTCGCCATGCACCGCGGAATGTTCTTCCGCACGCTGTTCCAGAAGCTGCTCGACTACCTGCGCGGCACAGAATGCCGGCGCCTGGCGCAGAAATTCGGCGGCTACGATTTCAGCCAGACCGGCAACCTCGTGTGGCCCGTGTAGCGAAGTCCGGCGAGCCGCGGACGCCAAACCCGCCTCAGGACAGCTTCAAGTCTTCGGCGATGACGTGTTCGACGTCCAGCTCCGGCAGTTCGAGCGTGACTTTTGCGGCGACGCTGCTGCCCGGGCCGAGGCGGCCCGCAGCCACCGCGTCACGGACGGCCTTCTCGATTTCCCTCTGCGAGGTGATGCCGACAACCTTCAGGAACTTGCGAATCTCGAGGTTGAACTTCTCTTCGTCCAGCGGTGCTGCAGTCATAGTCGATACTCCGTGATGTTGAGGTCGTGGGATCCGGCGTGACCTCACGCCGGTTCGCGATTGCCCGCGCCGAGCTGCAAACGCCGCTCGAGCGTTTTCCTCGAAATGCCGAGCCGGCGCGCGGCGGCGGACTTGTTGCCGCCGAGCGCGCGCAGCACGCGAGCCATGTGATGTTCCTTGACTTCCTCGAGGGTCCAGTCCAGCGGGTATTCTGCCGTAGGCTTCGGCTCCGTGGGCGGGACCGGCGCCAACTCGTCCAGGGCCAGGCGGCCGAGCATCAGGCTGCGTTCGATGACGTTTTTCAGCTCGCGCACGTTGCCGGGCCAGGCATGGTCCCGCAGGCGGCCCAAGGCGCGGGCATCGAGAGCCAGCGGCTCCACGCCGAGATCTGCCGACAGCACGTCCATGAAATGCCGTGCCAGGACGGCGATGTCATCGAGCCGCTCGCGCAGCGGCGGCAGATAGACTTGCGCCACATTCAGGCGGAAATAGAGATCTTCGCGAAAGCGCCGTTCACTGACCAGAGTCGCCAGGTCATGCTGTGTCGAGGCGACGATCCTGACGTCGACCGGGGTTTCCTGGTCGGCACCCACCGGCCTCAGCGTGCCCTCCTCCAGCACGCGCAGCAGCTTGACCTGCAGCGCAAATGGCAGCTCGCTGATCTCATCGAGATACAGCGTGCCGGCGCGCGCCGCCACGAACAGGCCCTCGCGCCCCTGGTGGGCGCTCGTGAATGCACCCTTCGTGTGGCCGAACAATTCGCTCTCCAGCAGTTCCGGCGAGATCGCCCCGCAGTTCACCGCGATGAACTCGCCCCGCCGGGGGCTGCCGACGTGCAGCCAGCGTGCGACGAGTTCCTTGCCGGTGCCCGTCTCGCCCTCGACCAGTACCGTTCCGGGCAACGGCGCAATCCGGCGAATCAGCTCGCGGACCCCGCGCATCTGGGCGCTGTCTCCAATGAGCTCTCGTTCGCGAGACGTGGCCGCCCTGGCATCCGGCAGGCGGGTCGGCGCCCGGCCGTGGACACGCCCGGCCGCGTGCCGCTGCAGCGCGGCCAACAGCGCCTCGGCATCCTGCGGCTGCTCGAGCACGTCGCTGACGCCGCGCCGCATGGCGGCGATGACGAGTTCGGCATCTGGGCGCTCGGCAACGAGGAGGATGCGCGCCGCCGCGCCAGCCTGCAGCAGCCCGTCAACCCAGTCGAGTACTTGCGCGTCGGGCAGGCGGGCGTCCACGACCAGGAACTCGAAATTGCAGCGCTCCATCAGGATCCCGGCCTTGAGCGCGCCTTCGGCCGAATCCACCAGGGCGACATGCTTGCCCAGCGCCGCCCGCAGGCGGCTCCGCCAGGCGGGCGCGCCGCCGACGAGCAATACCGAAGAAGCTTTCAACCCGGCCTGCGCCGGAGTGCCTGCCCTTGCCAATGTCTCGACTCCTAATGCGACCCGACATATGCCTGCCGGCGGGACGCAGAGGCTAAAGTCTGCGTCATTATTATGCAATATCCGGACCGTACAGCGTCAAAATGTCTCATTGGGTCAGAATTCCCAGATTCATTCGAGAAAATCACGTGCGAGGATGACACACTGCTGCAATCTGCTGGAGAATGGCACTCGAATTGCATAGTGGCCCGTAGAAGACCGGCATCTCGAGATTACTGTCCGGCCAGGGAAGCCCCTCGACACGATGAACGATCTCTCCGCTGCTTTCGCGCTGGCCGCCCGCCTCGTATTCGGCCTCGACCCCGAGCTCGTGGAAGTCGTGCTGCTGTCGTTTTATGTCAGCGTGTTCGCCGTGGCCCTGGCCACGGCGGTCGGACTGCCGCTCGGGGCCGCCGTCGGCATGTTCCGCTTTCCCGGTCGCCGCGTCGTAGTCGTCATGCTGAATGCGCTGATGGGCCTGCCGCCGGTGGTCGTCGGCCTCGTGGTCTACATGCTGCTGTCGCGTTCCGGTCCGCTCGGCGAACTGGGCCTGCTGTTTACGCCGACCGCGATGATCATCGCCCAGTTCATTCTCGTCGTGCCGATCGTCGCCGCCCTGACACGGCAGACCGTGGCCGATCTCCACGAGGAGTACGACGAGCATCTCCGCTCGCTCGACGCCGGCCGCCTCGACAGCATCGCGACATTGCTCTGGGACGGTCGATTCCGCCTGATGACGGCGGTGCTCGCCGGTTTCGGCCGCGCCATCGCGGAGGTCGGTGCAGTGCTGATCGTCGGGGGCAATATCCTGCATCACACGCGCGTCATGACGACGACCATCGCGCTCGAGACCAGCAAGGGCAATCTCGCCCTCGCCCTCGCCCTCGGCCTGGTGCTGATCGTTCTCGCCGCGGGCGTGAACGCCACCGCGACCCTGATCGGAGATGTCGCCCATCGCCGCTATGCCTGACGACATGCCATGCCGGCGTACCGCGCCCGCATCGGACCGCAACCCGCTGATGCCGCTGCGCGTGCGGAGCCTGTCCTATGCGGCCGGCGGCAAGCAGATCCTCGACCAGGTTTCATTCGAGCTCGGAGGCGCGTCACGCACCGTGATTCTTGGACCGAACGGTGCCGGCAAGAGCGTCCTGCTCAAGCTCTGCCACGGATTGCTGCGCCCGGCCGCGGGCGAGGTCCGCTGGGCCGGTCGAGCACCCGACGAGGCGCGCCGCCGGCAGGGCATGGTGTTCCAGCGTCCCGTGCTGTTGCGTCGTTCGGTTGCCGGGAACCTGCTGCACGCGCTCGGCGTGCGCGGCGTGCCCCGCGCGCGCCGCAACGAGCTGGTGGCCGCCGCGCTGCGGGCCGCAGGCCTGACGGACAAGGCACGCCAGTCCGCACGCACCTTGTCCGGCGGCGAACAGCAGCGGCTCGCGATCGCGCGCGCCTGGGTACTGAAGCCGGACGTGCTGCTGCTCGACGAACCGACCGCCAACCTCGATCCGGAGGCGACCCGCGCGATCGAGGACCTGATCCTGACATTCGAGGCGGCAGGCACGCGCGTGATCATGACAACCCATGACATCGGCCAGGCGCGCCGGCTTGCCAATGACGTCATTTTCCTCAACCGCGGTCGGCTGCTGGAGCACTCTCCCGCGGAGCGTTTTTTCGCGGCGCCCCGCGATCCGGCGGCGGCCCGCTTCATCGGCGGCGCGCTGCTCGCCTGACATCCGCGACGGCAAACAGCGACTGAACCATGGCCCAGTACCTCCCGACCCGACCACCGATCACCGCGATAGTCCTGGCGGGCGGGCGCGCTACCCGCATGGGCGGTATCGACAAGGGCCTGGTGGAGCTGGGCGGCCGGCCGATGATCGCGCACGTGCTGGCGGTGCTGGCGCCGCAGGTCGAGCGGGTACTGATCAATGCCAATCGCAACCTGGACCGCTATGCCGAGTTCGGCTGGCCGGTCGTGCCGGACGAGGACACCGGCTTCCTGGGGCCGCTGGCCGGGCTCGCCGCAGGTCTGCGGGCCGCTGTAACGCCGCTGGTGCTGACGGCCCCTTGCGATTGCCCGCTGCTGGCCCCGGACCTCGCCGCCCGGCTATATTCCGCCCTCGATGCCGAGCGGGCCGAGATCGCGGTGCCGTTCGACGGCGAGCGGCTGCAGCCGGTATTCGCGCTCGTCAGGCGCGAACTCGGCGACAGCCTGGCGGCCTACCTGGGCGGTGGCGAGCGCAAGATCGATCGCTGGTTCGCGCAGCACCGGCTCGCCAGAGTGGATTTCTCCGATCGCCCGGAGACTTTCGTCAACGTGAACGATCCGGACGAGCGAGCGGCGCTCGAACTCAGGCTCGCGGCGGACTCCCGGGCCCATTGACCAGGCGGCGCAGGCCGCCGGCAAGGAAACGCCAATGAAGCACCAGAACGCCGGCTGCGGCGGACACGACGACGCGGCCCAGACGCTCCACGAGGCGCTCGCCAGGATCAGCGCGGAGATCCGGCCCGTCGAGGGCTTTGAGTCGGTCGCGACGCGCGACGCCCTGGACCGCGTCCTGTACGCGCCCATTCGCTCGACGCTGGATGTGCCCGCGCATACCAATTCAGCGATGGACGGCTACGCGCTCGACGGGGCGCAACTGCCCGCCGAGGGCGAACGCAGTTTCCGCGTCATCGGCACCGCCTGGGCGGGCGGGCCCTTCGACGGCACGGCCGGCGCCGGCGAATGCGTGCGCATCATGACCGGTGCCCCGGTGCCGCGAGGCACGGACACGGTCGTCATGCAGGAGCAGGTGCGCCGCGAGGGCGACGATGCGGTCATCCAGGCTGGTCACAAGCCGGGCCAGAACGTGCGCCTCGCCGGTGAGGACCTCAAGGCCGGCGAGATCGCGCTGGATGCCGGCGTCCTGCTGCGCCCGGCACACCTCGGCATGATCGCTTCGGTCGGCGTCTCGGAAGTCCGAGTGCGCCGCCGGCCCCGCGTGGCATTCTTTTCGACGGGCGACGAACTGGCATCGATCGGCGAAACACTCGGCCCCGGGCAGATCTACGACAGCAACCGCTACACGCTGTATGGCATGCTGCGGCGCCTCGGCGTGGAGGTCATCGATCTCGGTGTCGTGCGTGACGATCGCGAGGATCTCGAGCGGGCCTTCCTCGCGGCCGCCGCCCAGGCGGACGCGGTGATCACCTCGGGCGGCGTCTCGGTCGGGGAGGCCGACTTCGTCACCGAGACCCTCGACCGGATCGGCGAAGTGGGGTTCTGGACCGTAGCGATCAAGCCCGGGCGGCCCATCGCCTTCGGCCGGGTCGCAGGTGCGTTGTTCTTCGGGCTCCCCGGCAACCCCGTGTCCGTCATGGTGACGTTCTACCAGCTGGTACAACCGGCGCTGCAGATCCTCGCAGGCCTGCCGGAGCCTGCCGCGCCCGTCATGGTCACCGCCAGGCTCGAATCCCGCCTGAAGAAAAAGCCCGGGCGCCGCGAGTTCCAGCGCGGCGTCCTGAGCCTGGCGGAGGACGGCAGTTACCGCGTCTCGACCGCCGGGCGGCAGGGCTCCGGCATCCTGCGCTCGATGGCCCAGGCCAACTGCTTCATCGTCCTGCCGGAAGATTCCGGCAACGTGGATGCGGGCGACGCCGTGTCGGTGCAACCCTTCTCCGGCCTCTGCTGAGGGCGGGCGCACCGGCAAGGAGCGCCCGCTCCTGAAGCGACGCGCGCTAGAACGCGAACTGGGCCGCACAACTTGTGGGGGAGATCCTGGTGCCTGGCATGTGCTTGATCCTGTCGAGCGGTCGTGGATGAAAAGACCCCGCTTCAGTCCTTGCCCGCGGTCGGGAAGAACAGCTGCTCGCCATTCAGCTTGAAGCCGGCGATCGCGGCCTGCCCGTCCGCGGACAGCAGCCAGTCGTGCCACCGGCCGGCCAGCTCGTGCTTGAGATGCGGATGGCGCTCGGCGCTGAGGCGCAGGCTGCCGTACTGGTTGAACAGCGCAGGGTCGCCCGCGTACAGCAGCTCGAGGTCCTGGCGGTTGGCGAAACTGATCCACGTGCCGCGGTCGGCCAGCACATAAGCGTCCATGGCAGCCGCCGTGTTCAGCGCCGCCCCCATGCCGCTGCCGAGTTCGCGATACCAGGTGCCGCGCGGCGCGATGCCGGCCTGGGACCAGATCCGCTGTTCGGCGCGATGCGTGCCGCTGTCGTCGCCGCGCGAGGCAAATGGTGTCTGGAGTGCGGCAATGCGCTTGAACGCATCCGCCGCGGAAGTCGCGGTGCGGATTCCCGCAGGGTCGTTCGCCGGGCCGACGACGACGTAGTCGTTGTACATGACGTCGCGCCGCTCGGACGCGTAGCCCTCGGCGACCATGTTTTCCTCGCCCGCCGTGTCGTGCACCAGCACGGTGTCGGCGTCGCCGTTGCGGGCGATCGCGAACGCCTGGCCGGTACCTACCGCCACGACGCGGACCTCGATGCCGGTCGCTGCCGTGAACAGCGGGATGAGATGCGCGAACAGGCCGGAGTTCTCGGTCGAGGTCGTGGAGGCCAGGAGGATGAACCGGTCGTCGGCGTGGATCGGCGCGGCCGTCAGCACGCCCAGCAGGGCGAGGACGGCGATCAGGCGTTTTGTCATGGGGCGGACTCCCATCGCGGAAACTAAGGAAAGAACACTGGCGTTGGCGCGAGATAGTGCTGCATTATGTGCACTTGAATGTGACGCAAAAGACCGTCTCGGAATCAAGACACATAAAAGACACAGAACGACATGCATGTCAGGCCCGAATACCTCACGACGGCCGAAGTGGCGGCCTACCTGAGACTGAAGGAACGGAAGGTCTACGACCTGGTCCGGCAGGGAGACATGCCCTGCGTCCGGATCACGGGGAAGCTGCTGTTCCCGCGCCAGATGATCGATCTGTGGGTCATGAGCCACCTCGAGGGAGACCAGCAGCGAAGTACTCCGGTCGCTCCGGTGCTGGCGGGCAGCCATGACCCCTTGCTCGAATGGGCCGCGCGCGAGTCCGGGGCGGGGCTGGCCCTGCTGTGTCGCGGCAGCATCGACGGCGCCCGGCGCCTGCTGGATGGCCGGGTGATGCTGGCGGGACTGCATGTGCTCGATCCGCACAGCGGGGCCTACAACGCGCCGGCCGCGCTGGGACTGGGGGGGATGCCCGACCTCGTCATCATTCACTGGGCGATGCGTCGCCAGGGCCTGTTGCTTTCGCCCGGCAACCCCCTAGGCCTGCGCGACATAGCCGACCTGGCGCGCGGCGGCCTGCGCATCGCGCGCCGCCAGCCGGAGGCCGGCGCCGACACGCTGTTCCGCTCGCTATTGCAGCGGGCGGGCGTCGACCACGCGTCGCTGCGGTTGTCCGATCACCCCTCGTTGAGCGAAGACGACCTGGCACTGGCGATCCGGGAGGGCGTGGCGGATGTCGGCGTGGCGATCGAGGCGGCCGCGCGCAGGCACGGCCTGGAGTTCATCCCGCTCCACCAGGAGAAATTCGAACTGGCCACGCGCCGCCGACACTACTTCGAGCCGCCGGTGCAGCGACTGCTCGAATTCGGCCGCGGTGACCGGATGCGCGAACGGGCTTGGCTTATGGGGGGATATGACGTCTCCGGGCTGGGCGCCGTGGCTTACAATGCCTGACCAGTTTGCAAGCCTTCGGGATCCCGCCATGACCGACCGCGAATTCCTGCCGCTCAATATCGCCGTGCTGACCGTCTCCGACAGCCGCGGCGAGCACGACGACAAGTCCGGCCGGCTGCTGGTCGATCGTCTCGAAAAGGCCGGCCATCGCTGCCACGAAAAGCGCATCGTGAAGGACGACATCTACCAGGTCCGCGCTGCGCTCTCCGCGTGGATCGCCGACCCCGAGGTGCAGGCCGTCATCACCACCGGCGGCACCGGCGTCACCGGGCGTGACGGCACGCCCGAGGCGGTCGGGCCGTTGCTCGACAAGACCCTCGACGGCTTCGGCGAGACTTTCCGCGCGATTTCTTTCCAGCAGATCAAGACATCGACGATCCAGTCGCGCGCCATCGCGGGCGTGGCCAACGGTACCTACATCTTCTGCGTGCCGGGCTCGTCCGGCGCCTGCGCGACGGCCTGGGACGAACTGATCGAGGCCCAGCTGGACCTGCGCACGCAGCCCTGCAACCTCGTCGAGCTGATGCCGAGGCTGCTCGAGACGTGAGCCGCGGCGGGGAATCCCTCGCCCTGCTGGTCGGCACCCAGAAGGGCCTGTTCGTCGCGACGCCCGCCACCGGCGAGTGGCGGCTCGAGGGCCCGTCGATAGCCGGCTACGAGGTCATCCACACCTGCGCGCCGCCGGACGAGCCGGGCGTGTTCTACGCGGCGGCCGCGCACAAGATCTGGGGCGCGCACCTCTACCGCAGTGAGGACGGGGGACGCACGTGGACGTCCCTCCCCGCGACGCCGCAGCACGCGCCCGGCGTACATCGCACGGCGCTCAGGACGATCTGGTACCTCGCGGCGGCGCCCGGGGGCCGGCTCTATGCGGGGATCGATCCCGCCGGCCTGTTCATGAGCGACGATGGCGCCGCGGCGTGGCAGCCGGTGACGGCGCTCAACGAGCACCCGACGCGCGACACCTGGGAGCCCGCGCGCGGCGGCTTCTCCATCCACTCCATCCGCATCGACCCGGCCAACCCGGCGCGCCTGTGGGCGGCCGTATCGGCCGGTGGCGTCTACCGCAGCGAGGACGCCGGCGCGAGCTGGGCGCCCGCCAATACCGGGGTCAGGGCAGAGAATCTGCCGACGCCTTACCCGCAGACCGGCCACAACGTCCATCGCCTCGTCATGCACCCGGCGCGTCCGGACCGCCTGTACCGGCAGTGCTACCACGGCACCTGGCGCAGCGACGACGGTGGGCGCAGCTGGATCGAGATCACCGCGGGACTGCCCGGCAATTTCGGCTACGCCATCGCCGCGGATCCGCGCGATCCGGACACCGTGTTCCAGGTGCCGGAAGCCGACTCGCACATGCGCACGGTGGTGGACGGCCGGCTGCGCGTCTACCGCAGCCGCGACGCGGGGGCGAGCTGGGAGTCCGTGAGCGAGGGCCTGCCGCAGGCGCATGCCTGGGTGACCGTGCTGCGCGAGGCGCTGGACTGCGACGACGCCGGCGGCGTGTACTTCGGCACTTCCGGCGGCCACCTGTTCGCCCGCCGCAATGGCGCGCGGCACTGGCAGCCGGTGGCCGGCTTCCTGCCACGGATTCTCTCCGTCAAGGCCGTGCGGAGGCCCGCGTGACGGACCTGCTCGAGCTGCTCGGCGCCCGTGGCGGCGTCATCTGCGCGACCGGCGCCGGGGGCAAGAAAAGCGTGCTGTTCGCCATCGCCGCCCGCCATCCCGGGCGCGTGGCGTTCACCACCACGGTGCACACGCTGCCGCCGCCGGACGCGCTCGGTGCGCGCGTCCTGATCGCGCCCGAGGCACAGCTCGAGGGCGAGCTCCAGGATCTCGGCGAGCAGCGCTTCATCGCCTACGCCTGTCCGGGAGACAAGCCAGGGCGGCTTGCCGGCGTGCCGCCCGCCCGCATCGACGCGCTGCACGACTCGTTGCGCTTCGACGTGACGCTGGTCAAGGCGGACGGCGCGCGCATGCGCTGGGTCAAGGCGCCGGCGGATGACGAGCCGGTCGTCCCGGCGGGGATGACGACGCTGATCCCGGTGATGTCGGCGCGCGCGCTCGGCGAGCCGCTGGCAGAGCGCATCGCGCACCGCGTGGAGCGCGTCGCCACGCTGACGGGTGCGGCGCCGGGCGAGATTTTCCTGCCCGCACATGCCGCCCGCCTCCTCGCGAGCGACGCCGGCCTGCTGAAGGGCGCCGGCGACGCACACGTCGTGCCGGTCATCAACATGGTGGACGATCCGGCGCGCCTGGAGCTGGCGACGGAGGCTGCGGAACGGGCCCTGGCGCTGACCGCGCGCTTCGACCGCATCGTGCTCGCGCGGCTCAGGGACGCGGATCCCGTGGTGGCCGTCATTGAACGCTGATCGCTTTCCCGGGCCCGCGCGCGCCCGGGCCGGGAAGGCGCCCGCCAGGCTCACAATCCGCCTGCCGCGGGCCTTGCGTGATTCCATCGTCGCGCACTGTCTCGCGCAGCAGCCGCTCGAGGGTTGCGGGCTGCTGCTCGGGGAGCGGCACGGCCGGGCCGCGCACATCCACGAAGCCCTGCCTGCGCCCAACGTGCTGGCCTCGCCGCATCGCTACGAGATCGCGCCCGAGACGGTGCTCGCCGCGGACCGGGCCGCGCGCGCCTCGAGCCGCACGCTGCTTGGCGCATGGCACTCGCACCCGCGCGGCGCTGCGGTGCCATCCGCCACCGATCGTGCCGAGGCGTGGCCCGACTGGTGCTACCTGATCGTCGGCCTTGCGGCGCCGCAGGCGCCGGAGTTGCGCGCCTGGCGCGTACTCGGCGAGGATTTCGTCGAAGACGGACTGGAGATCACGTGAGCCGGATTATCGTCCTGATACCCCCGCCGCTGCGGCCCTTCGCCGGGGGCGCGGCCGAGCTGGCGGTCGAGGCGACTACGGTCGGCGAGGCGCTGAAGCGCGTCGGCGAGGAGCGCGCGGCACTGCTGGCGAGGATCATGACGCCGGAAGGCGAGCTGCGCCCCTACGTCAACGTGTTCGTGGGCGAGCGCAATGCGCGCCACCTCGACGGGCTGCGCACGCCGCTCGCGGAAGGCGACGTGGTCGCGATCATTCCGGCGGTCGCCGGCGGCTGATCATTGCATCGCAGCAATTGCGGGCGTCGGGCCTGATTGGAAAAACATCGCGTTAGCGTTATGTTATGAACCCCTTTTGAGAGCTTCTGGGGGTGTCATGTTCCCGGCATCGGGCCCCGCGGCCCCGCGCAAGATCGTCGTGCTGAATGCGAAGGGTGGCTCCGGCAAGACGACGCTGGCCACCAACATCGCCGCGTGGTGCGCCGTGCACGGCGGACCCACGGCGCTCATGGACTACGATCCGCAGGGATGCTCGACGCGCTGGCTCGCCAACCGCCCGGCGGAGCGCCCGGCGATCTACGGCATCCCCGCCTACCGGCTGAACCTGAACGTGACCCGCAGCTGGCAGCTGCGCACGCCGCCGGAAACGAAGTATCTCGTCGTCGATACCTCGGCGGCGATCCCGGCACAGCGACTTGCCGAGTACACGCGCGCCGCGCACGCGGTGATCATCCCCGTCGGTCCGACGGATATCGACATCCACGCCGCCGCCGGCTTCATCGCCGACCTGCTGCTGATCGCCAAGGAAGATCGCCAGCAGGGGCGGATCGCCGTGATCGCCAATCGCGTCCGCGACGGCACGGTAGCCCACGGCCGGCTGCTGCGCTTCCTCGATACGCTGGCCATTCCCTGCCTGACGGTGCTGCGCGACAGCCAGGTCTACGCCCACGCGGCGCAGCAGGGACTCGGGCTGCACGAGTTCAAGCCACATCTCGTGCGCCGGGATCTCGAGCAATGGAAGCCGCTGCTGGCCTGGCTCGGGCGGCGCTGCAGCCCGACCGCAGAGTCGAACCTGCCGGCGGCGGGGACGCCCGCCGCGGCGCCGTGCCGTGCAGTCCTGAGCGACACCGCCTAGACTTGACCGCACGAAGCGAGGCGCGCTCCTCGCCCATCGAACCGGAATTCAAAGGGGTGTATTCCGAATGGTCGATCTCGACATGGTGCTGCTGGCGCGGATCCAGTTTGCGTTCACGATCGCGTTCCACATCATCTTTCCGGCGTTCACGATCGGCTTGGCCAGCTACCTCGCGGTCATCGAGGCGTTGTGGTTGCGCACCGGCAAGCCGCTCTACCGCGAGCTCTACAAGTTCTGGGTCAAGATCTTCGCCGTGTCGTTCGGCATGGGCGTGGTCTCGGGCGTCGTGCTCAGCTTCCAATTCGGCACCAACTGGAGCGTATTTTCCGAGCTGACCGGCAACGTGCTCGGCCCCCTGCTCGGCTACGAAGTGCTGACGGCATTTTTCCTCGAGGCCTCGTTCCTTGGCATCATGCTGTTCGGCTGGGACAAGGTGGGCCCGCGGCTGCATTTCGCTTCGACCTGCATCGTCGCCGGCGGCACGCTCGTTTCCGCGTTCTGGATCCTTGCGGCCAACAGCTGGATGCAGACGCCGGCCGGCTTCGAGATCCGCGACGGCGTGTTCTTCGCCACCAGCTGGCTCGAGGTCATTTTCAACCCGTCGTTCCCATATCGTTTTGTCCACATGGTCCTCGCGGCCTACCTGACGACATCGCTGGTGGTCGCCTCGGTCGCGTCCCTGCACCTGCTGCGCAACACGCAGCCGGCGCATGCGCGCGTGATGATGAAGATGGCGATGGGCTTTCTGGCCATCGTCGTGCCGCTGCAGATCCTGGCGGGCCACGAGCACGGCGCCCAGGTACACCGCGACCAGCCGATCAAGCTGGCGGCGATGGAGGGCCACTGGGAGAGCTACGAGCGCGAGGCACCCCTGGTGCTGTTTGCCATCCCGGACCAGGACGGCGAGCGCAACCGCTTCGAGCTCGCCGTGCCGAAGATCGGCAGCCTCATCGTGACCAATTCCTTCGAGGGCGAGATCAAGGGTCTCAAGGAATGGCCGGCTGAGGACCGCCCGCCGGTGGCGATCGTGTTCTGGAGTTTCCGCATCATGTTCGCCATCGGCGTGCTGATGCTGTTCATCGGCTGGTTCGGGGCATGGCAGGTCTGGCGGGGTGACCTGGACCGGCATCGCTGGTTCCTGCAGCTCTGCTTCCTCAGCGGCCCGCTCGGCTTCATCGCCGTCATCAGCGGCTGGATCACGGCGGAGGTCGGGCGCCAGCCGTGGACCGTGTACGGCCTGCTGCGCACCGTGGACTCGGTGTCGCCCGTCACGGCGGCCGCGGTCGGCACCTCGCTGATCGTGTTCGTGTTCGTCTATACCATCGTGTTTTCGGCCGGCAGCTGGTACCTGTTCAAGATCGCCTGGGCAGGACCGTCGACGACAGCGGAGCCCGCGCCCGACAAGCCGCCGCTCGCTTCCTGGATGCTGCCGGCGTCGCGCGACGGCATCGAGCCGGCCAAGAGGTAGCGTCATGGATCTGATCAGCCTTCCACTCGTGTGGGCCGGACTGCTGGCGACCGCGGTGTTCATGTACGTGTTGCTGGACGGCTTCGATCTCGGCGTCGGCATCCTGTTCCCGTTCGCCGAGAAGGACGAGGACCGGGACGTCATGATGAACTCGGTCGCACCGTTCTGGGACGGTAACGAGACCTGGCTGGTGCTCGGCGGCGGCGGCATGTTCGCCGCCTTCCCGCTCGCCTACGCGGCGCTGATGCCGGCGATCTACATGCCGATCGGCTTCATGCTGATCGCCCTCATCTTCCGCGGCGTGGCCTTCGAGTTCCGCTTCAAGGCAGTCGGCTCCGGGCGCCGCATCTGGGACCAGGCGTTCCACTGGGGCTCGATCGTGGCGACGTTTTCGCAGGGCCTGATCCTCGGCACGCTCGTGCAGGGCATTCCGCTGGAGAACAACCGCTTTGCCGGCGGGATGTTCGAATGGCTCACGCCGTTCAGCTTCGTCACCGGTTGTGCGCTCATCTGGGGCTACACGCTGCTCGGCGCCGGCTGGCTGGTCATCAAGACCGAGGGCCGCCTGCTCGAGTGGTCCCGCCGGGTCGGCCTCGTCGCCGCCGCGGTCGTGCTGCTGATGATCGTCGTGGTGAGCCTGTGGGTGCCGGCGCTGGAAGCCGAGGTCGCTACCCGCTGGGGCCTGAACTATCCGGACGTGGAATGGGGCCGGCTGATGATGTGGAGCCCGATCCCGGTGCTCGTGGCGATCGCCTTCTGGCAGCTCGTGCGCGGCCTGCGCCACGACGGCGTGTATGGCCCGTACGCCTGGACCGTCGTGATCTTCCTGCTCGGTTACATCGGCCTGATGGTGGGAATTTATCCTTACCTCGTACCGTATTCGCTGACCTATATCGAGGCGGCAGCGGCACCGAATGCCCAGGGCCTGCTGCTCGTGGGCGCGGTAATTTTCCTGCCGATCATTCTCGGCTACACCGCCTACGTCTACTGGGTGTTCCGCGGCAAGGTCACGGTGGATGCCGGTTACCACTGAGCGGCGGCGCGGCCCGACCCGCGAGACCTGGCGTCGCATCGGCTGGTTCGTGCTTTTCTATCTCGGCGGACTCGCCGCCGTGACGTTGCTCTCCTACGGCCTGCGCCTGCTCTGGCCGTTCTGATCGTTCCCGTTCAGTTGGGATTCGGCGGTCCCGACCCGGCGCGGTTACAATGATGCCCCCGCAAGGGCGCGGGGACATCGTTGCCTGCCGCGCAACGCAGTGATTCTCTGGTCTTCGAGGTGAACATGCGCCATCGTTTCGCCCGGCTTATCGCCGTCGCGCTGATTCTGAGCACCGTGGCCTGCGGCAGTGGCGATGGACCCGAATACATCTGGTTCCGCGTCATGCACGCGATGCCCGACAGCCCCAATTTGCTGATCTCCTACGAGGATTACGTGTTCCGGCGGAGCGTCGCCTACGCCACGTCGACCGCCGAGGGCGGTGAGTCGCTGCTGAGCCGCTCCGGGCCCACGGCGCGCCTCACCGCGACGTATTTCGAGGCCGACGGGTCGCTCGGCGACACGCTTCTGAACCTCGACGTCCCGGTGGAGAAGGACCACACTTCGACGGTGGTTTTTGCCGGCGGCTTCGACGATCCGCAGGCCATCACCGTGGTCTCGCCGCGGCCGGAGCGTCCGCTCGGGGCCATGCATGTGCAGTTCGTGCACGCCGCGCTGGATCAGGGGGCGCTGGATATCTACGTCACGGCGCCGGACACCGAGCTGACTTCGACCGCGCCGCTCGCGACCCTGCAGCCGCGCGGCCATTCAGGGATCCTCGAGATTCCCTTCGGCGAGTCGCGCATCCGCCTCACGCCGGCCGGGTCGCTCGACGTCCTGATGGATTCCGGCGAGCTCGATTTCCCGGAGACGGAGGGGACCACGGGGCCCGGCATGCAGTGGCTGTTCGCCATCGCGCCCGGCGTCGTGCCCGGCCCCTCGCCGCTGTTCCTGCTGGGCTCGACGGGCCGCGAGTCGTTCCGCTTCCGGGATGCCGGCACGCCCGCGACGCTGCGTGCCATGCACGCCCTGCCGGACACACCGCCGGTCGACGTAGTGGTCGCGGCGACTACGCCGATCACGCTGTTCACCGGCCTCGAGTACGGCACCCGTACGCCGCTGCTCGCGGCGCCGCTCGGCGATGTCCCGGTGGCGTTCCGCGAGAGCGGCGAAGGCGGGCAGCAGCTTGCGACCGGGACCTCGGAATTCAGCGTGGCCCAGCAGTACTCGGCGTTCCTGATCGGCCCGCCTGAGGAGCCCGGGATTATCTTCAACGGCAGCCAGGGCCGCAGCGTCGTCACGGAGGCCAAGCTCAGGTTCGCGAATCTCGCGCCGGGCTCCCAGTTCTTCTCGGTCTACCAGACGAGCACCGCAGACGAGACGCGCGACGCGAGCAACCGGCTCATCAGGGACCTGCGCTTCGGCGTGTCATCAAGCTACATCGTGCGCACGCCCGGCGACTATTTCCTGACCATCACGCAGCGATTCTACGAGGACCCGGAGGACGCGGCGGACGCGCCCGAGACCGTCGTGTTCGGCCCCATGCCGCTGGAGCTGGTGGGCGGCGACGTGTTCACGTGGGCGATCCTCGCGCCCCAGAACGAGGGCGAGCCCGAGGTCCTGCTGCAGTTCGACGACCGGGATCCCTGACCGCCGCGGCCTGCTGCGCCGCCTGCCGCCGAAGCACGTAGGCGGGAAAAGTCCCGTAGCGCTTCGCCCAGTCGAGCTGCTTCACGTAGTCGCAGCGGAACTCCTGGACGCCGTCCATGGCGGCCAGCGCGGCGAAGGCCTCGCTCGCGTAGACCTGGCCGGCCGGTGTCTTCGGCTCGAGGCGCGCCGCCCTGCTGACGTGCGTGCCGCAGCACTTGGGCAGTTTCGTGATCGGGTCCGTCGTCCGGTGCACCGGCCCGGCATGCAGCGCCAGGCGCATCGTCAATGGTCGCGAGAATCCCAGCGCCAGCCAGTCGGTCGCCGCCAACGCATCGAGCATGTCGAGCGCGAACAGGCCCGCCGCCCGCACGCCCGTGAACGCCAGGAAGAGGCCGTCGCCCCAGGTCTCGCGCACGGGGATGACCGCTTCCTCCCGCGCAATGAGGCGCGCGACGAGCCCGAGACAGGCATCGACGAACAGCGGCACCTCGGCGTCGGTCAGCCGGCTGAAGCCGATGGCGTCGGCGAACAACAGCGCCATGACGGCATCGTCGTCGTCGCGCGCGGGACTCGCCGGTTTGGTCGTGGCGGGGCCCGCGCCGGGGCGTACGGCCACGACTTCCAGGCTGCCGGCGCCCTGCTCGGGGGCGGCCTCGAGTCGCACGCGATGTACCGGAATGTCGTGGACCTGCCACTGCCTCACGGCGCTCGCGGTCCCGCCGCGCCCGTCGCCCGCCCGGCCGTCCCAGACGGCGAGTGCGGCGAGCTCCGTCTCGAGCTCGCTGGCGCGCACGCACCCCAGGCCGTGCACGAGGTCGTTGGCATAATCGTAGGCCACGCCGCCGTGGAGCGGGCGGCTGCTGGAAGCGTACACGACCCGTGAAAACGCGAGCGCCCGCTCGAAGCGGTCGCGCCAGCCGCCGACCCCGGCGATTTCCACACTGTCCGCCACGAATTCATCCTGGTGATACGGCAGCACGATGTGCGTCTCGCCGCCCAGCTCGTGGATCGCCTCGAGAAACAGCAGGTCCGCCCCGCAGGCTGCCGAGGAAAAGCCGATCAGCCCCTGGTTCTCCCGGAGCCAGCCCCGAATGGCGGCGGCCACCGCCTTCTCCATCGACGGTGGAAAGCGCGCTCGCGTCCGGTCGGGCCGATCGATCATGTGCCCGGAAAACAGTATGACGCGGGGTAACGGCAACCATGCGTCCACGATCCCGGCGTCGCGTTCGAAGTGCTCGAGCAGGAGGCGCGCATGGCGGCGCGTGGAGTTCAGATCGCCGAAGCGCCGCCCGCCGACGGCTCCGGCCTGCGCGTACCAGTCCTCGGCCTGTGCCCAGTCCTCCATGCAGAGCGCCGCTTCGCCCAGCGTGGCAAGTACCCAGTACCGGTCGGCATGGTCGGCGGGCAGGCGCGCCAACTCGGCGCGGCAGTCGTGCACCAGTTGCCGTGCGACGGAGACGGACTGCGCCCGATCGCCCAGCAACGCGGCGAGCGTCGCGACGTTGATGCCGGTCCAGTAGCTGTGGCCGCGTGCATAGGCATCGCCATAGAGGCGCAGCGCCGCCTGCAGGTGCCTGTGGCGCGCGGCGCCGGTCGCCCCCAGGGCGAGGTCCTTGTGCGTGCGCGCCAGCACGCCCAGCGTGTCGTCGTCCAGGTGGCCTTCGACCTGCAGCTGCTGCAGCAGCGAGTTGGCGTCCTCGGTGCTGCCGCTGCGCGCGAGCGCGAGGCCCTGCGCCTGTCGCAAACTGACATCCTCTGCGAATGCCGCGAGCCCCTCCGCGGCCACCTCCAGGCCGAGCAGCGGCGCGCCCACCTCGATGAAGGCGCGCGCCAGTTCGGCATGGACCCGGGGCGTCGCCGTCCAGCCGAGGCCCGGATCCCTGCGCTCGTGCCACAGCGTCAGCAACGCCGCGAGATCCCGTCGCAGCATCCTGATCCTGGCCAGCAACGCACGCTCCACCCCAGTCTTGTCGTCGTCTTTCACCATTGCCGTCCGCGTCGCGCGCTGCCTCCCCCCTCGCCGGCGGCATGCTTGCCGCCCTACCCCACCTGCGTCATTCTAGGTCGCACTTCGGGCGGGGATCGGCGCAAAGCATGGCTGAAATCAACACAATCCGCATCTTCATCTCGTCGCCGGGCGACGTTTTTGAAGAGCGGACGCTGGCGCAGCGCGTGATCGAGCGCGTCCAGGCCGAATTTGCGGGCCGTGCCGTGCTGGAGCCGGTGTTCTGGGAACACGAACCGCTGCTCGCCACCGATACCTTCCAGACGCAGATCACCAAGCCGTCCGATGCCGACATCATGGTCGCCATCCTCTGGTCGCGACTCGGCACCCGACTTCCAAAAGATTTTACGCGCAAGGACGGCAGCCGCTACGAGTCGGGCACCGAGTTCGAATTCGAGGACGCAGTCGAAGGCTTTCGCGAGCACGGCAAGCCGCAATTGCTGGTGTACCGCAAGACGGCCAAGGCGTCGGTGCAGCTCGACGACGAAGTGGCGCTCATGGACCGCATCGACCAGAAGCGCAAGCTCGACGGCTTCATCGCGAACTGGTTCCATCATACCGAGGACGGCAGCCTGAAGGCGGCCTTCCATCCCTTTGAGTCGCCGAGCGAATTCGAGCAGGTGCTCGAGCGGCACCTGCGCAAGATGGTCATGCGGGCGCTGCCGGATGCGGGAAGGCACGAGGACTCGGCGACGGCCGTATGGAAGCAGGGCTCGCCGTTCCGGGGCCTGCAAAGCTTCGAATACGAGCACGCGCCGATCTTCTTCGGCCGCACGAAGGCCATCGGCGACGTGCTCGACCTGTTGCGCCGCCAGGCGGCGGGCGGGCGGGCGTTCGTCCTCGTCCTCGGCATGAGCGGCGGCGGCAAGTCGTCGCTCGCGCGCGCGGGCGTGCTGCCGATGCTCACGCAGCCGGGCGTCATCGAGGGCGTCGGCCACTGGCGCCGGGCGGTATACCGGCCGAGCGACGTGCGCGGCGACCTGTTCGTGGGCCTGGCCACGGCGATTCTGCGCGAGCCCGGCCTGCGCCTCGAGGACACCAGCGCCGAGGAGCTTGCCGAGGTACTGAAGTCATCGCCCGCCGCCGCCGTCACGCTCATCAAGACAGCGCTCGCGCGCGACGCGGCGGAACAGTCCACACGCACCGCCGATCGGCGTCCGCCGGAAACGCGTCTGGCGCTGGTCATCGACCAGATGGAGGAAATCTTCACCCAGGACTGGGTGACGGCCCAGGACCGGGAAAAATTCATCGAGACGGTGGACGTGCTCGCACGCTGCGGCCGCATCTGGATCGTCGCTACGTTCCGCGCCGACATGTATCCGCGCTGCGCCTCGCTGCCGAGGCTCGTGTCGCTCAAGGAGGGCGCGGGCCAGTACGACCTGATGCCGCCGACGGCGACCGAGATCGGCCAGATGGTGCGCCTTCCGACGCGCGCCGCGGGATTGCGCTTCGAAGAGGACTTCGCCACCAACGAGCGCCTCGACGACATGCTGCGGGACGCCGCCGCCGCCCGGCCGGAACTCCTGCCGCTGTTGCAGTTTACGCTCGAGGAACTCTACCAGCGGCGCCGCGACGACGGCACCCTCACGCTCGAGGCCTATCGTGAACTCGGCGGCGTCGAGGGCTCGCTGGCGCGGCGGGCGGAAACAGTGTTCGAGAAGCTGCCGGCGGAGGTCCAGGCGGCGCTGCCGAGGGTGCTCGATGCGCTGATCCACGTGCGCCGCGAAGGCCAGGAGGCCATCGGCCGGCGCCGGGCCCGGCAGGACGATTTCGAAACCCCCGCGGCGCGCCAACTCATCAATGCCTTCATCGACGCGCGGCTGTTCGTCACCGAGCTGGACGACGACGGGCAGGCGTCGATCATGGTGACGCACGAGGCGCTGCTGTGGCACTGGCCGCGGGTCAAGGAGTGGATCGAGCAGAATCGCGAGAACTTGCGCATCCACAGTCGCATCAATGCCGCCGCCGAGCGCTGGGTCCGCGAGAACCGCAATCCCGACCTGCTGCTGCCGTCCGGCAAGCCGCTGGAAGAAGGTAAGGGCCTGCTGGACAACGATTCGACCCTGACCAGCTACGAGTCGGCCTTCATCGAGGCGTCGATCGCCGCGGCACGCAAACGCCAGCACATCCGGCATGCCATGGTGACGGCACTGGGCGTCCTGGCGGTGCTCGCTACGCTGGCGGCATTGTTTGCCAACCAGCAGCGCCAGGTCGCCGATGCCGAGCGGGCGCGTGCCGAGGTCGAGGCCGTGACCGCACAGCGCACCTCGGACTTCCTGGTCGGGATGTTCGAGGTGTCGGATCCGTCCGAGGCGCGCGGCAAGGAGATCACCGCCGGCGAAATCCTGCAAGCCGGCGCCGCGCGCATCGACCGGGAGCTCGAGGCCCAGCCCGAAATCCAGGCCAGGCTCTTCGAGACCATGGGAAAGGTCTATACGAGCCTCGGAGCACTCGAGGAGGCGGAACCGCTGCTGCGCCAGTCACTGGACAAGCGGCGAGCCCTGCCGGCCAACCCGGAGGCCGACCTCGCCTCGAGCCTCAACAACCTCGGCTACGTGCTCGCGCTGCGGGCCAAGTTCGACGAAGCGGAGCGGGCCTACGACGAGGCGCTCGAGATTCGCCGCAGGGTCTATGGCGCCGAGCATCCGGCGGTGGCCGAGTCGCTCACCGGCCTCGCCTACCTCAAGGGCCTGCGCGGCGATTTCGCCACGGCCGGGACCTTGCTCCGGGAAGCCCTTCGCATGCGCCGGGCGACGCTCGGCGAACAGCATGTGGATGTCGCCCAGACGCTCGAGGAGCTCGGCCTCAACTATTTCGACCAGGGTGACTACGAGCGGGCCCAGGAGCTGGTGCAGGAAGCGCTCGACATGCGCCGGAACCTGCTCGGTGCCGAGCCGCATCCGGCCATCGCCGAGAACCTGAACAACCTCGCCTACGTGCTGCACACGCGGGGCGACGCGGCCAGGGCCGAGCAATTATTTCGCGAGGCCCTCGACATGAAACGCGCCCTGATGCCGGAGGACAACAACGAGATCGCGATCGGCATGAACAATATCGGCGCGCTGCTTCGCCAACGCGGCGAGCTGCAGGCCGCCGAAGAGATGCTCGACCAGGCCCTGGAGATCCAGCGGCGCGTACTGGGGCCGACCCACACCGAAGTCGCCGTCACGACCATGAACCTCGCGAGCGTCAAGCACCTCACTGGCAAGACGGATGAAGCGATCGAGCTGGCGCGCGCGGCGCAGCGCATCCGCCTGGAGCGCTATGGCCTGGAACACCCGGAAGTCGCCAAGGGCATGATGACGCTGGCGCAATGGCTCGGCGAAGCCGGCCGGGACGAGGAGGCGGAAAGCATGCTCAGGCAGGCCATGGACATGCAGACGCGATTGCTCGGCCCCGACCACCCGGAGGCCGTCATCAGCCGCCTCCTGCTGGCCAACCAGCTCGCGCAGGGGAAGCTCGAAGAGGCCTGCTCGATGGGCGAAGGGGTGAGTGCCGCCCTTGAGGAGGCCCTGGGAAGCTCCCACTGGCGGGTCGCGCTGGCCAGGAACCTGGACGGCGTGTGCCTGCATGCTGCGGGCCGCATGGAAGAGGCGGAGGAGGTCCTGTTGCAGAGCCACGAGCAACTCGAGGCGGAGACCGGCGCCCCCGCCAGTGCCCGGCGCCAGGCCGTGCTTCGCCTCGTGCGGCTTTACGAGGACTCGAACCGGGCCGACGAGGCGCAGAGATATCGCAGGCTGCTGGCCCCCTAGGGAGGTGCCGCGCCCACGTCCGGGCGCATTTGACAATAATGCCGACAAGCGCCGCACCCGATTTTGTACTATAGTGCCAAGATCTTACGGCACTTTCGGGGGAGGGCTGCCAAATGATCCATATGAATGCCGCACGCCAGGGCTGGCGTGCCGCGGTTCTTTTGACATGCGCGGGCCTGCTGGCCGCGCCGGCCGGCGCGGCGCCGCCGGTGCTGGACATCGTCGGCGGCAACTCGGCCAACGGCAACCTGCTGTGGCTGGACTTCGACAACGGTGTCGCAGAGACGGTGAACACCGACGCCAATGAGCGTGTCAGCCTGCGCTCGTTTTACTTCTTCAAGAATACCTGCGGCGGCGTCTCGCTGGATGTCATCGCCGCGGACACCAATTCAGGCACCCTGATCCGGTATCCCTCCGGGCAGGGCACGGGTACGGATGTCTGCGTGAACGGCGCATGCCCCGCGCGGCCCGACGGACTTTCCTCGAGCAACGAGCGGCTGATGGCAGTGGCCGAGATCGGTACGGCGGGGCAGCTCCCCGCGGTATGGTTTTTGCGGCCCGCGGCCTGCGGCTCGAATAATGGCGCACCCGCCGGCGGGCCCTTCGAGCCGGGTGTCCAGACCGGGCAGTTCAAGGTGGGCTCGGGCGGCGCCGCCACGCCGGTCGGCGGGATCGCCGACACCGAGTTCGTCCGGGTGCCGGGCGGCGGCCTTGCTGCCGGCGACTCGCTGGTCCTCACCATCAATCCGACCACCATCGCGCGGATCCGGCGGGCGGATATCAAGGCCCTGCTCGACTCCGGCGGCAGCGTGAAACCGACCGACATCGACATCGTCGTCGACCAGAGCTTCTTCGGCACCGAAAAGCCGACCGGGCTGGCTTTCGTGCCGGGCACCGCGGGCATCGGCGCCGTCGACACCGCCAGCGAGAGCGAGGATCTGCTCGTGACCCTGGCGGGCGGCCGCGTGCTGAAACTCACTTTCGAACTGTCCGGCAGCAGCGTGGCGCTCAAGCCCACGAGCCAGCCCGGCGCGACGCCGCTGGAGCAGCGCGTGTTCATCTCTGGACTCGGCAATGGGCCGCTCGGCGTCGCCGCCGGCACGCGGCGCGACAACACCTACGCCGTCATCGCCGACCGGCAGCAGGGCACGTTCTACCGTTACGGCCTCCACGTGAACCCCGACGGCGGCCTGTGCCTGCGCGCACCGCGCCCCGGCTTCGAGCCCACGGCGCAGGTTCCGTGTGACGACGGCGGCACGCTGGACCGCGCGAGCGTGACCAGCGGCGTCCAGAACGCGTACGGCGCCGCCATCAACAGCGACGCATACGCCGCCAATGAATGCTCCCGGAGTTCCGGGGGCTGCCAGATCCGCAAGACCGTGGAACTCCTGTTCAGCGAGGAAATCCTGAGCGAGGACCAGACGGTGTTCGCGAACATCTATGTCATCAACGATCCTCGTAGCAGCTCGAGCGAAACACTCAACCTGAACCACGCCATTCCCGGGGTGTTCGACCCCAGGTTCACGATTCCCGCGACCTGCCGCGGTTTCAAGGTGCCCGACGACCCGTCGACCTCGATCCTGCTCGTGCTGGACATCAAGAAGAGCTTCGATATCCTCCAAGGGGAATTCGCGCAGGCCAAGGAGACGGTGGAACAGATCATTCCCGAGTTCAGCGGCTGCGAGACCACCGGCGCACGGCTGTTCCACCACCCGGACCCGGGCATCAACGGCAACTTCGTGGCGCCCGCGCCTGAGAACGGCGTGCTGCGCGATGCGACATTCTTCTGCAGCAATCCGTCGCGCAGCATCACGCCGACATTCTCGCCGCTGGTGTTCTGCGAGGAGTCCCTGTACCAGGAGGTGCGCGCAAGCGGCGGCCGGCTGAAGGGCAAGCTGGCCAAGGCGGCCGAGGAGGGAATCAACCTGCGGATCGACAGCCTGCAGCAGGTCATCAATGCCTTGCCGGCAACCTTGCCGTCGACGCATTGCAAGACGCTCAAGGCGGACCTGACCGGATTCCTGAATGCCGCCAGCAAGGACATCAAGCGGAATATCGGCAGCGTCTACCAGCAGTTCGATAATGGCGCAAAATCCGTGTTTGCCTGCCGCTCCGATATCGCCGGGCTGCCGGTCGTTTCCGGCCGCCCCGCGACCTTGTACAGCGACCTGCTCGCGCGTTTCATGGCTGCCGCGTTCTACTCCCGGGAGACGATCTTCGGCGGCCAGCATAAATACTGCCCGCTCGTGGAACTGCTGACGGGCTCCAATGCGGTCATCATTCCAAACGACGACTTGATCAGCGCCGGCTGTCCGGTACCGTAGCCACTTTGAGCATCCCTCGACTCCGGACAACCGCCGTTACGTGACCACCAGCCGCCCCGGATTCCGGGGCGGCTTTTTTCCGGCTGCTGCATAGACCCCTGTGTGCAGTAATATGCGGCGCGTGATGAGCGAGCAGCCGAACAGCGACGAGGAATCGACCGGCGGCGATCCGCACCGGCCGCAATCCGCGCTGCGGCTCCCCGGGGGGCAGGTGCCGCTCGTCGTCGGCGTCACCGGGCACCGCGACCTGGTGCCCGCGGAGATCCCCGGGCTGCGCGCGCAGACACGGGCCTTCCTGGAGCGACTGCGCCGCGACCATCCCGACCTGCCGCTGGTCGTCATGAGCCCGCTGGCGGAGGGCGCGGACCGCCTCGTCGCCGAAGAGGCGCGCGCGCTCGACATTCCGCTGATCGTGCCGCTGCCGTTTCCGGCCGATCTCTACGAGCGCGATTTCGAGGCGCCCGGGTCGGTCGAGGAGTTCCGGGCGCTGTGTGCCGGGGCGGAGGTCATCGAGCTGCCGCTGCTGCCCGGCGACAGCGTCGCGACGATCGCCGATTACGGCCATCGCCGGGACGCCCACTACGCACGCCTGGGCATCTACCTGTGCGCGCATTGCCATATCCTGCTTGCGGTCTGGGACGGCAAGGAGTCAGACAAGCTTGGCGGCACCTCGCAGGTCGTCCGTTTTCACCACTGGGACGAGATGCCGGGTTTCGTCGCGCGCAGCGAGAGCAGTCCGCAGATCCTGGCCGAGGACGAGAGCGACCTCGTCTGGCATCTCGTCTGCTCCCGCGACCAGCCCGACGGCGCGCCCGCCGCTGGTCTGCGGCCCCTCGAAGGCAGCTGGTTCACGACCGACACGGCCAGGCCGCGCAGCGAGGAACTGCCGGCAGCCTATCGCTCCATCTTCGAGCGCACCGCGGAGTTCAATCGCGATGTGCGACAGTTCAGCGAGCGGATCAAGGCGGAGTCATGGCCGCTCCTCGCCGAGACGGCGCCGGCCGGAGTGGCCGCGGTCGCGGCCCCGGTGGACGCCATGTTCCGCTCCGCGGACTGGCTCGCCATCCACTACCAGTCGCGCGTGACGCGGACGTTACGCGCCCTCTACACGCTGGCCGCGCTGATGGGCCTCGCCTTCATCGCCTATTCCGACCTGCCCGGCCAGGACCTGATGGTATTCCCCTTCCTGGCATTTTTTGCCGCGGGCGTGGTGATCTACCGCTTCGCCGAGCGCGGCAACTGGCATCGCAAGTACCTGGACTACCGCGCGCTCGCCGAGGGCCTGCGCGTGCAGTTCTACCTCGTCTCCGCGGGGGTCATGGCGGGCCGCACCACCAAGTTTGCGCACGACAATTTCCTGCAGAAACAGGACGTCGAGCTCGGCTGGATCCGTAACGTGATGCGCTACTCAGGGCGGCTCGGCGACATTTTGCCGCAGGGGCAGGAGGGCGTCGAATTCGTGGTGCGCGAGTGGGTCGGCACGCCCCATCCCGGCAGCGGCCAACTGGCCTATTACGAGCGCAAGGCCGTCGAGCGCACCGGCTTGTGGCGCCTCACCCAGTCGCTGAGCATGTTCTGCCTGTGGGCCGGCATTTCCGTAGCGGTGATGATGGCGGTCTTCGGCCGCTACATCGAAGGCACCTTGAACGACCTGGCGATCGTCCTGATGGGCGTGTTGCCGCTGCTCGCCGCCGTGCGCGAGGCCTATGCGCAGAAGCGCGCCGAGAAGGAGCTGATCAAGCAATACCTGTTCATGGCACGTATTTTCGGCAATGCGCGGCGGCGGCTGGCAGGCGCGGACTCGGATGCCAGTCGACGGCAGATCCTCAAGGCACTGGGCGATGCAGCGCTGGAGGAACATGCGCAATGGCTGCTGATGCATCGCGAACGGCCACTGGAACTCGGCCGCATGTCGTAGGGCCCAGCTTCCAGCGTCCGGGGACCCGGCCGCCGACCGGCACGGCAAGACTCGAAACAGCGGGGATAGGCCCATGATCACAGCGAACCAGCTCGTGGCCCACGCGGTCGGCGACTACCTGCTGCAGAGCGAGTGGATGGTACGGGAAAAAGGCCGCAGCAACGTGGCCGCGCTGGCCCATGTCGTCGTCTACACGCTGCCGTTCATCTTCCTTACCCAGCACCCTGTGACCCTGCTGGTCATCGCGGGCTCGCATTTCGTGCTGGATCGCTGGCGGCTGGCCCGCTACGTGGTCTGGGTCAAGAACTGGCCATGGCCCGGGAGCTTGCCGTGGCGGGAATGCAAGGAGACCGGCTACCCCCCCGATACGCCCAAGTGGATGGCGACCTGGCTGCTGATCATCGTCGACAACACGCTGCACGTGCTGATCAACGGCGCCGCCATCACGTATATCGGCTGATCCCCGCTGCGCGATCATGCGCCGGCCGGGAGCCGCCGACCGCCGCGTTATACTTGGTGGCGGGCCGCGCGTATTGCGCCGGCCCGGCAGGTTCAAACCAGGAGAAGGACAAATGGGCACCGTGGGATGGCTCCTTGTGGTCGCGGTCGGCATCGTACTGGGATACGGCATCGGCAGGATGTGGCCCGGATCCGCGGCAAAGATGACCGAGCTGCAGCGGCAACGCGACGCGGCGCACGAGGAGCTGCGCGAGTATCGCAAGGACGTCAGCACGCATTTCGAGCGCACTGCGGCGCTGTTCGACAAGGTGACGGCCGATTACCAGGGCCTGTACGAGCACCTGGCGCTCGGCGCACGCCGGTTGAGCGCGATCAGCGGCGAGTCCGACGACACGTCGCTGGTCGAGCCGGAGCTGCGCCGCCTCGCGGAGCCCGGTGAGGCTTCAGCACGGCCGCAACTCGAAGCGGAGGAACCGGATGCGCCGGAGGAACCGGGCTTACGGGAGGAACCCGACGTAAGGGAAGAACCGGAAGTAGCGGAGGAACCCGCCGCACCACAGGAACCCGCCGCACCACAGGAACCCGCCGCACCGCAGGAACCCGCCGCAGTGGACGAGCCTGTCGCGCAAGACGACCCCGATGCAGCGGAAGAACCCGACACACGGGAAGCAGGCAAGCCGCCGAAGGACACTACCGGGTAACGGCCGTGACGCCCGCACGCCGCCCCGGCCCGAGCATGCATCCGGCGGGGCGCAGGCTCGGCGCCGCCGCCTGCGCCGTGTTGCTGGCGGCATCCTGCCTTGCACGGGCCGACACGCCGCAGGACAGCGAGACGACGACGACGGCGCGGCCCCGCATCGGGCTCGTGCTGGGCGGCGGCGGCGCGCGCGGCGGCGCCCACATCGGCGCGCTGAAGGTGCTGGATGAATTGCACGTGCCCATCGACTGCATCGCAGGCACCAGCATGGGCGCGCTCGTCGGCGCGACGCTGGCCGCGGGTGCCTCGCCCGCGACGATCGAGCGCGAGTTCGCGGCCATTGACTGGGCGGAGACCCTCGGCGCACAGGGCCAGCGCGCGCTCGTCCCGATGCAACGCAAGCTGGCGGGCACCACTTACAGCAACAATATCCAGTTCGGCGTGTGGGGCGGGCGCCTGCACGGCGACGGCGGTTTTTTCTCCACGCAGAACGTGGAAGCGCTGCTGCGTATATTGGTCGGAGGGGCGCGCGATAGCGACGATTTCGACGCGTTGCCGATTCCGTTTCGCGCGATCGCCACGGACCTGACGGCAGGCGAGATGGTCGTGCTCGACAGCGGCGACCTGACACGGGCGATGCGTGCCAGCATGGCCGTGCCGGGTGTCTTCGCGCCGGTCGTCACGGGCGACCGGGTGCTGGTCGACGGCGGCCTGATCCGCAACCTGCCGGTGGACGTAGCCAGGGAGCTGTGCGCCGACGTGGTGATCGCCGTGATGCTCGACCTGCCGCTGCCAAGCGCCGAGGAACTTCGGTCCGTCTTCGCCCTGGCGGGCCGTTCCATCGACGCGATGGTCGTCGCCAACGAGAAGGTTCAGCTTGCCACGCTCGGAGACGAGGACGTCGCGATCGTCGTGCCCGTGGGCGATATCGGTTCGGGCGACTTCGCGCGCGTGCAGGAAGCGATTCCGCTCGGTGAGAAAGCGGCGCGCGCAGTCGCCGAATCGCTGCGGCGCTACGCGCTGCCGGAAGCGGAATACCGGGCCTGGCGCGCGCGGGTGCAGCGGTCGCCCGTGCCACCGCAGGAGATCGAAGCGATTCGCTTTCGGCCGCTGCAGCATGCCTCGGCTGAGTACTTGCTGACGAGGCTCTCGGCCCGGCCCGGCGACACGCTGACGCTTGCCGCGCTGGAGGCGGACATGAACCGCGTGTTCGCCAGCGGCGATTTCTCGCGCGTGGATTACCGCCTCTTGCCGGGCGCCGGCGACGCCCGGGTGCTGGAGATCGACGCCGTCGAGAAGCCCGGCGGCAGTGATTTCCTGCGCTTTGACCTCGGCCTCGCCGGATCTACCGGGGGCGACACGCTGTTCACGCTGCGCGCCGAGCACCGGCGCGAATGGGTCAATGCGCTGGGCGGGCAGTGGCGCAACGCGCTGCAACTCGGACAGCTCAGCGAACTCGAGACCGCCTTCTACCAGCCGATGGACGTGCCGCAGCGCTATTACGTCGAGCCCGGCATCATCCTGCGCCGCTCGCTGGAGGACGTATTCGTCGACGGCGACCGCCTCGCGCGCTTCGAACTCCTCGAGACCCAGGCGCGCCTGGACGTCGGGCTGAACATCGGCAACCACGCCCGCCTGCGCTCCGGCCTGCGATGGGGCATCGCGGACTTCAACCATAATATCGGCAATGCGACGCTCATCGGGCGCGACTCGACGCGCGATACGAATGTCGTGCTCGGTGCGCTGTACGACACGCGCGACGCCGATGCACTGCCGACGCGTGGCAGCTTTGCGCAGCTCGAGTACACGAGTGCGGGCCACTGGCTGGGCGGAGAGCAGTCCTACGACGTCGTCGAGGGCGTCCTCGCCCACTCGCTGCGCTGGGGCCGGAGCGTAGTGCATCTCGCAGGCGGGGCCGGCCATACCGTCGACGGCGAGTTGCCGCGCCACCGCGATTTCCGCATCGGCGGCGTGCGCAGCTTCCCGGCATTCGCGCGCGGCGAGTTGCGCGGCGAGGGATACTGGTCGGGGTCGGCGACCTGGCTGCTGGAGGTGGCAGATATCCAGGCTCTCTTCGGCCAGGTGTTTTTCAGCGGCTTCGGCCTCCAGGTCGTGCGCGTCCATGACCGGCTGGACGGGGCGCCCGAGGATACGATCCTGGGCGCCTCGTTCACTCTCGGGGCCAGGACGCCGGTCGGCCCCCTGCTGTTCACCCTGGGGGCCGCCGACAACGGCAACGTCCAGTTGCATCTCGCGCTCGGGCGACCGATCGCCGAGGGCTCGCTGCTCGATCGACTACACTAGTAGTGGCGGGGCGCCAACGCCCCGAAAGATCGAAAAAGGAGAATCGATATGGCCAACCACAAGATCGAAGACCTCGAGGGCGTCGGCGACGTCCTCGGCAAGAAACTGCGCGCTGCCGGCATCAAGGACACCGAATCCCTGCTGGCCGCCTGCGCTACGGCCAAGCAGCGCACGGACCTCGCGGCGAAAGGCGACGTATCCCCCAAGCGGCTGCTGAAATGGGCCAATATGGCGGATCTTTATCGCATCAGCGGCATCGGCTCCGAATATGCCGAGTTGCTGGAAGAAGCGCGTGTGGACACGGTACCGGAGCTGGCGCAACGCAATGCCGCGAACCTGACGACCGCGCTGGCTGCGGCCAACGAGCGCAAGAAGCTGACGCGGCGCGTGCCGACAGAGGCCGACGTCACGAAGTGGATAGATCAGGCGAAGAAATTGCCGCGAGTACTGCAGTACTGAGCCGGCTTTACCGCACCTTGCGGGGCGCCGCGCATCAGGGCCGCGCGGAGATCCGCAGCACGCGGCCCCGCGGTTGATCGGTGAGCACGTAGAGCGCGCCGTCGGGCCCGGTTTCGATGGCGCGCAGGCGAGCGCGCATCTCGTCGAACAGGGCCTCCTGGCCGGTAATGCGGCCGTCTTCGATCATCACGCGGCGCGCCTCCTTCGCGACCAGCGCCGCCACGAACAGGTCGCCCCGCCAGGCCGGGAACTGTGTGCCCTCGTAAAGCGTCATCCCGGCCGGTGCGATCGATGGAGTCCAGTGCAATAGCGGATCCTCCATCCCGGGCCGCGAGGTGTAGGGCGTGATGCGCGCCCCGGAATACTCGACGCCGAAGGTCGCCACGGGCCAGCCGTAGTTCCCGCCCGGCAGGATGAGGTTGATCTCGTCGCCGCCGCGCGGCCCGTGTTCGTGCGCCCAGAGCCTGCCGCTCGCGGTATCGAAGACCAGGCCCTGGACGTTGCGGTGACCGTAGCTGTAGATCTCCGGCAACGCGCCGTCGCGGCCGACGAAAGGATTGTCCGCGGGAACGCCGCCGTCGCGGTGGATGCGCACGATCTTGCCGTTGTGGCTGTCGAGGCGCTGCGCATCCTCGCGGAAATCCGAGCCATCGCCCAAGCCGATCACGAGGCTGCCGTCGGCCAGGAATGCGATGCGTCCGCCGTAGTGGGCCGCCGTGTTGCGCGGCGGGTCGGCGGTGAACAACACCTCGATCTCGCGCAGGCTCCCGCCCGCGAGGCGGCCCCGCACGACGCGCGTCGAGTTCGCCCGTGCCGTGCCATGGGCCAGCGACAGGTAGATCCAGCCGTTCTCCTCGTAATCGGGGTCCAGCGCGACTTCGAAAAGGCCCGCCTGGCTGCGGACAAAGGCCTCGGGCACGCCTTGCACCGCTTCGGCCAGCAGCTCGCCGTCCTCAATGATCCTGAGGCGCCCTGCGCGCTCGGTGACCAGCATCCTGCCGTCCGGCAGGAAAGCGATGGACCATGGGTGCTCGAGCCCCTCGGCGAGGGTCTCGATACGATAGTCCTGCGCCGTCACCGGGCCGCAGGCGGCGGCGAGCGCCGCATAAAGAAGCAGGCAGGGGATGCGGAGCCGCATTGCGGTCTCCCAGTGGCGAATGAGAAGGCGATTTTAGCAAACGCCCTCGGGCGGGCGCCGTGCCCCGGACCACGCAAGGCAACAGGTCCCGGGCGCGTTATGCTCCCGGCATGCGCATCCTGCTCTCGCTGCGCGCCTGGCTGGCCGCGACGATCGTCGCCGCGGCGACGGGCAGCATCGTCCAGACCCAGGTCAACCTGGCCGCGATCACTGCGCTCGGCGCGCCCGTGCCGCCCGGCCTGCGCCTGCAGACCACGCTCCAGGACCTGGCGGGGTTCGCCCCCCTGCTGGCGGGCGTCACCGCCACCGGTTTTCTCGTCGCGTTCCCCGTCGCCGCCCTGTTCGCCGGCCGCTGGCCCGGGGCCAGGACGGTCCTGTACACCCTGGCCGGCGCCGCCGCCGTCGGCACGGCCATGCTGGTGATGAACGCGGCGCTGCCGGCCACGGTCATCGGCGCCACGCGTTCCGTCACGGGACTCCTCGCGCTGAGCACGGCCGGCGCACTGGGCGGATGGGTGTTCGCGGCCTTGCTGCCCCGTCGCGACTCGCGGGGCATGGCATGATGTCGCCGCGGCTTGTTATCCTTCGAAGCTGTCGCCCGCGCATCCGGCGGGCCCGATTCACGCCACGGGGCCAGGCCCCGCCACAGGTGCACACATGAACAGATTTTTCGCATTGCTCACCGTCCTGGCCGTCGCCGCCACGCTGCCCGCGCTGGCCGGCGAGGTCATTCGCCTGTCGGAGCCGGTCCAGACCGGCGACGGCTACGAGGTGTTCGGCGCGCCGGTCGACGACGTCGGCGAACCGCAGCGGCTGGCAGAAATCGTCGCGGCCGGCGAGCAGTACGCCGGCCGGCAGGTACATGCGACCGCCAGCGTCGCGCAGGTCTGCCAGAAGAAGGGCTGCTTCCTGATCGCCCAGGACGGTGAGGCCGTCGCGCGGGTGACCTTTGCAGACTACGGCTTCTTCGTCCCGACGGATTCGGGCGGCAAGGAAGTGACCATCGTCGGCACTTTCAGCCGCAAGGAAATCACCGAGGCGCAGGCGCGCCACTTCGCGGAGGACGTCGGGCAGGATCCCGCGAAAATCGTCGGCCCGCGCGAGGAATACTCGATCGTCGCGACCTCGGTCGTGATCCCGACGTCGTAGGGGAGACTGCTCAAGATGGGGACACTGCTTTAAAGCAGTGTCCCCTTATTCCCAGCAGTGTCCCCTTTCACGCGATCCGGTCGAGCCTGAGGCGCTCGCGCTCATCGAACAGCCGCCGGCTCGCGGCGCCCACCGCAGCCACGGTGCCGAACCCCGTGCCGACGGCGATGAGCAGAAACACCAGCACCTGGTATTTGACGGCCAGGGCCGGCGGGCTGCCGGCGAGGATCTGGCCCGTCATCATCCCCGGCAGGCTGACGACCCCGGCCGCGGCCATGCCGTTGATGATGGGAATCATGCCGCTGCGCATCGCGTCGCGCCGCAGGTCGCCGATGGCCTGGCTCCAGCTCATTCCCAGCATGAGGCGGCCCTCGATCACCTGGCGTTGCCGCCAGGCGCTGTCGGTGAGCCGGTCCATGCCCAGCGCCACGCCGGTCATCGTGTTGCCGAGCAACATGCCGAGCAGCGGGATCGCGTACTGCGGCGTGTACCAGGGCGCGGGGCCGATCACGACGATCAGTGCGAAGACCGTCACGGCGAACGACGAGACGAACATTGAGACCGTGCCGATGGCGAATGCCCAGCCGCCGGTCATGCGCCGCTTCTGGCGCGACATCACTTCGCGCCCGGCGAGCAGCAGCATGACGACCGCCATCAGTGCGATCCAGTGAAACGCCGCCACCGAGAACAGCGTCTCGAGCACGTAGCCGATGATGGCAAGCTGGATCACCATGCGCGCCGCGGCAATCAGCAGGTCGCGCGTCAGCCCGAGCCGGCCGAGATGCGTGACCACCGCCAGTGCGACGACGAGCGCCGCGCCGATGCCCAGTTCCCACCACGTGAGCTCGATCAGGCCTTCCGACACGGTTGCTCCTCGAGCCCGGCGCCCGCGATCGTGAAGTGACGGTCGGCTATGCGCTCGATCTGGGCGCGATCGTGCGCGACCCACAGGACCGGCATGCGCTCGCGGCGCACGTAGTCGCGCAGCCAGGCTTCGACCTCGCGCGCCAGCACCGGGTCCAGGTTGGCGGTGGGCTCATCGAGCAGCAGCGCGCGCGGTTCGTGCGACAGCGCCCTGAGCACGGCGAGGCGCTGCTTCTCGCCGGACGAGAGTCGGCTGATCTCCCAATCGAGTGCTGCCTCATCGAGCCCGAAGGCCGCCATGCTGCCGGGCACCGGATCGAGGAAATGCTCCATCACCCGGTCACCCCACCAGCTGCTCTCAGCGGGCACCAGCATGACCCAGCCGCGCCAGCAATGCGCCGCCACCGTCGCGCGCCGGTCCGCGCCGATCCCGACCTCGCCTTCGTGGGGCTCGAGGTCCGCGATGGCCCGCAGCAGGCGGCTCTTGCCGGCGCCGGACTCGCCCGAGATGCACACGATCTCGCCCGGCTCGATTGCCAGCGAGACGTCTCGCAACGGGCCGACAGAGATGCCGTGCAGCGCCAGCCGGTCGCGGCCCTCCGCGACGCCGGCCGCTGCAGATTCCTTCGTTGCCGACAAGCTGCCTGCTCCCGGTCCTGGGCGGGACGCCATGGTAACGGCTGCGCGGTAGTATGGGGACAGAAACCCTTCGGCGGACACGTCCACCCGATAGAATGTCTGCCATGGCGGAGCGGACAAGCGACGTGCTGATCGTAGGGGGCGGGGTCATCGGCCTCGCCTGCGCCTGGTACCTGCTGCGCGCGGGACGCAGCGTCACGCTGCTGGAGCGCGGACAACCGGGTGACGGCGCATCGCACGGCAACTGCGGCACCATCACGCCGAGCCACGCGCCGCCGCTGCCGGAGCCCGGCGTCATCGGCCGCGCCCTCAAGTGGATGCTCAAGCCGGATGCGCCGCTGTACATCCGACCGCGCCTCGATCCCGCTCTGTGGCTCTGGCTGCTGAAGTTCATGGCCCATAGCAATGCCCGCGACCACGCCCGCGGGGCGCGCATCCGCGCCGGGCTGCTGAATGCCTCGTACCAGGCCCTCGGGCCGCTGCTGGAAGAGGCCGGGATCGAGTGCGCCTTGCAGCGGACCGGATTGCTGTACGTGTTCCGCGATCCCGCGTACTTCGCGCCGTTCGCGGAACTGCCGGCAACCCTGCGGCCTCTGGGGATCGCGGCCGAGGCCTGGGACGGCGCGCGCGCCGAGCGCGAGGAACCCGCGCTCCTGCCGGGCGTCGCCGCCGGAATCTGGTTTCCGGGCGATGCCAGCCTGCGGCCCGACCGGTTCGTCGCGGGCCTGGTGCGCGCCGTCGCGGCGGCGGGCGGCGAGATCGTCACGCAGACGCCGGTGGAGGGATTCGAGGTCGACGGAAAGCGCATCGCGGCCCTGCATGCGGCCGGCCGCCGCTGGCCGGCCCGCGATGTCGTCCTCGCTACCGGCGCCTGGTCGCCCGGCCTCGCACGCAAGCTCGGCCTGCGCCTGCCCATCCAGCCGGGCAAGGGGTATTCCCTGACTTTCCCGCGGCCCGCGCTCGCGCCGCGCCACGCACTCGTGCTCAAGGAGCCGAGCGTCTGCGTGACGGCCTGGGAGGACGGCCTGCGCCTCGGCAGCACGATGGAATTTTCCGGCTACGACGAGCGGCTGAATGCCGTGCGTCTCGCCGCCCTGCGGCGCGGCGCGGCGGAGTTCCTGCATGAGCCCGGGACGGGTGAACCGACGGAGACCTGGTACGGCTGGCGGCCCATGACCTGGGACGACCTGCCGGTGATCGGCCGGGCGCCGCGCATCCGCAACCTGGTGGTCGCGACCGGCCACGGCATGCTGGGCGTGAGCATGGCCCCGATCACGGGCATGCTCGTACGCGACCTGTTGCTGGAGCGCAGGCCTGCGATCGATCCTGAGCCCTTGTCTCCCGCGCGCTTCGCCTGAGCCGCTGCGCCGCCATGTGCCCTCCGCGCCGCGGGCCGCTATCATGCGCCGCGGAAATTTCATCGGGCCACGATCGAGGCCCGCTCGCAAGGAACTCCGCATGTATCGAATCTTCCTGCTCCTGTCAGTCCTGATGCTCCCCGTCCTCGCGGCCGCAGAGGCGCCTGGGGACGAAGAACCCGACTGGTCGGTCAGCGAACCGCCCGGCGAATGGCAGACGATCACGATCGATACACCCGAGGTGAGCTGGTCGGACGTCGACGTGAGCCCCGACGGCAGGCATCTCGTGTTCCACATGCTGGGCGACATCTACCGCGTCAGCATCGACGGCGGCGAGGCCGAGGCGCTGACGAACGGCATCGAGTGGAACTTCCAGCCGCGCTTCAGCCCGGACGGCCGGCGAATCGCGTTCATCAGCGACCGCGACGGCGCCGAGAACATCTGGATCATGGATGCGGACGGCGGCAACCCGACGCAGGTGAGCAAGGAGCGCGAGCACCTTCTGCACAACCCCGCCTGGTCGCCCGACGGCGACTACATCGCGGCGCGCAAGAACTACGTCTCCCGGCGCAGCATCCCGGCCGGCGCGATCTGGCTCTATCACCGCGGCGGCGGCGGCGGCGTCGAGCTGGTCGAGCGCCTGCACGGCTCACAGTCACAGAAGAATATCGCGGAACCGAACTTCTCCCCCGACGGGCGCTACCTGTATTACAGCCAGGATGTCACGGCCGGCGAAGTCTGGGAGTACAACAAGGACGCCAGTACCGGCGTGTTCGCTATCCGGCGCCTCGACCGGGAGACCGGCAAGACGGAAACCGTCGTCTCGGGCCCGGGCGGCGCGATCCGGCCGGTGGTCTCGCCGGACGGGAACAAGCTGGCCTTCGTGCGCCGTAATTCCGAGACGCTCACCAGTCGCCTGGTGGTCAAGGACCTGGACTCCGGCATCGAGCGCACAGTGTACGACGGGCTGGACCGCGACAAGCAGGAGACCAGCGGCGACATGGGCAATTACCCTGCCTATAACTGGCTCCCGGACGGCAGCGGCCTCGTGTTCTGGTCCGGCGGCGGGTTCCATCGCGTCGGCCTCGATGGCAGCCACCGCCCGATCGAGGTTCACGTCCGCGCCGACAAGAAGATTCACCCGGCCCTGCAGCGCAAGGTCTCGGTCGACGCCGAGGAGTTCGACGTGCGGATGCTGCGCTGGACGCAGCTGAGCCCGGACGGACGGACCGCCGTCTACCAGGCCCTGGGCCACCTCTGGGTGCACGACCTCGCGCGCGACCAGCGGCGACGCCTGACCAACCAGTCCGAGCACTGGGAGTTTCATCCCTCGTTTTCTCCCGATGGGCGCCACGTCGTCTACACGACCTACGAGGACGAGGCCCTCGGCTCGGTCAGGATTGTGCCGCTCGGCGGCGGCCGCGGCCGCGTGCTCACGACCGCGCCCGGGCACTACGTCGAACCGGCCTTTTCGCCCGACGGGCGGCAGGTCGCGTTCCGCAAGATCACCGGCGGCTATCTCACCTCGCCCAACTGGTCGCAGGAGCCGGGCCTGTATGTCGTCGACGCCGACGGCCGGAATCTCCGCCGCGTGCTCGACAAGGGCGCGCGGCCGCAGTTCTCCGCCGACGGCACGCGCCTGCTGCATTCGCGCAGCACCGACAAGAATCACCTCGCGCTGTACAGCACGGATCTCGAGGGCCGCGACGAGCGCCAGCACCTGGCGGGCGAATGGATCACCGAGTACCGGGTTTCGCCGGACGGCCGCTGGGTGGCGTTCGCTGAGCACTACAATACCTATGTCGCGCCGTTCTTCCCGGCGGGCAAGTCGGTAACGCTCGACGGCGACACCAAGGCCTTCCCGGTGCGGCAGGTCTCCGCGCGCGGCGGCGAGGTGCTGCACTGGTCGGGTGACAGCAATACGCTCCGCTGGTCCTACGGCGCGCGGATCTACGAGCGCAAGCTGTCCGATGCCTTCGCGTTCCTGGAGGGCGCGCCGGAGGAATTGCCCGAGCCGGTCGTCGAGGGGCGCGATTTCTCCTTCCGCGCGCAGGCCGACCGTCCCGATGGGCGGATCGCGCTGGTCGGCGGACGCATTGTCACCATGCGTGACGCCTACGCCACCGAGGAGGTCATCGAAAACGGCGTGGTGCTGGTCGAGGGACGGCACATCCGCGCGGTCGGCCCGGCGGACGAGATCGAGGTGCCGGCGGGCTACCGGTTCTTTGATGCGGCCGGCAAGACCATCGTCCCGGGACTGATCGATGCGCACGCGCACGGCGGCCTGAGCAACAACCAGCTGCAGCCGCGCCGCAACTGGATGCAGTACGCCAACCTGGCCTTCGGCGTCACCACCATCCACGACCCCTCGAACGACAACTGGTCGTTCTTCTCCGCGGCGGAGCTGCAGCGGGCCGGTCTCATGACGGCACCGCGGATGTTCTCGACCGGGCGCATTCTCTACGGCGCGCTGGCTGCCGGCGTGACGGCGAAGATCGACGACTACGAGGATGCCGAGTTCCACGTCCGGCGCCAGCAGGACCAGGGCGCGATCTCAGTGAAAAGCTACAACTACCTGCGCCGCGACCAGCGCCAGCAGGTGCTCGAGGCGGGCCGCGAGCTCGATGTCCTCGTCGTGCCCGAGGGCGGGATGCGGCTCGAGCAGAACTTGAGCCAGATCGTCGACGGCCACACCGGGATCGAGCACAGCCTGTCGATTCAGCTGATCTACGAGGATATCCTGCAGCTCTGGTCACAGACCGACGTCGTGTACTCGCCGACCTTCGTCGTGGGCTACGGCGGCCTGTGGGGTGAGACCTACTGGTACGACCGCACCGAGGTCTGGAAGAACGAGCGCCTCATGGCCTTCACGCCCGAGTCGGTCGTCCATCCGCGGGCGATTCGCCGGCCCACCGCGCCCGACGAGCACTACAACCACATCCAGGTCGCCGCGATGGCGAAGAAACTCAACGAGCGTGGCGTCCCCGTCGTGATCGGCGCGCACGGCCAGCGCGCGGGCCTGGCCGCGCACTGGGAGATCTGGATCATGGTGCAGGGCGGCTTCACGCCGTTCGAGGCGCTGCGCGGCGCGACCATCGACGGCGCGCGCTATTTCGGCATGGACGCGGAAATCGGCTCGCTCGAGGCGGGCAAGCTTGCGGATCTCATCGTCATCGACGGCGACCCGCTGGCCGACATCCGCGACAGCGAGAAGGTGGCCTGGACGATGCTCAACGGGCGCCTCTACGAGGCCGCGACGATGAATCAGCTCGCCCCTGCGGTGGCGCCGCGCGGGTCGTTCTTCTTCGAACTTGAAGGCGGCGATGCCTGGCAGCCCGCGACCATGCAGTACTTCCACGAGCTCGGCGACGTGCTCGGCTGGCATTGCCGGCACTAGGGCCTGTTCACACTTGGCCGGTCGCCGTTACTCGGCCGGGATGAGGGTGAACTCGACGCGGTTGTTCAGCTCGGCGATGCGGTTCCATTCGCCGGCGGTGCGGATGCTGGGCGGAAACGGGTAGCGGCGCACCGAGTCGCGCGTGCCGTGCACGACGAGTTGCACGCTGATGTCTCCCGCGTTCACCAGTGGTGAGCTGGCGAGGAAGTTGGCAAAGCCCACGGACTGGCGCTCGCTGATCGATCTCGACATGCCCAGCGGGTGGCCGAACAGGGCGCAATCGATGATCGGCGCATCCGGGTCCGCAATCCGGTAGTTCCCGTTCGGGTCGTTCACCATGCAGAACTCGCCGAGGTGGGAATCCAGCTGCACGGTCCCCGTGAACCCGATCGCCGCGAGACGGCCGAGCAACTCCTGGAGCCGCTCGAGGCGCGTGTCGTCGAACGGCATCTCGTCGTGGGCAAAGTGATTCCCCTGGTTGACGGCCCATTGCAGCGCTTCCACCAGTGCCAGGTAGCGCGAGTCCGCTTCGAAACGCTCGACGTCGACGTTCGAGATCAGGTCCTCACGCAGTGATTCGACTTCCGTCGCGTGCTGCTCGGCGGTGGCGGCGAGGCGCGCATTTTCCTCGGCCAGGCCGTCGCGCTCATGCCACGCCTGGGTCAACATCAGAAACAGGATCACCGCGGGCAGCAAGCCGAGCAACAGCAGCAGGACGAGCACGCCGCTGCCGACGGCAGCCCGCGGCGGCACTTCCAGGGCCTGCTGGGCCTCGTCGGACTGCTGTTTCGCGTGAATCTCTTCCGCGACCCGCTTGGCGAAATCGCGATTGCTGGCGAGGATGTCGGAGCGCAGCTCGAGATGCTGGTCCTGCAGGACGCGCGTGATGAGCGCCTGGATCGACATGCCCAGCGCCTGGCGCTCCAGCATCAGGTCGGTGTCGTCGTCGGGCTCCTGTTTGGCGCGCGCCGCGGCCCGCGGCTTGGCGTCGGCCTTGCGGCGGCGGCGTCCGGCCCGCCTGTCCTCCACGAGGCCGAGCTTCAGCAACATGTCGAACAGCACGCCGGGCTGGACTTCCTTCGGCAGCACGTCGACGGCACCGAGGGCGCGCGCCTGGCCGATGTAAACCTCGCCTTCCTTGGCCGTATACATCATGACCGGGATCATCGCCGTGCGCGGATCGGCCTTGATGACCGACACCGCCTCGAAGCCGTCCATCCCCGGCATGGTGTGATCCATGAAGATGACGTCGACCACCTGGTGCTTCAGGAAGTCGATCGCCTCTTCGCCGGATTCAGCGAATTCCACCTCGATGCCCTGGCGCTCGAGCAGGCCCTTGAGGGCCAGCCGGGCAGATTTCGAGTCATCGACGACGAGCGCGCGTTTCTTCGTCATGGCGACACTTTGTTTCACTTTGCGCACTTAGTCCAGACCCCGGCCACCTGATAACCTTGGCGGATGCGCCGCAGGGAATTCGAACGCATCGTCGATGAGGCACTTCGCAGTCTGCCCGACTGGGCCCGGGAGCGCATCGACAACCTGCGCGTGGTGGTCGAGGAATGGCCGACCGTGGAGCAGGACCCGGACGACGAGGGCCTGCTGGGACTCTACGACGGCATCGCCCTCCCGGAACGCGGGCTGGACTACGTCGACGTCATGCCGGATACGATCTGGATCTTTCGCCAGCCCCACCTCGCCCTCGAACTGCCGGAGGATGCGCTGCGCGAGGAGATCAGGCGCACCGTGTTGCACGAGGTCGCGCACTATTTCGGGCTGGATGACAGTCATCTCGACGAGATCGGCTGGGGCTGAACTACCATCCGCCGCCTCCACCGCCACCACCGCCGCCGCCGGACGATCCTCCTCCGCCGCCGCCCGAGCTCGATCCGGGCGGCGTCGAGGCCGAGGAGATCGCCGCGTTGAGCGAGGCGCCGACGCCCGCCGTGAAGTGGCCCAGCTGGCGCGGGTTGAAGTCCCCACCGTACCAGCGGAGCTGATAGCCGCTACCGTCCGCGGCGGCGAGCCCGGCGAACACCGCGGCGAATTTCTCCGCCCACCGCTGTTCTACGCCGAGCGCGAGCGCGAACGGCAGATAGCGCTCGAACAGCTCCGGCGTCCTGGCCGGCGGATTGCGCAGGTTCAGCTCGTCTTTCTCCGCCACCTCGAGATACATGCGAAACCCCTCCAGCTTGTCCATCAGCCGGCGGCCGAGGGCGGTCGGCGCGGGCAGCAAGTGATAGAACAATACATGGGCGGCCGCCAGCACGATGAACACCGCGGCGACCGCGGGCGTGAACGCGCCGAGCATATTGATGGCGAGCGCCAGCGCGATTGCGGCTACGATCGAGGGTGCGAGGAGCATCGAATTGGTGAAGAAATACCTCTTCTGGTAGTCGCGCCGCAGCGACTTCCGGTGCGCAAGCTTCGCTCGCCGCAACACCGCGTGATTGCTCTTTTCCATCTCGACGTAGCGGTCCGCGGCGAACAGGGCGTCGAGCAGCGCCTTTTCTCCCGCCGCCAAGGGATGCTGCGACTTGCCCACGCGCAGCGTGTACTTGCCGTCTGCTTCCTCGATTGACAGGTAACCCTTCACGGCGAGGCTGAGGATCGCAGCCGTGAAGGCGCGGTCATCGTATTTCATCCGCAAGATGAACCGGGCCGATGCCGGAGAATAGCCGGGCGGCGGCTCATAGTGCGGAAAGATCACGCCGGCGCGCGGGTCACGGCCATGGTTCAGCCAGGCCCACAGCAGGTAGCCGAGGATCAGCAACGCCCCGGTGCCGGCCAGCAGCAGGCCGCGATTGTCCGCGAGCATCATCTGCAGCCGCTCGGCGCGACCCGGCTCGTGGACGTAGCCCTTGGGCCAGCCGACCACGACGGTCAGCCCCTCGCGCGCGCCGAGGCTCCGCGTCGCGACGAAGCTCACCTCGTCTCCCGACACCGCCACGGCATAACTCTGCTCCGTGCTGCCCGGTGGCCCCGTGTAAGCATCCGGCGTCACCTCGCCCATCGGTACGTCAGCGGGGAGGCGCACGACGGCGCCGGCCCGCTCGGTCGGGAAGTCCCAGCCGTTGCCGGTGACGTTCCAGTACAGCTCGTCGTGGGCTTCGAAATAGCCGAGCTGGCGGTCGGTACGATAGCGGATCGTGTACTCGTGCCGACCGGGCTCGACGAATACGTCGGCGCGGCCCGCATAGACGCGCACGCCATTCGCATGCCGCTCGGTATGGAAAGGCTCGGAGCGGCCGTTGCGCGTGACCGCCAGCACCTCGAAGCCGACGCGGTAGCGGTTGCCGAGGCGATCCCGGTAGTCGGTGGGGAAATCCCGGTAGATGCCGCGCCGGATGAGCTGCCCGGCCGCTTCGACGACGATGGTTTCCGTGACGGTCATCGAAGCGTCGGCGTGTACCTCGATCTCGCTGTGGTAATCGATGATGCGCTCGGCCGCCAGGGCAGGCACGGCGCAGGCCAGCCCGGCCACCAGCAGGGTCGCGGCCCGCCACACCTCAGGAAAGCTCCAGGCGCGGGGCTGCCCGCACCTCGGCGTCGTCCACCGCGAAGAACTCGGCCGGCGCGAAGACCAGCGTCCGCGCTACCAGCATGTCAGGAAAGGTCTCGATGCGCGTGTTGTAGTTGCGCACGGCGCCGTTGTAGAAGCGGCGCGCGTATTGCAGCTGGTCCTCGGTATCGACGAGATCGCGCTGCAGCTGCAGGAAATTCTCGTCGGCCTTCAGGTCCGGGTAGGACTCGGCCAGCGCGATCAGGCGATGCAGGCCCGACTCCATCTCGTCCTCGAGCCGCGCCTTGTCCCGCAGGCTGCCGGCGGCCACGGCGCGGCTCCTCAGTTCCGTCACCGCAGTAAGCGTGGCGCGCTCGTAATCCGCGTAGGCGCGCACGGCCGCGACGAGGCGCGGCACGAGGTCGTGGCGCCGCGTGAGCTGCACGTCGATGTCGCTCCAGGCGGCGCGCACCTGGTTACGATCCCTGACCAGCCGGTTGAAGATCAGCACGCCCCAGAGGACGAGCCCGGCGAGCGAAACGAACAGGAAGGTCTGTCCCACGAGAACTCCGGCGCCTGGCGTCGCCGCGGAGTATAGCCCGTTCCGGCTCAGGCGCTGATAGCCAGCTTCTCGCGGTGATAAAGACGCGCGGCGATCAGCCACAGGACGAGGCCGAGGCCGAAGCCTGCGCCGAGGTACACGAGCCACTGGAGGGGCCCGACGGCCTCCGCGCGCAACACCATGAGGATCGCCTGGTTCTGTGCCAAAAACGGCACTGCGAACATCCACAGCTGGCTCTTCACCGGCGTGACGAGCAGGATCACCGTGGGGATGATCGGCAACAGCATCAGGACGCTCATGTAGCTCTGCGCTTCCTTGACGGACTTGACGCTGGCCGAGATCAGCGTCAGCAGCGTCGTGCCGATCAGCACCATGGGCGCGAGGATGCCGAGCAGCCGGCCCATGGCGCCGAAGGACACGTCCACACCGCGGAACGGCCCGCTGCCGGCGAACTGGAAGCTCAGCTTGAAGCTCAGCAGGATCAGCAGCAGGCTGAACATCCCGAAGGCGCAGGCCGCGGCGATCTTGCCGCTCATGATCGCCGCGCGGCTCGACGGCGTCGCGAGGAGCGGCTCCAGCGACTGGCGCTCGCGCTCGCCCGCGGTGATATCGATCACCAGGTAGGCGCTGCCGAGAAACGCGCTGAGGATGAGCAGGTAAGGCAGGAAGGCCAGCGCCATGCCGCGGCGCGCCTCCGGCGTCGACAGGTCGCGGCGCCCCGGCACGACGGCCTCGCCGAGGGCGGGGTCGACGCCGCGGGACAGCAGGCGCAGGGTCGCCACCCGGCGGCTGTAGTTGCGCAACGCGTTCTCGACGCGTGCGACAGGAATGCGGGAATCCTGCCGCGAGCTGTCGTAGAGGATCTCGACAACGGCCGGGCGGCTGGCGCGCCACTGGGCGGGATAGTCCGCGGGAATCTCCAGGATGACCTCGTGAACCTGGTCGCGGATCGCCGCCTGGGGGTCCGCCGGGGCGTCGATCGCGCGAATATCGAGCGTGCCGAGATAGGCCACCAGGTTAGGCGCGTGCGCCGCGCCGATGACCGGCAGCTCGAGTGTGCTCTCCAGCTGCGTGCGCGCGCGCGATTCCGCCAGCGCCCCCATGCCGAGGATCAGCAGCGGGAACAGCAGCGGCGCCATGAACAGCGTGAGGATCAGCGTGCGGCGGTCCCGGTACAGGTCGAGCAGTTCCTTGCGCATGACCGTCCACACCGTCCTCATGTGGCGAGCCCTTCGTCGGACCCGATGAGGCGCACGAACGCGTCCTCGAGGCTCTCCTGGCCGCTCAGCAGCCGCAGCTGGTCGGCGCTTCCCTGTGCCACGACCTTGCCCCGCGCGATGATGACGATGTGGTCACAGAGCAGGCCTACTTCCTGCATGATGTGGCTCGACAGGATCACGCAGCGGCCCTGCGTCTTGAGCGACAGCAGAAATTCTCGCAGCCCGCGCGTCGTCATCACGTCGAGGCCGTTCGTCGGCTCGTCGAGGATGACATTCTGCGGATCATGCACCAGGGCGCGCGCGATGGCCGTCTTGGTGCGCTGTCCCTGGGAGAACCCCTCGGCCTGGCGGTCGATGAAATCCTCCATCCCGAGGGCCGCGACGAGCCGCTCGGTGCGCGCCGCGATGAGCTGTGGCTCCAGGCCGTGCAGGCGCCCGAAGTAGGCGATGTTCTCGCGCGCAGTGAGCCGCTTGTAGACGCCGCGGGCGTCGGGGAGCACGCCCAGGCTACGCCGCACTGCGGCCGGCTCCGCGGCGGCATCGCGGCCGTCCACGCTCACGGCGCCGCGATCCGGCTGCATCAGCGTGTACAGCATCCTGAGGGTCGTCGTCTTGCCCGCGCCGTTCGGCCCGAGCAGGCCGGTGATCCCTCCGTCGCCGGCGACGAAGCTCGCCCCGTCCACCGCGCGTACCAGTCCGGTCTTGACCTTGAAGGCCTTGTGCAGGTCCCTGGCCTCGATCATGCGGGCAATCTCCGGGTCAGGGCTCCCAGCCGTACAGGCCTGAAAACGGTGGCGGCGGCATGATGCGATCCAGGCAGGATGCATCCAGGTCGAGCGCATCGGCGCTCTCGATGAACTGGGCGGCGAGGGTCGGCATGCAGCCGGTGCTGAACAGGCTGTGTCCCTGGCCCTCGAGGACCACGTGGCGCGCATGGCTGAGCGAGGCCGCGACGCGATCCCCGTAGCGCGGCGGCGTCACCGGATCGTGCTCGCCGGAGATCAGCAATACGGGCATCTCCCCGTCGAGGGGCCGGCGGAAATCGGCGGGGCGGGTGCCGCGCGGCCACGCCGCGCACAGCGCCTGGATCGCCGCGACAAAATCGCCGCCCAGCACCGTGTCGCGAGTGCCGGCGTCATGCGCGAGCTCAGCGGCATCCTCGGTACAGACTACCGAATTGTGCATGCCCGACGCGATCTGGCCGCCGAGATCGCGTGCCATCAGGCGCGTCATCGCCAGCAGCGCCGCGTAGTCGCCCTCGCCGGCCTGGTGGATGACCAGCGGCAGCAGCGCCGCCGTCAGCGGCATGTAGGCGTAGAAGCGCAGCACGGCCGCGAGGTGGCCATAGCTGGGGATGTCCTCGCGCCATGCGCCGCTGGTCGGATCGCGATACCGCACCGGCGCGAGGCTGCCGGCCCGCAGCCGTTGCGCCACCGCCTCGAGGCGCGGCGCCGGATCGCCGAATGCCTCGCTGCAGGCGGGCGTAGCGCGACAGCGGGCGAACTGCGCATCGAGCGCATCCTGCAGGTTGCGCGCATGTTCCGCCCCCAGCGCCAGGTCGGGCGGCACGACACTGTCAAGGATGATCGTGCGCACGTGCTCGGGATGGGCCTTGGCGTACTGCTGCGCGACGCGCGTGCCGTAGGACACGCCGATGAGATTCACTTCGGGTGCGCCGATCCTGCGGCGTACGAACTCCAGGTCGTGAACCGCTTCCGTAGTCGTGTAGAAGCGCAGGTCCGCGACCTCCTGCAGTTCGTCGCGGCAACGCTCGGCAAGCTCACGCAACTGCTGCGGTGCCGGCTCGTCGATCCCGAGCAGTGCCTCCTCGCCCTCCTGTTCCGGGCAATGCAGGGGCCGCGAGCCGCCGGTGCCGCGCTGGTCGAGCAGCAGGATGTGGCGCGTGCGATTGATGTCTCTGAATGCGGCCGCCAGCACAGGGTACTGGGCGCGCGCCGACTGTCCGGGGCCGCCGGCAATGAAAAACACCGGGTCCGGCGCGGCATCGCCTTCGACCGGCACCCACGCGAGGGCAAGCTCGATCGTCCGGCCGTCGGGCGCGGCCGGATCTTCCGGCACGGTGACGGTTGTGCACTGCGCCTCGGTGGGCCGCGGCAGGCCGGCCGACGTCAGCACACAGGGTGCGAATTCCAGCTCGCCGAGCGCGACGGCGGATGCCGGCCTCATGCCCGCCACGCTCAGCATCGCGATCAGCACGACCCCTGCCGTGCGTCGAAGAATCACTCGCCGGACCTCCCGTCCCCGCCTGCGGTCGGCCAATTCTAATGCGAATCGCCCGCCGCCTGCCGAATCAGGCGCAGGCGTAGTCGATGCGCGCCATCTTGCCCCGCTGGGTCAGGCGATAGAAACGCCGCAGCTCCGGCCACAGCGTGCTCATGTCGCGCTTGCGGCGAAAGCGCTCGAGCAGCCCGCGACAATAGGTCTCCGCGTAGCGGCTCGCCGCCTGGTAGCGCGCCCGGGATTCGTCATCGAGCGACGGCTCGAGCCGGCAGCGGCGGAACAGGCCGTGATGCAATGCGTCCGGCGCCCGGCCCTGGCGCGTCGCCAGCACCAGCGCCGTGAGGACGAACTTGTCCACTTCACCCTGCAGCTCGAGCTCGAGGCGCGTCACCGGCTTGTCGAGGCCGGCGTTCCAGGCGAGGTAGACGAAATGGCTGACGCCCTCGAGCGCCATCAGGAAATCCGCCAGGTTGCTGTCGTGCAAGGCCTCCAGCGGGTCGGATTCGCCGAGTCGCTCGAGCACCTCGGGCGCGATGTAGACGGCGAGATCGACGCAGTCCGCATCCTGCTGCGACACCAGCACCTGCTCGCCCGCTCCGGCGGTGCCCGGCATGATGCCCAGCGCCTCGACGAGCGCCGGATTCCCGGTCAGGAAGTCGGAGACGCGGTGCTCGCCGGCGAGATCGTAAGTCTGCTGCAGCATGCCCTGCAGCTCGTCGAGCAGGCGCATCAATGCTCCAGGCGGCTGACGGCGCCGGCGGCGGGCTGGATGCCAAGTTCGCGCAAGCGCCGGTCGGCGCGCGGGCTGCCCGTGCGGATCCACAGTTCATACAGCCGCAACACATCGGCGGAGCTGTAACTGCGCCCGAGGTCGCTGACCTCACCGAGGACCTCGACGAACATCGCGAACTTCTCCGACAACTCGCTGAAGATGCCGCCGAACACCCGCACCTGTGCCGAGTAGCGGCCGCGCTCCGCCAGCCAGGAATACGCCGTGCCGCCCATGCGGATGCAGTAGTCCACGTCCACGGAGCGCCGCGCGAACACGTCGGGGAAGAATCCCGCCACGAACAACGCCACGTCGCCGAGCCTGCGCATCGCGCGGTCGCGATCGGCCTCCGTCGCCGCATCTACGGCGTCATTCAACATCAGGGCCAGCGGGCGCAGAGTTCTCGCGCGCGTTTCCTGGCCGGCCTCGTGAAATTCTTCCGCGCGCGTGAAGCCGGTCAGCAACTCGACGACATAGTGGACCGTGTGATCCTCTGCCTGCAACGACTGTTTCGACAGCGCTTCGTCCACCGACTCGCGGAAGAATTCGCGGACGTTGCGGCTGGGAATGATGCGGCGACCTGCATGCATGGATACGACACCTCTACGGCTGGCCCGAGACCGTTCGACGCGCCGGTAGCCTTCCCTGGTGCCGTACATTGCCGCACGGTCCGCCTTAAGACATATCCAGAACGTCCCGCGCCGTCAAGCACGGCCGTCACGAAGTGCGACCTGCCTCACTATCGGGCCACGGCGGCCGCTGCGCCAGCAGGCCCTTGCCCTGGTCGCGCACGACGCAGAACGCCTTGCCCGAGGGATCCTGCATCACCCACCAGGTTTTTACTTTGCGCTTGCGTGCGGCGCCGAGTGATTCCAGCCGCTCGACCTCGCGGGCGACCGAGTCGCTCTCAATGTCGAGGTGAATGCCGGGGTCCTGCTCGACGCGCTGGACGAGCACGTCAAAATCGCCGTCGGGACGCTTCAGGTGAACATAGCGCTGGCCCGCTCCGGGGCGTCGCGGTTTCTTCACGCCCAGGGCTGCGGCCCAGAAAAATACGCTCTCCTCGAAGTGCTCGGGCAGGCAGTCGATGACGATGGCGGTGAGGCGGCTGCGGTGCATGTTCGATCCTCCCGGGGCTGCGCATGGGGGCCCGACAAGGAAGCTACCATGAGTACGAAGCAAGTCTGCAGCGGACCGCTATAATCACCGCGGCGCTCGGCGTGTCGATCGGAGGTGGGCCATGAGCTGGTTCGAATGTCCGCAGGCCGACACGAGTACGCGCGAGGCCGGGGCCGAACCGGTCGAGCTTGTAATCGAGCCGCGCACGCGCGACCTCGGCGGCTTCGAGGTGCGCCGCGCCCTGCCTTCGGGCAGGCGGCGCATGGTCGGTCCGTTCATCTTCTTCGACCAGATGGGGCCGAGTGTCCTGCGTGCCGGCAGCGGCCTCGACGTCCGGCCGCATCCGCACATCGGCCTCGCCACAGTGACCTACCTGTTCCACGGCGAGATCCTGCATCGCGACAGCTTAGGCACCGTGCAGGCCATCCGGCCAGGCGAGGTCAACTGGATGACGGCGGGGAGCGGCATCGTCCACTCGGAGCGCACGCCGCCCGAGCTGCGGCCCGCCGGCCCCGAGCTGTTCGGCATCCAGGCCTGGATCGCGCTGCCGCGACACGCCGAGGAAACGGCCCCGGCCTTCTCGCATCACGCGGTGAGCGCCCTGCCGCTGATCGAGGATGGCGGGCTGAAAGTGCGCATCATCGCCGGCGAACTGCGCGGTGAGCGCTCGCCGGTGCAGACCTTCACCTCGACGATGTATGTGGATGCCGAGCTCGCGGCCGGCGCCGCACTGCGGCTGGACGCGACGCGGGAGGAGCGCGCGCTCTACCTGGCCGAGGGCGAGGTCGAGATCGCGGGGCGCCCGCACGCGGCAGGCCGGATGCTGGTCCTGACCCCGGGGGAGCGACTCACGGTCACCGCGCGCACACCCGCCCGGCTGCTGGTGCTCGGTGGCGAGCCGCTGGAGGGCTCACGTCACATCTGGTGGAACTTCGTCTCGTCGCGGCAGGACCGCATCGAGCAGGCGAAGGAGGACTGGCGGGCAGGTCGCTTCCCGCCGGTGCCGGGCGACGACGAGTCGATTCCGCTGCCCTAGCCGGCCCGACCGGCGGTCATTCGTCCTCGACGACCGGTGATGAGAGTGCTGGCGACCAGGCCGGTGATAACTGAATCAGACACGCAAAATACCCCGTCTCCGCCTGGCGGCGACTACCGAAAAAATTGTGCACTGTGCCGTGCCGCGGGTGGTGCTGACAACCTGTACTTTGGGGAATCCCTGATCTCTTCGACCTCGCCCCAGACTCGCAACAAGTTACCGCCGAGAATCTGGCGGATGTCGGCTTCCGAGTGGCCGCGCCGTAGCAGCTCGGCAATCAGGTTCGGGTAGTCGGCCACCGACTTGAGCCCGTCCGGCAGCGAGTCTC
>DATKAZ010000003.1:0-173927 GCA_035514535.1 Gammaproteobacteria bacterium
TCCCGGCGGTCGCGGGCGCAACCTATGAGATCGGTGCCGGGCGCGAGGACGGCAATTTCGTCATCCTGGCATCACGCGACGGCCGGTCGATTACGGAATGCGAAGCGGCCGGGACGATCAGCCCGACGCCCTTGCGCGTGCAGGGAGTCCCGGTGGAGCGCTGATCAGCGGGTGCCGAGAATGAGCACCATAGGAATTTGCGGGCGAACCGTCGAGCGGAAAGCCTGCGCGGGGCTGAGATCCGGTGATCCACGCAACGGGCTGCGGCCCGACAGACATGCTGGTCGCCGCGTTCAACTCGGATTTTCACGACCGCGGTATCCGGCTACCATCGGCAGACGTCGCGGCGCGCAGGCGCGGCAAGATCGTCCGGCGCGGCTGGACCGTCTGGTACCTATTCGGCACGGACGCCCGCGGCGAGTACCTCGACTACTACGCATCCCATCGCATGACCAATGACCTGCACATCCGCATCCGCCAGGACGGCAGCAGCGAGACGCTTCCGGCCATCGAGGACTTTCGCACCACTTCCACGAACGCCGCGGAAGACGCGCGCCTCGAGGCCGAATACCTGATCCAGAATCAGCGCGTGGCGAGATTGCTGCGGGCCAAGGGCTTTGGTTGGCATCAACCTTGACAGTTGCGAGTTTCGTTACTTTAATTAAGCTGCTGCGCAGCATAAATCAGGGTCAGGGGCGATGGGTCGTATGCCTTCGGTGCGGCGGCTGCCAGCGGATCCGTCGTCCGGGGGCGATTCCATGCGGTATCCCACACTGGCGCTTGCGTGCGCCGCTGCACTCTGTGCAACGCCCGCCGGGCACCGGCAGGCACAAGCCCAGGACACGTCGGAACAGGACACGCTTGAAGAGATTATCGTCGTAGGGACCCGGTCGCTGGGGCGGACTGCGCTGGATTCGCCGGTGCCGGTCGACGCATTCAGCTTCTCGTCCATGGGTGAAACAGGGCAGACGGAAGTGGGGCGCATGCTGCAGTCGCTCGCCCCATCGTTCAATTTTTCCAGCTCCACCATCAGCGACGGCACGGACGCGCTGCGCCCGGCGACCCTGCGCGGCCTCGGTCCGGACCAGACCCTGGTGCTGGTGAACGGCAAGCGTCGCCACGGCAGCGCCCTGGTGCACGTCAACCAGTCGGTGGGCCGGGGCACGGCGGGTACTGACCTGAATGCCATCCCGGCGAGCGCCATCAAGCGTATCGAGGTGCTGCGCGACGGCGCTGCCGCGCAATACGGTTCGGATGCGATCGCCGGCGTGATCAATATCGTGCTGCATGACCATGACGACGGCGGGCGCGTGGGCGGCCAGGCGGGGCAGTTCACCGACGGCGACGGCGAAACTTGGGTAACCAGCTACAGCCAGGGGTTCCGCCTGGGCAATGGCGGCTTCATCAACGCCACGCTGGAGTACCGGGACCGCGGCCGCACCAATCGTGCCGGCCTGGCCGGGGACTGCATCTATGCTGATACCTGTGTGACACTGCCGGACGGCACGAAACAGACTACCGATCCACGCGAGATCGTCTTCGATCGCAAGAACTTCCGTATCGGAGACGCGGATTCGGAACAGGTGTCGGCCGTCCTGAATCTCGGCTTGCCGGTCTCGACGCTGGTTGAGGCCTACGGCTTCGCCACGTGGTCGGAGCGCGAGAACACCTCGGGCGGTTTCTATCGCAATGCCGGCTCAGCCACACAGAATCCGCGCTTCATGTTCGACGGCACGCCGGTCAATGGCGGCCATGGCCTGTACCCGGACGGCTTTCTGCCGTTGATCAACACCGACATCAAGGACCTCAGCACCAATGCGGGCGTGCGCGGCGAATTCGGCGACGGCTGGACCTGGGACGTGGGCGCGGGCTGGGCAGAAAACACCTTTGAGTTCGAGATCAGCAATTCGCTGAATGCGTCCATGGTGTCAGCCACCGGCACCAGCCCGACCAGCGCCCGGGCGGGCGACTTGCGCCTGACACAGCTGACCTTCGATGCCGACGTGTTCAAGGACCTCGCCTGGGGTTCGATCGCCTTCGGCGCCGCCTACCGGGAGGAGGGCTATGAGCTCAACCCGGGCGAAGTGGTGTCCTTCGCAGATTTCAATCCCGACGTCGAGGAACCCGCGGCGCCGCCAGGCGCTGCCGGCATTCAGGTATTTCCGGGATTCCGGCCGGAGAACAAGGTGGACGAGGACCGTGATTCGGTGGCCGCATACCTGGAGGTGGACTACGATGCCATCGACCGCTGGCTTTTTAGCGGGGCAGTCCGCTTCGAGGATTACAGCGACTTCGGCAGCACCTTCAATGCCAAAGCCGCGGCGGCGTTCCAGGCGACGCAGATGCTGCGGCTGCGCGGTTCCGTGAGCACCGGCTTCCGCGCGCCGTCGCTGCAGCAGCAGTTCTTCAATTCGACCAGCACGCAGTTCGTGACCATCGACGGCGAGAGCGTGCCCCAGGAGCGCGGTACGTTTCGCAACGACAGCGCGGTGGCGCAGGCCATCGGCATCCCGCAGCTAAAGGAGGAAACGGCGCGCAATGCCAGCGTAGGCTTCGTACTGGTGCCGGCCGACGCGTGGACCATCACCGCCGACTACTACCGAATCGAGATCGATGACCGCATCGTCATCAGTGGTTCCATCGGCACCGGCCTCGACCCGGAGCTGGACGCGGCGCTTGCCTCGGCGAATGCCAATTCCGCCCAGTTCTTCCTCAACGCGGCCGACACCACGACCGAGGGCGTGGACCTAGTGGTCACGCACAGCAGGGATCTGCTCGGCGGCGACCTCAGCCTGTCGTTGGCCGCAAACTACACCGACACGAGCATCGACTCGGTGCGCCCGCCCGAGGCGCTGGCCAATGTGCCGGGAATCGCGGAGCTGGTGTTTCCGAGCCTGGACCAGTCCATCCTGGAGGAGTGGCAGCCGCACGACCGGGTCAATCTCACCGGCAGCTGGGACCGCGGCGTGTTCGGGCTGACCGTGGCGGTCAATCGCTACGGCGAATACACTGTGGAGGAGGGCATCGGCGCGTCGGTGCAGCGACAGACTTACGGCGCCAAGACGCTGGTCGACCTGCAGTTCCGCTATGCCTTCACCGATCGGCTGCTGGGCCGCATCGGCGGCTACAATATCTTTGATATTACGCCAGACCGGAACAACATCGGCCAGGCGCGTGGCGGGCGCATCATCGACGGGGAGGGCAACGTGATCGTGGACTCACCTGGTGTGTTCCAGTATTCGCGTCGATCGGCGCCCTTCGGCTTCAATGGCGCGCACTTCTATGCTGGATTGAATTACGACTTCTAGCAAGTGGCCAGCAGGCATCGCGCCCGGAGCGGTTCGTAGCAGGCCAGGGCTCGAGTGGCTAGCGCGTCGATACGCGCTATGTTCGCGTTGTTCTTGCTCAGGTAGCGGCCCTCCAGCGGTGCATCGGGCTGGCGCAGCGCGATGATCATCCGCTTTCCAGAGCACCTTCTCGAGCCCCTCCGGACTGTCCGCGCCGATACGAGACGAAGCCGACGATCATCAGCAGGACTGCGCCGAGGAGTGCCAGCACGGATCCTATGGCGGACAGGCCCGCGCCCGGACCGATGTATGCGTGGGCCGGAGCTTGGACCAGCAGGGGGATATCGTCCGGCGCAATCTTGCCGTCCGCCAGAGATAGAGCGGTACTCCGGCGGCCACGAGCACCGTTCCCCAGGCGAGGGCTTCCGCGCCCGTTGCGAGCAGTGCGGCGACGCTGAAGACCAACGCGCCGGCGGCGACCGCGGGGCGGTGCGACGGTCCGCGGCCGCGGTCGAGCTTCAGGAACGCAGCCGCGCACATCAGGAACGGCAGCAGCGTCGCGGCAGTCGCCAGCAGCAGCACGAAAGTGAACAGCCCGACCAGGTCCTTCTGGTAGTTGGCCAGCACGAGCCCGCTGGCCAGCGTGCTGCTCAGCAGCAGTCCGGCCAGCGGCGCGCGCCCGTTGCCGGGCCAGGCGAACAGCGCCGGAAACAGCCCGTCGCGGGCAGCGGCGAGCGGCACCTGGCCCTGCAGCAGCACCCAGCCGTTGAGCGCGCCGTAACAGGCGATCGCCGCAGCGGCGCCAAAGGTCGTACCCGCGGCCGGGCCCCAGAGACGCGCCGCGACGTCGGCGAACGGGGCCGCGGAGGGCGGCGCGCCGGCCGGCAGCCGCAGCACGACGGTCATGCAGGCGAGGACCGTGGCGGTGCCGGCCAGTGCCGTGCCAAGCAGTGTGGCGCGCGGCACGATTCGCGCTGCGTCGCGCACATCTTCGGCCGGGACGGTCGCGCTCTCCAGACCGAGAAACGCCCACAACGTCATGGCCGCCGTCACGGAGGCCGCCGGCCACAGCCCGAGGCCGGCGCGATCGAAGGGCACGAAGTCGGCCGGCTGCACGTACCACACGCCGAACACCGCGATGGTGGCGAGCGGCAAAAGCTTCAGTACGGTGGTGACAAGTTGCACCAGGCCTGCGGCGCGCACCCCGGCGATGTTCGTCAGCGTGCATAGCCACACGGCCCCCAGCGCGGTCGCCGCTGCGGCCGCCGGACTCGCGGTGAACGCCGGCACCAGGCGACCAAGGTAGCCGGTAAAGGCGACGGCGATCGCCGCATTGCCCGACCAGATCGAGATCCAGTAGCTCCATGCGACGAGGAACCCGGCACCGTCGCCGAAGGCGAGCCGGGCATAGGCGTAGGGCCCGCCGCGCACCGGATGGCGCAGCGCGAGCCAGGCGAACACGACGGCGAGCGACATCGCCCCCGCCGCGCTCAGTCCCCAGCCGAGGAACGCAGCAGCGCCGAATGGCGCGAGCGCCGCCGGCAACAGGAACAGCCCGGAGCCGATCATATTGCCGACCACCAGCGCGGTCGCGGTCCAAAGTCCCAGCGGCGCCCCGCGGCCGGCGGCGGCCGCGGGCTTCATGAGCCTGCCGGTTCCGATGGTCGCCTGCTCCAGCCCGGTGACGGTGCACGCGCCTGCCGGCATGCGGGGATCAGTTCACGCATGCGGTGTGCAAAGCTTCGCAGGCAGACCTCGCTGTCGCCGAGCGGCCCGGTGACGTAGCCGCTCGAGCCCATCCCCGCCTGCACGCGCTCGATCAGCGTCTTGTCCTCCAGGTTCACCTTCCGGTTGATGCGCCAGTTGAGATAGCGTGCAGCGCGCATTTCGCGGCGCGCGTCCGGATGACCGTAGGCGATCTCGCGGATGAGGGTCTCGGTCGGCGACACCGGGATGAACTGCATGAAATCCACCTGGTCGGGATACACGTCGAAGGCCGTGTTCGGCCACAACCGGTAATAGTTCCAGCAGCGCTGCTGCGCCGGCGGGAGGTCGGGCTGCGCCGGCAGGAGCGCCTGGTAGCGGCGCTCCGACCAGTTCGTCGAGGGGGTGTCGCTGAGTGTGCCCCACATCTTGTCGACCCAGGCCTGCGCCTCGAGCCCGTAAGTCCTGCCGAACAGCCGCGTCAGGCCCGGGTGCGCGACATTGATGTGCAGCGCATCGCCGTAATTGTCGGCGACGTTCTTCCAGTTCACCGCGCGTGGGCGCAGTGTCACGCGCCCCTGCGGCACGAGTTCCTCGAAGCGCCGCGCCGCCAGCTCCTCGAGGTAAGGCGCCAACATCTCGCGCACGGCGGGCAGCCCCGGCGCGAGGCGCACGAACACGAAGCCCAGGAAGATCTCCTGCTCCAGCGGCGCGAGCCCGTGCTCGCTCAGCTCGAGGCCGTGATAGTCGTCGCGCTGCGGTACGCCGACGAGCGTGCCGTCGAGCGCATACGTCCAGCGGTGATACGGGCAGGAGATGCGCCGGCCGCAGTGGCCACTCGAGCCGTCCAGCAGGCGCGCCGCGCGATGCTGGCAGACGTTGTAGAAGCTGCGCACCGCACCGTCCTCGCCGCGCACCGTGACGAGTGGCTCGCCCAGCAGGTCGAGCGTGTGGTAATCGCCAGGTTGCGGGATATCGCTCACGTGACAGACGAGCTGCCAGGCGGTGCGGAACACGGCGTCCTTCTCGGCCGCGAAGAACTCCGGGTCGTGGTAGATCCAGCCAGGCAGGGACCGGTCGTCATCCAGGTGGATGTCCGGCGGATACATCATGCCTCCCGTGTGAATGACGAGCGCGGCCGGGGGAAATACTACAAGTCGCCGGCCTTGCGCGCGTTTCCGCGCGCCTTGTCTGCAGGATACTTGGTTGCGTTCAGGTCGATCTTGCGATGCGCTGCGGCGACGAGATCGACGCCGAGCCGGTCGGCAAGCCGCACCAGGTAAAGCTGGACGTCTGCCAGCTCGAGCGCGACGGCCTCGAGTTCCGCGGCCGGCAGCTCCGCGCTCTGTTTTTCAGTCAGCCACTGGAAGTGCTCGAGCAGCTCGCCGGCCTCGGCGGCCAGCGCCATGGCGAGGTTCTTCGGCGAGTGGAACTGGTCCCAGTCGCGCTCGGCGGCGAACTCGGCGAGGCGTGGCCTGAGGTCTTCGAAGCGCGGGCTCGCCATGGCGTCAGGTCCGGATGTAGTAAGTGAGTGCCTGCAATGGTGCAGTAAATCCGCGGACCGGACAAACCATCGGGCGGCGGGCGAATTAGGGGAGCCGGGCAACTTGCTCTATGCTGCCGCCGGATCTGACCGAAGGCTGATTTCGCGGGATCTTGGGTAACAGCAGCGCTGCAAAATGCCAGACAGATCGGATTCATTCGTACCGACGGTGCCCGGGGGCGTGTTGCTGCTGGCACTGCTCGCGACGGCAATCGTACTTGCCCTGGCCTGGCCGCCGGCCGTGCCGCCACCCGTCGTGCCGGCCACGGCCGAGGCCACGGCATTCTCGGCCGAGCGTGCCCGCGTACACCTGCGCGAACTGACGCGCAGCCCGCGCCCGGCGGGAACGACCGCTCATGCCGCGGCCCGCGAGTACCTGCTCGATGCGCTGCGCGGCCTCGACCTGGCGCCCGAAGTGCAGCGCGCGACGGGCGTGCGGCGCAGCGGCGGCATGCTGCGGGCGGCAGCGGTGGTCAACGTCATGGCGCGTATGCCTGGCACGGATTCGTCCGCTGCCGTCGTGCTGCTGTCGCATTACGATTCGGTGCCGAGCGCGCCGGGCGCGTCGGATGCGGGCCACGGCGTCGCGGCGATCCTCGAGGCCGTGCGCGCGCTGCGTGCCGGCGGGCCGTTGCGCAACGACGTCATCGTGCTGATCACCGACGCGGAAGAGATGGGGCTGCTCGGGGCGCAGGCGTGGGTGGACGAACACCCGTGGGCGGCGGACACGGGGATCGTGCTCAACGCGGAAGGCCGCGGCTATACCGGGCCCGTGCAGATGTTTCGTACCACGGCCGGCAACGGGCGCATGATCCGGACGCTTGCGCAGGCGGCGCCGTATCCCGCCGCCGTGTCCCTCGCGAACGAGATTTTCAAGCGCCTGCCGAATGACACGGACCTGACCGTGTTCGAGAAGGCGGGCCATGCGGGGATGGATTTCGCCAACGTGCACGGCCTGACGCATTACCACACGCCGCTCGACAACTTCGACAATGCCGACCCGCGCACGCTGCAGCACCACGGCGGCTATCTGCTTTCCCTGGCCAGGGCCTTTGGCGACATGGACCTGGCGTCGCTCGCGGCGCCGGATAGAGTTTACTTCAGCCTGCCGGTGCTGGGGATGGTGCATTATCCCCAGGCATGGGCGCTGCCCATGGCGGCGCTGGCAGTGCTGCTGCTGGTCGTGGTGGCGATCGCCGCGCATCGCCGCGACGCGTGGCGCGTGACAGGTGTGATGCTGGGCGTGGTGCACCTGGCCGCCGCGCTGGTGCTCCTGCCACTGATGGCGATCGGGGCGTGGCACCTGCTGGCGGGCCTGCTGCCGGAGGTCGCCTGGTTTTCGCACGGCTCGCCGTATGGCAGCGGACGCTACCTGCTCGGCATCGGCCTGTTGGCCACCGCGTTGTATGCGGTCTCGTTCGTATCCGTCGGCCGACGACTGGCGCCGGCCGACCTGCTGCTTGCCGCAACCGTCTCGTGGGCCGCGCTGGCCGTGGCAAGTGCGCTCCACATGCCCGGCGCCAGCTACCTGTTCCTGTGGCCGCTCCTGTTCGCGACGGCGGGCCTGGCGTGCTGGCGCCCCCGCGCGATGCATCATCCGTTTGCGCTGGTCGTTGCACTGGGTTTGACGGCATGGCCGGCGGTACTGCTGCTCGCGCCCGTGATCGAGGGTGTCGAGGTGGCGCTGACGCTCGACAGGGTGGCGATGCCGGTCGCGTTACTCGTGCTCGGCCTGGGGCTGCTCGCCCTGCAGATCGAGCTGCTCAGGCGCAGCCTCGGGCCGGCCGTGCCGGGATTGCTCGCCGTCACCGGCCTGGCCGTACTGGCCGCCGCAGTTCTCGGTGCCGGCATCGACAGCCAGCGCAGGAAGGCCAACGGCGTCCACTACATTGCGGACCTCGACGCAGACGCGGCCCGCTGGTATTCGCTTGATCCGGCGCCGGACGAGTGGACGCGTCTTTACCTGGGGGACGATCCGGAGCGCGCGGCTCTGCCGGAGTGGGCGCCGGCGCAGCTGATCGGTGCGGGGCGTGTAGTGTGGCAACGACCCGCCCCCGTGTTGCGCTCGAGGGGACCGCACGCCGAGCTGTTGGCCGACGATCCGACCGAGCAGGGGCGCCGCATGCGGTTCCGCCTCACCGCCCCGCCGGGCGCCCATTCCACCGTGATCCGCTTTCCCGGCGCCCCCGCGATCAGCGGCCTGCGGATCGACGGCCGCGAGGTGCCGCCCGATGCGCTCACACGCGAACCCACGCTGGTGTACTACGCGATGCGGGCGGAAGGCGCAGAACTGGAAATTTTCGCCGCCGACCGAGCGCCGGTGAAGCTGTATCTGCGCTCGAACATCCTCGGCCTGCCGCCGACGGACGACGGCGCGATGCCCCTGCGACCGGACCACTTGATGCCGGCCAGCCAGCTGGGCGATTTGACTCGCCTGCAACGCAGCCTGACGTTCCCCTGATTCGGCCCGCTTCGTTCCCGGTTCCGGGACGCCGTCCCGAATCCGGAATATCCGGGCCGCGCGCCGCCACGCGCGACCTTCCAGATTTCAATGACTTGAGCGCGATGCAACGATTGGCACGCGGCGTGCATCGAAGACCGGAACGAACACCGGCCGGGAGCGCCGACCGCAACGCCACACCATGGATATCCCCCGCCCCGAGAACAAGCGCAAGCGACGCATCCGCCAGGCCGGCATCGGCATCGGCGCGGTCGTACTGGCCGTGCTCGCGACGGTCGGCCTCGCCCGCTTGGAGCCGGCGGCCCCCTCCGTGGCACGCGCCTCGGTGTGGGTCGACTCCGTGCGAGAGGGTGAAATGCTGCGCCAGGTACGCGGCCCCGGCACGCTCGTGCCGCGCGAGATCCGCTGGATCGCCGCCCAGACCGACGGCCGGGTCGAGCGCATCGTCGTGCGCCCGGGCGCGGTTGTCGAGCCTGACACCGTGATTCTCGAGATGTCCAATCCGGACCTGGTGCAGCAGGCCGAGGAGGCGCGCTACGCGCTCGAGGCCGCCGAGGCCGAGTTCACCGACACCGAGCTCAACCTGCGCAGCCAGCAGCTCGACCAGCGCGCCGCGCATGCGGTGGCGCGCGCCGAATACGAGAGCGCGCGCCTACAGGCGGAAGCCGAGAAGTCGCTGTCCGAGGAGGGCATCGTCTCCAAGCTCCAGTACCGCCGCTCCGAGCTGCTGGCCGAGCAGCTCAAGGTACGGCTCGACATCGAGGCCGATCGCGTGCAGCAGTTCGCGACTTCGGTCGAAGCGCGCCTGGCCGCGCAGCGCGCGCGGCTCGAGCAGGTGCGCAACGCCTACAACCGGCGGCTCGAGCAGATCGCCTCGCTGAACGTGAAGGCGGGCATCAGCGGCGTGCTGCAGCAGGTGCCGGTCGAGGAAGGTCAGCGCGTCACGCTCGGCGCCAACATCGCGCGTGTCGCGCGCCCCGAGGAGCTGATGGCGGAGCTGCGCATCGCCGAGACGCAGGCGCGCGACGTGCAGATCGGCCAGCGCGTCGACGTCGACACGCGCAACGGCATTGTCGAAGGCCACGTCGTGCGCATCGATCCTGCAGTGCAGGCCGGCACCGTGCAGGTGGACGTCGACCTCACCGGCGATTTGCCGCGCGGCGCGCGACCGGACCTGTCGGTCGACGGCACGATCGAAATCGAGCGCCTGCCGAGCGTGATCTTTACCGGCCGGCCCGCTTACGGCCAGCCGAACTCGACGGTCAGCCTGTTCAAGCTCGCCAATGGTGGTGCGTCCGCCGTGCGCGTGCCGGTCGAACTCGGCCGCAGTTCCGTCAACTCCATTGAAATCATCCAGGGACTCGAGCCCGGTGAGCAGGTGATCCTGTCGGATACGTCGTCGTGGGACGACTATGACCGCATCCGGCTGGACTGAGAAATATAACCAAATCCGCATTGAGGCATCCAAACTCAATGGCTTGCAAGTGGAAAATGTGATGGCCGCGGCGCAATGAGCAGAGTTTCCCGACCAGGTATCAGTGTGGCAGCGTGGCTGGCCTTGACTCTGGGCATCGCGCTGAACACGACGACGTTCAGCACCCTGGAGGGCTTTCTGATGCGGCCGCTGCCGATTCATGAGCTCGACTCCGTGGTCCGTGTCCGCGAGGTGGCGCGCGGCAATGGCGCCGAACAGGTTTTCAGCATGTCTCCGTTGTCTTTCGTTAGCTGGCGCGAGCATAACCAGGTCTTTGACGACATGGCCGCGGCCACCGCCCAGGCGCTCACGCTGACGGGTGGGGCGGAGCCGCTGCGCGTAGCTGGCGCCAGTGTCAGTGCGAATTTCTTCGATCTGCTCGGGGTTCATCCAGCGCTTGGACGCACCTTCGCCGAAGGTGAAGACCGCAGTGGCGAGAACAATGTCGCGGTGCTTAGCCATCGATTATGGCAACGACATTTCGGCGGCGATCCCGGGCTGCTCGGGCGCACCACAATTCTCGACGGCCGACCCCACACAATCGTCGGCATCATGCCCCGCGGCTTCAGCCATCCGTACGATGCTGAGTTGTGGACGCCGTTTGACATCGATGCCCTGCTGCGCGGGCCGAGTGGCAACTACCTGTACGTGCCGGCGCGCCTGCGCTCGGGACTCGATATTGCTGCGGCCCAGGACGAACTGGACCGCATGGCCGGCGTCCTGCACGTCGAATTGCCGCAGCTGGGTGCCACCAACGCCAGTCGCCTGACCCCGCTACGCGATGAAGTCCTCGGCACACTGAGGCCGGTTCTGTACGTACTTCTCGGCGGATCGCTGCTGGTCCTGCTGCTGGCCGTGATCAATGTTGGTAACCTGTTGCTTACACGCAGTTTCAGCGAACGGCATGAGACTGCAGTCCGCATCGCGCTGGGTGCCGGGCGCAGCCACCTGTTCCGCCGCGCGCTGCTGCGCAGCGGCACTGTGGCAGTAGGCGCGTGGTTGGCCGGCCTGGGCGTGTGCCTGCTGTCGATGGAACCGATGCTGGGCCTTGCCGGCGCCTCATCCATCAACGAGTTCGACGTCGCCCCTCGGGTCAACGCGGCTACCGCAGGCTACGCGCTGGCCGTCGCCCTGGCCATCGCGCTCGCGTTGGCGTTGCTCGACGGTCGCGCGTCGCGTGTAGACGGGCCGGTCCAGATCGGGCGGGAAAAGTGCGGCAGCATGCCGGTGCGATTGCGCCGGACGCTGGTCGGGCTGGTCGCGGCGCAGTTCGCCCTGTCGTTTGCGCTGGTCGGGGCCACCGTGCTGGTGGCGACCGGTTACTCGGACCTGGTCGATGGCGACCTCGGCTACGAGCCCGCGGGCCTTCTGGCGGCCGATCTGGCGTTTTCGCTCGAAGCGTATCCGGATCCGGCGTCCCGCGCTGCATTCGTGAACCGCACGCTGGAAGCGTTGCGCGCTTCGCCCGGCGTGCTTGCGGCTGGCGCTTCCACCGTCACGCCCGATGCATCCGGATCGTGGGGCGCCGGATTCGTGGTGCCGGGCTACGAACCGCCGGCCGTGCCGGGATTTGAGTTGACGCACCACCGCGTCGCCAGCGCTGGTTATCTCTCGGCGCTCGGTACGCCGCTGCTTGCCGGGCGAGATTTCGACCATGTCAATCCATCACGGGATGCGGGGTCCGTCGTCATCAGCCGTCATTTTGCGGAGCAGTACTGGGGCACGCCGCACGACGCGCTCGGTCGCACGATGACGCGGGTCACGCGGGCGGGCACGGTCGACCTCACGGTGGTCGGGGTCGTCGGCGACGTGGTTGAAGCCGAGCAATCCTCAAGCTTTGACGTCCCGCGGGCCTGGTACCTGCCGCTCGCGATGGGTACCGACTACGATTTCAGCGGCGTGACATTGGTCGTGCGCGGCGGTAGCGAAGCGGCTGCCAGTCTGCGTCAGGTCATCCAGAGAATGGATCGGAACCTGGCCCTGCACCTCCTGTCCCCGATGACCGAACGCCTGGCCGGAACCTACAGCCGTGAACGCTGGAGCCGGTTCATGTTCGGCTTGTTCGGGCTGACCGCGTGTGTGATCGCGGTCGTCGGCCTATACAGCGCAATGAACTTCATCACCACGCTGCGCCGCCGCGAGTTCGGCATCCGCATGGCGCTGGGCGCGCAGCCGGCGTCGATTGCAGGCGGTATCGTGTTCCAGGCACTTGCGGTTGGGATCATCGGCGTGGCTGTCGGCCTGCCGTTGCTGATGGGGATGATCGCTCTGCTGCAATCTTATTTTGCCGGTATGGGTCCGAGTGATGCCGCCAGCGTGGCGTGGATGGCGATAGTGCTGTGCGCGGTTGCCGCGGCCGCGGCGCTGCCACCGGCTCTCAGAGCTGCCCACGTCGCGCCGATGCAGGCACTCGCAGAGGAATGACTTGAAGACCGACTTGAAGTTTCGGCACGGCGATAGCGTGCTACCTGTCACGACCATATTTCCACTGATGTTGGAGGCGTTATGAATAATGCAGCCGAAGCCATTGCAATTGAGCCGGCGAAATCGCTGATCCACCTCGAGGACCTGAAGAAAGTCTTCTACACGGACGAGGTCGAGACCCACGCGCTCTCGGGCGTGCACTTCACGATCGAGAAAGGCGACTATGTGTCGATCTCCGGGCCGTCCGGCTGCGGCAAGTCGACTCTACTGTCGATCCTCGGGCTGCTCGACACGCCAAGCGGCGGCAGTTACTGGCTGAACGGTACCGCGGTCGAGGAGCTGGATCATTCGCAGCGCGCCCACATCCGCAACCGCGAAATCGGCTTCATTTTCCAGGCATTCAACCTGATCGGCGACCTGACGGTGTTCGAGAATGTCGAGCTGCCGCTGACCTACCGCACCGGGCTCAACAAGGACGAGCGCAAGCAGCGCGTCATCGAGTCACTGGAGCGCGTCGGCATGGCGCACCGGCTGCGCCATTACCCCTCGCAGCTCTCCGGCGGCCAGCAGCAGCGCGTAGCTGTGGCGCGGGCGCTGGTGGGCAAGCCGTCGATTCTGCTCGCCGACGAGCCGACCGGCAACCTCGACTCGAAGAACGGCGAGGCAGTGATGGCTTTGTTGCAAGACCTGCACGGCGAGGGCGCGACCATCTGCATGGTGACGCACGATCCCCGTTACGCCGAATACGCCGACCGCCAGATCCACATGTTCGACGGCCGCGTGGTCGATGAGGAGACGCTCGAGCAGTTGCGCGCGGAAGAGGACAAGCGCATCGCCGAGCAGGCCAGGCGGGGGCGGGTCTGACAGCCATGATGTGCGATCTCCGCTTCGCGCTGCGCACACTCGCCCGGGCGCCAGGCTATGCCGGCGTCTCGATCCTCACGCTCGCGCTCGGCATCGGTGCGGTTGCGACGATCTTCGCTGTCGTGAACGGCGTACTGCTCAAGCCCTTGCCTTACGCCGAACCGGACCGCCTCGTACGCGTGCACCAGGCGAGCCCTGAGCGGGGACTCACCGATGGCGCGCTGTCGCCGATTGATTTCGAGGACTGGCGCGCCCAGGCGCGCTCGTTTTCGGCGATCGCCGCGTACTGGACCGGTCTTTACACGCTGACCGGTCTCGGCGACGCGACCGAGATCCGCGCGTCGTTCGTCACCGAGGATTTCTTCGAGGTGCTGCGTACGCCGGTGCTGCTGGGCCGGCCACTGACGCCGGACGACCTGCGCCAGGCGGCGCAAGTCGCGGTCATAAGCGAACGACTCTGGCGTGGTCGCCTCGGCGCCGACCCCGCCGTCGTCGGCCGCCTACTCGAACTGGGAGGCGTAGCTCGCACGGTGGTCGGCGTTGTCGCATCCGACCTGGGGTACCCGGCCGCCACCAATGAGGCGTGGTTGCCGCAAACGCTCATCACCGAGGATTCACATGGCCCGCAGGTGCGGGAGAACCGCTATCTGGAGGCCGTCGGCCGCCTCGCCCCGGGCATCACAGCCGGACAAGCAGAAGCAGAGCTCAGCGGGATCGCGGCGCGGCTCGAGGCCGAATACGGTGCGTCGAATGACGGCTGGTCCGCGGCCTCGGTCGTGCCTTTGCGCGAGGTGCTCGTCGGCGCGGTCGACCGGCCGTTGGTGGTCGTCTTCGCGGTGGTCCTGTTCGTGCTCTTGATCGGCTGCGTGAACCTGGCGAACCTGATGCTGGCGCGGGCTACGGGCCGGACGCGCGAGTTCGCGGTGCGCAGCGCGCTCGGCGCAGGGCGCTGGCCGCTGGTCCGGCAGTTGTCGACGGAGGCGATGGTGCTCGCGCTCGCCGGCGGCCTGCTCGGTCTCGCGCTTGCAGCGATTGGCATCGAGGCGGTCATCGCATTGAGCGCCGACACGCTTCCGCGCGTCGAGGACGTGCGGCTCGACCTGCGCACCGTGCTCGTCGCACTCGGCGCGGCAGTGCTCGCCTCGTTGACATTCGGCCTGCTGCCGGGACTGCGCGTCGCGTCGTCCGCCCTTGCGTTGGGCCTCCGCAGTGGACGTGGCACGGTCGGCGCAGCGCGTGGGGGCCTGCGCAATGCGCTGGTCGTGACGCAGGTCATGTTCGCGGTGCTGCTGGTCCTCGGCGCCGGGCTGATGATCCGCAGCTTCCTCGCGCTGAACGCAGTGGACCCCGGCTTCGACCCGGACCGCGTGCTCACGGTCAGCATGAGCGTGAACGTGCCGGCCGATATCAACGGCACGCCTAACGAAACGCCTTTCATTCTGAGGCGTAAAGCGGAACTCGTTGCACGCGCAGAAGCGTTGCCGGGTGTCGTCTCAGCGGCCACGATCCACCGCTTACCGCTGCAAGCGCTCGGCGAGCCGTGGGAGTTCACGCGCGCCGACGCACCGGATGGTCAGGCGCGGCTGCGCGCCGATGCGCGTTTCGTCAGCAGCGGCTACTTCACGACGATGGGTATACCGCTGCGCGCTGGAGAAGTTTTCGCGGAGCACCGGCCGGGCGCGCCGCTGTCGGTGATCGTCAGCGAGTCCGCGGCGCGGCGCCTGTGGGGCACCGAGGACCCCCTCGGCGAGGGCATGCGCCTCTCGTCCGGGCAGGTCCTCGAGGTCACCGGCGTGGTAGGTGACGTCCGCCAGTTCGGACTTGCGGCTGAGCCGCAGCCGGCCGTGTACGTGTCGCAGGCGCTGGCGCCACGGAGCGCGACCACGCTCGTGCTCCGCACGACCGGCGACCCCCGCCCACTTGCGGGCCCCGTGCGCGCGTTTATCGCTGAAATGGATCCGAATCAGCCGGTACGCAGCATTTTGACGCTCGGCGAGGTGATGGCGGAGTCGCTCGGCCGCGAGCGGTTTTTCACGCTGCTGTTTGGTGCTTTCGGTGCGCTTGCGCTCGCGCTCGCCGTGGTTGGCATCTACGGCGTACTCGCATACATGGTCTCACAAAGGCGCAGGGAGATCGGGGTGCGCATCGCGCTCGGCGCGGGCTGTGCGGCGGTCGTACGCATGGTGCTCGGCTTCGGCATGACGCTGGTCGGCGCCGGTATTGCGCTCGGGCTGCTGGCCGCGTTTGCGCTGACGCGCGTGCTGTCCGGACTGTTGTATGGCGTCACTCACACTGACCCGGCGACCTTCGTCTCGGTGCCTGTGCTGCTGTGCGCGGTCGCGCTGCTGGCCGCGTGGGTGCCCGCGCGGCGCGCGACGCGCGTCGACCCGATGGAAGTGATTAGGAGCGAATGATGAGCCTACGTGCCGCGGTGCAATCGCTGCTTCTACACGACCTGAAGTTCGCGTTGCGCTCCGCCGTGCGTACACCGATGTTTTCGCTGCTCGCGGTAATCACGCTCGCCCTCGGCATCGGCGCCAACGCCGCGCTTTTCGCGGTTGTGAAGCCGGTGCTGCTCGACCCGCTGCCCTACGCGGAGCAGGACCGGCTCGTGCGCATCTTCGCCCATAACCAGGAGGCGGGCGAGGACAGGTGGGGCGTCAGCGCGGGCATGGTCGACGATCTTAAGCGCGTGCAGCGTTCGTTCTCCGAGACCGCCGCATTTTTCTCGTTCCCGCAGGAAGTCGTGGTGGGCGGCGCCGAGCGCCCGCTGGTCGGCGCGGCGCTGCTGGTCGAGCCGGCGTTGTTCGACACCCTCGGTGTCGAGCCGTTGATGGGCAGGCTGCGATTCATGCCCGAGGAACTGCCGCCGTCCGGCCCTCCGCTCTACATGGTGCTGACCTACGATGCTTGGCAGCGTTATACGGGCGGCGACCCGAACATCGTCGGCAAGCAGATCCCGGTGTTCGAGCGTCCGCGGACGGTCGTCGGCGTGCTGCCGCGCGGCTTCGTCGGTCCGGCCGGGGAAGCCGAATTGTATATGCCACTGAACCTCTCTGTGTACCTCGTCAATCCCGTCAACGCACGCCGGTCTTATATGTTCAACATCCTCGGCCGGCTCGCCCCGGACGTGGAGCTCGGCTCAGCGCAAGCAGAACTGGATGCGATCTCCGCCGCGATCCAGCGCGAACACCCCGAGGACGTCCGCGGCGTGCGGTTCAACCCGGTGCCGTTGCGCACTGCGCTGGTGGGAGATTCCCGCCTGCCTTTACTGATCCTGCTTGCGAGCGCGCTGCTCGTGCTCGTGATTGCATGCGCGAACCTTGCCGGAGCGATGCTGTCCCGCGCGCTGACGCGCCGCAAGGAGTTCGCGGTGCGCACGGCGCTCGGCGCGAGCCGCGGCAAACTCGTCCGACAGTTGCTGATGGAAAGTACGGTGCTCGCGCTCGCGGGCGGACTGCTCGGCATCGTCATGTCCGTCGCTGCGCTGCACCTCGTGCGCGAACTCGCGCGGACCGCGGTGCCGCACTTCGCGACGCTGTCGCTCGACGCAGGCGTGGTGGCGGCGGTGATGGGGCTCACGCTGGTGGCTGGTATCGCCGTCGGCCTGTTGCCGGCATTCATGGTCGCGGGGGCGAACCCGCAACGTGCGATGGTGCAGGCGACGCGCGGAGCGACCGAGAGCCGCCGCTCCGGCAGCCTACGCGGCATGCTGGTGGCCGCGCAGATCGCCCTGTGCCTCGGCTTGCTCGTGAGCGCAGGCCTCCTGACTCGCAGCCTGTGGAGCATGGCCGACATGCCGGTAGGTGTCGAGGCCGGGAGCGTGGTCACCGCGCGGACGACGCTGCCGCTCGTACGCTACGGCGAGGCCGAGCAACGCGTGCTCTTTCAGGACGAGCTGACCGAGCGGGTGCGCGGACTGCCGGGCATCTCCGAGGCAGCGACAATGGTGTTCCTGCCCCAAGCGGTTCAGAGCAGCAACACCTTCGAGATCGACGGCCGGCCGTGGCCGGAGGGCCAGCCCGAGCCGTTCGTGTTGTGGAACGCGGTCTCGGACGATTACTTCAACACGCTGCGCGTGCCGCTGCTGCAAGGCCGGACTTTTGACACCCGCGAGGGCCTCGAGTCGCCGCGCGTGATCGTGATCAGTGACGCGATGGCGCGGCGGTACTGGCCGGCCGGAGATGCGATCGGCGCCCGGATTCGCATCGGCCCGGATTTCGGTTCTCCCCGCTGGGAGGTCATTGGTGTCGTTGGCGACGTGCGCAACGACCCGGCGCGGCTCGAGGCGCAACCGATGACCTACATGTCGCACCGACAGGAGGCTGTGGCGGCGCTGTACCTCGCCGCGCGCACGCACGGCGAGCCCGGCGCCGCGCTCAGCATGATCGAGCGCGAACTCGCCGCGATGGATCCCGCGCTACCCTTCCACGAAGCGGCGCCGCTCGCGACGACGCTCGCGGCGAACCTTGCGCCGCGCCGGCTGCCGGTGATTCTGATGATGGGATTCAGCGGGCTCGCGCTGCTGCTCGCGGCGGTCGGCGTGTACGCGATGTTCGCGACGATGGCTGCCGCGCGCGAGCGCGAGCTCGGCATCCGCGTGGCGCTCGGCGCTACGCGCGCGGCGATTGCGCGCCTGGTGATCGGGCAGGGCGCCCGCTGGCTCGGCATCGGCGTCGTACTCGGCGCCGTGGCGACGGTCGGCGCGGGCTATGCGCTGCGAGACCTTCTGTTCGGCGTGTCGTCGTTCGATCCGGTGACGCTCCTCGCCGCCGCGGCCGTCCTCGTGGGCGCAGCCGTGATCGCGCTGCTCGCACCGGTTCGCAAGGCCACTTCCGTCGATCCAATGCAGGTTTTGAGGAGTGAATGACATGCCGTTTCGCCTCGCAATGAGATCGTTGTCGCGCTCGCCGGGCCTGTTCGCGACCGCGACGCTCCTGCTCGCGCTCGGCATCGGCGCCACGACCGCGCTGTTCAGCGTAGTGCAGGGCGTGCTGCTGGCGCCATTGCCGTACCACGAGCCGGAGCGGCTGGTGCGCATCTGGAGCGAGCTGGCCGCGCGCAATGTCGCCTACTTCCCGGAATCACCCACCAACCTGGAAGACTTCCGCGGCCAGGCGACGCAGTTCGAGGATATCGCCGGCGTGGCCACCGGCGGCGGCACCGTGCGGCGTCCCGGCGGCGAGGCCCGCCAGGTGCAGAACGCCAACGCGACCTGGAACTTCCTTGGCGTACTCGGCGTGCGGCCCATCCTGGGCCGCGAGTTCACGGCCGAAGACGGCGCTTTCAGCACCACGGACGTGCCGGCCGGTGCGCAGTTTCCCGCCAATGCCTTTGCGATTCCGCGCGTCGCGATAATCAGTCACGCCCTGTGGCAGGCCGAGTTTGCGGGTCGCCCGGATGCGATCGGACAGTTGCTGGACCTGGACGGCGCATCGGTGGAAGTCATCGGCGTGCTGCCGCAGGGAGTCAGATTGCATATGGGGCCGGCGGCGGGTGTCGCGCCCGATGTGGACATTTGGTTGCCGCTGCGCGTCGATTTCGCCAGCGCGCCGCGCAACAACGTCTTCCTGCATATCGTCGGGCGGCTACGCCCGGGCGTGTCTGTCGGCCAGGGCCGTGCGGAAATCGAAGCGATCGCGGAGCGCATCTACGACGAGAACCCCGTGATGCGCGCCGCAGGCGCGCGCATGTGGCTGATGCCCTATGGCGACGAAATGGTCGCGGACGTGCGCGGCACGATCTGGGCACTGCTCGGCGCTGCAGCCTTTGTACTCCTGATCGCCTGCTCCAACGTGGCCAACCTGCTGCTGGTACGTGCCGCCGGCCGTGCGCGGGAACTCGCGGTGCGCGTCGCGCTCGGCGCCGGTCGCGCCCGGCTGGTGCGCCTGATGCTGCTGGAATCGGCCGTGCTGGCGGCTCTGGGCGCCGCAGGCGGCCTGCTGCTCGCCTGGGCCATCCTGGCTCTCATTCTCGACGCCGCACCTGCGAACGTCGCGCGACTCGATGCCGTCGGCATCGACTTTTCCGTGCTGGCCTTTGCCTGTGGCACGGCGCTCCTGACCACCCTGCTCGCAGGACTCGCGCCCGCGCTGCAAGCCTCGCGCCTCGCCGTGGCCGGCGCTCTGCGCGACCGCTCCGGGAGTGGACTGGCCGGCGGCAACAGCCTCCGCCGCACGCTTGTGGCCGGCGAGATCGCGTTGTCCTTTGTCCTCCTCATCGGTGCTGGGCTGATGGTGCGCAGCTTTATCGAGTTGCATCGTACCGACCCGGGTTTCGATGCCGCCGATGTGCTGACTTTCCAGGTGAACCTACCATTCCAGCGCTATCCTGACTTCGAGCAGCGCCGGCAACTTTTCTATGCTTTCCAGGACCGGCTCGCGGCCTTGCCCGGGGTGGCGGATGTGGCGGCAGCGACGCCGCTGCCGCTTACCGGGCAGGGATTCAGCGGTCGCTATGCATCGGTTCAGCCGACCGGTGAAGACACCGCCTACCGGCAGGCGAACTATCGTCTCGTCCTGCCCGGCTATTTCGAGACCATGCGGACCCCGCTGCTGGCGGGCCGCCACCTGACGCGCGACGATGAGATCAACGAACGGCCCGTGGCGATCGTGGACGACGTGCTCGCCGCGGCCTCATGGCCGAGCGAGGATCCGATTGGCAAGCAGGTCTGGGTGCGCCTGAATGCGCCCGAGCCGGTGCCGCTCGAGGTTGTCGGCGTGGTTCGCCGCCAGATGCAGAACAACCTGCACGAGGCGCCACGCGAGAGTATCTATTTCACCGCCGGGAGCACCGGGCAGTTCGGCGTGAACGCCTGGGTGCTGCGCTCCGCACTGGCGCCCGACGCCCTGCTGCCGCTGGTGCGTCGCGAACTGGCGGCGCTCGATGCGGAGCTGCCGCTGGTCCGGGTGCAGCCGATGCAGGCCTTCGTGACTGCTGCGATGGCGCGGACGCGTTTTGCCTTGCAGCTTATCGGTGCCTTCGGCGTGGCCGCGCTTTTGATCGCGGCGGTGGGCCTGTATGCGGCTATTCACTTCCTGGTCCGGCAGCGCCGCGCCGAGATCGGCGTGCGCATGTCCTTTGGCGCCCGGCCGGCGGATATCTTCCGCCAGTTCCTGCGCCACGGGATGCTGCTGGCCGGCATCGGCATTGCCATCGGCCTGGCCGCGGCCGTGTGGCTGGCCCATACCCTGAGCGGGCTGTTGGTCAACATCACGCCCACCGACCCGGCGACCTACGTCGTCATCGCCATGATGTTTGTCGCGATCGCGCTGGTTGCGAGTTCGGTGCCGGCCCTCGGCGCCGCGCGCGTCAACCCGATTACGGTTTTGCGGGAGGAATGACGATGTTCCACGATTTTAAACTTGTCCTGCGTGGCATGGTCCGCAGCGTGGGCTTCAGCGCCACCACGATCATCGTCATGGCACTCGGCGTCGGCGCGACGACCTTCGCGTTCGTCGCGATCAACGGCATGATCCTGCAGCCGTTGCCTTATCCGGATGCCGACGAGCTCGTGCACATCGAGTTGATCTCGGCCGAGAACCCCAACGGCTTTGAGATCGGTCTGCACGACGTGCGCGACCTGGCCGAGCGCCAGACTTCTTTCCGGAGCCTGTTTGTTGTCTACAGCGGCACCATCAACGTCAGCGGCGAAGACCGTCCCGTGCGCTACGACGGCACCTTCGTGAGCGCGAATGCGTTCGACCAGCTCGGTGTGCCGCCGGCCCACGGGCGTACCTTCACGGCCGGTGAGGATGCGCCGGGCGCGCCGCTCGCGGTAGTTATCGGCTGGGACATCTGGCAGCAAAGCTACGGCGCGGATCCGGCCGTGATCGGTACGCCTATCCGGGTCAACGGCGCGCCGGCGACTATCGTCGGCGTGATGCCGAACGGCTTCATGTGGCCGACCCGCAACGAGATCTGGGTGCCTATGCAGCACGACACCGTCGCGGTGCCCCGGGCGGAAGCGACTGTCACGATGGAGGCCTTCGGACGGCTGCGTGCCGGCGTGACGCTAGAGCAGGCGCGCGCCGAGTTCGCCACGCTGTATGCGGGCATTCTCGACGCCAACCCGGGCTGGAACGTCGGCGCGACCACGGATCTGAAGCCGTATCGCGAGGAATTCGTCGGCCCGCAGACGATGGCGATTCTTACTGCGATGCAGCTGGCGACGGCGCTGGTATTGCTGATTGCCTGCGCGAACGTCGCCAACCTGATTCTCGCGCGTACGGTGAGCCGCAGCCGCGAGCTGTCGGTCCGGGCGGCGCTGGGCGCGAGCCGCTGGCGCCTGGTTGCGGGGACGCTCACCGAGAGCGTCGGACTGAGCCTGGTCGGTGGCGCGATCGGCATCCTGATCGCGCACGCGGCCGGCCGGGGTGTCGAACGCTACCTGATCGCGAGTGGTGACGGTTTCCCCTACTGGGTGGACTTCGGCGCCGACTGGCGCGTCGCGCTGTTCGCCCTGTCTGTGGCTGCCGGGGCCGGGATTCTCGCGGGCGTCCTGCCGGCGTTGCGCGGCGCGCGCCGCGACGTCACCGAAGGGCTGAAGTCCAGTGGCGGCGGCGGCACAGGCGTTGCCGTCGGCCGCTTCACGCGCACGCTGATCGGCGTGGAGATCGCCCTGAGTTGCGCGCTGCTCGTCGGTGGTGCGTTGACGGTCCGCTCGGTGATTAATCTGCAGCATGCGCCGATCGGTGCGGACGTGGCCGGCGTGATGTCCGGCCGGATCGGCCTGTTCGATGCGCAGTACCCGGACGCGGCGAGCCGCCGGCAGTTCTGGGAGGCACTAGAAGCACGCGTCGCGGAACTGCCAGGCGTCACCGGCACGAGCGTGACGACCAGCCTGCCGACCTATGGTTCCGGAAGGACGCGGTACCTGCCGGCCGGGCACGAACCCCCGGCGGACGGCCTGTACCCGTTCACGCGCACCGTCGTGGTCACGCCGGGGTTCTTCGACACGTTCCGCGTCCCGCTGAATGCCGGGCGCGCGTTCACCTCCGCGGACCGCGAGGACACGACGCCGGTCGTGGTGGTGAACCGCGCTTTCGCAGAGCGTACCTGGCCCGATGAGAGCCCGGTCGGCAAGCGGCTGCTGCTAGGCGGCGCAGATTCGTCGCAAGCCGAGGTCACGGTGATCGGCGTTGCCGGCGATGTCTATCATCACGACCTGCAGGCCGGCACGGTACAACCGGCAATCTACCAGCCGCTGGCGCAGGCCGATGCGCGATTCGCGTCCATCGCCGCGCGCACGGACGGTGACCCGGACGCCCTCGCCAATCCGATCCGCGACGCGCTGCGCGCCGTCGATCCCGACCTGCCCGCGTACTGGGTCCAGCCGGCCCAGGTCTGGGTGGACCAGAGCCGCTCCGGGCCGAAGCTGCTGGGCATCATTTTCAGCGTGTTCGGCATCGCCGCCGTGCTGCTCGCCTCGGTAGGCGTATACGGCGTCCTCGCCTTCACTGTCGCCCAGCGCACCCGCGAGTTCGGCATCCGCCGGGCGCTCGGCGCCGAGCAGGGCGGCATCCTCGGGCTGGTCCTGCGCCAGGGTGTGCGGCAGCTGGCGTTCGCCTTGCCCGTAGGCCTCGTGCTGGCGTTCGGCCTGGGCCGGATTCTGCAGGGTGTGCTGGCCAATGTCTCCAGCGTGGATCCGGTGAGCTTCCTCGGCGTGCCAGTGCTGTTAGCTCTCATCGTGGTCGTTGCGAGCCTGGTGCCGGCGCGGCGGGCGGCGCGCGTGAACCCGATGACGGCGTTGCGATACGAGTAGGTGGAGCGGTATGCGGATCGCAGAACTGAAAGGGGCCTGGCGGGCGGTCACGCGGGCACCCGGCTATGCCGTAGTGGCCGTCGCCGTGCTCGCGCTCGGCATCGGTGCGACCACGTCAGTGTATGCGGTGCTGAAGACCGTGGTCCTCAATCCGCTGCCGTACCCGGCACAGCACGAACTGGTGCGAATCATCGAGCAGAAGCTGCCGCGGTTCCCGGAGTTTTCCGTCGTGCCGGGCAAGTTCTTGGTGTGGGACCGCGATTCGACCGCGTTTTCGTCGCTGGCGATGTGGCGCGGCGCAACCCAGAATCTGACCGGCCGCGCCGAGCCCGCGCGCCTCTACGGCACGCATGCCACCGTCGACCTGTTCAGGACCATCGGCCTGCCGATGACCCTCGGGCGGGGATTCGAGCAATCCGATCTGGACGAGGACGTCGAGCCGGTGGTCCTGAGCCATGGCGCATGGATGAACCGCTTCGGCGGCGATGCCGGGGTGCTCGGCACCGCCATCACGATGAGCGGCCGCAGCTATACCGTCATCGGCGTGCTGCCGCCGCGCTACGACTTCCCGTCACCCCTGGCGGAGGTCTATACGCTGTGGCGTCCCGGTGAGCGCGAGGCCCAGCAGATGGGCGCCCACTACGCGGGCGTGATCGGGCGACTCGCACCGGGAAGAACGATCGAAGCCGCGCGCAGCGAGCTCAATACCATTGCGGAACGCCTCGAGCAGGAGTTCCCCGAAGAGGCGACCGGCTGGCGCGTGATCATCGATCCGTTACTCGATCGCGTGCTCGGCGATGCGGGCAAGCGTATCTACCTGCTGCTCGGCGGCGTGGCCCTGGTGCTGCTGATTACCTGTGCAAACGTCGCGGGACTGACGCTGGTGCGCACGGCCGGACGCGTCCACGAGCTGGCGATCCGGCGCACGCAGGGCGCGACCGGCGCGAGCATCGCCCGCCAGTTGTTACTCGAGGGGACGCTGCTCGCGTCGCTCGGCGGGCTGGTCGGCCTGGCCCTCGCGGCCGCCGCCCTGCCGCTGATCCGGGCCGCAGCCCCGGCCGGCCTGCCGCGGATCGATCAGCTGGCGCTCGATCCGGCCGTTGCCCTGGTGGCGATCTGCACCAGCCTGTTGGCGGGCGGCCTGGCGGCGAGCGTGCCCGCCATGATGGCAAGCCGGCGTGCGGTGGCCGTGGATCTGCGCGACGGGGGGCGCGGCGCGGTCGGCTCAAAACGCGGTGGGAGCCGGGGGCTGCTGGTCGCGGGCGAAGTCGCACTCGCCGTCGTGCTGCTGATTGCCGCCGCTTTGCTCGGGCGGAGCATGCTGGCCCTGAACGCCGTCGATCCCGGGTTTGCGGCGGACACCAGCATCTTCACGCGCATCGCCCTGCCGAGCGAGCGCTATGCCGAGGATCCGCAGAGCGCGGCCTTCTTCGGCCAGCTCGCCCAGCGGGCGGCCGAGTTGCCCGGCGTCGCGAGTGCGGGCGTAGTCCAGTCGCTGCCGATGGTCAACGACTACGTGCTGAGCTTCCGCGTCGACGGGCGACCGGCACCGCCGCACGGCGAGGAGCCGAGCGCGATCTACTACTCGGTCGATCCCGGCTACTTCGCAGCGATGGACATTCCCATGGTGCGCGGGCGCGGCATCCTGCCGAGCGACCGTGCCGACGGGCGGCGCGTGATGGTCGTCAGCGAGTCGTTCGCCGCACGTTTCTTCCCTGGCGGCGATGTGATCGGCCAGCGCATCGACCTCGGCAGCGGCGAGCCGGACTGGCGCGAAGTCGTCGGCGTCGTGGCCGACGTGCGGCATTACGGGCTGGACGCGCGGCTCGAGCCGCAGATGTACGAGCCGTTCGCACAGAACCCGTTCGGCAATGCCTTCCTGGTGATGAACTCCAAGGTGTTGCCGGCGGCATTGACCGGCCCCGTGCGTGCGCTCGTGCGTGAGCTGGACGCCGACCAGCCGGTGGGCGAGTTGCGCTCGCTTGCGAGCGTGATCGAAGACTCGCTCGCGGACCGCCGCTTCGGCGCTTGGCTGATCGGCGGCTTCGCTGCAACGGCTCTGCTGCTGGCCGCAATCGGCTTGTACGGCACGCTGGCCTATGCGGTCCGCCAAACTGTGCGCGAGATCGGCGTACGGCTCGCCATTGGCGCGCGTCCCGGCGACGTGCTGCGCGCGGTGCTGCGGCGTGGCGTAGTGGTCGCGGCGCTCGGCGTGACCGTGGGACTGGCGCTGGCACTCGTCGGCACGCGCTTGCTCGAGTCATTCGTTTTCGGTATCAGCGTCCGGGACCCCGCGGTGTTCGGCGGCATCGCGGCCGCGATGCTCGGCGTGGCGGTGGCGGCCAGCGTGATTCCCGCGTGGCGCGCTTCGCGCATCGACCCGATGCGCGCATTGAGGGAGGAATGATGCAGGACCTGCTAATCGCGTTGAGAGCCGTTTACCGCTCGCCACGGCTGGCGATCGCTGCGACGTTGTGTATCGCGGTCGGGATCGGCGCAACCGTGGCGATGCTCACTCTGGTCAATGCCGCATTGCTGCGCGAGCTGCCCTATCCCGAATCCGGTCGGCTGGTCAGACTCTGGACGTCGGTCGCCGACGCGAACCCCCGTTCCGGCGTGTCGATCCCCGACTTCGAGGACATTCGGCGCGAAGCCCGGTCCTTTGACGCTATCGCCGCGACCGCGCGAGAGCGGTTGATCTTTCTCGGCGAGGAGCGCGCGGAGCGCAAGCGCGGTGAGGCCGTCTCGGCGGACTACTTCGCCATCACCGGCGTCGCGCCGCAACTGGGTCGCGTTTTTGCGGGCGAGGAGACCCTGCGGACGGGATCGCCGGCGATGCTGATCAGTGATGCGACGTGGGAGACCTGGTTTGCTCGTGATCCGCAGGTCGTGGGACGGACACTGCGCGTAAGGTCCGATCGGCCTGGCGAGGACGACCTGTCCTACAACGTGATTGGCGTGATGCCTGCAGGATTCCAGGGCACCGTAGAGGACGATGTCGTCGAGTTCTGGATTCCACTGGCGCGATACGGCAGCGACGCATTGCGGGAGCGCCGTGATGCGCGCGTATTGTGGACGCTCGGCAAGCTGGCGCGGGGCGTGTCGCTCGCGGAGGCGCAGGCGGAGTTTGCTTCGATCACGCGCGGCCTCGCCGAGGTTCATCCGGAATCGAACGCGAGGGCGTCCGGGTGGCTCGAGCCGGTGGGTGAGAACTGGCGCGCCGGGCTGCGCGGGGGCTTGCTGACGCTGCAGGTTGCAGCCGTGCTGCTGCTCGCGATCGCCTGCATCAATGTCGCCAACCTGATGTTCGCCCGCATCGCCTCGCGCGGTCGCGAATTCGCGGCACGTCAGGTCCTGGGGGCCAGCCGCGCGCGGGTCGTGCGCCAGCTTCTGGTCGAGAGCCTCGTGCTCGCCGGCATCGGGGGGCTGGCGGGAATCCTGCTTGCCTGGTGGATCGTGCGTGCCTTCGTCTTGTATTCGGCCGTGCGCATCCCCGGCTGGCTCGAAGTCACGGTCGATCCGCTGGTGGCGGCCGGCGCAGTCTTCCTGATGGTAGCGACCGGGATTGCGTTTGGCGCGTTGCCGGCGTTGCGTGGAGCCCGTGTGCAGCTCGCGGGTGCGCTGCGCGATGGGGGGCGCGGTACGGTCGCCGGGCGGCGCGATCTGGCGATCGGCAATGTGCTGGTGGTCGTCCAGATTTCCCTGACCATGGTGCTATTGACTGGTGCCGGACTGCTGGCGCGCAGCTACCAGGCGCTGGCGGGAGCCGAGCTCGGTTACCGCACAGAAGGCGTGCTGCGCTTGGCGGTCACGGTGAATCCCTCCGACTACGACGGTGCCGAGGCGCTACGTGCCTTCTATGACACGCTGATATCAACGCTCCAGGGAGAGCCGGGCGTGCGAAGTGTCGGCCTGGTCTTCCCGACGGTACCGCCGTGGAGCGGATTCCGGCCGCAGGTCAGCTACGGCACGCTTGGGGGAGACGAGCGGAATTCCGTGCAGGTGCACGGTCACGCAATCGAGCCCGGGTTTTTCACCACCATGGGCATGACGCTGATGCGTGGACGAATGATCGACCCGGCTGAATCACCCGACGCACCGCCGGTCGCCTTGGTGAGTCGGTCATTCGCTGAGTTGCTCGCGCCCGGCGGCGACGCGATCGGGCAGGATTTCGAGCTGAGCGGGACGACTTTCCGGATCGTCGGCATCGCCGCCGATGTGCAGTACGACAGCGCACTGCCCCCGACCGCCTCGCAATGGCGCACCGAGCGCAGTCCGGGTCACGATATCTACTGGTCGCTGTACCAGCGACCGCAGGATCTGGTGTCGATCGCCGTGCAGACAGCCGTGCCTCCGGAGAACCTCGTGGAACCGCTGACGCGGCGCATCCAGGCCCTGGCTCCCACGTCGCCAGTGCACTGGGTATCCACCATGAGCGAGGAGCTGGCAGAGCGCTATGCGGAGGCGCGCTTCTACATGGCATTGCTTGCCGGCTTCGGTGCGGCCGCGCTGGTGCTGGCCGCCGTCGGTTTGTACGCGCTGCTGGGCAATCTTGTAGTGCGCCGGACCGGCGAGATCGGCGTGCGCATGGCGCTCGGCGCGCGTCGCCTGGACGTGATGCGAAGTTTCATGCTGCGCGGTGCCGCGCTGGCAGCGATCGGCCTGGCCATCGGTGCGGCAGCAGCCTTTGCCACTGGTCCGGCAATAAGCGGTTTGCTGCATGGCGTCTCGGCGACCGACCCGATGGTGTTCACGACGGTGATCGCGTTCCTGGCCGCCGTGGCCGGCGTTGCAGTCCTGTTGCCGGCCGGGCGCGCCGCGCGCATTCAGCCGATAGAGGCATTGCGACATGAATAATTTCCGCTATGCGCTGCGCCAGGTCGTTAAGCGGCCCGCATTGTCCTTCGTGGTCGTGCTGATGCTGGCTGTCGGGATCGGGGCGAACGCCGCCATGTTCTCGCTGTTTCACCAGATTCTGCTGCGCCCGCTGCCGGTGCCGGACCCGGGCAGCCTCGTCAACCTGGGGTCCCCGGGCCCGAAAACGGGCTCGGTTTCGTGCAGCGGCATCGGTAGCTGCGACTACGTATTCAGTTATCCGATGCTGCGCGACCTCGAACGCGAACAGACGGTATTCACGGCTATCGCCGCGCACCGTAACTTCGGCGCCAGCATCGCCGCCGACGGCCAGGCGATCAGTGGCGGCGGCCGGCTGGTCAACGGCGGTTACTTCCAGGTTCTGAATCTCACGGCCGCGCTCGGTCGGCTGATCGGCCCGCAGGACGAGCCGCAAGTCGGCGAAGGGCACGTCGCCGTGCTGAGCCATGCGTACTGGCAGAACGCCTTTGGCGGAGACCCGGGCGTGCTCGGCCGGACGCTGATCGTCAACGGCCAGTCCCTGGAAATCATCGGCGTCGCGCCGGAGGGATTCACGGGCACCTCGTTCGGTCCCGGGCCGCAGGTGTTCGTGCCGCTGACCCTGCGTTGGCTCATGGAGCCATATTTCCCGCTCAGCGATGAGAATCGACAGTCCTACTGGTTGTACATGTTCGCGCGCCTCAAGCCCGGCGTGACGCCGGAGGAAGCAGCGGGCGAGATCAACGGGCCGTACCGCGCGATCATCAACGACGTCGAGGCACCGCTGAACACCAGCATGTCCGAGCACACACTGGCGCGCTTCAAGGAAAAGACGCTGGTGCTGGAGCCCGGTGCGCGCGGCCAGAGCAGTACGCCGGAGGAGGCGCGCGTGCCGCTGACGCTGCTGTTCTGCGTGACCGGGCTGGTGCTGCTGATCGTCTGCGTGAACATCGCCAACCTGCTGCTCGCGCGCGGCGCGGCGCGCGCCGGCGAGATGGCGGTGCGTGCCTCGATCGGTGCCAGTCGCCGCCAGATGGTGGCGCAGCTTCTGACCGAGGCCGGCGTGCTCGGTGCACTTGGCTGCATCGCCAGCCTGCCGGTTGCGGCGGCCACGCTCGGCGTGATCGCCGCGATCATGCCGTCGTCCGCCCGGGCCGTGACGCTCGAGCTGAGCGGTCCCGCGATCGGGTTCGCAGTGGTGGCAGCCATGGGCACCGTGCTGCTGTTCGGACTGTTCCCGGCACTGGCCGCGACCCGCACGCCGCCAGGTACGGTCCTCAAGGGCCAGGCCGGGCAGCCTTCCGGCGGCCGCGGCGTCGCCCGCTTTCGCAATTCCCTGGCCACCGTGCAGATCGCGTTCTCGATGGTATTGCTGGTGCTGGCCGGCCTGTTCACCCAAAGCCTCGCCAACGTCGGCAAGGTGGACCTCGGCTTGCGCGCCGACTCGGTCGCGACCTTCTCGATCGCGCCCGTGCTGAACGGCTACACTGCAGAACGTTCGCGCCAGCTGTTCCGGCGCATCGAGGAGGAACTCGCGGCACTGCCCGGTGTTGTCAGCGTCGCCTCGTCCATGGTGCCGGTGGTCGCCGGCGACAACTGGGGCAGCAACGTGTCGGTCGAGGGCTTCGACGCGGCGCCCGACACGGACCGGAATGCCAGCTACAACGAGGTCGGGCCTGGGTTTTTCCGCACTTTGCAGATTCCGCTCCTGGCCGGGCGCGACTTCAGCGAGGCCGACACGCTCGGCGGCGCGCGCGTCGCGATCGTCAATGAGACGTTTGCGCGCAAGTTCGCCCTGGGCGCCGATGCGGTCGGCAAGCGCATGGCGACCGGCTCAGGCGATGAACTCGAAATCGAGATCATCGGGCTCCTCAAGGATGCGAAATACAGCCAGGTAAAGGACGAGGTCCCGCCGCAGTTCTTTCTCGCACGGCACCAGAACGAGGACCTTGGCTTCATGAACTTCTACGTGCGGACTTCGCTCGATCCGGACCAGGTGCTGGCCGCCGTGCCGGGCGTGGTGGCATCGCTCGACCCCAATCTCCCCGTCGACAACCTGTCGACCTTGCCCGACGTCATTCGCGACACGGTCTTCCTCGATCGGCTCATTGGCCTTTTGTCCAGCGGCTTCGCGGTGCTGGCGACACTGCTCGCAGCGACCGGGCTGTACGGTGTGTTGTCGTACTCGGTTGTGCAGCGCACCCGCGAACTCGGCCTGCGCCAGGCGCTCGGCGCCACGCCGCTCCGGCTGCGCGGCATGGTGCTGCGCCAGGTGGGCTGGATGGCCCTGGCGGGCGGCTTGGCCGGGCTGGGTTTCGCGGTCCTGCTCGGCCGCGCCGCGGAAGCCGTGCTCTTCGGCCTGAGCGGCTACGATCCGGTCGTGCTGTCCGGGGCGGTCGTAGTGCTGGGCGCAGTTGTGCTCATCGCAGGCTACCTGCCGGCACGCCGCGCATCGCGTATCACGCCGATGGAGGCGCTGCGTTATGAGTGAAGGATGCGCATGGTGCTGAAAATCGCCTCAATGCTGCTTTCGGGGCTGGTGCTGATCGCCTGCGGTATCGCCCGTGGCCAGGATCCGGCGTCGACAGCGGGCAGCGATGCACTGCTGGCTGTGCGCGAATACCACGCGACACACGCGCGTAAGATTCTCGATGAACTGCGCGATTTCCTGGCGCTGCCGAACGTGGCCAGCGATCGGGACCAAATCGAGCGCAACGCGGATCACCTGGTTGCACTGCTCGAACGGCGGGGCATTGCCGCGCGTACGTTGCGTGTGCCGGGCGCTCCGCCGGCAGTTTACGGTGCCTACAACGTCCCGGATGCGGCGCGCACCGTCGTGTTCTACGCCCATTACGACGGCCAACCCGCGCCCGCCGACCAGGGCTGGGTCAGCGATCCGTGGACACCCGTGCTCCGCGCCGGTGCGCTGGCCGACGGCGCCGACGTACTCGACTGGACGGAGCTGGACGGCGATATCGATGAAGACTGGCGTATATACGCGCGTTCGGCCAGCGACGACAAGTCGCCGATCATCGCGCTGCTCGCCGCATTCGACGCGCTCCAGGCCGCCGGCATCGAGCCGGCGGTGAACCTGCGCTTCTTCTTCGAGGGCGAGGAGGAAGCCGGTTCACCGCACCTTGCAGATCTCCTGCACGCGCATCGTGATTTGCTCACCGCGGATCTCTGGCTGTTCTGCGACGGCCCGGTGCACCAGGACGGGCGCGGCCAGGTCGTGTTCGGCGTGCGCGGCGCACTGGGCCTCGAGATGACCGTATATGGTCCGCTGCGCGCGCTGCATTCGGGGCACTATGGCAACTGGGCGCCCAATCCGGCCGCGCGCCTCGCGGAACTCATTGCCTCGATGCGAAACGGCGACGGTGACATCCTCGTGGACGGCTTCTACGATCAGGTGCGCCCGCTCGGGGATGCTGAGCAGGCGGCCCTGGCGGCAGTACCCGATGCCGACACGGCATTACGCCGCGAGCTCGCGATCGGGCGCGCCGAGGCGGACGATGCACGCTTGGTCGAGCGGATCATGCTGCCGGCGATCAATGTGCGCGGCATCCGGGCTGGCGGCGTGCAGGACGAGGCGGCAAACGCGATCCCCACCGAGGCGCACGCGTCGATGGACTTCCGCCTGGTCCCGGACCTCGGTCCGGACGATGTGAAATCGCTCGTCGAGGCACACGTGCGCGCGCAGGGCTATACGATCGTCCGCGACACGCCGGCGCCCGATATTCGCCGAAAGCATGCGCAACTCGTGCGAATGAACTGGGGCGGCGGCTATCCCGGCCTGCGCACGCCGATGGACCTGCCCGTGTCCCGCGCCGTGGCCGCGGCGGTCGAGGCGGCGCGGGGCGAGGCCGTCGTGCGCATTCCAAACCTCGGTGGCAGCCTGCCGATCTACTTGTTCGACGAAATCCTCGACACGACGCTGATCATCGTGCCCATGGTCAACCACGACAACAACCAGCACGCCGCGAACGAGAATGTGCGCATCGGCAACATCTGGACCGGCATCGACATGTACGCGTACCTGATGGCACGGCTGGACTGGTGAAGCAGGACATGAATGAAACAAGGGAAGCTTATCGCCGCCTGTACGCATCTGCGCGGCGCTTGAGCATCGATCGCGCTGCTGCGGAGGATCTCTTGCAGGACGCCTTGCTGGTTGCGCTGAAGGCCGGCCGCGCGCCCTTGAGCAATCCCGCAGACCTGCCGTGGCTGAACGGTGTATTGCGCAACCGGGCCGCTATGCGCGCACGGACAGGCGCGCGACGCAGCGCACGCGAGCGCGATTACGGCAGTTCGATGGAGGATGAACGGGGAAGTGCGGAACCAGCGATGGAATTCGATGCTTTGCTGGCGCCGATGGCGCCTGCGGCGCGCGCGGTCGCCATCCTGGTCCTGCATGGCCTGACTGCCGAAGAAATTCGCTGGATTCATCGGCTTTCGGCTACCGCATTCCGCCAGCGACTGACCTCGATCCGCAAGTCCCTGAAATCGCTTCCAGCGGACCTGCGGGGCGAGGCGCTTGCCACGGCCCTGCACCGGCCGGGCATCCCCGGGCTCGAAACAGGGCTGATCCGCCGTGCGCTGCGCGCGACGCTCGCGCGGATGCCCGCTGTCGGCAGCCACGATCCGGATGGCCACCTGATCCTCATTTCGCTCGACGCTCACAGAAGCGGCTCCGGCGGCAACTGAAGGGCGAGGAGGAACATGACATGATCAATCAGACAAAAACTGAAATCGCCGCTGTCTTCAAGGTCGGCAAGCTGGAGCGGACGCTGGCGTTCTACCGCGACGTGCTGGGGCTCGAGATCGAGCGTCACGATGACGGCCACGGCGCCGCCTACGGCATGGGCCGGATCGGCAGCGCGTGGTTCATTTTCTTTGAGGAGGCGGACGTCAAGCCTGGCGGTTCTCCGATTCTCGTCTTCAGCGTGAAAGGCGGCATCGAGAGAACCGTGGAGATCCTGGTGCGCAAGGGGGTCGAGATCGTGGTGCCGGTCAGCGAGGCACCCGGTGGCTTGAGCGCGGACTTTCTCGACCCGGACGGCCATGTGTTGAGCCTGTACCAGGCGAAAGGGGCCGCGCCGTGAGGGAGGAGTGATGGAAGATCTCAGGTTCGCGATGCGCGCTCTTGCACGTCGGCCGACGTACACCATCATCACGGTACTGGTGCTCGCGCTGGCGATCGGCGCGAACACCACGGTGTTCAGCGTGTTCAACGGCTTTTTCCTGCGGCCGCTGCCGTATCCGGACGGCGACCGGCTGGTCTTCGTGTATGACAGCTATCCGAAGATCGGCCTGGACATGGCCGGGACTGCGATTCCCGACTATGTCGAGCGCCGCGAGCAGGCGCCGTCGCTCGAGGAACTTGCGATCTTCACGGGTACGCAGCGCACCCTTGGTGGCCAGGGCGACCCCGAGCGGATCTCGGTGCCGCGCGTATCGCCGTCGCTGTTCGACGTGCTCGGCATCCGGCCGATGCTGGGGCGCACTTTCAGTGATGATGAGGCGACCATCGGTAACGATCGCGTCGTAGTCCTGAGTCACACCCTGTGGCAGACGCGATTCGGCGGGCAGGCGGACATCGTCGGCCGCGACGTGCGCCTGGATGGCGAAGCGTTCACGGTCGTCGGGGTGATGCCGGACGGCTTCGGCTTTCCGAACCAGAATGCACGCGCCTGGGTGCCCTTTGCTTTCACCCAGGAGCAGATGACCGACGACGAGCGAGGCACGCAGTTTTCCGCCAGCATCGGCCGGCTCAAGCCGGGTGCGACACTCGAGGGACTGAATACGGAACTCGACGCAATCGTGCAGCGTAATCTGCAGCGCCTGCCCGAATTCATCCCTTGGGTCGAGTCCAGCGGCTTCACGGGGCGTGCCAGGTTTGTGCGCGACGTCGCCGTCGGCAACCTCAAGCAGATGCTGCTGGTCCTCCAGGCCATCGTATTCGCGGTGCTGCTGATCGCCTGCGCAAACGTGGCCAACTTGCAGCTTGCGCGCATGGCCGCGCGGCGCAAGGAACTGGCGGTGCGGGCAGTGCTCGGCGCGCGGCGCGGCCGGCTGGCAACGCTGGTGCTGGGCGAGAGCCTGGCACTGTCCGCGCTCGGTGCGGTCGCCGGCCTGGTGCTGGCATACGGCGGACTGGAGCTCGTGCGCAATCTGGGTCTGGATCGCACCAGCCAGGGATTCGAGTTTGCGCTGGATCCGACGGTGCTCGTATTTACGGCAGGCGCGGCGTTGCTGGCGGCCGTGGTCTCTGCCCTGCTGCCGGTCATCGCGCTATGGCGCGACAACCTCGGACAAAGCATCCAGGAGGCGGGCCGGCTCGGCGGCGGCGGTCGTGCGGCGCAGACCTTCCGCAGCAGCCTCGTGATCTTGCAGATCGCCATCAGCGTAGCTCTGCTGACCGGTGCCGGCCTGCTGACAAAGAGCTTTTATGCACTGCAGCAGCAAGGGCCCGGGTTCAACGCGGAGAGTCTGCTGACTGCCCGGGTCGGCCTGCCGCAGCACCTTTACCAGGACGATAGTGCGCGCGCACGGTTCTACGAACGCGCTCTCGAGGAATTGCGGGCGCTGCCGGGTGTCAGCCATGCGGCATTTGCGTCCGTGGTGCCGTTTTCCGGCAGCAACTCGCAGGGCTCGGTCGTCATCGACGGCTATACGCCGCCCGAGGGCGCGTCACCACCGCACACGCAGATCCGCGCCATCGACGAGCAGTACCTGCCGGCGCTGGAGGTGCCGATCATCAAGGGCCGCAATTTCGCGTCACGTGAAACAGAGCCGGTGGCCATCGTCGACGAAAACATGGCGCACAAGTACTGGCCGCATGGCGACGCACTCGGCCAGCGCCTGCGCCGTACCTTCGACGCTGAAAATGCGTGGCACACCGTGGTCGGCGTGGTGCCCGCAATCAAGCATGGCAGCCTCACCGAGGACCCGAAAAAAGAAACGATCTACTGGCATTACCTCCAGCGGCCGACGCCCGGCGGTGTCTTCACGCTGCGCACAACCCTACCGCCCAAGCAACTGCAGCGCGCCGCCAATGACGCAGTCATGCGCATCGATCCGGATTTGCCGCTGTTCGACGTGCGGACGCTCGATGAACGTCTCGCGATGTCGCTCGGGCCGCAGCGCACGCCGATGGTGCTGACCCTGGTGTTCGCCACCGTGGCATTCGTGCTCGCCGTGATCGGCGTCTACGGGATGCTGACCTGGGCGGTCACTCAGCGCGTCGGCGAGATCGGCGTGCGTATGGCGCTGGGCGCGAAGACGTCCGATATCGTCCGGCTGGTGGTCCGCAACGGCGGCCGGCTGACCGCGATCGGACTGTTGCTTGGCGTCGTCGCAGCGGTGGCGCTCGGGCAACTCATGGCAGCGCAGATTCATGACGTGAGCCCGCTCGATCCGCAGGTGTTCGTCATCGTGCTCGTCGGTCTGGCGGCCGCCGCAATGCTCGCCAGCTGGCTGCCGGCGCGGCGCGCGGGGCGGATCGATCCCATGGTTGCGTTGAGGGAGGAGTGACATGTACCGCACGAGTTTTTACGGAATCTTGCTGTTGCTCGTCCTGGGCGCGGCCGAGCCTGGCACCGCGGAAATCGCCGAGCGTTGCAGTGGCGACGAGCAACGCCAGTTCGACTTCTGGCTCGGCGCCTGGGAAGTTCACGATGCCCAGGGCGAGTTCGCCGGCCACAACGACATCCGGCGCGTCGCGGATGGCTGCGCGCTGCTGGAGCACTGGCGTGGCGTCCGCGGCGGCGAGGGCGTGAGCATCAACACCTACGAAGTCGACGCAAAGCGCTGGACGCAACGCTGGGTCGGTGCCGGCGTGACTCTGTGGCTGGAAGGCGGGCTGGAGGAAGGGCGGATGGTGCTCACGTCGCCCGTGCCCCGGAACACGCCGCGGGGCCCGGTTCTGGACCGAATCACCTGGGCCGCCCTCGATGACGGTCGTGTGCGCCAGGTGTGGGACGTGTCCGTCGACGACGGCGCCAATTGGCAGACGATATTCGAAGGATATTACTCTGCGGCCCCGTCGACGGCCGATGACAATGTGGGGGCACAGCTATGAGCATTCTGCGGAACAGGCAGCTGACCTGGCCGGCAGTTATTACCGTCGCAATCGGCACCGGTGCGACGATACTGATGTTTTCCGTCGTCAATGCCGTGCTGCTCAAGCCGTTGCCTTACCCGAACGCAGAGCGGCTGGCGGTCGTATGGATGGACCTTCGTACGCGTGACCTCGACGACATGCCGTTTTCGCCTGGCGATTTCTTCGATCTGAGAAGCCAGACAACCGTATTCGAAGATCTCGCCGCCGCGTTCACTTTCCGCCAGGACTTGTCCGGCGACGACGAGCAGCCGGAGCAGGTGACAGTGGCGGGCGTGACGACGAATCTGCATGCTTTGCTTGGCGCGCGCGTAATCGCGGGGCGGCCGTTCAACTCCATCGATGCAACGCCGCAGGCCGGTGATGAAGCCGAACCACTTCCGACGATCGGGATCATCAGCCATGCGTTGTGGCAGCGGCGCTACGGGGGCGACCCGGATATCGTTGGCCGCACGATAGACCTGCAGGGGCAGCCCCTGCAGGTGGTCGGCGTGCTCGCGCGGGACAACGAGCTGCTGTTTCGCGCGGGCTCCGACGTCGCGCCGCGTCCTGACGTGTGGATCGCGTTGCGGTTTGACGAGACTACCGCGCAGCGTGACCTGCTGTTCATGCGCGTAGTCGGCCGCCTTCGCGAGGGCGTTTCGTACGCGGCCGCGCAAGCGCAACTCGACACGGTAGCGGCGGACATTCGGGAACGCTTCCCGGTCAAGGCATCGGCGAACATGCAGATTCGGCTGGAGCCGATGCACGCGGACCTCGTGCGCGACGTCCGGGGGGCGGTACTCGCGCTGGCGGGCGCGGTTGCGCTCGTTCTGCTGATTGCGTGCGCGAACGTCGCCAATCTGCTGCTCGTACGTGTTTCGCAGCGCGAACGGGAGTTTGCCGTACGATCTGCGATCGGGGCGTCGCGCTGGCGGCTGGTGCGGCAGGTTTTGGGTGAAAGCGCCTTTCTCGCGCTGGCAGGCGCGGCCGTCGGCGTCGCGCTTGCATTTTCGGGCCTGCGGCTGCTGCAGGCGCTCAACCCCGCAGGACTGCCGCGAATGGACGCACTCGCGATCGATGCAGTGGTTCTCAGCTTCACGGCGATGCTTGCGTTTACGGCTGCATTTCTGTTCGGCATGGTGCCGGCGATGCGCGCGTCACGGCCGATGCTCGCCACGTCGTTGCGCACAGGCACACGGACAGCCGGCGGCCCAGGTGGAAATTCACTGACGCGCGCCGTTGCGGTGTCGGAGGTAGCGTTGTGCTTTGTATTGGTCGTCGCATCGGTATTGATGCTGAAAAGTTTCGTCGCGCTGCAAGGCGCGGATCTGGGTTATGCGCCGAGTGGCATTCTGACTTTCACGGCGCAGGTGCGGGGCGAACCTGATGAACGCGCGCAGGCGATGCGCGTTCTGCGCGAGCGGCTCGAGTCGCTGCCGGGCGTACAGGCGGTAGGCGCCGCGACGCCGATCCCGCTGGATGGGTCGATCATGAACATGCGCTGGGGCGTGCCGGCAGCCGCGGCGGACCCCGAACTGTTTCAGCAGGCGAACATGCATTTTGTATTGCCCGAGTACTTTGACACTGTCCGTGCGCGCGTGCTTGCCGGCCGGACTTACTCGGAGGCGGACAACCAGGTCGGCGCTCGCACGGTCGTCATCGACGACGTGCTGGCCACGAAGGCGTTCGGGTCGGCGGCAGCTGCCGTCGGTGAATCACTGCTGTTCCGGCTAGGCGATGAGCCAGAGCTATTTCAGGTAATTGGGGTGGTCGCGCACCAGCGGCACCAAAGTGCCGCCGCCGATGGCCGCGAAACGCTGTTTCTAACGCATGGGCAGGATAATTACACGGCGCCGGCGCGCTGGCTCGTGCGAACTTCTGCCGACCCGATGAGTCTTGTGCCGCTCGTGCGTGCCGAAGTCAGCAGGTTGGATGCGGCCGCGGCGGTCGCCGACATCGTTCCGATGCAGGCGCTGGTCGACCACGCCCAGGCACCGACGCGCCTTGCTTTGATGTTGATCGGCGTGTTCGCTGTAATTGCCACGGTGCTTGCCGTCGTCGGCCTTTACGGCGTCCTTGCGGCAAGCGTCAGGCAGCGCACGGTCGAGATCGGCGTGCGGATGGCGTTTGGCGCGTCACCACTGCGCATCTTTCGGCAGACTGTCGGGCAAGGCGTGGCTCTCGGTCTGCTCGGGATTGCCATTGGGCTGGCGGCTGCGCTCGCGTTGTCCCGTGTGATCGCCGGGATGCTGGTGGACGTCTCACCAACCGACGCGTCGACGTATGCGCTCGCTGCCGTCGTATTCCTCGCCGTCGTCGCGCTCGCTTCCTGGGTCCCGGCGGCGCGCGCCGCGCGACTTCAACCGCTGCTTGCCTTGAGGGACGAGTGATGCATGCACGGACTTCTCCGTGCCGGACGCGCGTGAGCGGCTTCTGCTTGTTTTTGGTTGTACTTGCCTGGAGTGGCTGTCGGGTTGCGCTGGCCGATACTTGTACGTCGCTGGAGCGGGCAGACTGGGTCCTTGCCGATTGGGTGTCCGCCAAGGGCGCGACGGAGTCGTGGCATCGTGCTGGTCCGCGTACCTTCGAGGGCGCCGGCACCTCCGGATCCGGCAGCGAGACACTGCGGCTGGTCGAGATGTCGGGAAAGGTGTTCTACATCGCCAAGGTCGCCCACAACGAGCTGCCGGTAGCGTTCAAGCTGGTCGATTGCAGTGATGTGCTGCTCGTGTTCGTGAACCCGGCACACGATTTCCCGCGCCGGCTCGAGTACCGTCGCACGGCCGCCGATGCGATGACCGTGGCCGTCAGCGACGGCGCCGACCGCGGCTTCGAGATTCACTTCCGCAAGGATGGAACGTGAGCATGACTGCGGTTCAATATGACCCGTCGGTGGCATTGCGCGATGAATAGGTCATGAGTAATAAGACAATGATTCAACTGAACAACATAGGTCGGAGTTACGACACCAAGGCCGGCCGCACCTGGGTGCTGCGCCAGGTCACGCTCGACATCGGCAAGGGCGACTTCGTCAGCGTGATGGGACCCTCGGGCGCCGGCAAGTCGACGCTGTTGAACGTCCTCGGCATGTTTGACGGCGACTGGTCGGGCGAGTACTGGCTCGACGGCCACCCCGTACACGAGCTGCCGCAGAAAAAACGCGCCGACCTCGGGCGTCGGCACATCGGTTTCGTCTTCCAGCAGTACCACTTGCTGGACGACCTGACGGTCTACGAGAACCTCGAGATTCCGCTGACCTACCGCGACGTGCCGCGCGGCGAGCGCGAAGGGATCGTCGCCGACATGCTCGACCGCTTCGGCATCGTCGGCAAGAAGGACCTCTATCCGTCGCAGCTGTCTGGTGGGCAGCAGCAGCTGGTGGCGGTGGCGCGCGCGATGGTCGCGAGCCCCGCGCTGATCCTCGCCGACGAGCCCACCGGCGCGCTGCACTCGGACCAGGGCCGGATGATCATGCAGACCCTCAAGCAGCTCAACGACGCGGGCACGACGATCGTGCAGGTGACCCACTCCGAGGAGAACGCGGCCTACGGCGACAGGATCATCCGCCTGCGCGACGGCTGGATGGATTGATTGAGGCATGTAGCCGGGTCTCCCCCTATACTCGCCGGATGAAGAAACGACCCCCCCGGATACTGGTCGCGGATGACCAGCGCGACGTGCTCGAGGCGCTGCGCCTGCTGCTGAAGGGCGAGGGTTACCAGACCGAGAGCTTCAGCCATCCGAACGCGCTGATCGAGGCGCTACGCCTGCACGCCGCGGATGCGGTGCTGATGGACCTCAATTACACGCGCGACACGACCTCGGGAGACGAGGGGCTGGACGCGATCGGGCGAATCCGCGCCTTCGATGCGCATACGCCGATCGTGGTGATGACGGCGTGGGGCACGATCGAACTCGCGGTTGAGGCCATGCGCAGGGGCGCGCAGGATTTCATCGAGAAGCCGTGGGACAACGCGCGCCTCCTGACCGTGCTGGGCACCCAGGTCGCGCTCGGCCAGGCGCTGCATCGCGCCCGCGCGCTGGAAGCCGAGAACCGGCAGCTGCGCGGCAGCGTCGACGAGATGATCGCCGCCTCACCGGTCATGCAACCCGTCCTCGAGACCATCGACCGGGTGGCGCCGGCGGATGCCAACGTGCTGATCACCGGCGAAAGCGGCAGCGGCAAGGGGCTGGTGGCGCGCATGATTCATGAGCGCTCGCCGCGCCGGGAGCGCAGCCTGGTCGTAGTGAATATTGGCAGCCTGGCAGAGACCGTGTTCGAGAGCGAAATGTTCGGCCACGTAAAGGGTGCGTTCACGGACGCGCGCTCCGACCGCGTCGGACGTTTCGAGCTGGCGGACGGCGGTACGTTGTTCCTCGACGAGATCGCCAACCTGCCGGTGGCCCAACAGGCGCGCCTCCTGCGGGTGCTGGAGGACGGCGAGTTCGAGCGGCTTGGTTCCTCGCGCACCCAACAGACCGACGTGCGCGTGCTGGCGGCGACCAATGCCGACATCGATGCGGAAGTCGAGTCCGGCCGGCTGCGCAGCGACCTGCTTTACCGGCTGAACACGATCCATATTAACCTGCCGCCGCTGCGCGAGCGTGGCGAGGACATCGTGCATCTCGCGCAACGCTTCCTGGAACGCCATGCGCGGCGTTATGCACGATCCGTGGAATCGTTTAGCGATTCGGCCCTCTCCGCATTGCGTCGCTATTCCTGGCCCGGCAATGTTCGCGAGCTCGATCACGTGATCGAGCGCGCGGTGCTGATGTGTCGCGGCGCCGCTCTCGGTCCCGCGGACCTGCGGCTGGACAGCGGCGCGGCAGCAGCCGATCGTGGGCCGATGACCCTCGACGAGGCGGAACACGAACAGATCAAGGCGGCATTGGCCCGCCACGACGGCAACGTCGTCACCGCCGCCGATGAGCTGGGCCTGAGCCGCTCCGCCCTGTATCGCCGCATGGAGAAATACGGGCTGTGAGCCGTGCGCGCAAGCTGCGTTCACAGGATCGCTTGCTGGTCCTGGTCCTCGTTTCGCTCGCGCCCGCGTGGCTGATCGCCGCCGTGTTCCTGTGGCACTGGCAGGCCGATGCAGCCGCGCGCTGGACACTATTGGCGCTCATGTCCCTGTTCGCACTCGGTGGCGCGCTGGCGGCCCGGCGGCATGTCGTGCATCCGCTGCAGTCTTTGGCCAACCTCCTCGAGGCGTTACGCGAAGGGGACTATTCGCTGCGTGGCCGCAACGTGGATCCGGATGATGCGGTCGGTGAGGTCATGGTCGAAGTCAATACCTTGAGCCGAACGCTGCACGACCAGCGGCTCGAGGCACTCGAGGCCGGTGTGCTTCTGCAGAAAGTCATCGCCGAGGTCGATCTCGCGGTATTCGCTTTCGATGCGGAGCGTCGCCTGCGGCTTGTGAACCGCGCAGGCGAGGCGCTCCTCGGTGCCAGGGCGGGCCAGTTGCTGGACCGGCCCGCTCGCAGCCTGGGACTCGCACCGATGCTCGACGAGGCGTCCGGCCACATTGTTTCGCACGTTTTTCCGGGCGGGGCGGGACGCTGGGAGATCCGCCGCCGCAGCTTCCGCGAGGGCGGCCGGCCCCACGAACTGCTGGTGATCTCAGACCTGAGTCGCGCGTTGCGCGAAGAGGAACGGCAGGCCTGGCAGCGACTGGTGCGCGTCATCGGCCATGAGCTCAACAATTCCCTCGCGCCAATCAAGTCCATGGCCGGCATGCTGCAGCGGCTGATCGGCCGCCAGTCCCTTCCGGACGACTGGCGCGAGGATGCCAACGCGGGCCTGGTGGTGATCCACGACCGCGCAGAGTCGCTGAGTCGATTCATCGGCGCGTATGCCAGGCTCGCCCGTTTGCCGGCGCCGTCACGCAGCTCTGTGGACTTCCCGGCGCTGCTGCGCCGCGTGGCCTCGCTGCACGGCAACGTCGTCGAAGTCGTAGCCGGGCCGCAGGTCGAGCTCGAGGCAGATGCGGACCAGCTGGAGCAGGTGCTGATCAACCTCGTCAAGAATGCGGTCGAGGCGGCCGGGGCGCGCGGCAGTGTGCGCGTGCGCTGGCGCAGCGAGCACGGCAACCTGAAGGTCGAGATCGAGGACGACGGCCCCGGCCTGGCGCGCACCGACAACTTGTGGGTACCTTTTTTCACCACCAAGCCCGGCGGCACCGGGATCGGGCTGGTGCTCAGCCGGACGATAGTTGAAAACCACGGCGGCACCATATCGCTCGAGAACCGCACGACCGGCCGCGGCTGCCTCGCCCGCATCGCGCTGCCGCTGGCAGGCACGAGATCGTAGACGGTGAACGGAACGATGAGACTTGGGACAATACTTGCAAGGCCTCGCCTGCCCGGTGGTGCACTGTGACTGAATCTCTTGGCCTGCAACAACTTTGGCTGTTCGCCGTCACGGTGCTGATTGTTAACATGACGCCGGGCGTCGACTTGATGCTGACGCTCGCACGCACCCTGCAGTTCGGCGCGCGCGCTGGTCTCACCGTCGCCCTCGGCATCACCACTGGTTGCCTTGTGCACACCCTGGCGGCAGCCAAGGCCTCACGACCAACGTGTTGAACCCTAAAGTCGCGATCTTCTTCCTGGCTCTCCTGCCGCAGTTCATCGCCCCTTTCTCGGCGCACAAGACCCTCGCCTTCCTGGCGCTGGGCGGGTGGTTTATCGCGCAGAGTTTGCTGTTCCTCGTGCTGTTCGTGTGGCTGGTCTCGCCTCTGCGCCGCTTCCGGCCGGGCCCCGCAGTGCATCGCGCGCTGAACGCCATCGGCGCTGGACTATTCGTCGCGCTCGCCGCACGGCTAGCGCTGGCGGAGCGTTGATCGCGCTCAGTGCCAGAGCGCCAGGATCAGCCCGTAGAGGGTGAACTGGGCCGTGTGGTAGCCGCCATTGATCAGCCAGAGCTTCAGGCTTTTCCGCTCGAACAGATAGTTGATGCCGAAAGACGCCGCGACCCAGCACAGCCCGGCGGAGAATCCCGCACCGAGGCCCAGTGCGAGCGAGGGCGCCGGGCCCAGAAACATCGCGAACACGAAGGCGGCCACGAGCGCCAGCAGGAATGACACGCCGAAGATCATCGCCGGATTTCCAGCAGCGGCCTGCTCGGGAGTCAGGCCGCTGGCCGCCAGCCAGGCCTTGTGGAACAAGGCGGGCGAGTACCACAGCCCGCCCAACGCGAACGCCGAAACCGCCGCGGCCAGCACGGCCAGGTAATTGATCGTTACCCCTTCCATCGTCCTCTCCTTCTGCGTGTTGTTGTCGTTGTCAGTCGAGATTCTCTGCGCTGTCGCTGGCGGCCTCGGGCGCAGGCGGCGTCAGTACGCTCCAGTCGACGGGTCCGCGCGTGAAGCGCTCAACCAGCCGTTCCAGCGTCCAGGCGTTTCCCTGGTCAAAGAACGCGCGTAACTCGAGGTGGCCTGGTGAATCGGTGTAGCCCACGCCGGATATGGCGACCCGACTTTGGCCGTCGCTGTGCGGCGTGATCTCCACGACCGAGAACAGGTCCGCAAGCAGCTCTGCGTGCGGGAAGTCGGGAGGCGCCTGCATGGCCTGGAACGCCAACATCCGGCCCGGTAGAAAGGCAAGGATGCGGCTCTGGATGTTGGCCGGATCGCCCGGCCGGGCGTGCGGATCGTAGCTGGTCTCGATGCGCCCGCCGAGACGCAGGTCAATGCAGGCGAAGGGCACGGCCCATTCCATCCAGCCCCCGGCCGTGCTGAATGCTTCCCACACTGCGGTGGGCGGTGCCGGCACGACGGCCTCGTGGCGCAACACGAAGCTGCCCTCGGCGGGCTCGTAGGACGTGTTGGCCACCGCCGCGGCGGAAAGCAGCAAGGTGACAAGCGGAAGGCTGGCGGTCATTGCAGTTTCTCCTCGCGGTGCTCCTGCGCTGCCGCGTGCTCGAGTTGTTCGAAATAACGGCGCAACTGGGCCACGCCGGCGTCGAATGCCGTCACGTCACGGTAGGTGCGGGCCTGCATGACCCCGCCTTCCATCACGGAGAGCACGAAGCGGGCGAGCTCCTCGCAATCGAGCCACGACGGCAGGCGCGGCCCGGCGGCCTCGAGGCAGTCGCACACGGCACCGGTCCAGGCGGTGAAATTGGCGGCCAGGCGCTCGCGCACCGGCGGGTCCGGCTCGTGCAGCTCCAGCGCGAGACTGCCGATCGGACAGCCGTAAAAGCACTCGGTGTCCAGGACGAGCTGCCGGTAGCGGGCGAGCAGGGCGAAGATCCGCTCGATCGGGTCGTCGACGCCCTGCCAGGCGGGCTCGAGCAACATCGGATAGATGCCGCCGTAGTAGGTGTCGAGCACCGCCAGCAGGAGGTCCTGCTTGCTCGGGAAGAAATGATAGAGGCTGCCGCTGTTGGCCCGGGCGGCCTTGAGGATGTCGGCAATGCTGGTCGAGCCGTAGCCCTTCTCCCCGAAGAGCCGCAGCGCCTCCATGACGATTCGCTCGCGCGTTTCCTGGCTCATGGGATGGCCTGAGTTGAACGCTCAACCAAGAGTAGTCGGGGACCTGCTGGATTTCAACCGTTCCCGCGCCATTCAGCGCCGCTGGGGTGGCGTGTCCGCGTCGCGCGGTGCCTTCCTGAGGCGCTCGGCGTAATCCTCGTCGACCTTGATCACCTTGAGCCGCCACTCGGTGGCCTGGCCCTGGACCTTGAACAGGAAGCGGCCGCTGTGCTCGATCAGGACGTCGCCACGGCCCACGCCCGCATGCTCCAGCACGCGGCCGACGAACTCATTGGTGGCGGCGTTGTACAGGTGCACCTCGAGATGCGCCGGCTTGTGGTCGATGGCCGTGGGTGGGCGGCTGCTCCATGCGACCAGCCACGGCGACTCGACGGTGAATGAGCCGGTATCGGTGCGGCCGATGCCGCTGAATTCGCGCACCAGCATCTCTGCGGTGGCGGCGCCGGATGCCAACAGCAGGACAATCAAGGGAACGGCACGCACGTTCATGGGACAATCTCTGTGGAGTTTCAAAGACCCAATTCTAGTGGTGCATTGCAATCACGCAAATGCGATGACTACGCGCTTGTTGCGGCGTCCCTTGTTCTCGACCTTGGTCACCACGACCGGCCCGATCTCGCCGGTCGCCGCAATGTGGGTGCCACCGCAAGGCTGCAGATCCACGCCCGGGATGTCCAGGAGGCGGATCCGCCCGACACCACGCGGCGGCTGCACGGAGAGTGTGCGCACCAGCTCCGGCTGCGTATCCAGCTCGGCCTCGGTGATCCAGCGCGAGCCCACCGGATGGTCGGCCTTGATGAGCGCATTGACCGCCGCGGTCACGCGATCCTTGTCGATGTCTTCCTGCGTGTCGAAGTCCAGGCGGCCTTTCGCGGCGCCAATCTGGCCGCCGGTGACGCCGAAGCGCAACACGGCGCCAAGCAGGTGCAGGCAGGTATGCATGCGCATGTGTGCATAGCGGCGCTCCCAGTCGATGGCCGCCTCGACTGCCGTGCCCGGCTCGGGCGCAGGCGCTTCCGCGGCCAGGACATGCAGAATCCTGCCGTCCGCGCCCCTGCGCGTATCCTTGACCTGCCACGTGCGACCGTCGGCCGCGCACAGTGTGCCGGTGTCGCCGGGCTGGCCGCCGCCGAGAGGGTAGTAGATAGTCTGGTCGAGCACCACGCCCTCGGGGAGCGCCTCAATGACCGTCGCCGGGCAGCTTCGCCGGTAGGCATCTTCGCTGAATAGAGCTCTCGTTTCGCCCATGGTCGTGAGCATAGACAAGGGCGGCTCAGCTTTCGACCCGTGTCGCGCTGCATTTCCGCGACAGCCGGCGGTTAAGATGCGCGTATGGCCCTGCAACGCACGCTGTATGCCGGCCGGGATTTCCGGCGCGCGCTGTCGATCGAGGAGCTCCGCGGCATCGCGCGTCGGCGCGTGCCGCATTTCGTCTTCGAGTACGTGGAGTGCGGCGCCGAGGACGAGCTCTCGCTGCGCTGGAACCGTGCCGTGTTCGAGTCCATCCGGTTCCGGCCCACTACGCTGGTGGACACGACCGGCCGGCATATCCGCGCGAACGTGCTGGGCCAGCCGTCGAACGCACCCCTGATCATCGCGCCGACGGCCATGAACGGCATGCAGAGCCGCGATGGGGACGTGGCGCTGGCGCGGGCCGGCGCATCGGCCGGTATCCCGTTCTGCCTCAGCACCTTCTCCAACGCGCGCCTCGAGGCGCTGGCGAACGATGCGAGTGGTCGCCTGTGGATGCAGTTGTACCTGCTCGGAGAGCGCGCGATCGCGCGCGACATCGTCGCGCGGGCCGACGCGGCGGGCTACGAGGCGTTGGTGCTGACCACGGACGCCAACGTGTTCGGGTTTCGCGAATGGGACAAGCGCAATTACCGCGCCCCGGCCCGGCTGACGCTGCGCAACCTGTTCGACGCGGCACGCCACCCGCGCTGGCTGCTCGACATCGCGTTTCCCGGCGGTTTCCCGCGCTTCGAAAACGTGCTGGATTTCCTCCCTCCCGAGGCACGCAGCGCCCGCGCGGGCGTCGCCCACCTGCCGCGCCTGCTGGTCCCCGACGTGACCTGGGCCGACGTCGAGTGGCTCCGGCGAGCGTGGCCGCGCAAGCTGCTGGTCAAGGGCATTCTCGACACGGCGGACGCGAGGCGCGCCGTCGAACTCGGCTGCGACGGCATTGTGCTCAGCAATCACGGCGGACGACAGCTCGACGGCTGCGTCTCGCCGCTGGAGGTCCTGCCTGAAATCGTCGCGGCCGTAGGCGACCGCTGCGCGGTCATCGTGGACAGCGGATTCCGGCGCGGTGCCGACGTCGTGAAGGCCGTCGCGCTGGGCGCACAATCCGTCATGATCGGCGCGGCGACGCTTTACGGGCTGGCGGCCGGCGGCGAGGAGGGCGCGCGCCACGCCATTGGCATCCTGACCGGCGAGATCGACCGGGTGCTGGGGCAGCTCGGGTGCAACTCGCTCGCGGAACTGGGCCCGCAGCTGCTGATTCGCGGCAACTGTGAATAGCGCGTAACCTGAGTTCACGTCCGGAAGACGACATTAGCGACGCAAAAACGTCGGGGAGCGACATGGACGCAACCCAACTCGAAGGATTCCGCCGGCGGCTGCTCGAGCTGCGGTCGGAACTCCAGGCCCAGGAGCAGGCAACCCAGGAAGACAGTCGGCCGATCGAGCTGGACCAGGCCCGGGTCGGGCGCCTCTCGCGCATGGATGCCATGCAGGCGCAGGAAATGGCCCAGGAAACGTCCAGGCGACGGCAGCGGCAGCTCGCGGAAGTCGATGGTGCATTGCGGCGGATCGAATCCGGCGACTACGGCCATTGTTACTCCTGCGGCGAAGAAATCGACGTCCGTCGCCTTGATGTGGACCCGGCCATCACGCGCTGCATCAAGTGCGCAGAGGACTAGGCCCTGGCCGCAGCAGGGAATTTCCCTTGCTGCTGCGATAAGCTTGCCGCGGGCGATGCTGCGGAGGTCGACATGAAGAAACTGCTCACCCTGGGATTCCTGCTGTTCAGCCTTGCCGGCGGCGTTTCGGCGCAGCAGGACTTCAGCGATGTGGAGATCGTCGCGGCGCCGATCCGCGACGGTCTTTATCTCGTCACCGGACGTGGCGGCAACATCGTTGCCAGTACCGGTGCGGACGGCACATTCCTGGTCGACGACCAGTACGCGCCGCTGACCGAGCGCATCCAGGCCGCGCTCGACGAGGTCACAGACCAGCCCGTGCACTTCGTGATCAACACGCACTGGCACGGCGATCATGTCGGCGGAAACGAGAACTTCGCCGAGGCGGGGGCCGTCATCGTCGCGCATGAGAACGTGCGCCGCCGCATGAGCAGCGACCAGTTCATGGCTGCCTTCAACCGCACGGTGCCGGCGGCGCCGGCGCGGGCGTTGCCGGTCATAACCTTTGCCGAGAGCGTGAACCTGCACCTCAACGGCATCGACGTGCGCGTCCTGCACATAGCGAGTGCGCATACCGACGGCGACGCGCTGGTGTACTTCGAGCAGGCCGACGTGCTGCACATGGGGGACATCTACTTCAACGGGCTGTATCCGTTCATCGACCTGGGCTCCGGCGGCAGCATCGACGGCATGATCGCGGGGGTGGCGCGGGGCGTCGAGTTCGCCAGCGAGCGGACCGTCGTCGTGCCCGGCCACGGGGCACTCGGCGACCGGAACAGCCTGGCCGCCTACGGAGAAATGCTCGCGGGCTTCCGCGACCGTATCGCCGCCCTGAAGGCGGACGGCAAGTCGCTGGAGGAGGTCGTGGCGGCGAGACCGACGGCGGAGTTCGACGAGGTGCTCGGCAAGGGTTTCATCCCGCCGGAGCGGCTGGTCGGGTTCATCTACGAGTCCCTCTAGGGCCGCAAGGTGAGCTGAAGCGGTGGCCGCGAAGAAAATCATCACGGTTTTTGGCGCGACCGGGGCGCAGGGCGGCGGCCTCGTCCGCGCCATCCAGGCAGACTCCGACGGGGAATTCATCGCGCGCGCCGTCACGCGGGATCCGGGTTCCGAGCAGGCGCGGAAGCTCGCCGCGCTCGGCGCAGAGGTGGTGGCGGCCGACCTGGACGATCCGGCAAGCCTCGCACGCGCGTTCGAGGGCGCTTACGGCGCCTATCTCGTCACCTTTTTCTGGGCGCATTTCTCGCCGCAGAAGGAATCGGCCGAGGCGCGCAGCCTGGCCGAAGGCGCAGAGGCGGCGGGTCTCGAACATGTCATCTGGTCGACGCTCGAGGACACCCGCCGGTGGGTGCCGCTGTCCGATGCGCGAATGCCGACGCTCATGGGCGACTACAAGGTGCCGCACTTCGACGCCAAGGGCGAGGCGGACGCGTATTTTACCGAGCGCGGCCTGCCGACCACTTTCCTGCTGACCTCGTTCTACTGGGACAACCTGATTCACTTCGGCATGGGTCCCAAGCGTGATCCGGACGGCAGGCTGGTGTTCACCCTGCCGATGGGAGACCGGAAGCTGCCCGGCATCGCGGCCGAGGACATCGGCAAGTGCGCCTACGGCATATTTCGCCAGGGCGCCGACCTCATCGGGCAGACCGTGGGCATTGCAGGCGAGCATCTCACCGGCGCACAGATGGCCGCGCAACTCGGTGCGGCGCTCGGCGAGGAAGTGCACTACAACGCGGTGTCCCCCGAGGCTTTCCGCGGCTTCGGATTTCCTGGCGCCGAAGATCTCGGCAACATGTTCCAGTTCAAGCACGACTTCGAGGAATACTTCTGCGGCGCGCGCGATCCCGCCGTCGCCAGGGCACTCAATCCGGCGTTGCTGACCTTCAGGGAGTGGCTGGCGCGCTGGAAAGACCGGATGCCGCCCGGGTAGCGCCGGGTCACCCCTCCCATGTCATGGACTAGCAGGGAAGTCGGGCAGCTTCTCGAGCTGGCGGAAGCCGGCCTGCTCGAGCCCGCGGAGTTCGAGCAGGCGGCCCGCCTCGGCGAACTCAAGCCGACGCGAGACGCCTGGCTGGACGCCGCCGACCGGCTGTTCGTGTTTGCCGGCGTGCTGCTGATCGCGACCGCGGTGATCTTCTTCTTCGCCTGGAACTGGGCGGACATGCACCGCTTTACGAAGCTCGGCGTCGCCGTGGCGGCACTGGCCGGATGCACTGCGACGGCATTTTTCAGCCGGCCGTTCGGGCTCCCCTGGCGGGCGGCGCTGCTGGGCGCCGCGGTCACTACCGGCGCCGCGCTAGCGCTCGTGGGACAGATCTACCAGACTGGTGCAGACGTGTGGGAGCTGTTCGCCGCCTGGGCGGTGTTGATGCTGCCGTTCGTGCTGCTGGCGCGCTCCACGGCGAGCTGGTGCTTGTGGCTGGTGGTCGCGAACGCAGCCCTGTTGCGCTTCATTTCGGAAACCGCGTGGATAAACTTCGTCGGTGCATTGTTTGCGCCGCGGCACCTGTTGATCATCGCGGCCCTGAACGTGGCACTGCTACTCGCCTTTGAAGTGTTTCCCGCGCGCCTGCTGGAGATTCCGCGTCGCCATGTTCACCGCCTCGCCGCGCTTGGCGTGATCGCGCCGCTGACCTTCGGTGCCTGTATCGGCTGGTGGGAGCGCGAGTTCCTGCCGGTGACGATCGGGTTCGTCGCAGTGGCAACGATCATGGCCGGGCTCTACTACCGTCCGCGTCGGGATCTGCCAATCCTTGCGCTGGCGGTATTCGGCGCGATCGCCGTCATGACCAGCGCACTCGTGCGTGTCCTGCCGCGGGGCTTGGATTTCCTTGCGCTCAACCTCGTCGCGCTGTTCGTCATCGGCAGCTCGGCGGGGGCGGCCGTCTGGATCGCGCGGCTGTACCGCCGGGATCGCGCGTCGTGAGCGCGACCGGGCTGCCTGGATTGCTTACCACCCTGCAGCACCACGGCGTTTTCGATGCCGTGCGCATGGCCGGGCTCGAGCACTGCGCCCCACCGCCCTGGTGGCTCGCGGTGCTGCAGGGGATCGCGGCGTGGATCGCCTCGCTGCTGATCATCTCCTCGTTCTTCGCCCCGCTGATGCTGCTGGGCGAAGGGCCGCTCGTGCGCGGCGTCGGAGGCGTCGTGCTGGTGGGAGGCGCCGTGTGGCTGTTCGCGCGCGACAGCCTGTTCACAGGCCAGATGGGGCTGGCTTTTTCACTGGCGGGGCAGGCCTTGCTGGTGAGCGTGGTGTTCGACGGCTTCGACGCGTTCGCCACCCGACCGCGCGTCATCGCCGCGGTCGGACTGGCCATCGCCGTCGGCATGCTGGTGCCCGCTTCCACGGTGTTGCACCGGACCGTATGCGCGCTGCTGGCGCTGGGCTACGGTGCCGTCCTCGTCGGGCCGGGCGATGCCCTCGCCATCTACGCGCTGGTCCTGACCGCCGCGGCCGCCGCGTGCTGGCTGCTGCGCCGCGCGTGGGCGGCATCGCCACGCGCCGCGCTCATCAAGGCCCTGGCGCACGCGTTGACGCTGGCGGCGCTGGTGGCGGGCTGGATCGTCGCCGTGGACCCATCGTTCGGCGCGCTGTTGTCGCCCGGCACGTCGACGGCCACTCTGCCCACGGCGGCCTTCGTCTATCCGCTGGGTGCGGGAATCGTACTGCTGGCGACCATCGCCTGGCTGGTGCGAGGCCTGCCGCCGGCGCAGGCCGCGGCCGGGATCGGGGCAGGCGCGATCTACGCGCTCACGGCGTGGAACGCGCCCGGGCTGGCCGTCAGTGGCGCACTGCTGCTCGCGGTGTTCCACGCGTGCCATCGGCCCTGGATCGCGCTGACCCTGCTGGCCGCGATCGTCTACCTGGGCCGGTTCTATTACAGCCTGGAGGCGACGCTGCTGGTCAAGTCCGGAGCACTCGCGGCGACGGGCCTGGTCCTGCTCGGTCTGCAGTTCGGCCTGCGGCGCTGGCGGAGGACCCGGCCGTGACCCGGACGACGTTGCGCGTGCTGCTGGTCGCAGCCCTGATGCTCGTCACGCTCGCCGTGCTGGTGGCGGTGCGCGGCCATGAGCAGACGCTCGCCGAGGGGCGGGTCGTCCTCGTGGAACTTGCACCGGTGGATCCGCGCTCGCTGATGCAGGGCGACTACATGGCGCTGCGCTTCGCGATCGACAACGAGCTGCAGGCGCGAACGGTACAGGCCGGGTCGCCGGTGCTGCCACGCTATGCCGTGCTTCAGCTCGACGACGAGGGGCGCGCGACGCTCGCGGAATTGAGCGAAAGTCCGCCGGCTGCGGCCGCCGCGCGGGTCGCCATGCGCATCCGGCAACGGGACGGCGCGTCGAGCATCGGGCCGAACGCTTTTTTCTTCGAGGAGGGCACGGCCGAGCATTACACGGCCGCGCGCTGGGGCGAGTTTCGCGTCGCGCCCAACGGCCAGGCGCTGCTGACGCACCTGCGCGACGCGGAACTCCAGCGCCTCGGCGTGATTGCGCGCTGATTCAGAACTTCGCGGACAGGCGCACGTAGAAGTCGTCGTCGATGCGTTCCTGGGGTGCGGCCGCGGGCAGCTTGAGCTCCTCGCGGCGTCGCAGGCGCGCCTCCATCGACAGGTTCTTCACGATGCGCCACTGGTATCGAATCTCGAGCAGCAGGTCGTTGTTGCGGAAATCCGGGGAAAGCAGCCAGCCGGCATCCGTATGGCCGTACACAAACGCGATGTTGTGCCCGGGGAAGAAATCGAACAGGTTCATCGAGAACTGGTGCGCGGATCCGCCCGCGCTGCCGCTGTCCCTCGCATTCACGACCGGATCGAGCGGCGTATTCGTGGCATAGCCCAGTTCGCCGCCGAGACCGCCGCGCATCCCGCCGGTGCCGATCGGCCACTCGGTGAACAGTTTCGCCGTGAACGCCACGTAGTCTTCGCGGCGCTTGGCAGCGATGCCGTCCGTCGCGAGCGCCTCGGGCATCCAGGTCACGGTCAGCACGCGTTGCTTGAGTGGACCGACGGGGACGGTGCTCTCCAGTGCGGCGAACGCCGACACGCGGCTGCCGCTGTCATCGAATACCAGCGGCGCGCGCACCAGCGGGCCCGTGCCGCTGCTGACGTTGCGCTGCAGGATCAGGTGCGAGCGCCACGCCGGCGTGAGGTCGTACTGCAAGTGCAGGCCATCGGTCCAGTTGACGTCCACGTTCGGGCTGTCGTTGCGGTCCAGCGACTTGGCCGCTACACCCATGAGTTCGAACTTGCTCTGGAAACGGCCCATGCGCAGCGACCAGTCACCCTCCGCGGGCGCGTACCGCAGGAAAAGCTCGTCGATCGTCGCATCGCCGTCCTCGAGCCCGGCGCGCGCCGGGGCCCAGGCCTTGAGCCAGAAGCGGGTGCGATCCTGTTCGGTCGCGAAGCGGCCCGCGAGACGGCCGCGCAGCAGCCAGGCCTCCGACAGGCGGGTCTCCGCGCCGACCCTCAGCCGCAGCCGCAGGCCCTCGTCGCTGGTCTCCGTGCCGTCGCGCGCCTCGCGCTCGTTGGCGAAAAAGGAGAGCCGCGCATCGCCAAAGGTCTCGATCGGTTCGCCGCGTGCGGTACCGGCGGGCACGCACAGCGCGAGCAGCAGGACGACGGTCATAAACCTTGGCAATGACATCAATTCACCTCGATTTCAGTCAGGAACGCGGATTGTGCCTTCGGCGACCGGCACGGCCATGCCGCCGACGCGCACGATGGTGATCAGGCCGCCGCTGAGCTCGACCTCGATCATGATTGTACTGGGCCGCCCCATCTCGATGCCTTGCTCGATGGTGACGGTGAGGATGCCGTCCTGCGCACCGAGACGGGGGACCAACCAGCCCGGAAAAGCCGTTGCGGCGGCGCCGGTGGCCGGATCCTCGAGAAACCCGAGAGAGGGGGCAAACATCCTCGCCCGGTAGCGTGTCCCTTTCGGGCCGTCGAGCGGGGCGACGACGTAGACCTGGTCCGCCCACCAGTCCTGCAGGATTTCGCGCCAGCGGGACAGCTCGAGCTCCGCGCGGGCCAGCGTCGCGGCGTCGCGTACCGGAATCACCAGGTACGGCACGCCCGCCGAGACCGCGGCCGGGCCCCATTCACCCGCCAGGATGTCGGTGCTGCGCAATGAGACGAGCGCGGCGAGCGCATCGACGGGCGGTGGCGGCGGTCCGGGTTCGGGCAACTTCGCGGCCCAGAGCCAGGCGCTGCGGCGTTCCTTCTGCCGCCGCAGGCTCACGCGCACGAGGCCGACGCCCTCGCCGAACGCGAGCTCGTCCTCGGCCCAGCCCTCTTCCGCCAGCGCGAGCGCAGCCCCGATCGTGGGATGCCCGGCGAACGGCAGCTCGCGCGCGGGCGTGAAGATCCGCAAGCGATGCGTTTCACCCCGATTGCGCGGCGGGCGCACGAAGGCGGTTTCCGAGAGATTGAACTCGCGCGCGATCCGCTGCATCTGGGAATCGCTCAGCCCCTCGGCCTGCGGCAGCACGGCCAGCGGATTGCCGCCATAGGCGGTGTCGGTGAATACATCGAGCACGCGGTAGCGCCGGTGATTGCGACTCACGCCCGCTCCTCGAGGAAGCGCGTCGCCACCCAGCTCGACCATGCCGCGATGGTCATCGACGGCGGCCCGCCGGGCGCGGCCGGCAGAGCCGCGGCATCGACGACGAACAACCCGGGATAGCCGTGGACCTCGCCGTTTGCACCGACCACGCCTTCCGTCTCGCTGGTCCCCAGCACGGCACCGCCGAGAGGATGTACGGTGAACGGCCTGCGCCGCGAGCGCACCGGCTTCTGCGACGCGGCGGCGATCTGGCGGAATATCGCCTGCGCGCGCTCGTAGACCGGGTTGGCGTCCCGGTCATAGCGGACGCGTAGCCCGCCGCGCCGCAACTGCACGCGGCCGTCCGCGTTGTCGGCGCCCATCGCGATGATCATCACGCCGCGGCGCAGCTTGCGCCGCACGAAATTCGGCATCGGCATGCCTTCGATGCCGACCAGCCCGACCTCGACCAGCAGCGGATCGTCCGGGCGCTGGCCCTGGCGCAGTGCGATCGGCCCGTGGCACGGCAACCCGCGGCTGAAATCGACCTCAGGGTCATCCTGCGACCACCACGCGACGCAGTCGCCGTTGGTGCCGAAACGCTGCCCGAGCGCGGGCAGGCCGTCGAGGCCGCGGGCCTCGTCGCGACTGACCAGCAACAGGCGCAACGTGTTCATCGTCCCGGCGGCCAACATGACGTGCTCGGCGTAGAACGGCTCGATCCTGCCGGTATAAAGGTTTCGCGTCTGGACGCAGTAGCGCGCCGTGTGCGTCTGGCGGCAGAGGTGCACGGAGACTGCCTCGTGCAGGTCCAGCACGCGCAGGCCGCGGCGCATCGCCGGTGCGAGGAATGCGAAGTCGAGGGTCGTCTTGGTGCCGAAGCGGGAACCGAGCAGGCCGCCGCCCTTCCAGTCGGATTCGCGCCGCCGGATGCCGTCGCCCGAGTCGATCTCGCGACTCGTACCCGGAGTCTCGGGAAACTGCACTGCATGGGCCGGACGCTCGAGCGCCATGCCCGCCTGCAGCCAGTCGGAGTCGCGATAGCGCTGTGCCGTCAGGTTCGGAATGGCGTCCTCGAGACGCGGCGGGCGGCCGCCCATCTCGGCCATGACGCGCTGGTAGTGCGGCTCGAGCGCGTCGGTCGACACCTCTTCGTGATGACCGTCCCAGTAATTCTCCACGCGCGGCCGCTCGTTCAGCGCGGTGTAGACATGGCTGCCACCGCCGACGCCGGAAGAACACAGCGCCGAGACGTCGCCCGCGGAAAACAGCTCGAACAGCCCGTAACGCGACAGCGACAGGCCCCCGCGCGGCAGGAAGCGGCCGTTGATGCGCTTGAGCCCGCGCGTCAGCAGGCGTCCGCCCGACGGATAGGGAATGCGGTTGGGAATGCCCATGGACTGGACCGGCAAAGTGTCGCGCCATGGCCCGCGCTCGAGCAGCGTGACATCAGCGCCGGCCTCGGCAAGGCGGGCCGCGGCGATGCTGCCGCCAAATCCGCTGCCGATGATCAGCACCTCGTGTACCCGGGCCATCCTTCCTCCGTGGCCGAATAAAGCTCGGCGCGTGAAGAATATACGTAAATCTGCGTAGAATCAGTCCATCGCGTCACCCGGTCCAGTGTCGCAGGGGGGAGGTCACGGACAAATTCTTCGCCGAGCTGAGACGCCGTAACGTGTTGCGCGCCGGGCTCGCGTGGCTGGCGCTGTCGTGGCTCCTGATCGCGATCGCCGACCTGCTGTTTCCGGCCTTCGGCTTCCCGGACGAGGTCGTGCGTTGGCTGATCATCGGGCTTGCCCTGGCGTTGATTCCGGTGATGGCCTTCGCATGGCTGTTCGAGCTGACGCCGCGAGGCTTGCAGCTGCGGCGCGGATCGCGGGATGACAGCCCGGAAAGCGTACGCGCCGGACGGCGCACAGACCAGCTCACTATCGTGCTGCTGTTGCTGGCCATCGGCTTCTCGGCGGTCAAGCAGTTCGTGTTGCCGCAACGGATCGCGCCGCCGGCACAGGTCCAGGCGCCGGCAGCGCCGCAGCCAGTTCCCGATCCGCGGCCGCCGGCGCCGCCCGGCCCCGTGGATCCCCGCTCGATCGCGGTGCTGCCGTTCGCCAATCTGAGCGCGGACCCGGAAAACGCCTATCTCGCCGACGGCATGGCCGAGGAAATCCTCAACGTGCTGGCGCGGATCGAAGGCCTGAGGGTCGCATCGCGGACCTCGTCGTTCTCACTCCGGGACCAACGTCTCGGCGTGCGGGAGATCGGCCGGCAGCTCGGCGTGGCGCACGTGCTCGACGGCTCGGTGCGACGCCAGGATGACTGGCTGCGAATCACGGCCCAGCTGGTGTCCGCCGACAGCGACCAGCAGGTCTGGTCCGGCAGCTTCGACCGACGCCTGACCGACATTTTTTCGCTGCAGGAAGAGATGGCCCAGGCCATCACGGACGCCCTGGTGGACACGCTCGGCGTGCGCACGGTGCAGGTGCGCCGCGCCACCAACGACATGCAGGCCTACGAGTTGTACCTGCGCGGACGCCAGCTGTTCGCGCTGCGCGGCGCGAACCTGCCGGCGGCGCGCACGCTGCTCGAGCAGGCGGTGGAACGCGACGGCCGCTTCGCAGAAGCCTGGGCGACATTGGCCGGCGTGATGTACGTGACGCCGTCGTATTCCTCGGAAATGACCGCCGACCGCGCCACGGAGCTGGCGCGGTCGGCGGCGACCCGTGCACTCGCGTTCCTCCCGGACCAGCCGGACGCGCTTGCGGTGAGCGGCCGGCTAGCGGCCGATCGCGGCGAGCGCCTGGCGGCGGCGAGCCTGATCGAGCGCGCCCTCGCGAGTGATCCCAATAACGCCAACACCTGGACCTGGCGTGGCCTTGGGCTGCTCGAGGCCGGGCACGTGGGCGCGGCGCGGGCATCGTTCGAGCGTGCTCAACGACTCGATCCGTTGAGCGGCATCCATGCCGGCTGGATCGGCGCCACGCAGCTGGTGGATGGCGAACGGCAGGCCGCGGAAGAGAGTCTCCAGCGCGCCCACGCGCTCGGCTGGCGGGGTCCGGCCAGCTTCATGCTGTTCAAGCTCGCGCTCACGGAGGGTACCGGCGAGACGGCGGCGCGGCGGTTCGAGGATTGGGCTCGGGAGGACGGGCGCATCGCGGCGGCTCACCGCGAGACCTACGAGGCCCTGGTCCCGGCGATCCGGGACCCGGCGCACCTGGAGGCGGCGCGGGCCGCGATCGGCGCGGCGGTGCGGGATTGGCCGGAAGCGGAATGGACCCACCTGTACCTGGCCCTCGGTCTCACGGAGGAAGCCTCGGCCGAGGCGCTGCGGCCCAAGCCCCTTTCCGGCCAGATCCTCCTGATGATGATCTGGTCGCCGGTGGACCGGGCGTTCCGCGAGCATCCGCGCTTTCTCGAGCTCGCCGCGCGGGAGGGCCTGCTGGAATTCTGGGAGCACCACGGTGAGCCGGACTACTGCCGTCGGGCGGCGGATTCGCCGCCGCGGCTGGAGTGCGAGCGATGAGCCCGCAAATTAATGCGGAGTGCGACCAGGACTCGCTTCGTCAGTGAGCCGACGATCAAGAGGAGACTCGACATGAACGACACAAGAAAAATCACGCGGCGCCAGGTACTGAAGACCACTTTCGGTGCCGCCGCGCTGGCCGCGGGCGGCCCGCTGATGGCCGGCATGCCGGGTGTCACACCGGCACAGACCGAGGGACCGTTCTATCCGACCCGCGACCAGGCCGACACGGATATCGACCTGACGCAGATCGAGGGCCACAGCGAGCGCGCGCTCGGCGAAGTCATCGAGGTCAACGGCACTGTGCTTGACGAGGAGGGCAAGGCCGTGGGCGGCGCCCTGGTCGACGTCTGGCAGGCCAACGCGCACGGCCGCTACGACCACGAGGCCGACCCCAATCCGGCGCCGCTGGATCCGAATTTCCAGGGCTGGGCCCGGTTCACGACCGACGCCGAGAGCCGTTACCGCTTCACGACCATAAGGCCCGGCGCCTACGCGGTCAGCGGAGAATGGACTCGTCCACCGCATATCCACTTCAAAGTGGCGCGACGCGGCTATCACGAACTCACCACGCAGATGTATTTTGCCGGCCACGAACTGAACGAGGTCGACCGGCTGATCCTGGAGTTGCCCGAGGCGGAACGCAGCCGGCTGATGGTGGAATTCGGGTCCGCGTCATCGGAAGCGACGCCGCCCCGTGGCCGTTTCGACATCGTGCTGCGGCGGGTGTAGCAGTCCCGTGGAGACCTGGTAGGAGCCAATGAGCCAGTTTGTTGAGCGCCCAGTGCGACTCTGATCCCGTGTTACACGGGAGCCTCTGACGGAGTGAACCATGGCCAATCTGACCCTGAGCCTGGACGACGAGTAGGACCTTGAGGGCCCGGGACAATTTGAATACCGTATTGCCACCAAAATGGTTTCCATGAGTTTCCTAGCATGAGCACTTCCATCACCCTGAAAAACATCCCAGAGCCGGTCTACCAACGGATCAAGCTGGCGGCCAAGCGGCACCATCGCAGCATGAACAGCGAGATCATCGCTTGCCTGGAGCAGGCGCTGGCGCCCCAGGCCGTGGACCTCGAGGCCCGGCTGGAGGAGGCGCGCAAGCTGCGCGAGCAGTACGCCGGCCGGGAACTGAAGTTCGATGACATCGCCAGGGCGATCGAGCGGGAGCGCGAGTGATCGTCGTCGATACCAATGTGATCGCGTACCTCTATCTGCCCGGCGACCGGACGGCGGATGCCGAAGCGCTGTGCCGCAGCGATTCGGAGTGGGTTGCGCCGTTGCTGTGGCGTAGTGAGCTGCGCAACGTCCTTGCTACACAGGTACGGAGCGAGCGGCTCGATCTCGCCGCCGCGCAATCGATCCAGGCCGAGGCGGAGCAGCTGCTGCAAGGGCGGGAGTTTGCAGTGGATTCCGCCGAGGTGCTGCGCTTGGCCGCCGACTCGGATTGCTCGGCGTACGACTGCGAATTCGTGGTGCTGGCCGAGTACCTCGACGTACCTCTGGTGAGCGCCGACCGGCGGCTGGTCGAGCGATTCCCCGGGCGTGCGCGCCTGCTCGGCGGGCAGGGGTAGATCGCATGAGGCACACCCGCAAATTCTCCAGGTCGCGCATCGGAGGTCCATCGTGAGTCTGGCGCCGGGGCTGATCGCCGAACTCAAGCGAAGGAACGTGTTCCGCGCGGGCGCGGCCTACCTGGTGGTGGCCTGGCTGCTGGTCGAGGTGGCCGACACCGTGTTCCCGCGGCTGGGACTGCCGGACTGGACGGTGACCTTTGTCATTGCAATGCTGTTGCTCGGCCTGCCGGTGGCCATGTTCCTGGCCTGGGCCTTCGAGCTCACGCCCGAGGGCGTCAAGCGTACCGAGGAAGTCGCACTACAGGAGTCGGTCACGCCGCAAACGGGCCGTGCCATCGACAAGTTGATCCTGGTTGGCATGGTGGTCGTGGTGGCCGTGATCGTGGCCGACCGGTTCCTGTTCAAGGAGAGTGGCCCGGATGGGTCGGGTCCAGCTGCAGAGCAGGCAGTCCGGTCGCCGGCGGAGGACGCCGGATCTGCAACGGCACCCGCGGCCGACGCCTCCACCAGGACGCTGGAACCCGCCGCCGCGGACGAGGCCCGACAGTCGGACGCGAGCGGCATCGCAGTGCTGCCGTTCGTCAACATGAGCCCGGACCCGGAGAACGCCTACTTCGCCGACGGCATTTCCGAAGAACTGCTCAATATCCTCGCCGGTATCGAGGGGCTGAAGGTCGCCTCGCGCACCTCGGCGTTCTCTTTCAAGGGCAAGGACACGCCGATCCCCGAGATCGCCAGGCTGCTGGACGTGCAGCACGTGCTCGAGGGCTCGGTGCGCAAGCAGGGCCAGCGCGTGCGCATCACGGCCCAGCTCATCGAGGCAGGCAGCGACACGCATCTCTGGTCCCAGACCTACGAGCGGGAACTCGTGGATATCTTCCGCGTGCAGGAGGAAATCGCGGTCGCGATCACGACGGCGCTCGAGGGCATCCTCGGCACGCGCCGGGTCTCGGTAGACGCGCCGACGGACGATCTTAAGGCCTACCAGGACTTCCTGCGCGGTCGCTCGGGCTTCTACCAGCGCTTCGAACTGGACCGGGCCATCGATGACCTGCAGGCGGCGGTCGATCGTGACCCGCAATTCGCCGAGGCCTGGGCATTTCTTTCCGCGGCCACCGGTGTCGTCTACGGCGGCGGCTACCCGACCGCGTGGGATTCCGCCGTCCTTAGACATCGCTTCGAGCAGGCCACCGCGCGGGCACTGGAGCTCGACCCCAACATTCCGATCGTGCTCGCCAGCATGGGCCGACGCCTTGTCGAACAGGGCAAGGTGGCCGAGGGGCTTGCCATGGAGGAACGGGCGGCCAGGCAAGTCAGCCCGGACACCTCGCCGCGACTCTGGCTCGGTATTTCACTCGCGGAGCTGGGCTACATGGATCGGGCGCTGCCCTGGTTCGAGAGCGCGCATGCCCAGGATCCCCTGGTGTCGATCAATCACGGTTATCTCGGCTATGCCTATGCCGTCGTCGGCCGGGAAGAGGAGGGCCTACGGATTGTGTCGCGCGGCCTGGAGCTGAACCCGACCGCCTGGTACTGGGTGCAGTTGCTATCGTTCGAGGCGATTCACAAGGGTGACATCGCGCGGTTCACGGACCTGTGGACGATGCTGGGGGCCGACGAAGAATTCATCGATTCGCTTCGAGCTGCTGCGGTCGATCCCGATAAGCGAGCAGCTCTGTTCGCGCCTTTGCCAACTGAAACCGCCGGCCACAACAGCTATTTGGTGGTGTTGTCCTTGGTGCTGCGCGATACCGACCGTTTGTTCGACGCGGTCAGGCACACCGATCGCAGCGGAGAGAACTACATGCGACTCGCGGCATGGCTGCCTTCGCTCGGCTGGCTGCGGGAGGATCCGCGCTTCTACGCGTTCATGCGCGACAGCGGCGCCGTGGCCTACTGGGAGGCCGAGGGTTACCCGCGCGGCTGCCGCCCGGTGGATGGTCCGGAGGGGCGCCGGCTGGACTGCAGCGAGTATTCGCCATGAGCCTGTTCGCCGAACTTAGGCGCCGCAAGGTGATTCGGGTCGCCGTGGTCTATGCGGCGACGGCGTTCGCCGTCTTGCAGGGGGCCGACATCATGCTGCCACGGATGGGTGTCCCGGAGTGGGGCATGAACCTGGTCGTCGCGCTCATCGTGCTGGGTTTCCCGATCGCGCTGGTGCTGGGCTGGGCACTGGAGGTGACACCGGATGGGATCAAGCGCACCGAGACGGCGCCGGCCAACCCGGCCATACAGGGCGGACAGGACATGCCTGACGAGACTCCGGCGCTGCTCGGCAAGCGCACCGTGCTGGCCAGCTCCTTGCTTGTGGCGGTAGGCATCGGGCTGGGTGCGGGATGGTGGCTGAAGCCTGGCACGGATGTTACGCAACAACCGGACAGCGGGGATTCGGTAACGCCTTCAGCCGCTACTGCGCCGGCTGGTAATGCCGTGCCCGCGGCAAGCGCCGAGCCTGCCACGATCGGTGTGGCGCGCGAGCAAGGCCTGATCGCGGTGCTGCCGTTCCGCAATCGCAGCGCGCGAGAGGAAGACGCCTTCTTCGCCGAGGGCATCCATGATGACCTGCTTACCCAGTTGTCCAAGGTCGCGGCGTTCAAAGTGATTTCGCGCACGTCGATGATGCGCTACGCCGATTCGACTCTTTCCGTCCCGCAGATTGCTGCGGAATTGGGTGCCGCGGTAGTGCTGGAGGGCGCGGTGCAACGGGCCGGCGACCAGGTGCGGGTCAATGTTCAGCTGATCGACGGCGCCAGCGATGTCCACATCTGGGCGGAGAACTACGACCGGGCGCTGACCACCGAGACGATCTTCGCGATCCAGGCCGACATTGCCGAGGCCGTCGCCGACGTCTCGACCAGGCCGAGTCCTTCGCGATGAAGAAGTCCTCCGCTGGCTTGATACGCCAGCAGCGTGGCACGGCATGAGCTGGACCCCGGTCGTCGAGCTGTTGCAGGCATTGCGCATCCGCCGCTATCGGCACCACGGCCTGCAGGTGGCGGTCCCATGAGCGCGCGGCCGGGCCTGTTCGCCGAACTCAAGCGCCGCAACGTCTTCCGCGTGGCACTCTTCTATGTCGTGACGGCGTGGCTGGTCATCGAGGTAGCCGAGACGGTGCTGCCGCTGTTCGACGTGCCCGACGGCGTGCTGCGCGGGCTGGTGCTGCTGCTGGTCATCGGCCTGGTGCCTGCGCTGGGCCTGTCGTGGATCTACGAACTCACCCCCGAGGGGATCAAGCGCGACGCCGATCTGTCTGCCACCGACCTGCAATCCCCCCACACCGGCCGGAAGCTCAACTGGGCAACGCTGGTGGTGGCGGTACTGGCCATCGGCTTCCTTGCGGTAGACCGGATGAGCCCGGCGCCGCCGACAGGTCCGACGCCCGGGCCTGCGGGCTCGCCTGCGATTTCCGAAGCCGGGACCGAGGTGCTCGATGCTTCGATCGCGGTGTTGCCGTTCACCGATCTGTCGCCGGGCGCCGACCAGGAGTACTTCTCCGACGGCATGGCCGAGGAGATTCTCAATGCGCTGGTGCAGGTAGAAGGACTCACGGTCGCGTCCCGTACCTCCTCGTTCGGCTTCAAGGGCCAGGAGAGCCTGGGCATGCCCGCGATCGCCGGGCGCCTGTCGGTGCGCCACGTGCTGGAGGGCAGCGTGCGCCGCGCCGGCAACAACCTGCGTATCACCGCGCAGCTGATCGACGCGCGCGTGGACCGGCACCTGTGGTCCGATACTTTTGACCGCCCGCTGACCGCGGAGAACGTGTTCGCCATCCAGGAAGAGATCGCCTCGGCGATCGTCGCCGCACTGGTCGATTCGCTCGGCATCGAGATCGAGGACAAGGTCCGGCTGGTTCAGCCGACGGAGAACCTGACGGCTTACGAAATGTACCTGCGGGCGCGTGCCTTGTTCCAGGCCCGCAGCGATCTTGATGTCGCTGACGACCTGCTGCGCCAGGCGCTCGAGCAGGATCCGGATTTCGTCAACGCCTGGGAATTGCGCGCGGCGGTGCAGACCGTCATTGTCGAGTACGGTTACACGCAGCTGTCGCAGAATGAACATGATCGCCGTGGTGTGGCGTTTGCAGAAAGGGCGTTGGCCATGGAGCCGAACAGCGGCATGGCTTTGGCGACGATGGCCAATTTGCGACTGAGAGCGACCAGCCGGCTGCTGCAGCGGCACGATCTGGGCACCATCATCCGGGACCTGGAGCGCGCCGCGGAACTGGATCCGCACAACAGTTCCGCGCTCAACTGGCTGGGATTATCGCTCGGCCACGTGGGCCGGCTCGAGGATGCACTGCAGACCTTCCGGCGTTGCACCGAAGTGGCTCCGCACTTCGGTCCCTGTGGCGAGAACCACTACGACATCTTGTGGGCCCTGGGCCGCCCGGCCGAGGCTTTCGCGCGTATGCAGGATGCGCTCGCCGCGGGCGCGGTCGTGTCCGAGTATGGCAACTTCGCCCTGCTGGCTTATTTCGAAGAGCAGACCGCGTTCATGCTGCTGGCCAACCAGTCGAAGTGGCTGCCGGGCTGGCACCGCCAGCGGGACGTTTATGAGGCCTATCGCGACCTCGATGGTGACCATGCCGAACTGCTGGCGGAGGTGCTGGAATTCCAAAGTACGAGACCTGCGGACGCAGCGTCCTACGCGGCCTTGTTGCTCGTCCCGCTGGGGGCCTTCGACGTGCTGCCTGAATATGCAATGCTGGTCTGGGGACCGGAGTACGCGGGCTATCGACGGTCACCGCAGTTCCGAAGATACATGCGCGAGAACGGCGCCCTCGATTACTGGCGTGAACACGGCTACCCACCGCAGTGCCGGCCGCTCGGCGAGGACGACTTCTCATGCGATTGAACCACGTGCCATGCCTGCCGTACGGAGTTAATGGCGATGCTCCAGATCGCCTACGGAACGCAGGACAATGTTCACGCGGTGCTGCTTGGGAACAAAAACAATGATCTGCCGGCGACTCACGCAAGCTCCAGAGGCCGGAGGGCATCCGGGATGCCTGCAGTTTACTTGGCAACCGGCGTCGGTAGCGACAGATCGCTCATGACCTTGATCACCGAGCTCAAGCGTCGCAGCGTATTCCGCGTGGGCGGCGCTTATGCCGTGATCGGCTGGTTGCTGATCCAGTTCAGCGACATCGTATTCCCGCGCCTGGGCTTGCCGGAATGGACGGTGACGTTCGTCATCGTCGTGGTCCTGCTAGGCTTGCCGCTGGCCCTGTTCCTCGCCTGGGCCTATGAGCTCACTTCGGAAGGCGTGAAACGCGCCGCCGACGTATCGGAGGGTGAAGCCGCTCCCGCAGTTGCAGGCCGTGGACCCGACTACGTTCTGATCGGACTTTTGGCGCTCGCAGTGGCCCTCTATGCATGGCAGGGCCTTAAGCGTGATTCAGCGCGCCCCGGCTTACCCGCAGTGATTGAAGCAGGCGACTCAGGAACGGTCGCACCGCCTGATGCTCCCGCCTTGAAGTCGGTTGCCGTCCTGCCATTCGAGGACCTTTCGCCGGCCAGCGACCAGGCTTGGTTTGCCGATGGTCTGACTCGAGAAATTCTGCACGGGCTGACCCAGCTTCCCGAGCTCAGAGTCATGGCGCGTCACTCCTCGTTCCAGTTTCGCGACCGCTCCAGGGATGTACGTGAAATTGCCCAGGCGCTAGGTGTCGAGCACATCGTGGAAGGCTGGGTGCGCCCGTCAGGAAACGAGCTGCGAGTCACCGCGCAGCTGGTACGCGGCGCTGACGGGTCCATCGTCTGGTCGGAATCCTATGACGGCGCCATGGAGGATGTCATTTCGGTGCAGTTGGAGATCGCGCGAAACGTCGGCCGGATGCTGGAGGTCTATCTCGACGAGTCGCGGTTGCAGGCCATGTTCGTCACGGGGACCCGACATCCCGAGGCCTTCATGCACTACTTGCGCGGCCGGTCGTTGTTCGATCGCGCGCATTCCGAGGGCATCGCGACCTCCGAGATGATGTGGGAGGCGAACACGTGGTTCACGCGTGCGCTCGACGTGGACCCGGACTACGCACCGGCGCGGTTCTATCGCATGGATGCCTTTTCCCATGTACTGCAGCACGATATGCCTGCGCCGGAGTTCCTGCGCGACTCAGCGGGAGAACCGGACTTCGACCTGGCGTTTGCGCGGATGCAAGAAGACCTGGAAGGGGCGCTCGACAGTGCTGGAGACACGTCGTTCGGCCAGGTCATCGCGCTGGTGAGCCATTTCCTGCTTGGCCAGTGGGAACGTCTGCCGCCCTTGATCGAAGCATTGGACGAACGAACGGTGATCGAGGCTTCGGAGCTGATTTCCGGCGGTTTTTTTTATTACGCCCCGCTGATCCTGGGCAGGCACGAGGAGGCATTGCGAGTCTGGCGCTCACTCCGCGCGCATGATCCACTGTCCGCGTTCCCGTGGCGTGCATTGGCCGGAACAGAATTGGCGAAGAACCAGCCGAGGGAGGCACTGGCGCTGTCCCGGGAGGCGCAGTCCCGCGGCCTGGATCACATCGGGACCTTCGAGTCGATGGTGCGCGCCATGGTGCTGCTGGGCCAGGGCGACGAGGCCATGACCCTGATCAGGGACCGTGCTTCTGCCGGTTCCCTGCCCTCGCGCTGGTGGCTCGAGGGCCTGGTGCATTCGGAACGCGGCGATCGGCAGGAAGTTGAGCAGCTCCTGGTTGCGCCGCGAACCGCCGATCCGCGGTCCGATCGCCGTTGCTGGCTGCTGGCCAGGGTCGGAAAGCAGGACGAGGCAAATGACTGTGCGGCCGCAATCGATGCCGAACCGCTCGGCGCGGTCCGGCTTGCCAAGATGGTGGTCGACGGTGGTTCGATACCCTTTGACGCGGACGCGGCGCCGCGATTCAGCGCCATCCTGCAGCGCGCCGGCGGCGCTACTTGGCCGCGGACCCAGCCTGCACGCGGCGATTAGCTGTCAGCCGACGACCGGTTGCTGACTCCCGTCGTAGAGTTGCCGCTGCGCGCGAGCAGCGGTCTGGTCGACGGATCATCCGCGCGACGCTGCCGCGGCTTGCGATTGAACAAGCTGCCCTGCCTGCCGTACGCTGGGGTAGCGTCAAAACCCACCGACAAGGCCGCGCCATGAGCGCCAGCACCGGACTCTGGGCCGAACTCAAGCGTCGCAACGTCTTCCGCGTCGCGGCCGCGTACATCGTGGTCGGCTGGCTGATCCTGCAGGTTGCGGAGATCATGCTCGGTTTCACCGGCGCGCCCGAGTGGGTGGGCAAGGCGCTGATCGCGATGCTGCTGCTCGGCCTCGTGCCGGCCCTCGCGCTGGCCTGGGTGTTCGAAGTGGGCCCGGAGGGCATCCGCCGCGACGATGGCAGCAACGCGCGCGACGCCAGTCCGCAGGCACGAAGGCTGGACATGATCACCCTGGGCGCGGTCGTGCTGGTGGTGGTCCTGCTGGCCTGGCAGCATCTCGGGCCGGCCCTCACCGGGTCGCCGGCGCCGGTGGAGAAATCGCGGGTTGCGGCGCAGGCGCCCGTGGCTGAGCCGCAGGCTGCGCGGCCGAGACTCGAGCCGCCACCTTTCGAGGTGTTGCCCGGTTCGATCGCCGTGCTGCCCTTTACGAACCGCAGCGCGGAACCGGACACCGCTTATTTCGTGGACGGCGTGCACGATGACCTGCTGACCCAGCTGGCGCGCAACCCGGAGCTGCGCGTCATCTCCCGAACCTCGATGATGGAATATCGCGACACCACCAAGAACCTGCGCCAGATCGGCGAGGAGCTCAGCGTGTCGACGATCCTCGAGGGCGCGGTACAGCGCGCCGGCCGGCGCGTGCGCATCAATGCGCAGCTCATCGACACGAGTAACGACGCACACCTGTGGGCGGATACCTTCGACCGGGAGCTGACACCGGAGAACGTGTTCGATATCCAGTCGGAGATCGCCGCGGCGATCGCCGGCGCCCTCGGTCGGACGCTGGGGACGGATGCCGGCGCGGCGTCCGACGCGGTCGCGCCGACTCGGGATGCGGAGGCGTTCGACCTCTACCTGCGGGCGCGCTCATTCGGCGAGGACTTTGCCGAGGGTGATATCCGCAAGCGCATCGGGTTGTATCGCCAGGCGCTGGCGCGCGACGAGAATTTTGCGCTCGCGATGGCGGAACTCGGCCGCGAGTACACGAACCTCTACTGGTACATCACGCGCCGAGATGCCGACCGGGACGAGGGTGGCCGGTGGATCGACCGGGCGCTCGCGCTGGAGCCCGAAAACGCGCGCTTGCGCCTGGCGCGGGCCGAGTACCTTTACCGGGCCCATCTCGATTTCGACGCCGCGCTCCGGGAACTGGACAGGGCGGCACAAGGCCTGCCGGGCAGCGCCGAGACCGTCGCCCTGCGCGCCTATATCCTGCGTCGGGCCGGTAAATCGCGCGAGACGGTCGAGGCCACCGAGGCGGCCGTCCTGCTCGCGCCGCGCTCCAGGGAAATCGTGCGGACACTGGCCGAGAATGGCTGGCTGCTCGGCGACCTCGACTATGCGCAGCGCTGGCATGAGCGGCTGCTGACCTTGCCGGAGCGCTCGGTGTGGGACGAGATGTACTATCCCGTCGCGCGCATGCAGGTGCTTGGTGAAACGTCACCGGTTCAAGCGAGCCTGGCACGCGCGTTCGAAAACCCGGCGAACTCGCTGGATAATGATCCATATGTACGAAGCTGGCAGTTCAGCGCCCATGTCCTGGCGGGCGACTTCAGCGCAGCGGAGGCGGCGCTGGATGGCTGGCCGGCAGACTGGACGGAGGAAAGCCAGATGGCCCTGATACCCGCATCGCTGTTGCGGGCACGCCTGGCGAGCGCCCAGGGACAGGCGGAACCCGCCAAGCGATTCGCAACCGATGCATTGGCTCAGCTCGACGGGGTCCTCGCAGAGCACCCGGACGATTACCGCGCCCTTATGGCGCGCGCGATGGCCTTTGCGGTCCTCGGCGATTCCGCCGGGGCACGCGAATCGGCGCGGCGCGCGCTGGCGACGACCATTCCCTCGCGCGACATGATTGTGCGCTCGGAGATGCGCCTGCAGGAGTTGTTGATGCTCGCGACGGTCGGCGAAACGGAGGAAGTGGCGCGCGCGATGGACGAGTACCTGCAGCTCGAGATGAAGTACTGGCACTTCGACGGCCTGGTGCTCGACCCGGCGTTTGCCGCGCACCGCGAACACCCGGCGATGCGCACGCTGGCCACGAAATACTCGCGCAAAGCCGTGGAGGAATGAGGGCGCTTTGGACGCCCCTGACGCGACGCTCGTTCCTGGCGGCGCGCGGACTTGTGTGCGGCAGCCAACCGACAAGCAATCCCTGTGGCGTATATGGTGAATCCAGATCATCCGAATCAGGAGCCGTCATCATGTACCTCAAGTTATTGCCCAGTTCATCCATTGCTGCAGCCGTCGCGCTGTTGCTCATCTCGAGTTCCGCCTGGAGCGCCCCGCCCGCCGAGTCGTGGACCGGAAAGACACCGGAGAAGTCGGAACAAGAGGTTGATGCCAAAGAGGATGCCAGGGACAGTCGCGAAGTAGTGAAGGACCTGGAAACGGTCGAACCTTCAGAGACGACCGCGAGTGACGACCAGCGACGAGTCGATCCGAGCCGCAGTGCGGACGACAGGTGCCTGGTACGCGCCGTGGAAGCGGTGCTGCATGCCGACAAGATCGGCAAGAACGCGGAACTGGCTGTCGACTCGAAAGACGGCGTGATCATGCTCGAAGGCGAGTTGCCGAGCCAGGGTGACGTGGATCACGTACAGCAGCTGGTGGCCGGTGTGGAGGGTGTCAATAGTGTGGACACCTCGCGCCTCACCGGGCCCGAGGCAGCGGCTCGAGCCGCGCAGTGATCAATCGGCCGGCGCGGTCGTAATCCACGGCCGCGCCATCGTCGATTCCGGCGGTCAGTGCCTGCAGGATTTCTGCCTGGATCCGTCCGCGTCGCTGTGCCTCGGCATAGGGAATATCGTCGCGGAACATCACCAGCGAGTAGCGCGGTGAAAAGCGCTCCGGGAAGCGGCTTTCCAGCTCGAACGCGACGCGCTGGCGAAGGAGGAAGCCGGGGTCACGCACGGAGTCGCGCATCTCGACGTAGTTCTCCAGCGCCATGTCGGCGATTGAGTCGGCGTTCGGCTTGCGGCGCTCGTAGAACAGCGCGAAGATCCGCGACCAGTCTCCATCGCATGCCTCGTAGCAGCGGTCGAGTTCGAGGCAGTCCTCGAAAGCGCAGTTCATGCCCTGGCCGTGGAAGGGCACGATGGCATGTGCGGCATCACCGATCAGCAGAGCCCTGCCGTCGAGGTGCCAGGGCGAGCAGCGCACCGTGCCGAGCATCCCGGTCGGATTGGCGAAAAATACCTGCTCCAGGTCGTGGATCATCCCTGCCGCATCGGGGAATTCGCGGGCGAAGAAGTCGCGTACGCTTCCCGGCGTGGCGAGGCTCGTGAACGACGGTTTGCCCTCGTGCGGCAGGAACAATGTCACGGTGAACGTCCCGTCGTGGTTCGGTAACGCGATCAGCATGTAGCCGCCGCGCGGCCAGATGTGCAGGGCGTTGGTCTCCATGCGGTGGCGGCCAAGGCCGTTGGCCAGGATGCTGAGTTCCTTGTAGCCGTGCGACAGCAACTCCTCGCTGACCGTATGACCGGGCAGCGTCTCGAGAGCCTTGCGCAGCACCGAGCCGGCGCCATCGGCACCGATGCAGGGTGCGAGCGGCACGAGCTCTTGGCGGCCATCCGCCTCGTTGACGAACTCGAGCCGGCCGCCGTCGAGGTCGACGCCAACGCAACGCATTTCGAAGCGTAACGCTACGCCGGCGGCCTCGGCGGCATCGAGTAACAGGGCGTTCAGGCCCGGGCGAGAGACGGAGTAGATCACTTCGTGGGTACGCTGGCCGTAGGGCTGGAGGTCGAGGGGGCCCCGGAGCGGGTGGATCATGCGCCCGCGCATCACGGTGAGCAGCTTGCGCACCTGGCGCTCGAGGCCGGCGAGTCGCAGCGGCTTGAGGCCGCGGTTGGCGAGCGCCAGGTTGATCGAGCGGCCCGCGGGTTGGGACACGCGGCGCAGGTCGGGACGGCGCTCGTACAGCGTGACCTCGAGTCCGCGGCGCGCGAGGAAGATGGCGGCGAGCGTACCGCCGAGCCCGGCACCGACGAGGGAGATGCGCCGGCTCATCGCAGCACCGCGCCCAGCGTCGCAACGAAGCGATCGATGTCCTCGTAGCGGTTATAAAGCGGCACGGGCGCCACGCGGATCACGTCGGGCTCGCGCCAATCGCAGACGATCCCCGCTGCGCCAAGACCGGCATGCACTGCGCGCCCGGCGGCGACCCCTTCACGCAGGCGCAGCGACAATTGGCAGCCGCGGCGCGCGGGCGCGCGCGGAGTCAGGATCTCGACCCGGTCCGCCAGCGTCTCGTCGAGGCGCCGCTCGAGCAGCCCGGTGAGCACGACGGATTTCGTCCGCAATCGGGCCATGCCGGCCGCCGTAAACAATTCCAGCGACGCAAGCAGGGCCGCCATGCCGAGTACCGGCGGATTGGAGACCTGCCATCCCTCGGCGCCGGGGATGGGCACGAAATCCGGCTCCATGCGGAAGCGTGCTGCCTTGTCATGGCCCCACCAGCCGGCGAAGCGGGGCAGGGCGGTGTCCTGGCCGTGGCGCGTGTGGACGAAGGCGCCGGCCACCGCGCCGGGACCGCCGTTGAGGTACTTGTAGCTGCACCAGGCGGCAAAATCGGCGTTCGCGTCATGCAGCGCCAGCGGCACGTTGCCGATCGCGTGCGCGAGATCCCAGCCGGCGCATGCGCCGACCTCGTGCGCCGCCGCCGTGAGCCGGGCGATATCCAGAGCCTCCCCGGACAGGTACTGCACGCCGGGCAGCAGCACCAGCGCAAGGGAGTCACCGGCCTCGTGAATCGCCGCGGCGATGTCATCATCGCGCAGGGTCGTCTCGCCGGGCTGCGGGCTCACCTCGATCAGCGCATCGGCCGGATCGAGCCCATGGAAGCGCAACTGGGAAATCGCCGCATAGCGATCCGATGGAAATGCGGAGTGCTCCATCAGGATCTTGAAACGTGTCCGGGTCGGGCGAAAGAAACTGACCATCAGCAGGTGCAGGTTGACGGTCAGGCCGTTCATGCACACCACTTCGTGCTCGGCCGCGCCCGCGAGCTTCGCCAGCGGCGCGGCGAACTGCTCGTGGTAGTCTTTCCACGGGCGCTGGCCGCGGAAGTGCCCTTCGACGGCGAAGCGCCGCCACGCATCCAGCTCTTCCTCGAGGTAACGCGCGGCCGTTTTCGGCTGCAGGCCGAGCGAGTTGCCGCACAGGTACACGCAGTCCTCGCCCTCGTGTTGCGGCACGTGGAAGGCTTCGCGGAACTCCGCCAGCGGGTCGCGCGCATCTAGGCCGGCGGCCGCGCTGGTCATGCGGCCATCAGCCTGAACAGCACCGGACGCGACGGCGCCGCGTCGCCCACCCAGCAGGCGAGCTGCAGCGACAGCGCGTAGAGCCCGTCCGGCAGGTCGTCGGGCACGTAGATCATCTCGGTGATGGTCGCCTCGGGGCGCCCGACATCCGCGGCGGCGTTGCTGCCCGGCGGCATGCCGAAGAACACGCGATGCCCCGTGAGCCGGCCCTCGTCCAGCAGCCGATCCACGGACGGGAGGTCGGTCAACAGGTGTCGGACCCCGATTTCGGTCAGCAGGGTCATGGCCTCGTGGGAGAAATAGGGCGGCAAGGGCGGCGTCATCCAGTCACGCGTGCGCTTGCCGGAGTCGTTCGGCAGGCTGCGCACGACCAGCGCCTGTACCTGTCGCGCTCCTTCGCCGAGCGCGGCAGCGAGGCCCCGCGCCGTGATGAGCCGGTCGCCGTCCCGGGGCATCGGGCTGCTCGTCTCGTCCGACCGCGCGGCACCCTCGGCCGCGACCGATACCAGTGCCGCGAGGTACAGCGGCTGCAGCGCGCGGTCGTGCACCGAGATCCGTTCGCGCGTCACGTGGCCGGGCCCTTCGGTGTGCGTGCCGTTGCAGTGAGGCACGAGCGTCACGGTCTCGCAGTTGCAGCTCCCGCCGGCGCGCGTGTCGCCGACGAACTCCCCCGCAGCGAGTGGCTCGGAACGTGCGGCGGGGGCGCCGAAATGGGCCGGCTGCGCGCCGTGCGGGTCGAGAGGGATGGCGAGCGAGACGCCGTCCGCGGGGTCCACCGCAAAGCGCTGCCCCGCGTGCTCGAGCCAGAGTCGCGCCATCCCGGTCATATCGTCATGGCCCGAAGCGCTCCGCCGCGAGGCCGAGCCACTCCAGCGCCGTGCCGGATAACAGCTGCGCGCGGACCTGCGGCGTGAGATCGTCCATCGTCTCGATCATCCGCCCCGGCACCGTCTCGCCCAGCGGGAAGGGGTAGTCGCTGCCGAGCGCGATGCGCCCCGCACCCATCAGCTTGATCATGAAACGCAGCATGTCGGGATCGTGCACCAGCGAGTCGACATAGAAGTGGCCGACGTAGTCGCGTGGGTTCTTTTCGTTCTCGACGGCCACGAGATCGGGGCGCACGCGGAAGCCGTGCTCGATGCGCCCGAGCGTCGCGGGGAACGCCCCTCCGCCGTGGGCAAACAGCACGCGCAGCCCCGGCAGGCGCTCGAACACGCCGCCGAAGATCATCGAGCAGATCGACAGTGAAGTTTCGGCGGGCATGCCCACCAGCCAGGGTAGCCAGTACTTCGACATGCGGTCGCGGCCGAGCATTTCCCAGGGATGGACGAACACCGCGGCGCCGAGTTCGCGCGCGGCCTCGAATACCGGGAATATTGACGGGTGATCGAGATTCATGCCGTTGACGTGCGAGCCGATCTCGATCCCGGCCAGCCCGAGTTCCCCGATGCAGCGCTCGAGTTCGCGCACCGCGAGGTCGGGCGCCTGCATCGGCACCGTGCCGAGGCCCACGAAGCGCCCAGGGCGTTCCGCGACGACGCCGCCGATGTGGTCGTTGAGGAGCTTCGAGAGGTCCAGCGCATCGGCCGGCCTGGCCCAGTAACTGAACATGATCGGCACGGTCGAGAGTACCTGCACGTGCACGCCGTGCTGGTCGCATTCGGCGAGGCGCCGGGCCGGGTCCCAGCAATTGGCCTGCACCTCGCGGAACAGCTTGCCGTCCTTGAGCATGTGCGCACAGCCCGGACCGTGCGCGGCCAATTGGACCCAGCCACCGTAGCCATAGCGCTCCTGCAGGTCCGGCCACTCTGGCGGCAGGACGTGCGTGTGGATGTCGATCTTCAGGGCCGCGTCGGACATCGTGGCTAAGACCGGCGGGCCGGCATCTCGTGGCCGCAGGCGTCGCAGCGCAGGTGGGCCGAGTCACCGTAGAAGCGGTCGAAGATCGGCGGCAGCTGCGCGACGATGTCGTGGACGTGCAGGAATTCCTCGTACAGCTTCCCGCCGCAGCGCTCGCAGAACCACATGAAGCCGTCCTTTTCCTCCGGGCTACGCCGCCGCTCGATTACCATCCCGACGGTGTTGGCGAAGCGCTGCGGCGAATGCGGCACGCCCGCAGGAAGGAGCAGCATCTCGCCTGCGCGGATCGGGATGTCGACGATCTCGCCGTCCTGCACCGTCTTGAGAAGCATCTCGCCCTCGAGCTGGTAGAAGAATTCCTCGCCCGGGTCCCAGTGGTAGTCCGTGCGCGTGTTCGGGCCGCCGACGACCATCACGATGAACTCGGCATCCTCGAACACCACCTGGTTGCAGACCGGCGGCTTGAGCTGGTCGCGATGCTCTTCGATCCACTGCTGGAAATTGAATGCACGTAACGGTTGCATGTCAGTCCTCCACGGTCGCGACGCACTTCAACTCGACGGCGATGGGAGTCGGCAGGCGCGTCACCTCGACGGTCGTGCGGCAGGGCGGGTCCGCCGGGAAATGCTCCGCCCACAGGCGATTGAAAACGGCGAAATCCCGCGGGATGTCGGTGAGGAACACGGTGACGTCGACCAGCCGTTCCCAGCTCGAGCCGGCCGCCACGAGCACGCTGCGCACGTTGGCGAACACCGCCCGGCACTGTGCTTCGAAATCCTGCGGGATTTCGCCGCCGCCGGGAGGGCGCGGGCCGAGGCCGGACAGGAATAACAGCCCCCCGGCGCGTCTTGCGTGGGGATAGTGGCCGACGGGCGGCGGTGCAGCCTTGGTCGTCGTGCTGTCGCTCATTTCAGTCGTAACTCACGCACACGTTTTTCGGCTCCGTGAAGAAGCGCATCGCCTCGAAGCCTCCTTCGCGGCCGACGCCGGAATCCTTGGTGCCGCCGAGCGGCGTGCGCAGGTCGCGCACCATCCAGCAGTTGACCCAGACGAGCCCGGCCTCGACGCGCGCGGCGACGCGGTGACAGCATCCCACGTCGCGGCTCCAGATCGACGCCGCCAGGCCGTAAGGCACACCGTTGGCCAGCGCGACGGCCTCATCCTCCCCCTTAAAAGGAAGAAGTGTCGCCACCGGGCCGAAGATCTCCTCCTGGTTCGTGCGGCAGTCGGCGGGCAGACCCTCGAGCAATGCCGGCGAGACGAACCAGCCCGCGCGGCAACGCTTCCCGGGTGGTTTCACGGCCTCGCCGCCACACAGGAGGCGGCCGCCTTCCTCGCGGGCGAGCGCAAGGCAGTCGAGCACCTTCTGGCGGTGCGCCGCAGAGATCAGGGCACCCTGGTCCGTGTCCGGTTCATTCGGGTCTCCCACCCGGAGCCCGCGCACCCTGGCGACCAGCGCGTCGCGGAAACGGTCGTAGATCGGGCGCTCGACGAGGATGCGGGAACCGCACATGCACACCTGGCCCTGGTTGGTGAACGCGGCGCGCAGCACGCCGTCGAGGGTGCGCTCGAAGTCGCAGTCGGCGAACACGATCGACGGGTTCTTGCCGCCGAGCTCGAGCGAAAGCTTCTTGAACGCCGGACCGGCCGATTGCGCGATCGTGGCGCCGGTGCGCGTGCCGCCCGTGAAAGAGATGGCACGGATTTCCGGCGCATCGACGATCAGCTGGCCGATGCCGGGGCCGCGACCATGCAGGATATTCAGTACGCCGGGCGGCAGGCCGGCCTCCATGCACAGCTCCGCGAACAGCGCGGCCGACACCGGCGCCAGTTCCGAAGGCTTGGCGACGACGCAGTTGCCGGCGGCGAGCGCGGGGGCAAGCTTCCACGTCAGCAGGTACAGCGGCAGGTTCCACGGCGAGATGCAGGCCACGATGCCGAGTGGCGCGCGCAGCGTGAAATTGACGGCCACGTCTCCCATCGGATGTGCTTCGCTGGCGAACTGCGTCGCCGCCGCGGCGAAGAACCGCAGGTTGGCGGCGACGCGCGGGATGTCGACCGTCCGGGCCAGGGCGAGGGGCTTGCCCGTGTCTGCGGATTCGGCCATGGCGAGTTGCTCGGCACGCCCCTCGACGAGTTCCGCGAGCGCGTGCAACCAGCGGGCGCGCGCCTCGGTCCCGGCGCGCCGCCAGTCGGGCGCGGCCGCGGTCGCGGCGGCCACGGCCTGCTCCAGGTCGGTCCGGTTGCTGTCCGCGACCCGGCCACTGACCAGGCCGGTCGCGGGCTCGTGGATGTCCAGCCACGAGTCGCCGGCCGGCGGCTGCAGCCGCCCGTCGATGTAGTTGTTGACTTCGAGCGCCGCGCTCACAGGCTTCCCATGCGGCCGCCGTCTACGGGCACGTTGATGCCGTTGACGTAGGCGGCCTGCGGCGACGCGAGGAAGCCGACCGCCCAGGCGATTTCTTCCGGCCGCGCGAACCTGCCGGCAGGTACCTGCGCCAGTGCCGCGCGCTCGAAATCCTCGACCGTGCCGCCGGATTTCTCGGCGCGCTGCCGGAACAGGTAATCGAGACGCTCCGTGCTGGTGAAGCCCGGCAGGACGTTGTTGACCGTGATGCCGTGGGGCGCCAGCTCGCGCGACAGGGTCTTGGCCCAGCTCGCGACGGCGGCGCGAATCGTGTTGGACACGCCCAGCCCGGGGATTGGTTCCTTCACCGAGGTCGAGATGATGTTCACGATCCGCCCGTAGCCGGATTTCTTCATGCCGGGCGCCAGGGCTTGCACTGCGACTTGCGCGGCGACCAGGTGCTGGCGGAACGCGTCGAGGAATTCCTGGGGCCTGGCGTCGTAGGCCGCGCCCGCCGCAGGACCGCCCGTGTTATTGACCAGCACGTGTACCGGGCCCGCGGCGGCAATAGCCGCGAATGCAGCCTCGACCTCCGTGGTGTCGGCGAAGTCCACCGCGCGCACGTCATGCTGCACGTTGCCGGCCGGCAGCTTCGCGGCCACGGCGTTGAGCGCCGCTGCGTCGCGCGCTATGAGCGTCAGCTCCGCGCCCATTTCCGCCAGGACGTTCGCGATGGCGCGGCCGATGCCCCTGCTTGCGCCGCAGACGACGGCGCGGCGTCCTGCGAGACTCAGTTCCATGATCCGTCTCCCTCGTGCTGCGCTGATTCTAACCGGCCCGCGCCGTCGGCGAACCGGGGCCACACTCGACGCAGTGCCGTACTCCGTCATCCAGGCGCAGCGCGGTCAGCCGCCCGCCCCAGACGCAACCGGTGTCGAGACTGAAGGCGCCGTCGTGAAAGACCTCGCCGAGCGTGGACCAGTGGCCGAACACCATGCTGAGCCCGGCGCTACGCCGCCCCGGGAAAAGAAACCACGGGATCAGCTCCGGCCCGGCGGCGCCGGGGGAACCGTTGTAGTCGAAGTCGAGACTCCCGTCGGGCCGAACATAGCGCATGCGCGTGAATGCATTGACGATGAAACGGAGTCGCTCCAGGCCTTCGAGTTCGGCAGACCAGCGGTCCGGCTTGTCGCCATACATCTGCCTGAGAAAATCCACGAAGCGATGTCCGGCCAGCACGGTCTCAAGTTCGCTGGCCGCGGCCAGCGCATCCTCCAGGGTCCACTGCGGCGGCAGCCCGGCGTGCACCATCGTGAAGCCGATCGCCGGGTCGTGGTGCAGCAGCGGGCGGTGCCGCAGCCATTCCAGCAGTTCGTCGCGATCCGGTGCGGCGAGTATCTCGTCGAGCGTGTCGCGATTCTTGCGCGGGCGACTGTCTGTCCATGCGGTCGCAAGGAGGTGCAGGTCGTGATTGCCCAGAACCGCGACGGCGAGATCGCCGAGCCCGTGGACGAAACGCAATGTCTCCAGTGACGCGGGACCCCGGTTGACGAGGTCGCCGCAGAACCAGAGCCGGTCACGCGCGGGGTCGAACGCGATCCGGTCCAGCAGGCGCTTGAGAGGATCGAGACAGCCCTGCAGGTCGCCGATGGCGTAGACCGCCATCAGTGCAGGGCGCCCGGCCTGGCCAGCGTGAAGGCGGCGATCGGGGCCTCGAAGCGCTGGCCTGCCTCGTCGACCATCTGGTAGGCGCCGCGCATCGAGCCCACCGGCGTCGGAATGATGGCGCCGCTCGAGTAACGGAAGCCCTCGCCGGGCAGGATCAGCGGCTGTTCCCCGACCACGCCCTCGCCACGGACCTCCTGCACGCCGCCGTCCGCATCCGTGATGATCCAGTGGCGCGAGAGGAGCCGCGCCGCGACCGGGCCTTCGTTGCGGATCGTGATGCTGTAGGCGAAGGCGTAGCGGCCTTCCGCAGGGTCGGACTGGTGATCCAGGTACGCGGTTTCTACCTCGATCCGGATCGGGAAATCGGCCATGGGGCTCTCCGTGGAGCTGCGTCGCGCGACAAACCCGATTCTACACGAGGCCCCGGGGCTAGCCGGGCAGGCGCACCGCCAGCACGTCGCACGGGGCGGCGTGCAGGACCGCGTCCTCGGTCAGGTTGACGATCAAGGCGAGTCCGTGGCGTTCGCGGCTGCCGAGCACGACGAGATCGGCGGGCCAGTCGCGTGCTTCGCGCAGCAGTTCCGCCTTGATCGTGCCGGCGTTGACGTGCTGCTCCGCGTCGCCGAGGCCGGCTGCCTCGGCCATTTCTGCCAGCCGGTTGCGCGCACCGGCTACCAGCTCTTCCTCGATGTTCACCGCCGGCAGGAGCGCTTCGCCCATCGGCTCCACGGGGACATACTCGACGACGTGCATGAGCCGCAGCTGCGCGCCCGAGGCGGCACCGGCCACGGCCCTGGCGCGGGACAGCACCAGACCGCTGTTTTCGCCCAGGTCCAACGCCACAAGAATCCGCTGGTAGTCCATCCGTGCTCTCCGTTCAGGTGACCGTGCTGCAAGTATAGATGGGGTAGATGGGGACACTCCTAAAAGGGCCCTTTTAGGAGTGTCCCCATCCGGCAGTTGCCAGGCGGGCGAAGGCTTCAGCCGGCAGCGTCTCGGCACGGGCGCCGGGGTCGCAACCGGCGGCCCGGATGGCGTCCTCGTCTACAAGACCGGACAGCGCATTGCGCAGCGTCTTGCGGCGCTGGCCGAAGGCCCGCCGCACGACCTCCGCAAAGCGCGCCGCATCCGGCATCGCGAACGGCGGGTCCCGCCACGGCATGAGCCGCACGATCGTCGACCAGACTTTCGGTGGGGGCCTGAAGGCACCGGGGCCGATGTCGAACAACGCCTCGACCCTGCACGCGGCCGCGAGCATCACGCTGAGTCGCCCATAGGTCTTCGAGCCGGGCGGCGCGGCCATGCGCTCGACGACCTCGCGCTGGAGCATGAAATGCATGTCATCGATCACGCCGGCCTGGGCGATGAAGCGGAACAGCAGCGGCGTCGAAACGTTGTAGGGAAGATTGCCCACCAGGCGCAGGCGCTCGCCCGGCCCGGCCAGGCCGGCGAGCTCCAGCCGCAGGGCGTCGCCCTGGACGACAGTCAGGGCATGCCCGGCCTCGGGGCGTGCCGCGAGTCGCGCCGCGAGGTCGCGATCGAGCTCGATGACCGTCAGCTCGGCGCCGTGTTCGAGCAGCGGCAGGGTGAGGGCGCCCTCACCGGGGCCGATTTCGACCAGCCGCTGGCCGGGCAGTGGACGCACCGCCGCGACGATCCGCGCGATGACGGCGGGATCATGCAGGAAGTGCTGCCCGAATCGTTTGCGCGGCCGGTGGCTCTTCACCTCGCTGCGACGCGGCCGGCGAGTTCGAGCGCCATCTCGAGTGCGGCCACCATGCTGCCCGGATCGGCATTACCCGTGCCGGCGATGTCGAGCGCCGTGCCGTGATCCACGGACGTCCTGACCAGCGGCAGCCCGAGGGTGATGTTTACCGCGTGGCCGAAGCCGGCGTACTTCAGGACCGGCAGGCCCTGGTCGTGGTACATGGCGAGGACCGCGTCGGCCCGGGCGAGCCGGTCCGGCGTGAACAGCGTGTCCGCGGGCAGGGGTCCCTCCAGGTCGAGTCCCGCAGCGCGCAAGCTCTCGATCACCGGGGTGATGACGCGAATCTCCTCGTCGCCCAGGTGGCCGCCTTCGCCCGCGTGGGGATTCAGGCCCGCGACGAGGATGTGCGGCGTGGCGATGCCGAAACGCGCCCGCAGGTCGCCGTGCAGGACCCGCAGCACGGTCTCGAGGCGCTCCGGCGTAATGGCGGCCGGCACTCGCGCCAGCGGCAGGTGCGTCGTGACCAATGCGACGCGCAAGGCGCCGGCCGCGAGCATCATGACGGGCGTACCCCCCGACAGCTCGGCGAGGTACTCGGTATGCCCGGAAAAAGGTCGTCCCGCCTCGTTGATGATTGCCTTGTGGACGGGGGCCGTCACCATGGCGTCGAACCGGCCATCGAGGCAGCCGCGCGCTGCGTGGTCCAGCATGCGCAGCACGGCAGGCGCATTACGCGTGTCGGGTCGGCCGGGCGTGACCGGGACCTGGAGCGGCACGTCGAAGACCTGTAGCTCGCCGGCATTGTGGGGTTCCGGCTCGGTGGCGGGGCGCACGATGACCGGCAGCTCGAGTCGCGCGGCGAGTTCCCTCAGGTGCTCGAGCGGGGCAAGGGCCACGAGCCGCGCCGGCCAGGGACGCCGGGCGATCGCGAGGCACAGCTCGGGCCCGATGCCGGCGGGTTCGCCGGCGGTCAGCGCAATGGCCGGCAGCGCTTTCACCTGGCCCGTCGCAGCCTAGCTGCCGCGGATCTCGACCCAGGCCTCGTCCCGAATCCGGCGCAGCCAGAGCTCGGTTTCCTGCTCCTGCTTGCTGTCACGAATCGCCTGGACTGCCTGCATACGCCGGACTTCTTCCGTGGTATCGCGCTCCTGCCGGTCCTCAAGCTGGATAAGATGCCAGCCGTAGGGCGACTTGAACGGCTCGCTGATCTCGCCCGGTTCCAGCTGCGCAAGCTGCTCATCGAATTCCGGCACGAACGAGCCCGGCGCGTTCCAGCCGAGGTCGCCGCCGCGGGCCGCCGACACCGGGTCCTCCGACTCGAGCAGCGCGATGTCCGCGAACGAGTCGCCGGCGATGACGCGTTCGCGGATGGCCTCCAGGCGTCCGCGAATGGTGGCGTCGTCAAGTACCTCGTTCGGCACGAGCAGGATATGGCGGGCCTTCGTCTGCAACTGCACGACGGTCTCGTCGCCGCCACGGGTCGCGTTGACCCGGAAGATATGGAAGCCGCTGCTGCTGAGGATCGGGTCGCTGAACTCGCCTTCGGCGAGCGACTGAATCGTGCTCGCAAATTGCTGCGGCAGCTGTGAGCCGCGGCGCCAGCCGAGACGGCCGCCCGACAGGGCCTGCTGCCCGGCCGAGCCTGCGACCGCGAGTTCGGCGAAGTCCGCGCCCGCCACGAGCCGGGCATGGATATCCGTGACGCGCTCCTGGGCCGCGGCGAGCTGCTGGGGCGTCGGGTCCTCCGGCAGCGGGACGAGGATCTGCGAAATGTCGTAGTCGGTCTGGCTGCCGCGCGTCGCTTCGTGGCGCTCCAGCCAGCGGCTGATCTCGCGCTCGGAGACCGCGATGCGCGCCATGACGTCGCGCTGCCGTAGCGCATCGATCGTCATCTCCCGTCGCAGTTGCTCGCGAAAGCCGGCGTAGTCGATGCCTTCCGCGGCCAGCGCCTCGGGCATCCGGGAAAATTCGATCCGGTTGCGCTCGGCGACCTGGCGCAGCGCGGTGTTGAGCTGCTCGTCGCTGATCCGGATCCCGAGTCGCTCGGCGCGCTGCAGCTGGACCCTCTGCAAAATAAGCGTCTCGAGCACCTGCTCGCGGAGGGTCTCGAGCGGCGGCAGACGCGTGCCCTGCTCGCGGAGCCGGAGCATCACGAGCTCGGCCTGCCGGTCAAGCTCCGACTTGAGCACGACACCCTCATCCACCTGGGCGACGACGCGGTCCAGCAGTTCGCCGCTGTTGCTGAGGACCGCGCCGTGCGGGTTGCCCTGCGGGCCCGGCAGCACGCCGGCAAGCAGCAGCAGGAACAATGGAAAACGTAATGAAGTCAATCGCATATGGGTTCTGTCAGTCGTAGGCCGAGTAACCTAGGATATCACTCTCGAAGCGCGCTCTGGCGCCCCCGCCGCCGAGACCCTTGAACTCGACCTGCAGCCGGATGGCGGTGTCGGTGCTGCCGTCACGGCGGCTGACCAGTTCGGATGCGGAAAAGCGCACTGCCCAGCAGCAGCTTTCATACTGCAGGCCGAGCAGGCGGTCGACCGGCGTCTTGTCGCGCAGCGAGTACTCCAGCGCACTGACGAAACTCCAGCGCCGCGCCAGCGGCCATCCCGCCGAGAACGCGATGTCCTCGAGCAGCGCGGGGCGATACCGGTAGGCGACGTTGACGACCTTGTTCGGCGCCGGCTGGTACTGCACGCGGAACTGCGCCAGGCGCGTGTCGCTTGCGTTGTTGTCCCACTGGTAGCCGAGATCCGCGTTCCAGTGATTGAACAGGCCGAGCCCCAGCTCAAGGACGATGGGCGAGCTGTCGTCGATCGCCGGGTCTTCGCCGGGGAGGGTGACCTCCGGGTCCTCGAAATACCATGCCTTGCCCAGCGATGCCGCGAGGAATTCGCGGCCCGAGGCTGACTCCAGCAGCCGGCTCGTCAGCCCGACACTCAGCTGGTTGGTGTCCCCCAGGCGATCGGCACCGAGGTAGCGATTCGGCCTGAACAGCTGGACATAGTTGAAGTCCGGACGCCCGCTGTCGAACAGCGGCAGGCCCACCTGGTCGCGATGCGGGATATAGGCATACAGGGCACGCGGCTCCAGCGTTTGCACGAATCGGCCCGCCGAGAAATCGCGCTCGAACAGCAGGCCGGAATCGACGCTCAGGATCGGTGCCGCGTACCCGGGCGAGTTGTCCGCAAGATCAGGCTGGTCGCTGATCTGGTACTGTACCACGCGCATGCTGGCACTCGGTGTCAGGAAGAACCCGGAGGCCTCCAGCGGCAGGCTGACGCCCGGTTCCAGCACGACGCGCCCGCCTTCGGGCCCGACGTCCCGGCTGAAGCCGGCCACCTCGGTGCTCAGCCGCCAATTGAGGCCGAGCGGACCGCTGCGCCACAGTCCGCTGGCCATGACCTGGGGCAGACGCGCATACGGTCGCTCGTCCTCGGGAATGCCGAGGTCCAGCGTGCGGAAGTTTTGCATGCGCGCGGTGATACGCCAGGTCTCTCCGGTGTAATCCGCCTGCAGGCGTCGCTCGACATGCGTTCGACTCGTGACTTGCGGGCTGCGGCCGAGATCCTGGAAGTAATCCGTGTCGGACACGTCCTCGAGCGCCGCGGCAAGGCGCCAGCCGTTGTCCAGCCGTGTCACATGGTCCAGATTGAACCACGTGCGCGCATCGTTGTCCGGCAGCGCGCCGTCGCGATACAGGTGGTTGAGGGACACCGCTCCCGCGCTGCGCGGCATCTGGTAGCGAAACTGGTTGTCGAACTGCATCCCCCGTCTCGACAGCAGCCTGGGGGTGACGAGGTAGTCGTAGTTCGGCGCCAGGTTGAAGTAGTAGGGCAGCGCGGCCTCGAAGCCGCTGCGCGTCGACTGGCTGAACTCCGGGATCAGGAAACCGGATTTGCGCTGGTCCGAGAGCGGGAAGGAAAGATAGGGCCAGTAAATGATCGGCACGTCGAAAAAGCGCAGCGTTACGCCGTCGGCCTCGCCGACTTCGCGCTCGCCGTCCAGGTGCAGTCGATTGATCTTGAGCAGCCAGTCCGGGTCATCGCCCGGGCAGGTGGTGTAGGTGACGTCTTCCATGTCGATGCGCCCGGTATCGGTTGCGCGGATCATGGCCGCGCCGCCACTGGCGGGTTGCAGCGGCAAGCGATAGCGATTGCCGGTCAGGACTGCCGTGCCCTCCGTCGGCACGTACTCGAGCGTGTCCGCTTCGACCTGGAAGCCCGGTTGCGTGAAACGTGCTCCCTGCACGGCGATCACGCGCCCCGCCGCGCGGTCCCATGTTGCGCTGTCGGTCTCCAGCCGCTGCGCTCGCCGCTGCAGCACGACGCCGCCGGAAAACTCGGAATCCCCATCGGCTGTGACGTCCGCCCTGTCCGCCGAGACCTCGATCCGGCCGCTATCATCGATGGGGCCGAAGTCGAATTCCTCGGGGGCGGGGCAGACGGGTTCCGCGCGCACGGCGGGCGCCGTGCACAGGAACGACAGCACAAGTGTCAGGGTGAGAAGGCGAGGCATGAAGCTTCCCGGCAGCCGGCGATTAACATGGCATACTTTGAAGTCGGCCTTCAATTGCCGCAGGTTGCGTATCAGCGGAGGACACGGCGTGAAAGCGATGGTACTCGCCGCAGGCCGCGGGGACAGGCTGCGCCCGCTCACGGACGAGGTGCCGAAACCGCTGTTGCCGGTAGCCGGCGAACCGCTGGTCGGCCATCAGCTTCGTGCGCTCGCCGCGGCCGGCATTCGCGAGGTCGTAATGAATTGCGCCTGGCTCGCGGAGGCGTTGCGGGCGGCGCTGGGCGACGGACGTGCCTGGGGCGTATCGATCGAGTATTCGAGCGAGCCGTGGCCGCCACTGGACACCGGTGGCGGCATCGTCAACGCGCTGCCCCTGCTCGGGCCGCAGCCCTTCCTGCTCGTCAACGGCGACATCTGGTCGGATTACTCCCCCGCCGCGCTGGCCCTCCCCGCGGGCATGGTCGGCCATCTCGTGCTGGTGCCGAATCCCGACCATAATCCGCGCGGCGATTTCGCTCTCGTCGACGGGCATGTCGATGCCGACGCGGAGCCCCGCCTGACTTACGGCGGGATGGCGATCCTCAGCCCGGAGTTGTTCGCAGGCTGCAGTCCGGGCCGTTTTCCGCTCGCACCGATCCTCAGGTCGGCTGCACGGCAGGGCAGGATCAGCGGAGTCTTGCACGGCGGCGGCTGGGTCGATGTCGGAACACCCGAGCGCCTCTATGCGCTGCGCTCGAGGCTGGGTGAGGCCTGAGCAATTTCACCCAGCAACGCGACCTCGAGGTCCGCCGCGATCCGCCGCAAGTCGCAGCGCGCGCCCAGCGCCGCCAACTGGGTCACCTCGAGATTCCGGAAGCCGCAGGGATTGATGCGCCGGAACGGTTCGAGGTCCATGTCCACGTTCAGCGCCAGCCCGTGGTAACTGCAGTTGCGCCGGATCCTGAGGCCGATGCTGGCGAGCTTGCGGCCCGCGACGTAGACGCCGGGTGCCGCCCGGTTGCCGTTCGCCTCGATGCCGTAGCCGGCCACGCAGCGAATGACGGCGCGTTCCAGCGCGCACACGAGCGCACGCACGCCCAGGCCGGACCGGCCCAGGTCCAGCAGCGGATACACGACGAGTTGCCCGGGGCCGTGGTAGGTCACCTGGCCACCGCGGTCGACCTGCACCACGGGAATATCGCCCGGGTCGAGGAGGTGCTCGCGACTGCCGTTCAACCCCAGGGTAAACACCGGCGGATGCTCTAGGAACCAGATCTCGTCGGCCGCCGCCGCGTCGCGCGTCTCGGCGAAGTCCTGCATTGCCCGCCAGGTCGGCTCGTAGTCGACCTGGCCGAGGTGCCTGACGACGGGCGTGCCGCGCATCACAACACCATCAGCACTTGATCATGGGCGGAGAGTGCACAATAGATCGCATCGAGCTGCGCCTGGCTCTCGGTGGGCACCATGAACGTCAATGCGATGAAATTCCCGTCCCGGCTCTCCCGCATGGAGATACGATCCTCCGCCATGGGGCCCGCGTGGGTTTCAACCAGGGCGACCACGATGTCGCGAAAACCGGTCTGGTTCCGGCCCATCACCTTGAGCGGAAAATCGCACGGAAATTCGAGCAGGCTGTCGCTCATTCGAACCACAGCAGGACGGAGTGAAGCGTGCGACGCACGACGCCACCCTCCGGCGCAACCGCGAGCGGATGAAGGACGCGTTCGGCGAGCAGGCGGTCCTCGAGGCTCACCCGGATCCGCCCGACGGCATCCTCGGTGGTGAGCGGCGCCATCAGCGGCGTCTGCAGCTCCAGCGATGCTTCCATCTGCTCGTAGCGTCCCCGCGGTACCGTGACCCAGAGATCTTCGTTGACTCCGACATCCAGGGTTTCGAGCTCGGCCTTCCACACGCGTGCCGCGGTGACCGACTCGCCGGCGGCATACAAGCGGTGACTTTCGAAGAAGCGGAAGCCCCAGTTCAGCAGGCCCTGCGTCGCGTCGGCGCGGGCCTTGGCGCTGTTGGTGCCAAGCAGGACGGAAACCAGGCGCATCTCGTCACGCTTCGCGGACGACACCAGGCAATAGCCGGCTGCATTCGTCATGCCGGTTTTCATGCCGTCGACGGTCGGGTCACGCCACAGCATCTGGTTGCGGTTACGCTGGGTGATGTTGTTGTAGGTGAACTCGCGCTCCGAATAGAACTGATAGAACTCGGGATACTCGCGGATGATGGCGCTGGCGAGGATCGCGATGTCCCGTGCCGAGCTGTAGTGATTCTCGGCTGGGAGGCCCGTGGCATTCCGGAAATTCGAATTTCTCATGCCGAGGCGCTGCGCATACTCGTTCATCAGTTCCGCGAACGCATCCTCCGTCCCCGCCGTGTGTTCGGCGAGCGCCACCGACGCATCGTTGCCCGACTGGATGATCATTCCTCGGACCAGGTGTTCGACGCTCACCCGCGTGCCGACTTCGATGAAGGTCCGCGACCCGCCGGTGCGCCAGGCCCGCTCGCTGACGGTCACGAGATCGTGCAGCGCCATCTGGCCCTTGCGGAGCTCGCTGAACACCGCGTACGCGGTCATCAGCTTCGTGATGCTGGCCGGATCCAGGGGCAAATCGGCATCCTTTTCCGCCAGCACTACGTCGGAATTGAAGTCGACGAGGATGTAGCTGCGGGCAGCCACGGCCGGCGCCGCCGGTACCGGTGGGTGGGCTGTCGCGGGCTGGCCCCGGGCTGCCGGCGGCGCCGACAGGGAAAAGAAAAACAGGCAGAGGATGGGTATTGCGCGCATGGCTCCCTGGCACGGCGGAGCGCCGTCAGACTGAAGATGGAATCAACCGGGAATGTTACACGCTCGCCCCGGCCGCGTGTAGGAACGCGGCTTCGTGACAGCCCGTCCCGTACCGGGCCAGCTCAGTCGGTAGCCAGGTGGGCATCGGTGATGCCGAGTTCGCGCACGCGCTCCAGCATCCGCTCGATCTCGTCGATGGCAGTCAATGGCCCGATCTTTACGCGGTAGATGCGCTGCCGGGCGCGTTGCTCGGAAAGTGTGACGACATCTTGGATCCCCTCGTCGGCGAGCCTGGCGCCGAGGCGCGTCGCATTGGCCTCGTCTGAGAAGGCACCGACCTGCAGCCAGACGGGCTCGGGCCGGGCCGCCACCGCGTCGGGCGCGACAGCCGGGGCCTCGGCGGCTGTCCCCGGTAGGATCGCCTCGACGTCCACGAGCGCCGTGCCGTCACTGTGCATGCCGAGGCGCACGGCCGCAGCATAGGACAGGTCGATAATGCGCTCGCCGACGAAGGGCCCGCGGTCGTTGACGCGTACGACGATGCTGCGACCGTTGCCGCGGTGCGTGACACGGACGTAAGAGGGCAACGGCAGCGTCTTGTGGGCTGCCGTCATGGCGTACATGTCGTAGGGTTCGCCGCTCGACGTCATGCGGCCGTGGAACTTCGTGCCGTACCAGCTCGCGACGCCCCGCTCGCGGTAGCCGGCCGCCTCCTTCATGACATAATAACGGCGCCCGAGGACCTCGTAGAAAGGCGGATTGCCGCGCTGACTCCGCGGCTCGTAGCGCGGCACCGCATCCGGGATGTGCGATACGTCCGGCGGGCGCGTCGGCGTTCCGTCGGTCTCGCCGCCGATCTCCGGCGGGCGCGGGCCCGTGCAACCGGCCAGCACCATGCCGGCCAGCACGCAGGACAGCGCCGCGGCGCGCAGCGCGCGTTCAGTCCGCATCAGCATCGTCCGGGATGCGCGCGCGGATTGCCGTGCCGAGCTGGTGAACGGCGAGGGCATACATCAGGCTGCGGTTATAGCGCGTGATGACGTAGAAATTATGGAAGCCGGCCCAATAGCGGGGCCCGTCCTCATGTTCCAGCACGAACAGCCCGGCAGCGGCATCCGGATGGCTCGGCGCAGGCCCCGCGAGGCCGATCCCCGCGGACCACAACGCCCCGACCGTCGTGTCTGCGCTCAATCCCTGCTGGGCGAGCGCCTTCGGGTCGCCACCGCCGATGACCGCCGGTGCGACCACCGGTTCGCCGGCGCGCCAGCCGTGCGCCCCGAAGTAATTGGCGACGCTCGCAAAGATATCTTCCACGCTGCCCCACAAGTCGACGCGGCCGTCCCCGTCGCCATCCACGGCGTATGCGCGGTAGCTCGACGGGATGAACTGGGGCAAACCCATGGCACCGGCGTAGGAACCCACGGGCGTCTCGATCTCGAACCCCTGCTCGCGGGCCAGCAGCAGGAACTGGGCCAGTTCGCGCGAGAAAAACGCCCCTCGCGGGGGGTATTCGAAGGCGAGCGTCGCCAGGGCATCCAGCACGCGGTAACGCCCGATGATCCGACCGTAGAAGGTCTCCACGCCGATGATGCCCACCAGGATCTCGGGCGGGACGCCGGTGTCCGCCGCGACGCGTTCGAGCCGGGCCCGGTGGTCCTGCCAGAAATTGACCCCTGCGGCGATGCGCGCCTCGGTCATGAAGATATCGCGGTACTCGTGCCATGGCCGGACGCGCTCTGCCGGTCGGCTGATGGCCTCGATGATCGGCGGTTGGATCTGCGCCAGCGCCAGGATCGAGCGCAGCGTGTCGCGCTCGATGCCGTGCGCCTTGTGCGTTTCCTCGATAAAGGCACGCACGTCGTCGCGCTCCGGATCGAGTGCCTGGGCGAGTGCCGGGCAAGCGGCCGCGAGCTGGCCGACGACCAGGGCGGCGCACCATTGGAGGAAATCGAAGCGCTTCACCTGGCGAGTAGACTACGGTGGCCGTTGATGGCCATGAGGATACCGAAACCCGCCATGAGGGTCACCATCGACGTGCCGCCGTAGCTGATCAGCGGCAGCGGCACGCCGACGACGGGCAGCAATCCAGTAACCATGCCGGTATTGACGAACATGTAGACGAAGAACGTCAAGCTGATGCTGCCGGCGAGCAGGCGCGTAAACGTGTCCTGGGCCTGCAACGCGATATACAGCCCGCGCCCGATCAGGAACAGGTAGCCCAGCATCAACAGCGCCAGGCCGATCAGGCCGAATTCCTCCCCGAGCACCGCGAAAATGAAATCGGTAGACCGCTCCGGGAGGAACTCGAGCTGCGCCTGGGTGCCGTTGCCCCAGCCCTTGCCGAAGAGGCCGCCCGAGCCGATGGCGATTTTCGACTGGATGATGTGGTAGCCGGCGCCCAGCGGGTCGGTTTCCGGATTGAGGAACGTGAGCACGCGCCGCCGCTGGTAATCGTGCATGAAGTGCCACAACAGCGGTGCCAGTGCCGCCGTCAGCACGCCGAGCAGGAAGATCAGGCGCAGGCGCAGGCCGCCGAGCAGCACCACCAGCAAGCCCGCGCTGGCGACGAGCAACGCGGTGCCGAGGTCCGGCTGTTGCGCGATCAGGAAGACCGGTGCCGCCACCAGCGCCAGCAATACGAGCAGCTCGAGGAAGCGCGGTGGCAGCGGCCGGTCGTGCAGATACCAGGCCGCCATCATCGGCACGGCGAGTTTCATGATCTCGGAGGGTTGAAAACGGACGATGCCGACATCCAGCCAGCGTTGCGCGCCCTTGCCGAAATCCCCGGCGATCATGACGGCCACGAGCAGGCCGAGGCCGATCGTGAACAGCCACGGCGACCATAGCCGCAACAGCTTCGGCGGAACCTGGGCGACGGCCACCATCACGCCGAAGGCCACGCCGATCCGGATGGCCTGCCGCATCAGCAGGTTCTCATTCTGGCCGCTGGCGCTCCACAGGACGACGAGCCCGAAGGCGCAGATCGCCAGCAGCCCTGCAAGCAGCGGGCCATCGAGTTTCAGCCCCGCGATGATTCGCCGGCCGATGCCGGCGGAATGACGTTCCCCGAAGACGGACTGCGAGACGGCCATTTCAGTCCTCCGCTCTCGGCAGCCAGTGGTCAATTACCGCGCGCGCGATCGGCGCGGCGGCGCCGCTGCCGCTGGCGCCGTTCTCGACCAGCACCCCGACGGCGATGCGCGGGTTCTCGGCGGGCGCGAAGGCGATGAACAGGGCATGCGGGCGGTGGCGCTCGTCCACCATGCTTTCATCGTATTCCTCGCCCTGCGCGATGCCGATCACCTGCGCGGTCCCGGTCTTGCCGGCGATCGTCCATTCGGCGCCCTGGCCGGTGGCGCGCGCAGTACCGCGCGGGCCGTGGACCACCGCCACCATCGAGTCGATGGCCTGCTCCAGCTGCGTCGGGTCGACGTTCAGGGGCGGCAGGGGTTGCGGCGCAAGCGGCTCGAGCGCCCCTGTGATCGGGTTCTCCACGGCTGCCAGGAGGGTCGGGCGGAAGCCCCGGCCGCGATTGGCCAGCACGGCGGTCGCGTGGGCGAGCTGCAGCGGCGTGGCAAGCATGTAACCCTGGCCGATCCCCGTGATGACCGTTTCGCCCGGGAACCAGGCCTGGTCCTGCGGCTGGCGGAAAGCGCCCCGCTTCCAGTCGCGTGACGGCACGAGACCCGGTTGCTCGCCGGGAATATCGATTCCCGTCGGCCGCCCGAGGCCGAACAGGCCGAGAAAGTCGTGCATGCGCTCGATACCAAGCATGACAGCCAGCCTGTAATAGTAGACGTCGCAGGATTGCGCCACCGATTGCTGCAGGTTGATCGTGCCGTGCCCTGTCTTCTTCCAGTCGCGATAGCGATGCGAGTGGTTGGGCAGGCTGAACCAGCCGGGGCAGAAGATCGTCTCGCCCCCGTGCACGACCCCGTAGTGGAGTCCCGCCAGGGCGAGCAGGGGCTTGATCGTCGACCCGGGCGGGTACTGCCCGCGCAATGCCCGATTGAACAACGGCTGGTCGATGTCGTTCTGCAGCTCATTGTACTGCGCCGTCGAAATGCCCATGCTGAACAGGTTCAGGTCATAGCCGGGCAAGCTCGCCAGCGCCAGCACCTGCCCGTTGCGCGGATCGATCGCGACGACCGAGCCGCGCCGTCCCTGCAAGGCCTCTTCAGCAGTCGCCTGCAGCTCGAGATCGATGCTCAGGTAGACGTTGCGGCCGGGAACGGCGTCGCTCCGGTCAAGCTCCTGCAGCATTCGGCCCTGCGCATTGACCAGCAGCTGGCGATGGCCGGTCGAACCGTGCAGCAGGTGCTCCCAGGCGCGCTCGGCGCCGATTCGCCCCGTCTGCGCGGTGCCGGCGTAATTGGCGGCGTCGAGTCGCTGCAGGTCGTTCTCGCTGACGGCACCGACATAGCCGATCACGTGCGATGCGCTTTCGCCCAGCGGGTACTGGCGCGCGAGTCTTGCCTGGATATCGACGCCCGTGAAACGCGGACGGTGCACCGCAAACCTTGCCGCTTCCTCGTCGCCGAGCCGCTGGCGCAGGATGGTCGGCTCGAATCGGCGCTGGCTCCTGATCTGGCCCTTGATACGCGGCAGCTCCTCCTCGGCCAGCAGGCCGAGGTCGATCAGTCCGGCAAGCGTGCCGTCGATGTCGCGGACCTGCTCGGGAATGAGCTCGAGCTGGTAGACGGGCAGGTTTTCGGCGAGAGTCCGGCCGTTGCGATCGAACAATAGCCCGCGCACCGGCGGCACCGGCTCGAGCCGCACGCGGTTGCCCTGGGACAGGCGGCTGAAATGTTCGAAGTGCACGACCTGCAGGTCGACCAGGCGGTAGATGACGAGCCCGGCGAGCAGCACGATGGCGAATGCGGAGAACGCCAGGCGGCCAAGAAACATGTGCTGTTCCCGCCAGTGGTCCTTGAAGCGATCAGTGCTCATGCCCGCATCCCGAGCATGATGCGCAGCCGGTCAAGGATGACCACGAGCACCGGCCACGCGATAACGGCCGCCAGCGTGGGGGCTGCTCGCTGCCAGCTCAGCTCGGCGCCGACGGTGACGCCATCTACCCAGAAGACGAGAAACTGGTGTACTGCGACGAGTGCGCCGATGCCCGCGGTCTGCTGCCAGATCGGAAAGACCCGCAGGCGCAAATGAAAACGCAGCACAAGCCAGGTCGCGACCGTCATCGCGAGCGCGTGCTGGCCGAGCACGCCGCCCTTGAGCACGTCGAGTACGAGGCCCGAGAGCCACGCCAGCGCGAGACCGTAGCGACGCGGATAGGCGAGCGCCCAGTAGATCGCCGTGAGCGCGAGCAAGGGGGGGCGCCAGGACGCGAGATCCGCCGGCACCGGCGTGACCTCGAGCGACAGGGCGATCAGCAGCGTCAGCAGTACCGGCCATGTCCGGTGGCCCGCCAGCATGCTCATGGTGTTTCTTCCGGCGGGGTTGCGTCGGCCGGCTCCGGCGCCGGCATTTCTTCCGTTGCGGCGTCCGGCACGCCTTCCGCAACCGGGCCGGGTGCCTCGCCGCGCTCCCAGACGAGCAGCACCTGGCGAGTGCGGTTCAGCGCCGCCGTCGGTTCCGCCTCGACGCGTGCGAACGGTTCTCCCGGACGGCGCTCGATATGGGTCACGCGGGCGACCGGGTAGCCGGCCGGGAAAGCGTCGCCGAGCCCCGACGAGACGAGCACGTCGCCGACCCGGATGTCGGCGCTGTTTGGCAGGAAGGGCAGGTCCATGCGGCTGACGTCACCGACGCCGAGCGCCACCGTGCGTAGTCCGTTGCGCGTGAGTTCGACGGGCGTCGCATGGCTGGGATCGCTGATCAGGATCGCCTCCGCGCCGAGCGGGTTGACGCGCGTGACCTGGCCGATGATGCCGTCCGCATCCAGCAGTGCCTGGCCGGCGTAGACGCCGGCCTGTTCGCCGCGATTCAGCGCGATGCGGTGACGGTAAGGGTCGAGATCCACGGCGAGGATCTCGGCTACCTGGACGCGATTGGCGAGCCTCGCCGGCGATTCCATCAGGCCGCGCAGGCGCGAGTTCTCGGCCTCCAGCGCGGCGACCTGCTGCAGGTGGGCCCGCTGGCGCAGGCTCTCCATCCTGAGCGCGCGGTTCTCCGCGACCAGCCGATGGTGTTCGGACAGGTATTCGCGCATCCACCCGAAGCCGGCCGACGGCAGGTCGACGAGTACGCGGATCGGATAGACGGCGACGGAGAGGGCGCGGCGCGCCGTTTCCAGGTGGCCCTGGCGATGGTCGAGCACCATGAGCAGCACGGACAGCACGACGAGCAGCACCATGCGCGTGCCCAGCGAGGGTCCGCGCTCGAACAGCGGCTTATTGTCGGTATGACTGAGTGGGCTCACGGCATGGTCACGGCCAACCGCTGCCTATTGTGGACTGCGGGCGGCGTGCGATGCCAGCGCCTCACTCGATTCCGAAGAGGCCCGGGCCGTGCTGATCCAGCAACTCCAGCACCTTGCCTCCGCCCAGTGCGACGCAAGTGAGGGGGTCATCGGCGACGATTACGGGCAAGCCGGTTTCCTCCATGAGCAGTTTGTCGAGGTCCCGCAGCAGCGCGCCCCCGCCTGTCAGGACGATCCCGCGGTCGGCGACGTCGGCGCCGAGTTCCGGCGGCGTCTGCTCGAGCGCCGCCTTGACGGCCCCGACGATTCCCTGCAACGGTTCCTGCAGGGCCTCGAGGATCTCGTTGGAGTTCAGGGTGAAGCTGCGTGGCACGCCCTCGGAAAGGTTGCGCCCGCGGACGGAGATCTCGCGGACTTCCTGACCCGGATAGGCGGCGCCGATCTCGTGCTTGATGCGCTCCGCTGTCGCTTCGCCGATGAGAATGCCGTAATTCCGACGCACGTAACTCATGATGGCATCGTCGAAACGGTCGCCGCCGATGCGGACCGAGGCCGCGTAGACGATGCCGTTCAGCGAGATCACGGCGACCTCGGAGGTGCCGCCGCCGATGTCGAGCACCATCGAGCCGCGCGCTTCACCGACGGGCATGCCCGCGCCGATCGCGGCCGCCATCGGCTCCTCGACGAGGTAGACCTTGCGCGCGCCGGCGCCTTCCGCGGATTCGCGGATGGCACGTCGCTCCACCTGTGTGGATCCGTAGGGCACACACACCAGGACGCGCGGGCTGGGGCGAAAATAGCGGCTGCCGTGTGCCTTCTTGATGAAGTGCTGCAGCATTTTCTCGGTGACGGTGAAATCGGCGATGACGCCGTCCTTCAGCGGCCGGATTGCGGTGATGTTGCCCGGCGTGCGCCCCAGCATGCTCTTGGCTTCGGCGCCGACGGCCTGGACCGTGCGGCCTCCCCTGTTGGGCTCCTCGCGGATCGCGACGACCGACGGCTCGTTCAACACGATGCCGCGCCCCCGGACATAGATCAGGGTGTTCGCCGTGCCCAGGTCGATGGACAGGTCGTTGGAGAAATAGCCCCGAAGATTCTTGAACATACAATGACCGAGCCAGGGATCAGCGAGAGGCGGACGGGCGGCGCCGCGGGCGCCGGATGCTTAAGGCGGACAAGCCCGTAAATCTAGCAACGGGGGCGACTTCGGGCAAGCGCGAGAGTATCATCGAAACCTTGTACAAAGTGCTTTCCGCCCAGCCCAAGGAGGCTTGCATGAAGCTTAGCCGGCACGAGGTCGAATCCATCGCGCACCTCGCGAGGCTGGAGATTTCCGCCGACGAAATCCCTGTTTACGTGGACAATCTTTCTCGCATTATCGATTTCGTAAAGCAACTCGAGCAGGCCGATACCGACGGCGTGACGCCCATGGCCCATCCATTGAACATGTCCCAGCCGCTGCGTGATGACGTCGTCACCGAGATGGACCAGCGCGCACTTTACCAGCAGAACGCCCAAGTGGTGGAATCCGGCCTCTACCTGGTTCCGCGGGTCATCGAGTAGCCTGGGAGCACGGACGCATGCACGGCATGACCCTGGCCGGGATCGCCCGCGCCCTGCGCGCCCGCGAGTTCAGCAGTGAGGAACTCGTCCGCCACCTGCTGGCGCGCATCGAGCGCCTCGACGGCGAATTGAATGCCTTTGTCACCGTGACCGGTGAGGCCGCGGTCGCCGCGGCGCGCGCGGCGGACGCGGCGCGCGGCGAGGAGAGCGGTCCGCTGGCCGGCGTGCCGATTGCGCACAAGGACATCTTCTGCACGGCGGGCGTGAAGACGAGCTGCGGCTCGCGCATGCTCGACAACTTCGTCTCCCCTTATGACGCCACGGTCGTCGAGCGGCTGCGTGCGGCCGGCAGCATCATGCTCGGCAAGACAAACATGGACGAGTTCGCGATGGGCTCGTCGAACGAGACGAGTTTCTACGGCCCGGTGCGCAACCCCTGGGACCTCGGGAGGGTGCCCGGAGGCTCCTCCGGTGGCTCGGCCGCTGCCGTGGCGGCGCGCCTCGCGCCGGCCGCAACCGGGACCGACACCGGCGGCTCGATCCGGCAGCCGGCGGCCCTCGCCGGGATCACCGGGATCAAGCCGACCTACGGGAGGGTTTCCCGTTACGGTATGATCGCGTTTGCCTCCAGCCTCGACCAGGCCGGCGTGCTGACCAGGACGGCGGAAGACGCGGCCATGTTGCTGGCGACGATGTCCGGCCATGATCCGCGCGACTCCACCTCGGTCGACGCGCCGGTCCCGGACTATGTCGCGGGACTCGGCGAGTCGCTGCAGGGCCTGAAGATCGGCGTCGTCGAGGAATTCATGGACGAAGGCCTCGATACGGCCAATGCCGCCGCGATCGAGGCGGCGCTCAAGGTGCTGGAGGGTCTCGGGGCCAGCGTGCGGCGCCTGAGCCTGCCGAGCATCGGCCTTTCCGTGCCGACCTATTACGTCGTGGCGCCGGCCGAGTGCTCGTCCAACCTGTCGCGCTTCGACGGCGTGCGCTTCGGCTACCGCGCCACGGACCCGCGCGATCTCGAGGATCACTACAAGCGCAGCCGCGGCGAGGGATTCGGCGCGGAAGTGAAGCGGCGCATCATGACGGGCACCTACGTGCTCTCCGCCGGCTACTACGATGCCTACTACCTGAAGGCCCAACGCGTGCGCCAGCTCATAGCGGCCGACTTCCGGCGCGCGTTCGAGGCCGTCGACGTGATCGTCGGCCCGACCACGCCGACGCCCGCGTTCGAGCTGGGCGCAAAGGTCGACGACCCGGTGACGATGTACCTGAACGACATCTACACGATCGGCGTCAATCTCGCCGGGCTGCCGGGCCTGTCGACGCCGTGCGGTTTCGTGGAGGGCCTGCCGGTCGGACTGCAGATCGTCGGCCGGGCCTTCGACGAGGGGCGGATCCTGAACGTCGCCCACCGCTTTCAGCAGGAAACCGACTGGCATGCGAAGGCGCCGGGCGGCGCCTTCGCCTGAGGATCGAGCGCATGGAATGGGAAACCGTCATCGGGCTGGAGATTCACGCCCAGCTTGCTACGCGGAGCAAGATTTTTTCGGGCGCAGCGACCGCCTACGGCGCGGAGCCGAACTCGCAGGCCTGCCTGGTGGACCTCGGTTTTCCGGGCGTGCTGCCGGTGCTCAACGAGGACGTGGTGCGCATGGCGGTCGCGTTCGGCCTGGCGGTCGATGCGACGATCGCGGCCCGCTCGGTATTCGCACGCAAGAATTATTTTTACCCCGATCTTCCGAAGGGATACCAGATCAGCCAGTACGAGTTGCCGATCGTTCATGACGGCAGGATCGAGATCCGCCTCGAGGACGGCACGGGCAAGACCGTCGGAATCACCCGCGCACACCTGGAGGAAGATGCGGGCAAGTCGCTGCACGAGGACTTCAAGGGGCAGACGGGGATCGACCTGAACCGTGCAGGGACGCCGCTGCTGGAGATCGTCTCGGAGCCCGACCTGCGCTCGGCGAAGGAGGCGGTCGCATACATGAAGGCGATTCACCAGCTGGTGCGCTATCTTGGCATCTGTGACGGCAACATGCAGGAAGGCTCCTTCCGCTGTGATGCGAATGTCTCCGTGCGACCGGTCGGGCGACACAAGTTCGGCACGCGCGCGGAAATCAAGAACCTCAATTCGTTTCGTTTCGTCGAGCGCGCGATTCTGTTCGAGGTCGAGCGCCAGGTGGACATCCTGGAGTCCGGCGGCAGCGTGGTGCAGGAGACGCGGCTTTACGATCCGGATCGTGACGAGACGCGCCCGATGCGCAGCAAGGAAGAGGCCAACGACTACCGCTATTTTCCGGACCCGGACCTGTTACCGCTCGAGATCGAGCCGCAGCAGGTGGAGCAGGTGCGCGCCGAGCTGCCGGAATTGCCCTGGCAGAAGCGCGACCGTTTCATGGACGAATACGGCCTTTCGGAGTACGACGCCGGTGTGCTGAGCGCGGGCCGGGCGGTGGCGGACTATTTCGAGACCGTGGCAGGGGCATTGGCCGACAAGAAGGTGGCGGCCAACTGGGTCATGGGCGAACTGGCCGGCGCGCTGAACAAGGCCGGACTGGAGATCGGCGCGAGCCCGATCAGCGCGGAGGCACTGCTCGGCCTGCTGCGGCGGATCGAGGACGAGACGATCTCCGGGAAAATCGCCAAGGAAGTCTTCGAGGCCATGTGGACCGGCGAAGGCGATGCGGACAGCATCATCGCCGCGCGCGGGCTCGAGCAGATCACCGATGCAGACTCGGTCGAGGCCGTGGTTCGCGACGTAATCGCCGCGAATCCGCAACAGCTCGCGCAATATCGCGCGGGCAAGGACAAGCTGTTCGGCTATTTCGTCGGCCAGGTCATGAAGGCCACCGGCGGCAAGGCAAATCCCGCACTGGTCAACGACCTGCTCAACAGGCTGCTGGCGGGCTGATGAGCGGGGAGGATGCGCTGCGGCGCTTCATATTCGAGGATTTTCCCGTGCGCGGCGAGATCGTGCACCTCGACGAGAGCTGGCGCGAGGTGCTCGATCGCCAGTCCTATCCACCGGCGGTACGCGACCTGCTAGGGGAGGCCATGGCCGCCTGCGTGCTGCTGGCCTCCACACTGAAATTCGACGGCCTGCTGACGCTGCAGATCCAGGGCGAGGGCGACCTGCACCTGCTGGTCGCGCAGTGTGGCAGCGATTTTTCCGTGCGCGGCCTCGCCAAGTGGAAAGGCGAGAATCCGCGCGGCTCGCTCGCCGAGCTGACAGGCGGCGGCCGGCTCGCGATCACGATCGAGCGGCGCAAGGCCCGGGAGCGCTACCAGGGCATCGTGCTTGCCGACACCGACACGCTGGCGGACTGTATCGAGGCTTATTTCCTCCAGTCCGAGCAGCTGGCGACCCGCATCTGGCTGGCGGCCGACGGTCGTGCCGCCGCCGGGATGTTGTTGCAGCAGCTGCCCGGGCCGAAATGGGCGCCCGGGGGCGACGAGGACGGCTGGAAGCGGGCCGGGGTGCTGGCGGCCACGCTGACCGGGAGAGAGTTGCTGGACGTCGATACACCCGAGCTGGTGCGCCGCCTGTTCCACGAGGAGCGTCTCCGCCTGGCGGATCAGCGCGCCGTGGCGTTTCGCTGCAGCTGCGACCGGCAGCGGGTGGAAGGGGCCTTGCGTCTGCTCGGGCGGGGGGAACTCGACGAGATATTGTCGGCCGAGGGGCGCATCGAAGTGCGTTGCGAGTTCTGCAACAAGGCCTACGAACTCGACACGGTGGACGTCGAGCGATTGCTGGCCGACGAGGCGCTCATGCCCCCGGCTTCGGATCGGGTACATTAGCGCCCGCTTGACGCTCGGCGGCGAGGGCGACGAATTCCCCGACGTAGCGCGCGGCGATCGACTCGCCGGGGCCGCGAATGATGACGGGGACGCTGAGGCGCGCGTAGCCGCGGTCGGCGAGTGTGCCCCGAAATGCGGCAATCGCACCGGCCGACGGCAACGCAGCCTCCGCGACCAGTTCCCCGGACACCGGCAGGATGAATCGCATCTGTGCGTGGCGGATGACCACGTGGTGCGAATCCGGCGCGCCCACGGCGAGCAGCGCAACACCCCAGCCCGCCAGCGTGGCCAGCCCCTGCAGGCTGCCGCCGAAGGCGCTGCCCATGTGGTTCCGGTTCGGCGCCAGCGGTGCCGTCACGGCCAGCACGTGCTCGTCCAGGCGCTGGATCGCGACACCCATTTCGCCCGCCAGCGGAATGCCTTTGGCCCACAGGTCCCGGAGGCAGGCAGGCCAGTCGATCGGCGCTGTGTCAGGCGGCATGTTTACACCTATATAACGATATGTTTATATGAAGCCTCATCTGATTGGCTCTCCGGGGCACTCATGAACCGTGTGCTTGAAGCATTCAAGGCCGTCGCCGAGCCCAGCCGTCTCCGCCTCCTGGCGCTTTGCGCCCGGGGAGAGCTTACCGTGAGCGAGGTCACGGAGGTCGTCGGGCAGAGCCAACCGCGCGTATCGCGTCACCTCAAGGTCTTGTGCGCAGCAGGGCTGCTGGACCGGTTCCGGGAGCAGAACTGGGTTTACTACCGGGTACCGCTGGGCGGCCCCGGCGCGGAGCTGGCGCGCGGGCTGTTGCGCCTGCTGCCGGGCGACGACCTCGCATTGCGCCTTGACCGGGAGCGCCTCGAGCGCGTCCTGGCACGGCGTGCCGAGCGGGCGCGCAGCCAGGCGCCCGGCGACTCCGTGCCGACGCCGGCCGGCGTCGATGCGCGCATCATCAACCTGATGGCCGGCGAATCGCTCGGTGACCTGCTTGATATCGGCACGGGCACGGGAAGAATGTTGCGGTTGCTCGGCGTCGCGGCCGACACCGCGGTGGGCATCGACATTTCCCGCGAGATGCTGGTCCTCGCGCGAAGCAACCTGCATGCCGCCGGCCTCAATCACCTGTCAGTGCGCCAGGGCAACATGTACCAGCTGCGCTTCGCGGCCGGCAGCTTCGACACCGTCACGATCGACCAGGTCCTCTACCAGGCGGATCAGCCCGTCGAGGTGCTGCACGAGGCGGCCCGCGTGCTGCGCCCGGGCGGGCGCCTGCTGCTGGTCGAGTTTCTGCCCGGCGAGGCACAGGATCCGGCCCCGCCGGATGCGGCGCCGCTGACGAGCACGCGGCTTGCCGCATGGTGCCACGACGCCGGCCTGCGTCCCGAGGCGGCAGAAAGCCTTGCGGCGCGGCCGTGGCCGCTGATCGTATCCGTCGTCCGTCGCCCCGGCGCGCACCGTGCCGCGGCCGCCTGAACAAGGGAACCCGAATTGAACCCGCACCCCATTCGTTTTTCATTCGAATTCTTTCCGCCGCGCGATGCCGCGATGGAAGCGCGCCTGTGGCAGACCGTCGAGCGCCTCGCGCCGCTCAAGCCCGCATTCGTGTCCGTAACTTACGGTGCGGATGGTTCGACCCGCGAGCGCACCCACGAGATCGTGACGCGCATTCACGCCGAGACGGGGCTCATCAGCGCGCCGCATCTGACCTGCGTCGGGGCCAGCCGCGCCGAGGTGCTTGCGATCGCACGTCGCTATCGCGATGCCGGCATTCGCCACGTCGTTGCCTTGCGCGGCGATCCGCCCAGGGGCAGCGATACCTACGTGCCGCACCCGGACGGTTTCCCCTTCGCAGCCGACCTGGTCGCCGGGCTCAAGACGGTCAGCGATTTCGAGATTTCCGTCGCTGCTTATCCGGAGGGTCATCCCGAGGCGATCAGCGCCGCGGCGGACCTGGACAACCTGAAACGCAAGGTCGAGGCCGGTGCTTCGCGGGCGATCACGCAATTCTTCTTCGACCCCGACGCGTTCCTGCGCTTCCGCGACGCGGCCGTCGCGGCAGGAATTACGGTGCCGATCGTGCCCGGCATCCTGCCCATTACCCGCTTTCCGCAGATTCTCAAGTTCGCGGCCACTTGCGGCGCGCGCGTGCCCGACTGGCTGCAGGAGCGCTTCGCAGGACTCGAGGAGGACGCCGACACGCGCGCAATGATTGCGGCGAGCGTCGCGATCGACATGGTCGAGACGCTGCGCCGCCACGGCGTCACGGACTTCCATTTCTATACCTTGAACCGGGCGGAGCTGGTGTATGCCATATGCCACTGCCTGACACACAGCCCGGCGCCGCGCGTGGCCTATGCCTGAGCCATCCCGTCCCCGACGGCAACCCGATCGCAGCGGCGAGCTGGCCGAGTTGCTGTCGCGGCGCATCCTGCTGCTCGACGGCGCAACCGGCACCCTGCTGCAGGAGCAGAGGCTCGCCGAGGCGGACTTCCGTGGTGAGTTGTTTCCCGGGCACGCCGACCTGAAGGGCAACTATGACGTGCTCTGCCTGACACGCCCGGAGATCGTCGCCGGCGCCCACCGCACCTATCTCGAAGCCGGCGCCGATATCATCGAGACGAACACCTTCAGCGCGACATCGATCGCGCAGGCCGATTACGGCCTGCAGGACCATGTCGCCGAGATCAACTTTGCAGCGGCCCGCATCGCCCGTGAATGCGCCGATGCCGCAGCGGGGGACGGCGGACGGCCGCGCTTCGTCGCCGGCGTGCTCGGCCCCACCAACCGCACGGCATCGATCTCCCCGGACGTCAGCGACCCGGGCAAGCGCAACATCCGCTTCGACGAACTGGTCGCCGCGTACGGCGAGGCGGCCCGCGCGTTAGCCGACGGCGGCGCCGACATCCTGCTGGTCGAGACGGTGTTCGACACGCTGAATGCCCGCGCGGCACTGTATGCCCTCGAGTCGCTGTTCGAGGCGGAGGGCTTCCGCCTGCCGGTGATGGTGTCGGGAACGATCACCGATGCGTCGGGCCGGACGCTGTCGGGCCAGACGGTCGAGGCGTTCTGGAACTCCGTCCGCCATGCGCGACCGCTGATCGTGGGCTTCAACTGCGCGCTGGGCGCAGAGCAGCTGCGACCCCACGTGGAGGAATTGTCGCGGCTCGCAGACACCTACGTCAGCGTTCATCCCAATGCCGGCCTGCCGAATGCCTTCGGCGGCTACGACCAGGATGCCACCACCATGGCGGCGCTGATCGGGGAGTTCGCCGACAGCGGCTTCGTCAACCTCGTCGGAGGCTGCTGCGGCACACGCCCCGAGCACATCGTGGCGCTGGCCGCGAGCATCCGCGGCAAGCCGCCGCGCGTCGTGCCCTCGCGTCCGCGCGCCTGCCGGCTGAGCGGCCTGGAGGCGCTGAATATCGATGACGATTCGCTGTTCGTGAACGTAGGCGAGCGCACCAACGTCACCGGCTCGGCCAGGTTCCGCAAGCTGATCGAGGCGGGGGACTTCGCCGGCGCACTCGATGTCGCGCGCCAGCAGGTCGATAGCGGCGCCCAGATCGTCGACGTCAACATGGACGAAGGAATGCTGGACTCCGAGGCGGCGATGCAGACCTTTCTGGACCTCGTCGCGACGGAACCGGACATCGCGCGCGTGCCGCTCATGATCGACTCCTCGAAGTGGTCGGTAATCGAGACCGGCCTGAAATGCCTGCAGGGAAAATCGGTCGTCAACTCGATCAGCCTGAAGGAAGGGGAAGGCGAGTTCCTGCGCCAGGCGCGCGAGATCCGCAAGCACGGCGCAGCCGTGATCGTCATGGCGTTCGACGAGGATGGGCAGGCCGAGACCCTCGGGCGCCGGCTCGAGATCTGCCGTCGCTCCTGGCGCCTGCTGACCGAGGTCGCGGGACTGCCCGCGGAGGACATCATCTTCGACCCGAACATCTTCGCGGTCGCGACCGGCATCGAGGCACACGATCGCTATGCGCTGGACTTCATCGAGGCAACGCGCGCGGTTCGCGCGGAGCTGGGTGCACCGGTCAGCGGCGGCGTGTCCAACGTGTCTTTTGCGTTTCGCGGCAACGACCGCGTGCGCGAGGCGATGCACGCCGTGTTCCTCTACCATGCCATCGCCGCAGGGATGAGCATGGGTATCGTCAATGCGGGCCAGCTCGCGATCTATGAGGACATCCCCACCCAGCTGCGCGATGCGGTCGAGGACGTCATCCTGGCGCGTCGCCCGGACGCGACAGAGCGTCTCCTGGCGCTCGCCGCAGAGTTTCACGGCGGCCCCGGCGCGCGGCGCGAATCCGAGGACCTGGGTTGGCGCGAGTGGCCCGTGCTGAAGCGGCTCGAGCACGCCCTGGTGAAGGGGCTCGACGAGTACATCATCGAGGACACGGAGGCGGCGCGCCTGGAAGCGGGGCGCCCGCTGGACGTGATCGAGGGCCCGCTGATGGCGGGCATGAATGTGGTCGGCGACCTGTTCGGCGAGGGCAAGATGTTCCTGCCGCAGGTGGTCAAGTCGGCCCGCGTGATGAAAAAGGCGGTGGCCCACCTCGTGCCCTACCTCGAGCTGGAGAAGGACGGCGATCGGCAGCCGCGCGCACGCATCATCATGGCGACCGTGAAGGGCGACGTGCACGACATCGGCAAGAACATCGTCGGCGTCGTGCTCCAATGCAACGGCTTCGAGGTCGTCGACCTGGGCGTCATGGCGCCGTGCGACCGCATTCTCGAGGCTGCGCGCCGCGAAGGCGCCGACATCATCGGCCTGTCCGGGCTGATCACCCCTTCGCTCGACGAGATGATCCATGTCGCCGCGGAAATGCAGCGCCTCGGCTTCACGCAGCCGCTGCTCATCGGTGGCGCGACGACCTCGCCGGCGCACACCTCGGTCAAGATCGATCCGGCATACGAGGGTCCGGTCGTGTACGTGAAAGATGCCTCGCGCGCCGTAGGTGTCGTGCAGAAACTGATCAGCGCCGAAAATCGACCGGTGTTCGTTGCGCATATCGAGGATGAGCATGCCAAGCGTCGCGTGCAGCATGCCCGGCCACGTAACAAGGGGCCGCAGCTCGGGCTCGCCGAGGCCCGCGAGCAGCGCTTCGACGGCGGCTGGCGGGAATACCGTCCGCCGGCGCCGGCGCAGCCGGGCATTCATACGTTCGCAGAGTATCCTCTCGAGGAACTCGCCCGTTACATCGACTGGATGCCGTTCTTCAACGCCTGGGAGTTCTCGGGGCGCTTCCCCGCCATCCTGGATGACCCGGCCAAGGGCGAGGCGGCGCGCTCGCTGTATGACGACGCGCGGCGCATGCTCGACAAGATCGTCGCCGAGCGCTGGCTGGAGGCGCGCGGCGTCGTCGGGCTGTTTCCGGCGGCGAGCGTCGGCGACGACATACGCGTCTATGCCGACGCGGGCCGCAACACCACGCTTGCCACGCTGTGCCAGCTGCGGGAGCAGAAGCGCAAGTCACCGGGCCAGCCGAACCTGTGCCTGGCCGACTTCGTCGCCCCCGAGGATGCGGGCGTGGCGGACTGGGTCGGGGCCTTCGCCGTCACCACCGGCCATGGCATCGACGCGCGGGTTGCGCGCTTCGAGGCGGCGCACGACGACTACCAGGCAATCCTCCTGAAGGCACTCGCCGACCGGCTCGCGGAGGCCTTCGCCGAACGACTGCATGAACGGGTGCGGCGTGAAATCTGGGGTTATGCCCCTGAAGAGCACCTCGCCAACGAGGCGTTGATCGCCGAAGACTACCGCGGTATCCGTCCGGCGCCGGGCTATCCGGCCTGTCCCGACCATACCGCGAAGGCGGCGCTGTGGCAGCTGCTGGATGTCGAGACCCGCACCGGGATTCGCCTCACCGAGCATTACGCCATGCTGCCCGCCGCAGCCGTGAGCGGCTGGTACTTTTCGCACCCGGGCGCGCGTTATTTCCAGGTGGGCCGCATCGACCGCGACCAGGTGGAGGACTACGCCCGGCGCAAGGGTTGGTCGCTGGCCGAGGCCGAGCGTTGGCTCGGGCCGATCCTGGGCTACTCCCGCTCCGCGGCATGATTTAATGCTCTGCAACATGACTGCGAAAGTAGCCCCCTTCATGAGTCCCGAAATCGTCCAGCCGAGCCGGGCGCTGACCGGCGTCAAGTACGAGATCCGCGGCCGCCTCGCACGGCGCGCGCTCGAGCTCGAGCGCATGGGCTACGAGATCATCGCGCTGAACATCGGCAATCCCGGCCTGTACGGCTTTCGCACGCCCGAGACCATGCGCCTCGCCATGATCGAGAATCTGCAGGCCAGCGAGGCCTACTGCCACCAGAAGGGCATTTTCCCGGCGCGCGAGGCCGTGGTGATGCAACAGCAGAGCCGCGGCGTCACCGGCGTGACGGCCGAAGAAGTTTTCATCGGCAACGGCGTCAGCGAGTTGATCGACCTGACCCTGCGGGCTCTGGTCAATGACGGCGACGAGGTCCTCGTCCCGAGCCCCGATTACCCGCTCTGGACCGCGGCCACTGTGCTCAACGGCGCGCGCGCAGTCCACTATCCGTGTCGGCCGGAGAACGGCTTCCTGCCCGACCCCGAGGAGGTCGAGCGCCTGGTGACGCCGCGTACTCGTGCGCTCGTAGTGATCAACCCCAATAATCCGACCGGCGCCGTCTATCCGCGCAGCCTGCTCGAGGCACTCGTCCGCGTCGCCGAGCGGCATCGCCTGGTGGTGTTCAGCGACGAAATCTACGACTCGATGACCTACGACGACGCCGTGCACGTGCCGCTGGCCACGCTCGTGCAGGACACACTCTGCGGCACGTTCTCCGGCTTGTCGAAGGTCTACCGCGCCTGTGGATATCGCGTTGGCTGGGTGTCGTTCTCGGGCCATCGCGAGACGGCCGACCGCTACCTCGAGTCGGTCGAGCTGCTTTCCGCATTACGGCTGTGCGCCAACGTCCCGGGCCAGTGGGCGGTGCAGACGGCGATCGGCGGCTACCAGAGCATTCGCGACCTGGTGAAACCGGGCGGGCGGCTGTATGACTCTCGCCAGGCGGTCATAGACGCGGCGGCGCAGAGCGAGTTCATCGACCTCGTTTCGCCGGCCGGCGCCATGTACGCCTTCCCCAGCGTGCGGACCGCCTCCCTGCCGGGCTTCGACGACGAGCGCTTTGCCTATGAGTTGCTCGAGCACAAGCACGTGCTCGTCGCACCGGGAGCCAGCTTCAATACGCCGTACACGGACCATTTCCGCATCACGACGCTGCCCGAGCCGGCCGTGATCGGCGAGGTATTCGCGCGCATCGAGGACCTGCTGCACGCCTGGAGCGTCGCCGAGGCCGACTAGGCCGAGGCCGACTAGGCCGGGGACACTGCTCGGGGACGCTGCTCGGGGACACTGCTCCGCAGGAGCTGTGTCCCCTTACTGAATTGAGCCGGTCCGCGGGACCGCGCCGTCATAGGCCCGCTTCGCTCGGGAAATCTTATCTCCCTCAGCGGGCCTATGACGTCCCGATTCCGCTGCGCCATCGACGAGGTTAGCGTCGCGGGGCCGCCGCCTGCCAAGGCCGCCGCGTTGCTACGGCGCCCCCTGACGACGTCAACCACATCGACTGCCTAGCGGGATCGGAACGTCACATGCTCGCCGCGCGGCATAAGAATTCCAAGCGCGGCGAGCATGTGACGGTTCGGTCCCGCGGACCCCAGGCAAATAAGGGGACACAGCTTGAAAGCAGTGTCCCCGAGCAGTGTCCCCCGGCCGTCAGGCCGAGCAGACCGGGCAAGCGGGATCGCGCTCGATGCTCAGGCTGCGCCACGTGCCTTCGCGGGCGTCATAAAGCATCAGGCGGCCGTCGGCGGACGGCGCGCAACCGCTGAGGATCTTCAGGGCCTCGACCGCCATCATGCTGCCGATGACACCGGTCACGGGGCCGAGGATACCGTTGCCACGGCAATTCTCCAGGCCTTCGGCGTCCTCCTCCCACAGGCAGCGATAGCACGGCGCGCCGTCCCGGTCGGCACGGAACACGGCGAGCTGCCCCTCGTAGCGGATCGCCGCGCCCGATACGAGCGGCGTGCGCGCGCCTACGCAGGCCGCATTGACCGCGAAGCGCGTGGCGAAATTGTCGCAACAATCGAGCACGACATCCGCGTGAGCCACTGCCGCCGCGAGATCTTCGCCGGCGAGCCTGGCGGGGAGCGGCAGCACCTCGGTCTCCGGGTTCAGCGCCACGAGGCGCCGCGCCGCGGCCGCGGCCTTCGGATGGCCGATGTCGGCGGACGTGAACAGGACCTGGCGTTGCAGGTTCGTCTCGTCGACGCTGTCGAAATCACTCACCGCCAGGCGCCCCACGCCGGCGGCTGCGAGATACAGCAAGGCCGGCGAGCCGAGTCCGCCGGCGCCGATCACCAGCGCCTGCGCGGCACGCAGGCGCGCCTGTTCCGCGGCACCGAAGCCGGCCAGCGCGAGATGGCGCGCATAGCGGTTCTCGCTCACGCAGTTACTCCACGAAGCGGCACTCGGTCACTCTGTCATGGCCGGCCGCATCCTTGTGGATCGTGATGTCATGGTAATGCTGTGCCTCGAGCAGGCGGCGCAGCGGCATGTGCTGGTCGGGGCCGTGCTCCAGCAGGAGCCAGCCCTGGCGGACAATGTAGTTGTGAGCCCGGTCGACGATTGCGCGGAAACACTCCATGCCGGCCGGCCCGGCATCGAGCGCGAGGCGGGGCTCGAACAGCGCATCGCCGCGCGCCAGGTGCGGGTCGTCCTCGGCGACATAGGGCGGGTTCCCGACGACGACGTGAAATTTCTCGCCGCGCACGGCGTCGAACCAGTCGCTTTCACGAAACTCGACATTGTCGAGCTTCTGCAAGCGGGCATTCATGCGGGCTACGTTCAGTGCCGCACGGGAAATATCCACGCCGATAACGTGCGCGCGCGGGCGCTCTTTCGCGATCGCGAGCGATACAGCGCCGCTGCCGGAGCCCAGGTCGAGGACCCGCAGATCCTCGTCATCCGGCAATCGCAGCAGCGCCTTGTCAACCAGCAACTCGGTTTCCGGGCGCGGAATCAGGACGTCCGGCGTGACCTTCAGCGGCATCGACCAGAACTCGCGGATTCCGGTCATGTAAGCGATCGGCTCGCCCGCGAAGCGTCGCCGCAGCAGGGTCTCGTAGCATTCGGCCTGCGGCACGCTGAGATGCTGCTCGGGCCAGGCGTGCAGGAAGCTGCGCGGCTTCCTGAGCACCAGGCCCATGAGCAACTCCGCCTCCAGTCGCGGGCTGCCGCTGGTGCCGCGCAGTATCGCGGCGCCGTCCTCGAGGTATTGCCTGATGGACAGGTCGTCGTCTTCGTCAATCATTCCCGGTCCGGTGCGCTGGGCGGGGAGTGTAGAATACGCGCAGCTTGCCGGGTGCGCGACTCCTTCGCCCCGGTCCACGGCCGCGGAGGGGCGATGAAGATCTATCGCAACGTGCTCGAGATGGTCGGCCGGACGCCGCTGCTCGAGGTGATGCGCATGGACACCGGTCCCTGCCGCCTGTTCCTCAAGCTGGAGTTGATGAACCCGGGCGGCTCGATCAAGGATCGCATCGGCATCTCCATGATCGAGGAGGCCGAGAAGCGCGGGGACATCGAACCCGGGGACCTGCTCGTCGAGGCGACGGCGGGCAATACGGGGATCGGGCTCGCCCTCGCGGCCGCGCAGAAGGGTTACCGCCTGTTGCTCGTGCTGCCGGACAAGATGAGCCAGGAGAAGATCTTCAATCTGCGCGCCATGGGCGCCGAGATCGTCCTGACGCGCTCCGATGTCGGCAAGGGGCACCCGGAGTATTACCAGGATCTCGCCCGGAGCATCGCCACGAAGCGCGGCGGTTACTACGTGAACCAGTTCGGCAACCCCGACAATCCGATGGCCCACGAGCAGACCACGGCGCCGGAGATCTGGGAGCAGATGGCGCACGACGTCGATGCCATCGTCGTCGGCGTCGGCTCGAGCGGCACGATATCCGGCCTGACGAGTTTCTTTCGCCGCGTCGCGCCCGGGCTCGAGTTCGTGCTCGCGGACCCGCAAGGCTCGATCCTCGCCCACTACGTCAGGACGGGTGAGATCGTGCCGGGCGGTCCATGGCTGGTAGAGGGCATCGGCGAGGACTTCATCCCGGACATCTGCGACCTGTCGATGGTGGGCAGCGCCTACACGGTGACGGACGCGGAGTCTTTTTCGGCGGCACGCGAGCTGCTGCGCCTGGAGGGCATGCTGGCAGGCTCGTCCACCGGCACGCTGCTGGCCGCGGCGCTTCGATATTGCCGTGAGCAGCGGTCTCCGAAGCGCGTGGTCGCGTTCGCCTGCGACACGGGAAACAAGTACCTGTCCAAGCTCTACAACGATTTCTGGATGGAAGACCAGGGCTTCATCCAGCGCGAGGAACACGGCGACCTGAGCGACCTGATCGGGCGGCCCCATGCGCATCGCGCCACCGTCACAGTGGGCGCGGACGACGTCATCACGACGGCGCACAACCGGCTGCGCAACGCCGGGTTTTCCCAGCTGCCCGTGATGGACGGCGAACGACTCGTGGGGGTCGTCACCGAGGACGACATCATTCGCTTCACCTTCGGCCGCCCGGCGCTGATGGGCGAGCCCGTGCGGCACGCCATGCGCACCAGCTTCCTGAAAGTGGACAAGGACACGTCGCTGGACAACCTCGTGGCCCTGCTGCACGGGGACTCGTACGCGGCCGTCACCGAGGACGAGGGAGACGTCTTCCTCGGCCTCATCACGCGCTCCGATGTCCTGAACTACCTGCGACGACTGCACCAGAGGGAACGCGATGAGCAATAACGAGCGGCGCCCTGGCTTCGGCACGCGCACGATCCATGCGGGCCAGGCGCCTGACCCGAGCACGGGCGCCGTGATGCAGCCGATCTACGCCACCTCGACCTATGTCCAATCGAGTCCGGGAGTGCACCAGGGCTACGAATACTCGCGCAGCCAGAATCCTACGCGCATGGCCTGGGAGCGCTGCTTCGCAGACCTCGAGAGCGGCACGCACGGCTTTGCATTCGCCTCCGGGATGGCGGCGATTGCAACCATGCTGGAGCTGCTGGATGCCGGCAGCCACGTCGTCGCGATGGACGACCTGTATGGCGGCACCGGGCGGCTGTTCAACCGGGTGCGCGCGCGCACCGCGGGGCTCAGGGTGAGCTATGCCGACCTGTCCGCGCCGGGCGCGCTTGCGCGTGCGCTGCAGGACGACACGCGCATGGTCTGGATCGAGACACCAACCAACCCGATGCTCAAGCTCGTCGACATCGCGGCGGTTGCGGCGCAGGCCAGGGAGCACGGCGCGCTGGTCGTCGTCGACAACACCTTTGCCAGTCCCTGGGGGCAGCGGCCGCTGGAGCTGGGCGCGGACATCGTGATGCACTCTGCGACCAAGTATCTCAACGGCCATTCAGACGTCGTCGGCGGCGTGATCGCGGTGCAGGACGCGACGCTGGCCGAGCAACTGGCGTTCCTGCAGAACTCCATCGGGGCGGTCGCAGGGCCGTTCGACAGCTTCCTCGCGCTACGCGGCGTCAAGACCCTCGCGCTGCGAATGGAACGGCATAACGCCAATGCGCTGGAGATCGCCCGCTGGCTGGAGTCCAGGCGCGGTGTCGAGCGCGTCATCTACCCGTGGCTCGACTCGCACCCGCAACACGAACTCGCCCGCCGCCAGATGACCGGCGGCGGCGGGATCGTCAGTTTCGTGATCGAGGGCGGCCTGGCCCGCGCCCGCAGCTTCCTGGAGCACTGCAGGCTGTTCGCCCTCGCGGAAAGCCTCGGCGGCGTCGAGAGCCTGGTCAATCACCCGGCCATCATGACCCATGCCTCGGTGCCTGCGGAGACACGCGCACGACTGGGGATCACCGACGCCCTGATCCGCCTGTCCGTCGGCATCGAGGAATGCGAAGACCTGATGGCCGATCTCGACCAGGCGTTCACGGCGACGGGTTGCTGAGCCCGACGCCGGAAGGCGAGCGCCTCCCGCCTGCCTGATGCGGATGTGCAGTCGCGAGAGTTTCACCCGCGCAGGAACGGCGGCACCGGAAGCCCCTTGGATTCAAGAAACTCCGGGTTGAACAACCGCGCCCGGTAACGCAGGCCGGAGTCGCACAGGATCGTGACGATGGTATGGCCGGGGCCGAGTTCGCGCGCCAGGCGAATCGCGCCTGCGACGTTCACGCCGCTCGAACCGCCCAGCAGGAGGCCTTCTTCCTGCAGCAGGCGAAACACCAGCGGGATGGACTCCGAGTCGGGCAGCTGGTAAGCATGATCCACTACCGCCTCGGCCAGGTTCTTCGTGATCCTGCCATTGCCGATGCCCTCGGTGATCGAGCCGCCCTCGGCCTTCAGGTTGCCGTGGGCGTAGTGATTGAACAGGGCCGAGCCGGTCGGATCGGAGAGCGCGATGCGCACACGCTTGTCACGCGCCTTGAGCGCACGGCCGACGCCCGCGAGTGTCCCGCCGGTGCCGACGGCGCAGATGAAGCCGTCGATGCGCCCGCCCGTCTGCGCCCAGATCTCCGGACCCGTCGTGGTCAGGTGAAAGGCGTAGTTCGCCGTGTTGTCGAACTGGTTGGCCCAGATCGCGCCGGCGGGATCGGCGGCCGCGATCTCCGCGGCGAGCCGTTGCGAGACGTGCACGTAATTGTCGGGATTCTTGTAGGGTACCGCCGGCACGAGGCGTACATCGGCACCATAGGCCTTCAGCGTATCGATTTTTTCCCGGCTCTGGGTATCCGGCATGACGATGACCGTGCGATAGCCGAGCGCGTTGCCGACCATCGCGAGGCCGATGCCGGTATTGCCCGCCGTGCCTTCAACGATCACGCCGCCCCGCTGCAGCAGTCCGCGTGCCTCGGCGTCGCGCACGATTCCCAGCGCGGCGCGATCCTTCACTGACCCGCCCGGGTTCATGAACTCGGCCTTGCCGAGGATCTCGCAGCCGGTCTCCTCCGATGCGCCGCGGAGCCGGATCAGCGGCGTATTGCCGATGGCCTCGAGTACGTTTGCCAGGACTCCCATGCCGATTCCTCCCCGGTGCTCAATCGGACAGCGCGGCGAGCTGGTCCGCCTGGTATTCGCTCGCCAGCGGCTCGATCACCTGGTCAAGGTTGCCGGCGAGGATCTCCTCGAGCCGATAGAGCGTCAGATTGATGCGGTGATCCGTCAGCCGGCCCTGCGGAAAATTGTAGGTACGAATCCGCTCGGAACGATCACCCGAGCCGACCTGCAGTCGGCGACTCTGCGCCTGGGCGGCCTCGCGCCGGCCACGCTCTGCGTCCACCAGGCGGGCCTTCAGCAGCGCCATGGCGCGCGCGCGGTTCTTGTGCTGCGAGCGCTCGTCCTGGCACTCGACAACGATTCCGGTGGGCAGGTGTGTCAGGCGCACGGCCGAGTCCGTCTTGTTGACATGTTGGCCGCCGGCACCGGAGGCGCGATAGGTGTCGACGCGCAATTCGCCCGGACTGACCTCGATTTCTTCCATCTCCCCCGGCTCGGGGAGTACCGCGACGGTGCAGGCGGACGTGTGGATCCGGCCTTGGGATTCGGTCTCCGGGACGCGCTGCACGCGGTGCGTGCCGGATTCGAACTTGAGCTTCGAGTAGACGCCGTGCCCTGCGACGCGCGAGATTACTTCCCGGTAGCCGCCATGCTCGCCCTCGCTGGCCGACAGTACCTCGATCCCCCAGTCCATCTGCTCCGCGTAGCGGCAGTACATGCGGAACAGGTCGCCGGCGAAGATCGCGGCCTCGTCGCCGCCGGTCCCGGCGCGGATTTCGAGGAAGGTATTCGCCTCGTCGAGCGGATCGCGCGGCACGAGGTGCTTCTTCAGCGTCACCTCGAGCGACTCCAGGCGCGCCGCCGTGCTCGCCAGCTCCTCTGCGGCCAAGGTGCGCAACTCGGGGTCCGTGTCGCCTGCCATTTCGCGCGCGGCCGCGAGATCGGTTCGCGCGTTGCGCCAGGCCCGGTAGTCGCGCACCACCGGTTCGAGCCGCGCGTACTCGCGGGACAGCTCACGGAATTTTGCCTGGTCGCCGATGATGCCGGGATCCGAGAGGAGGGCGGAAACTTCCTCGTGGCGCTCCACGAGGCTCGCCAACTTGGTGATGATCGAGTCTTTCACTCAATCCTCGGCTTCGAGGCCGAACAACTTGCGTGCCGCGGTGAGCAGTTCCTGATCGCCCGCCTCGCCGGCCCGGCGCAGGCTGATGCTGGGCAAGTGCATGAGCTTGTTGGTCAGGGTCCGCGAGAGAAATTCCATCACTTCCTCCGGCGAGCGTCCCGACTCCAGCATGCGCTGCGCCTGCTCATTGACCGCGTTGCGGATTTCCTCGGCCCGGTTGCGCACCGAGCGAATCGTCGGCGCGGCGTCGCGAGTCTTCAGTGTCTGCGCGAACCGGATGACTTCGACATCGATGATCCGTCGCGCATGTGCGGCAGCTTCCTCACGTGCCTTGACGTTATCGTCGACGACGCCCTGGAGGTCGTCCACCGTGTACAGGTAGATATCCTCGAGCTCGCCGACTGCCGCTTCGACGTCCCGTGGCACCGCAAGATCCACGATGAAGATCGGCTTGCGCCGCCGGGCCTTCAGCGCCGCCTGGACCATCGCCCTCGATATCAGTGGCTCCGGGCTCGCCGTGGAGCAGATCAGGATATCCGCCGCGGCGAGGTGGTCCGGGATCTCGCCGAGCTCGATGGCAAAGCCCTTGTGTTCCTGCGCCAGGTTGCGTGCCCGCTCGATATCGCGATTGGCGATCACGATATTGCCGATGCCGCGGCCCGCCAGGTGTTGCGCAACGAGCTCGATGGTCTCGCCGGCTCCGACGAGCAGCGCGCTATGCTGGTCGAAACTCGCGAATATCTGCCGCGCGAGGTTGACGGCCGCGTAGGCGACCGAGACTGCACTGGAACCTATTTCCGTATCGGTGCGCACGATCTTGGCCACCGAGAAAGCTTGCTGGAAAAGGGAGTGCAGCACCGGACCCGTGCTGCCCGCCTCGATGGCGATGCGGTATGCCTCCTTCATCTGGCCGAGGATCTGGGGCTCGCCGAGCACTGCCGAGTCGAGGCCGCAGGCGACGGTGAAAGTGTGGCTGACGGCCAGCTGGTTATCGAGCTGGTAAAGGCAGCCGTTGGCGCGTTCGCCGAGGTGATGGTGGTCGTTGAGCCAGTCGCGGACGTGGCCCAGGCCCTTGTCCTCACACCGGCTGTAGAACTCCGTCCGGTTGCAGGTGGAGACGATCAGCATCTCCTCCACTTGCGGGAGCCGCACCAGTTCCTGCAGTGCAAGCGGCAGTCGTTCCGGGTTGAAGGCAAGCTTCTCCCGAATCTCGACCGGAGCCGAGCGGTGGTTGACGCCGAGAACTTTGAGGGACATCAGGGTAGTGGCGCAGTCGCCCGGTAGGACAGTCTGCCAATTGTCGGGTAACCGGCCCCGCGGTGACAAGCAGCGAGCCCTCACGGAGCCTTGTTTTCATGGGGTATAGTGGCTTTCCGAAAGTTGATGCATAAAACATGAAACCCCTGATTTCGCTTGTCTTGTTGCTGCTTGCCGCCTGCACGGCGCCCGGCCAGAGGGCCCCCGACCCCGAGCAGCAGGCACCCGACTTCGGCAAGCCCGGGGAGAGCGGCTACCACCTCCTGATGGCGGAGATCGCCCTGCAGCGCGATCTGCCTGCCCTGGCTGCGACGGAATACCTGCGCGCGGCGCGCATCAGTGAAGACCCGGACGTCGCCCGCCGCGCCACGCGAATCGCCTCCGCCTACGGTACGCCGGAGGAAGCGCTGGAGGCCGCCCGGCGCTGGGCAGCGCTTGCTCCCGACGAAACGGGCCCGCGACGTTTCCTGGTGCGTTCTTACCTGGCGGCCGGCGACCTGGAGCGCGCCGTGGCCGAACTCGCGTTCCTGCGCGCAGCCGCCGCCGACGCCGAGCGTCCCTTCCTGCCGTTGCTGCCGCTGGCGAGTGAGGCGCAGGACCGCGCCGCCGCCCTGGCGGCGATGGCGGCGGTCGTCGCCGAGTACCCGCAAGACCCGAGCGGGGCCTACGTGCATGCTTTCCTGGCGCTGCGAGCCGGCGAGGTGGCCCTGGCACAGGCCGAGGCGGAACGCGCGCTTGCCCTCGATCCGCGCTGGAGCGATGCCGCAGTGCTGTATGCGCGGGCCGTCGCGGCCGAGGGACGTGTCGATGATGCCCTCGACTGGCTGGCCGAGCGCCCCGACGCCGACGAGCGCGAATTGCAGCTCGAGCGCGCGGTGATGTTGATGGCGGCGGGGCGAGGTGCCGAGGCAAGGGCATTGCTCGAGGAAGTCATCGTCGACCATCCCGCAGATGCCGATGCCCTGCGGGCGCTCGGCTACCTCGAGTATTACGAAGGCGAGGCGGAGGCGTCCCGGCGGGCGTTTACGGCGCTGCTGGCCACCGGCAAGTATACGGATGACGCCCTGTTCTACCTTGGCGGCATCGCCGAGCAGGAAGGAGAAGTCGAGGAAGCCGCGCGCCTGTATTCGCGCATCAGCGGCGGCGAACACCTGGTCACCGCCCAGGTTCGCCTGGCACTGGCGATGTTTCGCATGGGACGACCGGAACTTGCGGTGAACCATCTCGCGCTGTTCGCGCAGCGCAACCCGGATGCGGCGGTGGAACTTGGCGCCGCGCGCGCGGAATTATTGCTGCGCCTCGAGCTCGCGGACGACGCTCTCGCGGTCTACGACGAGATTCTCGCGCGACACCCCGACGAGACCGTGATCCGCTATGCGCGCGGGTTGCTGCATGCGCGGCTGGCGCATGTCGAGGAGGCGATTGCCGATTTCGAGCACATCGTCGCCCGGCACCCGGACGACCCGAGTGCGCTGAATGCGCTGGGATTCACGCTCACGGACATGACAGACCGGCACGAGGAGGCCTATCCTCTCATTCGACGCGCGCTCGAGCTCGAGCCGGATGATCCGGCAATCCTCGACAGCATGGGTTGGGTGCTGTTCAAGCTCGGCCGTGCCGAAGAAGCGCTCCCGTACGTCGAGCGCTCTTGGGAGCTGCAGCGTGACCCCGAGATCGCGGCGCATCTCGGCGAGATCCTGTGGAGCCTCGGGCGTACCGAAGCGGCACGCGATGTCTGGCTGGACGCCATCGTGGAGTTTCCCGGCAGCGAGGTGTTGCTGGATACCATGGGCCGGCTGGATCCCTGACAAATGCTGCGGCGTGCGATGAGGACGGGCGCCGTGGCCGGAAAGGACGCCGGGTTCCTTATAATCCTTCTGCTCACCGTTCTCGCGTCCGGCTGCGCCGGGCCGCCTGAACGTCCGGTGCCACCGAGGGTCGACTGGTTGGAAAGGCGGGACATGCTGCGCGACATCGAAGAATTCCGCATGGAGGGCCGGCTTGCGTTGAACACCGGGCGACGCGGATACAGCGGCACCGTGTCCTGGGAGCAGAACGACGATATCCTCGATTTTCGTTTCCGCGGGCCGTTCGGTTTCGGCGGATTCCGCATTCACGGCGACCTCGAGCAGTTGCGCGTCAAGACGACCGCGGGCGACGAGTTCCTGCTGCGTGATCCGGAACAGGAAATGACCGAGCGCTTCGGCTGGAGCCTGCCGGTGCACAGCATGCGCTACTGGATACTCGGGGTTTCCGATCCGGGCCTGCCCGCGACCGAGGTGCCGGACGACCAGGGCTTGCTGGACAGCATGGAGCAGGCCGGCTGGCTGGTGAATTACGATTCCTACGGCGAGATCGACGGCCTGCTGCTCCCCCGGCGCCTGGACATGGAACGCGGCGAGGTGCGCATCCGGGTGATGAGCGACCGCTGGGAGATTCCGGGCGCGCGGGCGCTCGCGCGCTGATGAGCCAGGCCTGGCCGGCGCCTGCCAAGCTGAACCTGTTCCTGCACGTCACCGGCAGGCGACCGGATGGCTACCATTCCCTGCAGACCGTCTTCCAGCTGCTCGACTACTGCGACGAGTTGACTATCGAGCCGACAGCCGACGGCGCGATTCACCGCCCAGAGGGTGCCGCGGGCGTCGCCACCCGGGACGATCTGGTCGTGCGCGCCGCGCGCCTCCTGCAGGCGGAATCGGGCTGCAGGCGCGGGGCCGAGATTCACGTCCACAAGCGCATCCCGCTCGGTGGGGGGCTCGGGGGCGGCAGCTCGGATGCCGCGACCGTGTTGCTTGCCCTCAACCGGATGTGGCGGCTGCACTGGCCGGCGGACCGCCTCGCGGCGCTCGGCCTGCGGCTCGGTGCCGACGTGCCGGTATTCGTGCACGGCCATTCCGCCTGGGGCGAAGGCGTAGGGGGACAGCTTACGCCGGTCGAGTTGCCGGCGGCCTGGTACCTGGTGGTCTGTCCCGACTGCGCGGTCTCCACGGCCGAGATCTTCGCGGCCCCCGAATTGACACGAGATAGCCCGGAAACGACAATTAGCGGCTTTCTTTCGGCCGGGGGGCGCAATGACTGCGAGCCTGTCGTCCGGCGGCGATACCCGGCCGTCGGCGCGGCGCTCGACTGGGTCACGGCACGCGCCAGTGGCGGCCGGGCAAGGCTGACCGGGACCGGCAGTTGCGTGTTCGCGGCGTTCGGCTCGGACGCGGAAGCACGGGCGGCGCTTGAGGGCCTGCCGCACCGCTGGACAGGGTTCGTGGCGCGCGGCCTCGCCGAGAGTCCGGTGTTGACGCGGGTACGGGCGGAGCCCGGGTCGAATGCGGTGCCGCCTGGTGAAGTTTGACCGCTGGGGTGTAGCCAAGTGGTAAGGCAGCGGGTTTTGATCCCGCCATGCGGAGGTTCGAATCCTCCCACCCCAGCCATAACCGGGGAGATCGGGGTGGCGTCGGATCGGCAGGGGACCGCGGGTCCCGGGGAGCGAGCGTGATTCAGGAAGTAGGACATATGGCGGTGTTCTCGGGCAGCGCCAACCGGGAGCTGGCCGAGAGCATCGCGCGGCACCTGGGCTTTCCGCTGGGCAAGCTGCAGACCGGGCGGTTCAGTGACGGCGAGGTGTTTGCCGAGGTGCTCGAGAACGTGCGCGGCCGTGACGTCTTCATCGTCCAGTCGACGTGCCCGCCCGTCAATGACAACCTGCTCGAGCTGCTCATCATGGTGGACGCCCTGCGGCGCGCGTCGGCGGCCCGCATCACCGCGGTGATCCCGTATTTCGGCTATGCGCGCCAGGATCGCAGGCCGCGCGCCCAGCGCGTGGCGATCTCGGCCAAGCTGGTGGCCAACATGGTGACGCACGCAGGCGTGGACCGCGTGTTGACGGTGGACCTGCATGCGGACCAGATCCAGGGCTTTTTCGATATCCCGGTAGACAACGTCTACGCGTCCCCGGTGCTGTTGCACGACGCCTGGAAGCAGCGCTACCAGAACATGATCGTCGTGTCGCCCGATGTCGGCGGCGTCGTGCGTGCCCGTGCCCTCGCGAAGCGGCTCGACGATGCGGACCTGGCGATCATCGACAAGCGCCGGCCGCGTGCCAACGAGGCCCAGGTGATGCACATCATCGGCGACGTCCGCGGCAAGACCTGCCTGCTCGTCGACGACATGATCGATACCGCCGGCACCATGTGCCAGGGCGTAGCGGCCCTGAAGAAACAGGGCGCCGAGAAGGTCTACGCCTATATCACCCACCCGGTCCTGTCGGGGCCGGCAGTGCAGAGAATCAATGATTCGCAGCTCGACGAACTGGTGGTGACGGACACCGTCCCGTTGTCCGAGGCTGCACGCGCCAGCACCAGGATCCGCCAGCTCAGCGTGGCGGAATTGCTGGCCGAAACCATGCGTCGAATCAGCGACGAAGAATCCGTCAGCTCGCTGTACGTGGACTGAGCCGGCAGGAAAGCGGTGACCCCGGCGGCGGGGCACCGGGTCGGCACGAGCGCAAGCCTGGTCGCGGGCCCGCCGTGCCGGAATATCACATCAACGGAGATTCCCGATGAGCCAGAAGTTCGAGCTATTTGCCGAGAACCGGCCTGACCAGGGCAAGGGTGCGAGCCGCCGCCTGCGTCAGACCGGCAAGGTGCCCGCCATACTTTACGGCGGACACCGCGATCCGCGCACCATTGCGCTGGATCACAACGCGCTGTTGCACAACCTCGAGAATGACGCGTTCTTCTCGAGCATCCTCACGCTGACGGTGGGGGACAAGTCGCAACCCTGCATCCTGAAGGACGTGCAGCGGCACGCCTATCGCAACCTCGTGATGCACGTCGACCTGCAGCGGATCGTCGAGGACGAGGAAATCCGCGTCACGGTGCCGTTCCACTTCCTTGGCGAGGCTGCTGCGCCGGGCGTGAAGGACGGCGGCGTCGTGTCGCGCGTGATGAACGAGCTGGAAGTCAGCTGCCTGCCGAAGGATTTGCCCGAGTACATCGACGTCGACATTTCGGCGCTGGAGCTGGAAGGAATCCTGCCCCTTTCCGAGGTCGCCCTGCCGGCGGGCGTAGAGATTTTCGGCGGCGAGGACATGCTGGAGCAGCCCGTGGTGATCATTCATCGCCCGCGTCGCGAGGAAGAAGAAGAGGTCGAGGGCGAGGGCGAGGGCGAAGACGAGGCCGGGGCGGTGGAGACGCTCGGCGAGGAAAGCGCCGAAACCGACGCGGAAGAGGACTGAGGCGGGATTTCGGCCGCGACGCAGGGCCGTCCGCAGATCGGGACGGCCCTGCGGCTTCGCTGCCGGCTCCAGGGCGCTGAATGATGACAGAGCGATCACTCATCCGCATGATCGTCGGCCTCGGCAATCCAGGCGCCGAGTACGCGCAGACGCGGCATAACGCGGGCTTCTGGCTGGCCGATCTGCTGGCCGAGCGGCACGGCGGAACCTTTCGCCCCGAGCGCAAATTCGGGGCCGAAGTGGCCACCGCCAGCATCGGCGGCGCGGATCTCCTGCTGCTGAAGCCACAGACCTTCATGAACCGCAGCGGCGGCGCGGTGCAGGCAGCCACAAGCTACCTGAAAATCCCCGTGGATCGGGTCCTGGTAGTCCACGACGACCTCGACCTGCCGCCCGGCGAGGCTCGCCTGAAGCAGGGCGGGGGCCATGGGGGTCACAACGGTCTGCGCAGCATGATCGCGCACCTCGGGCCGGGGTTCTGGCGACTTCGCCTGGGCATCGGCCACCCGGGCAACCGGGCCGAAGTAATCGACTATGTACTGGAGCGACCTTCCCGCGAGGACGAGGCTGCGCTCCGGGCTGCGGTGGCCGATGCTGCGGACGTCATTCCCATCCTGCTCGGCAGCGGCGAGCAACCGGCCATGCACAAGCTGCACAGCCGCGGGACCCCCCCTAAACCTCATCGCAAGGGCGGCGAGCCAGACCTCGCGGAGTAACTTGATGGGCATCAGGATCGGAATCGTCGGATTGCCGAACGTCGGCAAGTCCACGCTGTTCAATGCGCTTACTCGCGCGCGCATCGCGGCGGAAAATTATCCTTTCTGCACGATCGATCCAAACGTCGGCGTCGTGCCGGTGCCGGATCCCCGGCTGCAGGCGCTGACCGCGATCGCGAGGCCGCAGAAGACTCTGCCGACGACGATCGAGTTCGTGGACATCGCGGGCCTGGTCCGCGGCGCCTCCAAGGGCGAAGGTCTTGGCAATCAATTCCTCGCCAATATCCGCGAGACGGACGCGATCGGCCACGTCGTGCGCTGTTTCGTGGACACCGATGTGGTGCATGTCGAGGGGCGCATCGATCCGGCCGGTGACATCGAGGTGATCAACCTGGAGCTGGCCCTGGCGGACTTCGACACGGTCACGCGCAACCTCGAGCGTGCCGTGAAGGCGGCCAAGACCGGGCGCAAGGAAGACATCGCGCGGCGCGACCTCCTCGCGCAGGTCGCCGATCATCTCGACCAGGGACTTCCCGTGCGCTCCATGGCGATGGACGACATGCAGCGTGGCCTCATCCGGGACCTGCACCTGCTCACCGCCAAGCCGACGCTGTACATCGCCAACGTCGCCGAGGACGGTTTCCAGGATAATCCACACCTCGAGACCGTCAGGGCCATCGCGGCCGCCGAGGGAGCCGAAGTCGTGCCGGTGTGTGCCGCCATCGAAGCGGAAATTGCACAGCTGGACGAGGCGGACAAGGGGGAGTTCCTCGCCGAACTCGGGCAGACGGAGCCGGGCCTGGGGCGGGTCATCCGGGCCGGCTATCGGCTGCTTGGCTTGCAGACGTTCTTCACGGTCGGGCCCAAGGAAGTGCGCGCGTGGACAGTGCGGGTCGGCGCCACGGCACCGGAGGCGGCCGGGGAAATCCACACCGATTTCCAGCACGGGTTCATCCGTGCCGAGGTGATCGCCTATGCGGAGTTCATCGCCTGCGGCGGGGAGGCCAGGGCGAAGGAGACGGGCAGGATGCGCGTCGAAGGCAAGGAATACGTCGTGCAGGACGGCGACGTGATGCACTTCCGCTTCAACGTCTGACCAAAGCTTCGGTCGCGACGACCGGCCAGTGTGAACAGACTCTAGGCCGCGGCGCGCTCCTGCGGGTCGATCCGCGCGGCGAGCCCCGCGGGATCAAGCAGCCGGATCGTGCGCCCCTGGACCTCGATCAGGCCGTCCTTCTGCAATGCACTGAAACTGCGGCTGACAGTCTCGAGGGTCATGCCGAGGAACGAAGCGATATCGTGGCGCTGCATCGGCAGGTGGATGGTTTGCCCGCCGCTGCAGCTGCACTCGCTGCGCCGCACACCCGTGTCGTTGAGCAGGAACCACGCGACCCGCTGGCCGGTCTGCAGCCGGCCGAGTACGCCATGCATCTCGCGGGCATGCGCGATCTGTCGCCCGGCGATGCCGAGCACGTCGCGCCACAATTCGGGCATGGTCGTGAGCCGGGCGACGAGGCGGCTGACGGGGATGCGGCACGCGCGGGTCGGCTCCAGCGCCAGCGCGAAGCCACGGTGCGCGGGGATCTCGATCCGCTCGATACCGAGTACGTCGCCGGCCCCGTGGAAGCCCACGACCTGTTCCCTGCCATCGATATCCACCTCGCAGGTCTTCAGCGCCCCTGCGGAAATCACCCAGATGGAAGAGCGCTTCTGCCCAGCCATGTACAGCGACTCGCCCGGCTCGAGCCGGCGTTGCTCCACGACCGAGCCCAGCAGCGCGCCCGGCAGGCCGGCGCCCGGTTCATCGCCGCACACGGCGGGCAGCGGGCAGCTGCCGCAACAATGATCGATGCGTGGCGCCGGCCCGGCTGACCGGGCGCGCCCACCAGTTCCTGCCGTGGCCGCATGATGACCTGCATTCATGCGGGCATCTTCACCAGGCGACGGATGGACTGCGGCTTGTGCACGAGGTCCGCGATCGTCTGCTTGTCGAGTTCCGCGAGGAAGGCCTGCATGGCCCTGCTGAGGGCGGGCGCAAGGATGCAGGACGGCGTCAGGCGGCAGGCATTTTCCGGTCGGAAGCACTCGACGAGCCCGAGGTCGTCCTCGGTCTTGCGGACGACGTCGCCGAGCCGGATCTCGTCCGCCGGCAGCGCGAGGGTCAGGCCGCCGTTCGGCCCGCGCTGCGCCGTCACGAGGCCCTCGCGGGTCAGGAGGTTGACGACCTTCATCAGGTGCGCGCGCGAAATGTCGTAAGCCTCGGATATTTCACGGATCGTGCAGCGCCTGTCGGGCATGATCGCGAGATACATCAGGACCCTGAAGGCGTAATCGCTGAAATACGTCAGGCGCATGGCGGATGGTCCCGGCGCCGGGGGCGGGCGCCTCAGTATTAATGCATTCTACATGAACGATTTCCGGAGACAACTGCGAATTGTAGGCAGTGCGGCGGGTTCAGCCGAGATACGGCGACAGGAACCCGAGCGGGTGATGGTAGCGGGCCACGGAGAACAGGAACAGGAATACTCCGATCGCCGCGACGAAGGCGATGCCCCGGCCCGTGCGCGTCGGGGCGTGGCGCAACGCCAGGCTGCCGAGGACGATATAGGCAACCAGCAGGATCACCTTGACCGTCAGCCACGGCGCGCGAAACGGGAACTGCTGGATGATCGTCGTCAGCCACAGGGCGCTGGTCAGCAGTACCGTGTCGACTACGTGGGGCAAAAGCCGGACGAATGCGTGGCCGGGCAGCGGGCGGCCGGACAGCACCCATGCGCCGCGAGCAAGGAACAGCGCGAACGACAGCAGCACGCTGCAGATATGCACCTGCTTGACCCAGTAATAGAGCATGCCGGCGGGCCCTCAGCCGGGCGCGCCGTCCGCGCGCGGCCGGAAGTAGACGGGCAGGTGGCGCGCGACCCAGGCGAGCAAAGCGACCAGCCATGCCACCGCCGCGGTGAGGCTCAGCCAGTCCGCCGCCGGCAGAATCTCGGCCGCCAGGCGCAGGACCGCCGCGGCCTGGATCGCCAGGAACAGTCGCCAGCCGAACACGTCCAGGGCCAGCGGCCGCCCCGCATGGCCGAGGGTAACGCGCGTCACCATCGCCATGAGCATGCCGCCGAAGTAGCCCATTCCGAGGGCATGCAAGGGGGCGCGGCCGACCAGGCCGGGTGTGCCCACGGCGGTGGCCAGATCTGCCAACGCGGCAAGCGCCAGGCCCACCGCCAGCCAGGCGAGGGAAACGTGCAACACGTCGAGCAGCAGCACGCCGGTGCGTACGCGGGGCCGCCAGCGCACGGCACAGGTGATGGCAATCGCCGCCATCGGCACGCTCGCCAGCCAGCCCAGGCCCGGGGCGGTCTCGAGCATCGCGCGTGCCAGGCCAAGGAGCACGAAGGCATACAGGATCCAGTCAGGGCGCCAGGTCGAGTATCCGGGGACCACGCGCGAGCTGAAGAACGGGATCATCCGGTGGCTGACCGTGAAATAGACGACGAGCAGAAAACCCCACAGGCCGAAGCCGCGCACCAGCGGCCACGCGGAATAATCGCCGCGCAGCAGCGCCGGTGCGAACAGCAGCATGCCGGTGAGCCCGGCGGCCAGGCCCGCGATCACCCCGTAGGCATGAGATACCCGGGTACGCGCCCGCCACAGGATGCCGGTGAGGGCGGCGAGCACGACGGCGAGCGCCGCCGCGGCCAGCACCCAGCCGATGACGAGCAGGCCGGGTATGCCGGCCAGCCCGACGAGGAACAGCAGGTTGCCGGCGTTCAGGGAGACGAAGGCCGTGACCAGCAGGGGCTGCGCGCCTTGCGGGGCCGACATCCAGCGCGGAAATACCGTCAGCAGGAAGCCGTACATGAAGGGTGTGAAGGCAAGGAACAGCATTGCCGCACCGTGCAACAGGAGCGCCGGCCCCGTCGGCTCCAACCCGGCAAAGCCGGCGGCGCGCGCGCCGAGGAGGAGGGCCCACCAGCCCGACCAGGCGAGCAGCCAGGCCATGCCGCCGGCGAAGAACATCCGGTGCGGTGCCGCGGTCAATATTTGCCAGCGCGCCTGCATGGTTGCCATCAACGGGTTGCTCTTCGGAATGAATCGAGGCGGCTGGCCCCGCTGCCGTCCGCGGCGGGGCCGGCCGCCATTCAGGCTTCGGCGACCGGCGAGCGCGCCTTCGCCGGCACGCTCTCGCGCGGCCCGAAGTACAGGCGGAACACGAACCACGCCAGGGCGGCGACGCCGATGCTGAACAGCACGTCACCGGGAACCCGCAGCCAGACCAGCGTCTGCATCAGCGGCTGCTGCAGGAACTCCGCCGAGCGAGCGTACCAGAATCCCTCGGTGACGCTGGCCCAGACCTGCATAAGGCCGAGCGGCAGCAGGCTGAATACCGCCATCGCCGCCAGGCCCAGGTTGAGCGACCAGAAGGAGATCTTCAGCAGCTTTTCGTTCCAGACCTGCCGGTAGGTGAGGCCCCGCAGGCAGAACAGCATCAGGCCGATGCCGAGCATGCCGTAGACGCCGAACAGCGCGGTGTGGGCGTGGAGCGGCGTCGTGTTCAGTCCTTGCATGTAATACAGCGCCAGCGGCGGATTGATCAGGAAGCCGAACAGGCCGGCACCGACGAGGTTCCAGAATGCCACGCTGATGAAGAACATGATCGGCCACTTGTAGGTCGCGATCCACCCGCGATGCCGGGAGGCCTGCCAGTTCTCGTAGGCCTCGAAGCCGATCAGCACCAGCGGCACCACCTCGAGCGCCGAGAACGCGGCGCCGATCGCGAGCACTGCCGTGGGCGTGCCCGCGAAATAGAGGTGGTGGAAGGTGCCGAGGACGCCGCCGGTGAGAAACACGATGGTGGCGAACAGCACGGCCGTAACCGCACTGGTGGTGCGCACGAGGCCCAGCTTCGTGAACAGGAACGCGATCACCGCGGTGGCAAAGACCTCGAAGAAGCCCTCGACCCACAGGTGTACGACCCACCAGCGCCAGTATTCGACGATGGACAGGTGAGTGTGCTTGCCCCACATCAGGCCGGCCCCGTAGAACAGGCCGATCGCCACGGTGGACAGGAACAACAGGATCACGAGGGGACGGCCCTCGTCCTTCTTCATGAGGGCCGGCCAGAGCGCGCGCCCGACCAGCGTCAGCCACAGCATCAGGCCGATGAACAGGAAGATCTGCCAGAAGCGGCCGAGGTCGACGTATTCCCAGCCCTGGTGGCCGAACCAGAAATTGATGTCGAGGCCCAGCTTCTGCATCACCCCGAGCCACTGGCCGACCATCGAGCCCGAGACGATGAGCAGCAGGCAGGCGAACAGGAAATTGACGCCGAGGCGCTGGAACTTCGGCTCGTGGCCGGAAATCGCCGGGGCGATGTAAAGGCCGGTGGCGAGCCAGGCGGTGGCGATCCACAGCACCGCCAGTTGCGTGTGCCATGTGCGGGTGATGACGTACGGCAGCACCTCCGACAGGTTGAAGCCGTAGAAGGCCTGGCCCTCGACGGCGTAATGGGCCGTGATGCCGCCGAGTACGACCTGCAGGCCGAAGAGCGCCGTGACCACCCAGAAGTACTTGGCGGTGGCACGCATGGAGGGCGTCGGCTGCAGGTTGTGCAGCGGGTCGATCTGCGGCACCTCGGGCGGTGCTTCGCGACCGTGAATCGTCGCATAGTGCCAGGCGAGGGCGCCGACGCCGGCCAGCAGCACGAGGATGCTGATGAAGGTCCACATGAAGGCCGCGCCGGTCGGAGTGTTGTCGATCAGCTTTTCGTGCGGCCAGTTGTTCGTATAGGTGATGTCGCTGCCGGGCCGGTTGGTCGCGGCGGCCCAGGACGACCAGAATACGAACGCGCCGAGCAGCCGGCGACGCTCCGCGTCAGGGACCGGGAATTGCATCATTGCGTATGCTTCGCGCAGTTCCGCGAGTTCCGGATCGTCGCCGAACAACCCCTCGTAATGAGCGGCGACCTGCAGGATCGCAGCGGCGCGCACGGCTGAGACCGTCACCCGGCGGGTCTCCGGGTCGAAGGTGTTTTCGCGCAGCTCGCGCTTAAGTCGCTGTTCAAGGCCGGCACGGCGGTCCTCGTCGAGGTCGCCGAAAGGTACGCCGAAATCACGTTGGGCGTAGATCTCGAGCAGGGCGACGGCCTCGCGGTGCAGCCAGTCCGCCGTCCAGTCCGGAGCCACGTAGGCACCGTGGCCCCAGATCGAGCCCTGCTGGTGTCCGCCGGTGGTCTGCCAGACCTGGCGGCCACGTTCGATGTCATCGCGCGTATAGAGGATCTCGCCGTCCGCGGCCACGTAGGCATCGGGGACCGGTGGCATGGCGCGATAGATCTCGCCGCCCATGAAGCCGAGGATGCCAAAGGACACAAGCAGGATGATTCCCAGTGTCCACCAGAGGCGCTTGGTGTCGTACATGAGTGCGGTCTCCCATGGTTCCGGGACCGGGATTTCGGTTCCGTGCGGGCATTCTGGGACCTGCGGCGACGCGCCGATTTGAGTTTTGTCAATTGGCGACCTGTGCCTCGCCTTGACACGCCGGCAGGCCGCGGGGAGAATTTCGGGCCCTCCCGGGCGCGCCCTGTAGCGCCAATCAGCGGCTACGTAGCTCAGTCGGTCAGAGCGCGGCACTCATAATGCTGAGGTCGGTGGTTCGAGCCCACCCGTAGCCACCATTTTCAAGAGAACCACCGAGGCGGGCTCCGGGACGATCTACGACCCGCGGGGGGCCGCGGCGTGCCTGGCGCTGTGCAGGGAGAAACACTACAGTCTGGCCGCAGGCGGCTGCGACAATCCTAGTAAAGCTCGTTCAGCTTGCGCTCGTAGATTTCCTCGAGTTGCGCGACCGAGGAATAATCGCGCGCGCGCTCGAGGCTCGCGCGAGACGCCTCCGGTCGACCGATCTGCATCAGGATCACGGAACGCACGTAATGGAAACGATGCTCGTCCTTGCGCAAGCGAATCGCCTGATCGATTGCAGTCAGGGCCTCGTGAGGATGACCCGCGGCATAGGCCTGCTCCGCCAGGAAAAGATGGTAGTAAGGGTTGCCCAGCTGATAGCGACGAATGCGGTCGCGGTAATCCCGGGCGAGCGTGTGCAGGCCGCGCTGCTCGTATAACCGGGCCAGGTTGCTCATGGCCGGCTTGTGTCTCGGATCGGCCCGCAGCCCCTGCTGGAATGCGCCCTCGGCGTGATCCCGCAGATCGTGTCGCCAGTAGAGCACGCCGAGATTGGTCCAGGCCGCAGCCACATCCCGGTCGGTGGCGATCGCCTTGAGCAGGTAAACGAACGCCTTGCGGTCGTCCCCCGAGCGCATCGCATTGGCCCCGAGGTTGTTGTAGAACAGCGCATCGACGTGGCTGTCACTGATCGGGCGCTCCGGATAGCGGCCGCGGAAATAGGGCAGGTTGAAGTCGACCACCTGGTGGCGCGGCGGGTAGCGTCCGTCGGTCGTATCGCGTATCCGCACGTTGACGTGCTGGTTCAGGATCGCGGTTTCGCTGTCGCCCGTCCACATGGCGGGTATCTGGACATACTGGTAGCTCACACGCAGTCGCGCCTCGCGTGCCAGCGCCACGAACAGGTTCGTGAAGGCCAGGCAGTTGCCCGCGCCGGAATGAAACATCTCCCTGGCCGTAAGGGTTGCTTCGCCCTCATAGTCGAGCGAAAACATGCCGCGCCTGAGCATCGCCTGCAACAGCCGCGCAAGGCGGGCCTCGTGCGAGTTGGCGCCGGCGACCGTCTCGCGGACGAAATTCCGCATGTCCGCATCCAGGCCGCGAATGTCCGCATCGGGCAGCTCTGTCGCGGCGACCGTTTCGCCGAACAGGGCCTCGCCGGACAGCAATTGACGCTCTCCGGGCAGGTCCGCACCGGGGCGGGCGGGTGGCGGCGAGACGCAGCCCCCCAGCGCCAAATTGAACGCGAGCACGGCCAAAGCTGTCTGCCATGGGCTGAGAAGCACGATGCGGGTACCCTCGAGAAACGGTCCCTAGCTGAAACCTTGATCTCTTTGCTTCGACAGATCAAGTCCCGATGGAGTTCAGGCAGTTATGGCGGGCGGCCGCTGCGCGGCGCTGCCCGCCGGCCGCATCAGCAACCGGTACAGCGCCGGAATGACGATCAGCGTCAGCAAGGTGGAGGCGATCAGGCCGGAGATGATGGCCCAGGCGAGCGGCGGCCAGAGGGTCGAGCGCGTGAATGTCAGCGGCAGCAGCCCCGCAACGGTCGTCCCCGTGGTCATCAGGATCGGGCGCGTCCGCCTGCCGACCGCCGCGACGATCGCCGCGCCCGTCTCCAGGCCGTCGCGCTCCAGCCTGCGAATCAGGTCGATCAGGACGATGGCGTTGTTCACCACGATTCCCACCAGCGCGACCACACCGAGGATTGCGGTGAAGCTGAACGGCTGGCGCGCGAGCAGCAACCCCGGGGCTACGCCGACGACGGCCAGCGGCACGGTCACCAGCACGATGCCGAGCAGGCGGAAGGAATTGAACTGGTACAACAGGAACACCAGCAACAGCAGGAGACCGATCGGCAGGGTCCTGAACAGTGCGGTATTGGCTTCGCCCGCCTCGGCTGCCGCGCCGCCATAGACGAGGCGTACGCCGGGCGGCAAGTCGAGTTGCTCGAGTCGCGGCGCCACCGCTGACAGTACCTCGCCGTAGGTATAGCCCTCGGCGGTTTCCGCCAGGACCGCCGTCATCCGCTGCATGTCCCAGTGGCGTATCACGGCCGGCTGCCATTCCACGCGGGTATTGACCACGTGTCCCAGCGGCACGACGCCGCCGCCAGGCAGGGCGAGCGGCAACCCGTCGAGCGCCTCGATCGGGAACGCGCGCCCTTCGGGCGAACGCAGCAACATCGGCAAAGGCTCACGTCGCGCGCGCCAGGTGGAAATCTCCTTGCCGAGGCTGATGCCTGCGAGCATGGTCGCTACATCCGCGCGAGCCAGGCCGAAGCGGGCCGCGGCCGCATCATCCACATCCAGCGAGATCGTGGCGATACCCGTGCCGAGACTGTGGCGCACGTCTACGGCGCCCGCGGTGTCGCGCAGCAGGCGCATCACCTGCTCAGCGGTGGCGACGAGCTCGGCGGGGCGCTCGGAAAAGATCCTGATCTCGATCGGTGCGTCCAGCGGCGGCCCCTGTCCCAGCCGCGCCGCCACGACGTGCGCATCGGGCAGGATCTCCCCCGCGCGGCCACGTACCCAGTCCATCAGCGCCGGGAGATCGCGATCGCGCTCGGTGACGACGACGATGCGACCGAGATGGGGGGCGCGCGGAATCTTGATCAGGTTGTAGTAGAAGCGCGCACCACTGAATCCGGCGAAGACATGGACGCCGGTGACGTCCGGGCGGCCGGCGATCTCGAGCGCCAGCGCGTTGGTCTGCAGGGCGGTGTGCTCGAGTTCGGTCCCCTCGGAAAAACGCAGGTCCACGATCAACTGGTTGCGATCCGTGCTCGGGAAGAAGTCCCTGGGGATCTGGCCGGACAATGCGATGCCGAAGGCCACGAGTACAACGGCCGCAGCGAGTATGGGCCAGGGCCTGCGGACCGCCAGCGAGCCGAGACGCTCGCCAAGTCGCGCCATGCGCTTGGCGGAGTCGCCGTCCTGCGGCCGCAGGGTGAGGGTCGCCAGCACAGGCGTCGCGAATACTGCGTATACGTAGCTTACGACCAGCGTCAGCATGACCAGTACGGGGATGCCGCGCGTGAAATCCGCCGTGTCGCCACGCGCCAGCAGCAGCGGCATGAAAGCCGCGAGGGTCGTGCCGGTCGCGGCCGCCAGCGGTCCCGCCAGCTCGCGTACCGACAACACGGCGGCCTCGCGCCTGGGCCGACCCTGGTCCAGGTGCCACTGCAGGTTCTCCACCATGACGATGGCGTTGTCCACCAGCATGCCGAGCGCGATGACCAGTCCCGCGATGGCCATCTGGTGCAGGATGCCGCCGCCCATGGCGTAAAGGCCCAGCGCCGACAGCGTCACGAGCGGCAGCACGACGGCCACCGTGAGCCCGAGCCGCGGCCCCATGAAGGCCAGCAGCACGAACACGACGACGGCGACGCCGATGAGCAGTGAACGTGCGAGCTCGCCGAGACGATCCTCGACCCACCTGGGTTGATAGAACATCTCGTGGATCTCGAGTGGCGCGTAGGCCGGACGCAACTCGTCGAGCAGCAGGCGCAGCCGCTCGCCGAAGCGAACTGCATTGAGCCTGTTTTCGGGAATGACGATACCCAGGCCGACCGCAGGGCGGCCGTTGAACCACATGCGCTCGCTCGGTGGATCGGCCGGCTCGAGCCGCAGGCCGGCGATTTCCCTGAGCGGCAGCAGCGCCCCGGACCCGAGGCGGATCGGCGTGTCGCCGAGCTCCTCCAGGTCTCGGAACTCGGTCTGGGGCCGCAGCACCAGCGAACGGCCGTTGCGACTCATCGAGCCACCCGGCATGGTGACATTGCGGGCAGCGAGCTGCTCGCTGATGCTGTTGGCGTCGAGTTCCCAGTTGCCGGCCACGGAGGGATCCAGCCCCACCACGAGTTGCTCGACCGGGTCGGCGAGCAGCTCCACCCTGGCGATGTCATCCATGCGGAACAGGTCGCGACGCAACGCCCGGGCGGCGTCGTTCAGCACGAGCAGGTCGTCCGAGCCGGTGACGGCGAGCACGATGCCCTCGGTGTCCATCATCCGGTCGAGCACTTCGGGCTGTCCGGCGCCGTCCGGGAACTTGCGCTCCGCGCGTTCCACGGCGACGCGGATGCGCTGCCAGACGTCGTCCGTGTCATAGACATGCTGGTGCATGCCGACGATGAGCTGCGCAAAGCCCAGCCGCGTCGTGCCGCGCAACTCGTTGACCTCCCCGATCTGCGCGATCTCTTCCTCGAGGGGATTGAGGACGAGGCGTTCGACCTGGGCGGCGTCCGCTCCTGGCCAGACGACCAGCACCTGGCCGTAGCGATACGGGAAAAACGGGTCTTCCTGCCGGTCCATCTCGAGCCAGGCGAACAGGCCGATGAGCGAAAGCGTCAAGACCGCCGCGAGGATCAGCCGGCGGCGCTCCAGGCTGGCGAGAATGGCATTCAGGGCAGCACCCTCACGGCCTCGCCGGCGAGCAGTTGCTGGTGGCCGGCGACCACCACGCGGTCGCCGGCGGCCAGTTCGCCCCCGACTGTCACGCGCGCGCCGACGAGCCGCCCCACGGACACCGGGACAAGCACCGCGCGGCTGTTCACGACGAGGAACACGCGCGTCTGGCCCGTGCCGGGGTCAACGATCGCCCCCAGCGGGACAGTCAACGCGGGCTCCTGGGCAGGCGCCACCGCGACGTGTACCGACGTGCCCGGCTCCCAGTCGTCGGCGTCCAGCAAGGTGGCAATGGCGGGCGCAGGTCGGCCCTGGCGTGCCTGGCCGACCTCCCGGAGGCGCGCGTCGACCCGGCGGCCGGAATTCACCGCGCGTACTTCGACCTGGACACCGGGCGCCAGGCGGCGCGCAAGGTCCTCCGGCAACTGGACTTCGACCTCGAGCCCGCCGTCGCCCGCGAGCGCGAGCACCGCTTGTCCGGCCTGCACGAAATCCCCGGGCTCCACCAGCAGGTCACTGACGATCGCTGCGAATGGCGCGCGCAGCACCGCGTCGGCCAGCTGGTCGCGTGCCTCCGTCACGCCCGCGAGCGCCTGCGCGCGTGCCTCGCGCGTGGCGTTGCGCTCGGCGAGAGTCCGGTCGAGCAATTCCGCCGAGGCTAGCCCCCGGCCGTGCAGCTCGCGGGCGCGCTCATGGTCCGCATCGAGTTGCCGCAGGCGCTCGTCGAGTTCGCGCACGCGCGCCTCGGCAGCGGCAAACTTCGGACCGAGAACGGGGTTCTGCAGGCTCGCGAGGCGCTGACCCGCCGCGACCTGCTCGCCCCGCACGACAAAGCGCTCGGCGAGATGGCCCGCCTGGAGAAACGCCGGTTCCACGCGCCGCGTCGCGCGCACGACGCCGGGCAGGCGCAGCTCGCGCGCGGCGGTCGAGATCTCGACCTCGGCCACGCGCACCGGGATGACGTGCTCCGCCTCCCGAGGCATTTCGTCGGGGGCCTGCGGCGCGTTGCAGGCCGCGAGGCCGAGGGCGAGGAGGGCGATACCGGGAAAGCGGCGATTGTCAGCCATGGCGGTGCCTGTCAGGTGCGGGGCAACAGCCCCTCCATGAAGATCTTGAGGAAGTCGTCCAGGTATTCCTGGTCGTTGCCGACGCCGGGCCACTGCGAGTGATGCGTGCGCGCGGTGAACCACTGAGTGCAGCCGTTGACGAACATCGTCACGACATGCGCGGGATTGACGTCCGCGCGCAACAGGCCGCGCTGTTGCGCCTGGCGAACGCGCTCGGCACCGAGGCGCACCAGCTCCGCATCAAGCCGGCCACAGCTCTGGTCTGCGTCGAGGTGGCTCCAGGCAAACAGCCGCACGACCTCCGGATTGGCCTGCAGGAAGGCGAAGTAGCGGATGACTGCGTTCGTCAGCAGCGCCGCATCCGGCGCGTCCGCCTGGCGCAACTCAGCCTGCTGGCCTTCCGCGTAGGCGGAAAAGGCGCGCTCCTTGACGAGCTCCCAGAGGGCTTCCTTGCTGCCGAAATGGTGGTGGATGAGGCTCTTCGTCACGCCCGAGCGGGCGGCGACCTCCCTCATGCTGACCGCGGCGAAACCCTTGGCCACGAAAAGAGCATGAGCGGCCTCGAGAATGCGTTCCCGGGTGAGGTCCGGATCCCGGGTACCGGTGACGGTGTTCATGGGCGCGAGAGTACAATTAACTGGCCGACCGGTCAATTCATGATCACAGGTTGGATTCAGCCCTGGCACCCGCTGGTTTGCGGCCCGGAAATACGGATCCGCCGGCGGGCCGTCGCCGGCGAAAGCCGAGCCTCACTCCCCGCTGACGGCGAAGTCCTGCGCGAACGGATTGCTGTCGGCGGGGGTGATGCGAATGTGCCCATGGCCGGTCGCCACGTGGCAGGCGTTGCAGGCGCCGATCAGGTCCGTCAAGCCGCTGTCGCCTGCCGGCCAGTCGACGGCGTCGGTGACGTCTTCCAGCTGCTCGATCCGCGGCAGCAGCATTTCCCTGACCAGCGCGCCGACCGGATAGTCGTCGTAGTGCTCGATCGTGTCGGCCACGAACTCGGAAGTCTCTTCCAGCTCATGGAGGTAGAAGTGCGCCAGCGGCGCATTGCGGGCGTCGATGGAGAGCTGCAGCTTGTGCGTGTAGGTCTGCATGCGCTCCATCAGCACGGCGAGCCCGGGCTCGCCACCGAACGCCGGCATCGTCGTCATGCAGATCAGCATGGCGAGCCATGCCCGGGCATTGGGCAAACATGTCCTTGCGGCCATCTTCAGCTCCTTTCACGCCTCGCCAGGAATCAGCCTGATCGAGAATCATTTGCGTTAAATCCGTATCCACATGCCCGGAATCGCGGGCCTATACTGGCCACCGCTGCCGAGTAGCGCCGCATTCGCCAGCCAGATTAACGACAGGACGTCACCGTGACCAGCGCCCAATCCGTCTCCCTCAGTGATCTGCCCACGGGGTTTCGCGGCATCGTCGCGCGCGTCAACGGCGGGCGTGACCTGGACGCCCGACTTGCGGCCATGGGACTGACGGCGGGAACCGAGATCGTCGTCCTGCAGAACCGCGGCTTCGGTCCTATGCTGGCCAAGGTCCGCGACACGCGAATCGCTCTCGGCCGCGGCCAGGCCGGCATGGTGACCGTCTATGAATGCGAACCCGCAGACCCTCGCACCGCCACCAGACTCGCCGCGCCCGGCTGAGTCGCGGCGCCTTGTTGTCGGCCTCGCGGGACAGCCCAACGTCGGCAAGTCCACGGTCTTCAGCATCCTCACGGGCCTGACGGCCGAGGTCGGTAACTGGCCGGGGAGGACGGTCGAGCGCCGCGAGGGTTCGGTGCGCATCGGTGGGCGCGAATTCCATATCGTCGATCTGCCGGGCACCTACAGCCTGACCTCCAATTCGGAGGAAGAGCGCATCGCGCGCGACTTCATCCTCGGGGAGCGACCCGACGTCATCGTGATGCTTGCGGATGCGTCCGCGCTGGAGCGCAACCTCTACCTGCTGGCCGAGTTGCTGCTGTTGCCGATTCCGGTCGTACTCGGCGTCAACATGATCGACGTGGCCCGGCGGGAGGGCATGGAGTTCGACGCCCATGTGCTCCAGGCGGCGCTCGACCTGCCGGTCGTGCCGATGGTCGCCAGTCGCAACGAGGGCGTGGCCGAGCTGCTCGCGGCCGCGGCGGCCGTCGCGGACGGCAGGCAGACGTTCGCGCCGGAACGGCCCGAGATCGCGGCGGCGCACCGGGAGGTGTACGAGCGGATTCAGGCGCTGATCGCCCCCGCGGTGCCTCCGGGCCTGCCGGGGGACTGGGCGGCCCTGAAGCTGCTCGAGGGCGATCGCGAAGTGACGAGCAAGGCCCACCAATGGCTGCCGCCGGCAGAGTGGGCGCAGGTCCATGCATTGCTGCGCGAGCACGAAGACGCGGTGCTCGATGTGGCCGGCGCCCGCTACGAGTGGATCGGCCGGATGGTGCGTGCCGCGGTACGCCGCCCGCGGCTCGGGCAGATCAGCTTCACAGATCGCTTCGACCGGATCGCGACGCACCCCGGCTGGGGCCTGGCGCTGCTGCTCGCGGTTTTCGGCATGGTGTTCTGGCTCACGTTCTCCGTCGCCGGTCCCGTCCAGGAATGGCTTGCGGACAGCGTCATTGCTGCACTTTCGACCAACCTCGCCGGGGCGCTCGCCGGCGCGCCGGCGTGGCTGTCCGGCATGCTGGTGGACGGCATGCTGGCCGGTGCCGGCATCGTCGTGACTTTCGTGCCGATACTTTTCGTGTTCTTTCTCGCCCTCGGCTTCCTCGAGGACACCGGCTACCAGAGCCGCATGGCCTACGTGATGGACCGCTTCATGCATCGCCTCGGACTGCACGGCAAGAGCTTCCTGCCGCTGTTCCTCGGCTTCGGCTGCAACGTGCCCGCCGTGATGGGCAGTCGGGTGATCGAATCGCGCCCGGCGCGGCTCCTCACGATCGTGCTGACGCCGTTCGTGCCGTGCAGCGCGCGCCTGCTGGTGCTGGCCTTCCTGGTGCCGCTGTTCTTTCCGGCCTACCCGGCACTGGTCGCCTGGGGCCTGGTCGCAGGCAACCTCGTCGTGCTGGTGCTCGTCGGGCTGCTGCTTGATCGCTTCGTGTTCCGCCGCGAGCGCCTTGCGTTCATCATGGAAATGCCGCTTTACCATGTGCCGAACCTGCGCACCATCCTGGTATTCGCGACGACCAACGTGTGGACCTTCATGAAGCGTGCGGCAACGATCATCGTGGTCGTCTCGATGATCATCTGGCTGCTGGTCAGCTACCCGGTTGGGCGGGTGGACGACAGCTACCTGGCGGTGATCGGCAGGCTCCTGGAGCCGGTCGGCGCGTTGATGGGGCTCGACTGGCGACTGATCGTCGCGACCTTGTCGGCCTTCGTCGCCAAGGAGAACGCGGTCGCGGCGCTGGGGATCATCTACGGCGTCGATGGCGAGAATCTCGGCACGACGCTGGCCGCGTTCGTGACCCCGGCGGCGGGCCTGGCGTTTCTCGTCGTCAACATGCTGTTCGTACCCTGTGTGGCCACGGTGGCAGCGGTCCGCCAGGAGACCGGCAGCTGGCGCTGGACGGCGGCCAGCACCGGCCTGATGCTTGCCAGCGCGCTGTTGTTCGGTACGCTGGTCTACGAGGGGGCGTTACTGCTCGGACTGGGGGGCGTCGATGCTTAAGCGCTTGCTGGCCACGATTGCCACGGGGCGGATCGGCAGCACGGCCGAACTCGCCGTCGCGACCGGCACATCGCCCGAGATGATCGAGGCGCTGGTGGCCGAGCTCGAGCGGCGTGGCCTGTTGCAGCGTGCCGGCGATTGCGGCGCGGTCTGCACCGGATGCCCGGCCGAGCCCTCCTGCGGGCCGGTCGGACAGGCCCACGCATGGATCCTGACGGCCTCCGGCCGCCGCTACGCCGGACCCTGATGCGCGCCACACCCGTCGCACTGGCATCCTGGCTGCTGCCGACCGGCGCCGTGCTGATTACGTACTGGATCTCTGCATCGATCGGCGAGGTTCCGACCTGCATCCCGTTCTTCGAGGGCTGCACTTCGATCAGCGGCGCGGCGCGCCGCGATCCGTCGATCCACGTATTCCGCGCAATGATGTTGCCCACCGCGACGGTGATCGGGGTGTACTGGCTGCTCGTGCGTGCCTGGCTGGGGCATCTCGGCGACGCGGGTCGCAGTCGCGACTGGATCGCCGCGCTCGGACTGATCGGCGCGCTGTTTCTCGTGCTGTATGTCGTGTTCCTAGGTACCGACGGCCGCGCCTATGAACTGATGCGTCGCTATGGCGTGATCGTCTATTTCGCCTTCACGGCGCTCGCGGAACTCGTGCTGGCGGCACGATTGCATCGCCTTCGGCCGGAAGCGAAGTTGCAGGTCGGTCCGCGGCTGATCCTCGTCAAGGTCGGTTTCGGTGCCGCCATGCTGGCCCTCGGGCTGATGAACATTCCCGCCGCCAACTTCTGGCCCGACCTGCCGCTGGACAATGTCATCGCCTGGAACTTCGCGCTCCTTATGCACGGCTACTTCGGCCTTACCGCGATCGCGTGGTCACGGGCGGGTTTCCACATCAAGCCCGAGTTTCGCCCGTGACCGGGGACGCTGCTCGTGCACATTGCTCCGCTGGGGACACTGCTCCTGCGGAGCAGCGTCCCCGAGCAGTGTCCCCGGGCAGCGTCCCCGAGCAGCGTCTCAGGACATTCTCGCCAGGCGGGCTGCGAGCGCGGCCACGTCAGGATCCGTGCGTGTGTCGACGGTCACGCGCACGCCGGCCTCCAGCGGCCCCGTGTCGATCGTACGGGCCAGTTGCGCCTCGAGGACCGCGAGATCGGCGTCGGACGGGTCGTGCTGGCGCCCGGCGACGCGGTCACGCAAGACCTCGGGCGGCGCCTCGCACGCGAGCACAACGGGCCGCGCAACGCAGTCGCGTGCGAGCCCGATGAACTCCTCTCGCCGTGCCTTCTCGAGGAATGCGGCATCGACGATCAGGCTGACGCCGGCCCCGAGCGCAGTCCGGGCGATCCTCGCGAGCCGCTCGTAGGTCCGTGCGCTGCTGCCGGCGTCGTACAGGCCCCGGCCGACTTGCGCCGGCGCGGCGGCGGACGGGTCGATGCCGTGCAGGCGCTTGCGCTCCAGGTCGGAACGCACCCAGGCTGCCGGCAGGCGCGGCGCGAGCCGTGCTGCGAGACGGCTTTTGCCCGACCCGGACCGGCCATGCATGAGGACCAGCAGAGGCGCGGGCGGCCGCGCGTGCCGCATCGCAGTGTCGAGGTGGTTGGCCAGGCGTGCCTCGAGGCGGGTCGATTCGCCCGCCTCGAGGCCGGGTTGCGCGAGGCGGATGCCGTCGATCTTGGCGCGCACCAGGTGCCGGTAAACCAGATACCAGTGGAGCAGGGCCAGGCCGTCGTAGTCGCCGAGCGCCGCCAGCCAGGCGTTGTAGAAGCGCCAGCCGAGATCGGCACGACCGCGCGACTCGAGGTCCATCAGCAGGAACGCGACTTCGCTCTGCACGTCGATCCAGCGCAACGCCGGATCGAACTCGATGCCGTCGAAAGCCCTGATGCGACCTTCCAGCAGGACCAGGTTCGCGAGGTGCAGGTCGCCGTGTCCTTCGCGGATGAACCCGGCCGCAAGGCGCGCATCGAATTGCCCGCGCAGCGCCGCCGCTCGATGCCGGGTCCAGTCCTCGAGTTGCGCCATGGCCATCGCGGCTTCCGCATCGAGGGCGTCGTGCGGCAGCAGCGCAAAATTAGCCAGCGCCGGCCGCGCTACTGCCGCGGCGTCGCCGAATCCCGCGTCCGGCCGCGCTGGCGGCAGCCCACCCTGGAAGCCGGCCAGGTCGTGGGCAAACGCCTCGAGTGCTTCGCCCTCGAGCGCCCCTGCATCGAGACGCCTGTCGAGGCGTGCCTCGGCGGGAAACCGTCGCATGCGCACCGCGGGTTCGGCGTCGTCGCCGAGTGCACCGATGCGCCAACTTTCCCCGGTGTCACGTGCGCCGACGACGTCGAGATAGATTTCGGGCGCGAGCCGGGCGTTGACGCGCAGCTCCTCCCGGCAATAGTGCAGGCGGCGCGTGCGCTCGCGAAAATCCAGGAAGCCCAGGTCGAGAGGTTTCTTGAACTTGTAGGCATAATCGCCCGCCAGGAAAACCCACGAGATGTGGGTCTCGACGAGTTCGACCTCGTCGACCGGGGGCGGATAGGCGTTCGCGCCGGACAGGGCCGCGATCATCCCGGCCCAGCGCGGCGTGCCCGCGTCGTCAGGCTGCGGCGCCAAGTCCTCGCCCGCTGCCCGTGGCGCGCGCGGCCTCGGCCTCGGTCTTGATGCCCAGCTTGCTGAACACGATCGCGGCGGGGCAGAACCCGGTGAACGACGACTGCAGCAGGTTGAAGCCGACGAACACGGTCAGCCAGATGAACCCTGGGTGGACCAGCCACCAGAGCGCCAGGCTGAACAGCACCATGAAGCCTGCGAATGCGGTCACGGCTCTTTCAACGGTCATTTGCATCTCCTTTCCCGATCAATAGAAGTAACGCAGCCGGAGCCAGCCATTGCTGTTGTCCTCCAGCTGCCCGAAAAACGTATGGTCATGCCGGCCGCCGAGCACGTTGAGGCCCGCCGCGAGCAGCCAGTGGTCGTCCCTGCGCCAGGCGATCGAAGGGCGCAGGTAGTAGTCTTCATCACTCGGCGAGACGAACACGAACAGCGAACTCGTAAACGTATCCCGCAGCGCGCGCCAGGTAAGGCGCAGCGTGGCGACGGTGCGCCATTCGTCGCGCGCGTGCTCCGGGTCGGGCGCACCGGCCACCAGGCGGTCGTGATCCTGGATGCGTTCCGCGTACAACTGGGTCCCGGCCGTGAGGTTGCGCACGAGCTCCTGCTCATAGCCGAGCAGCATGCGCAGCTCCGAGTTCGGCACGGCCGGGTCGTCACCGCGGTGATCATCGCGCGAGTCGTACCATGCGGCCTCCGCGTTGAAAATACCGCTGTGGAGGGGCGTGCGCACGCTCGCTCCCCAGGTGCGCAGGCGCGGAAAGACGGGCTCGCCGTCCACGCCCGACCCCAGCGGCTGCTTCCACCTCCCGGCATAGCCGTAGAGGGCATACTCGGTCGCGTCGACCGTGCGAAACAGCCGCAGGGCGAGTTCCCCGCTGTCCGGTTCGTCGGCCCTGCGGGGGTCGGCCGGCGCCGCGACCTCGCCGAGCACGGGGTCCCGGAACGCGAAGCGTTCGCCATAGAGATAGTCGTCGGGACTGAAGCGCGGCGTCCATGCCAGGTCGATATTCACTGCGGCGGTGAAAATGCTCACCCGCACGGTGTCGGAGGGAGACTTCAGGTAGTCCTCGTCGCGGCCCGCGAAGAACGAAATGAAATCCTTTGGAAACAGGTCGTTCAAAAACAGCAGGTCTCCCGTCCCCCAGGTCAGCACCTGGCGTCCGAGCTTGACGTCGACCCGCTGCGCCGGACGGAACGATGCCGCCAGCTCGCGCAGCTCGGCATCGAGGTCTTCGACGACCCGGTCCAGCACGAGGTCGCCCTTGACGTCGATTTGAAACGCGCGCCGGGTGTAACCGGTCTCGACCCGCAGGCGCAGCTCGCCGAGGCTCAGCCGGTCGAGATTGTCGACGTCCGTGCGGCGCGCGCCTGCCGCGCCTTCGACGAAGCCCGTCCACGTGAGGCCGCCCGCGCGAGTCGCCCAGGGATCGTCCCACTCGTCTGCATCGAATTCCGCGAATGGATCGTCCCCGTTGTCCTGCCGGTCTTCTGCTGTCCAGCCCGGCACGGCCGCGCCGGCCGCGAGCAGAAGGCCGAGCGTGAGCACCACAGGCCGGGCATATCGCATGGCGCTATTCACCGCCGCGACGCAGCCAGTCCACCGGCGGCGTGCGCAGGTAACGCTCGGAAAAGATGTCCGCCGGTAGGCCGACGTCATACTCCGTGTAGCGGAACTCCATCAGCGTGTTGCCGCCGCCGAGCGGGTCGCTGATGCGCGACCGCGTCACGGTCGGATACCCGCCGATCTCCTCCATGCCGAGCACTTCCATGATGCGATAGACGCGGTCGCGGTCGTCGTAGTACTCGGTCTTCATCGGCAGGAAAGTGGCACGGTCGATGCGCGTGACATAGCGCGCAAACTCGACCGTGCCGGGGTCCTTCGGCGTGCTCTCAAGCACGTAATGCGCCGCGGTGGTTTCGACGAGACGGTGCTCGTCGTCGGCCGGGTTGCGGCCGGACACGTCCTCGTAGAAGAAATGCGAGCCGACGAAGCTTGTGCGCTTGTCGCCGGCGCTGATGCGCCGCACGAGGTCCAGGCCGGGCAGGTACAGCCAGCGGTCGTCATCGCGCTCGATGTGCTTGGCGACGAGGAACACCGTCCCGCGCACGTCCGAGGGGCGCGAGAAGAACACCATGAAGTCCTGGTCCCCGCCGGGGGCGTGATTTCGGCGCAGCACGGTGAACTGGCGCAGCTGGCGCCGGTCCTGTGCATCCTCGATGAGCATGCGTGCCTCGCTGCGGCCGTCCTCGCCGGCGTAGTAGGCTGCCAGGTTGGCGAGCTCGACGATTTCGGCGACGTCCGTGAGCGCCGCGGCCGCGGCGGCCGGCGGCAGCACGACGGCAAGCAGCGCCAGCGGCATCAATATCAGTCTGTTCATTTTTCCAGTCTCCTCAGCTTTGGACCGCGGCCGGCTCGAGGCCGCGCCCGAGAAACGGCTGCATCACGGCGGGCAGCAGTACCAGCGTCACGATGGCGGACACCGCCATGATGGTGGCGAGGAATATGCCGACCGTGATGTATGGCACCAGCGGCGCCAGCAGGAGCGGCGTGAAGCCCACCGCGATGACGATGGCGTTGCGGCTGATGGCGCGCGCCGGCTCTTCGAACACGTCGGCCATGGCGGCGTGGAAGTCGCCGTGCCTGGCCAGCGCCTCGCGCGAGCGCTCGATGAAGTGAATGGCGAAGTCGATGGACAGGCCGAGCGTCAGCGCGGAAAGCACGGCGATCGGCATGTCGTAGTCCTTGCCCGTCCAGCCGATCAGCCCATAGATGAAAGTGATCGTGACGGTCAGCGGCAACATCGCCAGCAGCCCGTAGCCGATGGAACGGAACAACACGACCATCATGATGAGCACCGCGACGAAGGCACCGGCCAGGCTGCCGACCATGCCCCTGACCATGGCGTCCTGCCAGACCACGTTGAGATAGGTCTTGCCGGCCCAGCGCACGGCCATGCCGTCGGGGGGCGGTTGCGCCGCCAGGTAGCCGTCTACATGCTGGCGCACGGCGCTCATGTCCTGGTTGTCGCCGCTGGTCAGCTGCAGCCAGACCACGGCGCGGCTGTAGTCCGGGGTCACCATGTGCCACAGGTCCTGCGGGCGGTGTGAGGACTGGAACTGCAGCAATGCCTGCGCCACGCCGGCAACACTGTCAGGGATACGGAAATCGGCCGCCTCTCCGCTGACCAGCTCGCGAGTCACGGTCTTGACGAGATCGGGCAGCGCATTGCTCTTGCCGACCAGGCCGCTGGCGGCAAGGTCCGCCTGCAGGTGGGCGATCCAGCGCAGGATTTCCGGTTGCTGGAAGTAACGCGCTTCGCTGGCTGCCGCCTCGACCTGGGCCAGTTCCGCCTCGAGCGCGGCGTACTCGTCGCCTTCGGCCTCGAAAAGCCGATCCTCAAGCTCCGATATCAGTTCGTTGAACTCTTCGGCGGACATTGTCTCGGCCGTCCGGTCGAGCACCAGCCAAGCGTCGTAGGTGCCGGCGAAGTGCTCGTTGAGCACCCGGTCGGCGACCCGGATGCGGTGGTCGGACTTGAACCAGCGTGTCGGGTTGTCGTTGATCTGGATCTGAGCGATGCCGGCAATGCTTACCGCAAACACCACGGCGAATGCGACCAGCAGCAGGCGACTGCGTGCCAGTGCGCCGACGCCCGTGGCGCGCACCAGTCTTGAAAGCATCGAGTCGCCCTCGCGGCGGTGAAGCACGGCCTGCGTCTTCGCCAGGTTCTCCGGCTTCATGCGCGACACCCAGGCCGGGATGAAGACGATGGTCAGCAGGAATGCCAGCATGATGCCGAAGGCGACGAAGGCACCGAACACCTGCACCGGCGGAATGGGCGTCAGGGCCAGCGAGGCGAAGCCGACGCTCGAGGTCACCGAGGTGAACAGCATGGGCCGAAACAGGTGGCCGACCACCTCGCGAATCGTCTCGTTCCGGTCGCGCCCGGGCCGAAAGCGGTCGGCAAACTCCGACATGATGTGTACGGAATCGACTACCGCGATCGGCATCAGGAAGATCGGGATCATGGAACTCATGATGTGCACGGTGAAGCCCATGCCGATCAGCAGCCCCATGGTGGCAATTACCGTCACCATCGCGACGATCATCGGCGCGACGATCAAGGGCACGCTGCGGAAGAATAGCCACAGCAGCAGGAAGATCGCCAGCCCGGCGAGCGGCGCTGAAATCCCCATCTGGATGAACATCTCGTAGCCGAAGGTGTCTTCCGCCACGGGCAGGCCGGTGATGTGCCATGCGCCGGTGGCGCCGAACTCCTGCGAGGCCGCCGCGGTGATGGCCTCGATCTCGCGCGACAGGCGATGGCTCTCGTTCTTGTCGTGAATCGGCACGTAGATGGCCGCGGCGCGCCCGTCGCCGGAAGCGAGAGTGTCCTCCAGCAGCGGCAGCCGCTCGACATGGCCGCGCAGCGCGAGGCTGGCCTCGCGCGTCTGCGGCGGCTCCGGCATCAGCCACTCGAAGCGCACCGTGCCCGGGCCGGCCTGGTCGATATTGTCGGCCACCGACAGCGCCATCAGGTCGCGGGCCACGACGCCCTCGAGCTCGAGGATGCGCTCAGTGGCGCGGTGCAGGGCGCCGAGCGAGGCGGGATTGTAAATGCCGTCCGGATGGGCGGTTTCGACGAGCCCGACGACGATGGCGTCGTGCAGCGCCATCTCGGCCCTCACCTCGTTGTGGAACATGCGGTCGGCCTGCCCGGCGGGCAGCATGTTCTCCGGGTCGGTGTCGACCTGGATGCGCGGGATCTGCAGGCCGAGAACCACGACCAGCAGCAGCGTCGCCAGGTAGATCAGCCGCGGGCGGCGCAGGGCGAGTTCCAGCAATGCCTGTTTCAAATCCGTGACTCCATCGGTAAGCCGGCCTGGCGAGCAGGTCGCGCCGGTCGCGGCAATCGCTGGCAATAGTAAATTAGAGAATACTAATATGCAACTAGCCGCTACCCAGTAAACATGGTCCCGGATGGCCGTCGTGGCCTTGACCTGCGTCAACCGCGAGCACACGTCCCCGCGGCAACCTGACACCCGGAAAGCAGGCGGCGTGCCGTGGCGTCCGGTACGCTGTGTCTTCGCACGGCGGCAGGAGCGGAACCGATGAACGAACGCGACCTTGAAGCTGCAGTATTGCGGGCACTGGAACATGCCTCGGGGGGGACACGCGACCGCCCGATCGAGCCGGACCGGCCCCTGGCGGACCAGTTCGAGCTGGATACTGAGCGCTTCCGCCAGGCGCTCGGGCGGGAGACGGGCATCGACATCCCCGCGGAAGACTCGCCTCGCCTCGAGACACTGTCCGCCTGCCTCGATTACCTCGCCGGCGGGTTGTCCGACTAGCGCAGGCATTCGCACATGCCGGAGACAGATCCGCGCGGCGACGCCCGCATCGCCCGCTCCCTGCGCCTGGCATGGCTGCTCGATTCGGCTGTGCGCATTCCGGGCACGCGGATCCGCTTCGGCCTAGATCCTCTGCTCGGAGTGGTGCCCGGGCTGGGCGACGCGCTCGCCGCATTACTCGGGGGTTATATCATCTGGTCCGCGGTGCGCGCAGGCGCGCCGCTCGTAATGGTGGGGCGCATGCTTGCCAACGTCGCCGTCGATGCGCTTGTCGGCGCGGTGCCGCTGGCCGGGACGATCTTCGACGTCGCCTTCAAGGCCCATCGTCGCAATGCCAGCATGCTTGCCGAATGGTCGCGAAGTCCTGCGGCTGCGACGGCCGGCCGGCGCAGCCCGCGGTTATTCCTTGCGGGAATGGTCATCCTGCTCGTGGCCGTCGCAGTGGGCGCGATGGCGTTCGGAACCTGGGCACTCATTCGCCTGCTGGGTTAGATTCGAGCCGGGCGGACGGCGGGGAGGACGTGCGATGAGCAAGGCGATCGGGATCGCCGGACCGTCCGGCATTGCCGTGCGCGCGGGGGCCGAGGTGGCCGAGGCGGGCGGCAATGCGGTGGACGCCGCGGTGGCGGCGACGTTGGCGGCATTGTGTACCGAGGTCGCCATCGTCGCCCCCGATGCAGCCGCCTACGTGACCTTGTGGCGGCCGGGCGAGCCGCCGGTGGTGATCGACGGCGGCATCGTGATGCCCGGCCTGGACCGGCCGGCCGAACGCTTCGGGTGCGGGGCGCCGCGGGCCGTTGTGGAATACGGCGGCGGCCTAGAAACACTGGTCGGCTATGGCGCGGTCGGCGTGGGCGGCGCGATCGCGGCCATCGGTGACGCCTCCGCACGCTGGGGCAGTTGCGACTGGGCCGCGCTGGTAGCGCCGGCGCTGGCGCATGCCCGGGATGGTTTCCCGTTGTCGCGCGCCTCGCATACCTGGCTGTGCTACAGCCACCGCGAGATCTTCGGCTGGCAGCCGGAGAGCGCGGCGGTCATACACGACGCGCGCGGCGAGCTGCTGCCGCCCGGCGGCACTGTGCGGATTCCCGGGCTGGCGGACAGCCTGGCCGAGCTGGCGCGGGAGGGCCCGAGTGTCTTCTACAGCGGCCGTCTCGGCGACGCGATCGCAGATTGTATCGACGTTGGCGGCGGCCTCATGGGCCGCGCCGATCGGCGCGCCTATCGCGCACTCGAGCACAGCCCGGTCACCTGCGACCTCGATGGCTGGCAGATCGCCGTGCCGCCGCCTCCGGCGATCGGCGGTGCGACGCTCGCGGCGATGCTGGCGCGCATGGGGCCGGAACCCGCGCGCCAATGGACGCCCGCGGCGGTCGCCACGCTCGCCGCCGCGCAACGCGACGTGCTGGAGTTCGTGCAGGCGCTGCCGGCCTGCGAAGACGCGGACGGATTTCTCGCTACCTTGCTCAACTGGGCGCGTGCGGGCGGCGATCCGCGCGGCCACCGCTCGCCGTCGACGGTACATGTCTCGGCCATGGACGAGGACGGGCTGGCGTGCGCCATCACCGCCTCGTCGGGCTACGGCTCGGGCGTGCTGGTGCCCGGCGCCGGCATCTGGCTGAACAACTGTCTCGGCGAACTGGAACTCAATCCGCGGGGCTTCCACGGCATGGCTCCCGGAGAGCGCATGGCGTCCAACATGTCACCGGCGGTGGCGCGCCGCCTCGACGGCGCGGCACTGTCCCTCGGCAGCCCCGGCGCGGAGCGCATCACCACGGCGTTGCTGCAGGTGATGCTGAATTTCATGCGCCTAGGTGGGTCGCTCGAGGACGCGCTGGCGGCGCCGCGGCTGCACGTCGAGCGCGCGGGCAAGGGTTGGCAGGCGGCGGTGGAGCCGGGCCTGCCGCTCGATGCGCTGGACATGCCCTGCCGCGTGTTCGACGGCTTGTCGATGTTCTTCGGTGGTGCCGGCGCGGTGCTGCGCCGGGCCGACGGCATGCTCGTCGCCGCCGCGGATCCGCGCCGGCAAGGTGCCGCGGTGGTCGTGCCGGCAGGGCCGCGCTGACGGCGCGCGCAGCCCGATCAGGGAATGACGCAATGCAATCTTGACCGGGATCAGCATGGCCTGCGCCAGGGTGCTTATCCTTGTCTTGGAGGCAGGGAAGTTCGACTCGTTGCGACGCCTCGCTCGACTGCCACTCATCCCGCCGTGGGCGGGTCCCTGAACGCGTCGGATATCGCCTCGACCGCCGCGAAGGCGTCGCCGGGGCGCTCCACCCGTGCGACGTGAAACAATGCGTCGCCCTCGTTGACGAGCGGCAGGCTGTTGCGACCGATGACGATCCCCGCATGCGCGGCAGTCACCGGCACGTCGCGCGCGCCGAACGGATCCGACACCTGGCCGAGCATCTCGCCCGTCGAGACGCGCTGCCCGAGCCTGACTGCGCTGCGCAGGATGCCGCCTTCCGGCGCGCGCACCCAGTGACTGCTGTCGGCGACCACGGGACTGGCCGGGCGTGCGCGCGCCTGGGTCTTGCGGCGCAGCATGTCGAGTTGCCGCATGACCTCGATGATGCCCGCCACTCCCAGGCGGATGGACATCTCGTCGAAGCGCAGCGCCTCGCCGGCCTCGTAGATCAGCGTGGGAATGCCTCTCGCCGCGGCGGCTTCGCGCAGCGAGCCGTCGCGCAGGCGAGAGTCCAGTACGACCGGTGCGCCGAAGGCGAGTGCCAGCGCACGGGTCTCCGGGTCGTCGAGCTGGGCACGGATTTGCGGCAGGTTGCTGCGATGGACCGCGCCGGTGTGAAGGTCGATGCCGTGCGTGCAGCGGGCGACGATCTCGTTCATGAACAGGTGGGCGAGCCGGGCCGCCAGCGAACCGCGCTCCGAGCCGGGAAAACTGCGGTTCAGGTCGCGCCGGTCCGGCAGGTAGCGCGCGTGATGCAACAGGCCGAACACGTTGACCACGGGCACCAGCAGCAACGTGCCGCGCAGGCCGGTCATGGCGCGGGCACGAATCCTGCGGATGATCTCGATGCCGTTCAGCTCGTCGCCGTGGATGGCCGCGCTGATGAACAGGCGCGGTCCGGGACGCCGCCCGTTGATGATCCAGACCGGCATTTCCACCGGTACACGCGTGTGCAGGATCCCGGCGGGTAGCGACAGCCCGCGACGCTCGCCGGGCGCCACCGTGATTCCGCCGATCGTGATGCTCTCTCCCGGCATCCGGTGTCGTCCGTCAGCCTTTGCCGCGCGTCTTGGTGCTGTTGGGCCTCGCGTTCTTCTCGAGGAAGCCGATGACCATCGCCGCGACGTCCTTGCCGGTGGCTTTCTCGATGCCCTCCAGTCCGGGCGAGGAATTGACCTCCAGCACCAGGGGCCCGTCCTTGCCGCGCATGATGTCCACGCCCGCGACATTGAGGCCCAGCGTCCTGGCCGCCCGCACCGCCGTGGCGCGCTCCTGCGGGCTGAGCTTGACGACTGAGGCCGAGCCGCCGCGATGCAGGTTCGAGCGGAACTCACCCTCCTTGGCCTGGCGCAGCATGGCGGCGACGACGCGCTCCCCGATCACGAAGGCGCGGATGTCGGCGCCTCCGGCTTCCTTGATGAACTGCTGCACGAGGAAATTTGCGTCGAGTTCGCGGAACGCATCGATGACGCTCTCGGCCGCCTTGTTGGTTTCGGCAAGCACGATCCCTCGGCCCTGCGTGCCCTGCAGCAGCTTCAGTACCAGCGGCGCACCACCGACCAGCCGGACGAGCGTCTTGGTGTCGTCCGGCGAGTGCGCGAAGGCTGTCACGGGCATGCCGACGCCGGCGCGCGCGAGCAACTGCAGCGCACGCAGCTTGTCGCGACTGCGGCCGATGGCGACCGACTCATTGGCCGGGTAGACGCCCATCACCTCGAACTGGCGCAGCACGGCAAGCGCGTAGAACGTCACCGAGGCGCCGATGCGAGGGATCACGGCATCGAAACGCGGCAGGATCTCGCCGCGGTGGTAGACGGCGGGACGGTGCGACATCACGTCGATCACGCACTTGAGCGGGTCGACGATCGTGAATTCGTGGTTGCGGGCGCGAGCCGCCTCGAGCAGGCGCCGGGTCGAATACAGGTGTCGATTCCTGGACAGAATTGCTATGTGCATGATTACTTCTCCGGTGAGCCGGCGCGGGATCCGCGCGCGCGGCCCAGGCAATAGGATCTCGCGGGGTCGATGACGAATCGCCCCCGCAGTGCCGTCCGCCCGAGCAACATGCGAAAGCGCATCGGGTCGCGGTCCGTCAGGGTCATTTCCACGCGCCAGCATAACGTGCCGAGGGTCACCATGCTCTCGATCACCCAGCGCTGCTCGCGGTGGCCGCCGGAATCCGACACCATCCGCCGATCGTGCACCGGCGCGTCGCAATAGATGACTTTTCCCCGGTCGTACTGGTCGGGATGGACGCTGAAGCTCACCCACCGGACGCCATCGCGCTCGAACGGCCGCACCTCGAAGGCGTGCAGCGCCGAGGTGCGCGCGCCGGTATCCACTTTCGCCTTGAGGCGCGGGATCCCGAGCTCGGGCAGCCCTATCCATTCGCGCCAACCGAGGACCTGGCGAGGCGGCGGGGTCGCCATCGCCTAGAACCATCCCCGGCGCCGGAACATCCACGCCATACCGATCCCGATCGCCGCGAACAGCAGCATCACCAGCGGGTAGCCGTATCGCGCCCGCAGTTCCGGCATGTTCCACGGGGAGGCGTCGGGATCGAAATTCATCCCGTAGATCCCCGCGATGAAGGTCAGCGGAATGAAGATGGTCGCTATGATCGTCAGCAGCTTCATGACGTCGTTCATGCGGTGGCTGACACTCATCAGGTGGAGCTCGTGCAGGCTGCGAGTGACCTCGGCCAGGTTGTCGATGGTGTCGCCGATCCGCATGTGGTGATCCAGCACGTCGCGGATGTAGCGCCGCGTCGGGGCGCTGAGCGGCGAGTCATCACTGCGCAGGAGGTGCGCGAGCGCCTCCTGGCCCGGCAGCGCGAGGCGACGCATCAGGGCCAGCTTGCGGCGCAACTCGTGAATGCGGAGGATTGCGCTCTCATCCGGACGCTCGAGAAGTTCGTCCTCGAGGGCCTCGATCCGGTCGCGCAGGTTCTCGAGCACGGGGAAGCCCGCGTCCACGGCGGAATCGACGAGGCAGTAGAAAAGGTAGTCGGCGCCGCGCTTGCGGATGCGCCCGCTGCCGCTGCGGAGGCGGCTCATGACGGGCTCGACGAGCGCCCGGTCACCGCTCCAGAACGTGATCACCCAGTGCGGGCCCAGGAACAGGCTGAACTGCTCCAGCGACAGTTCTTCGTCCTGCACCACCGGCACCGACACCACCATGAAGCTGTGCTTGTCGTACAGTTCCAGCTTCGTGCGCTGGTTGCCGTTGTGAACGTCCTCGAGTGCCAGCGGATCGAGGCCGAGCCGTTCGTGCAGCCAGCGCAAGGCGCCGGGGTCGGGCGGCGACGGAAAATGCAGCCAGTCCACGACCGCCGGATCCAGGGCCGCCGGCGCGGCATCCAGTGCTGTCTCGGTGCGTTCTTCCATGACGGTCTCGTTGTACCGTCGCCAGGAGACTGTAGTGCCTGCAACGTCGGCCGCGACGGACTCGATCGGGTGCCCCGGCGGGCTGCCGGGCTGGGCTTGTCTGCGCGCGCGCTTGTTCCGGGCCATTCGCTGGTTTTCCTGTTTCTCGCCGCCGGATCATAACGCCTCGCCATGTCGGGGGCAGTACAATTGCCCCTCCCGGCACGAGATACGAGTGTTTCATGGCCTGCCTGTTCGTCGAGCAACTCACCGTCCTCGATTTCGCCCGCCTCGACCGGGCGCGCGGGCTGGTCGGCGAGAGCTGGATCGTCGATCTCGAGCTGGATGGCGACCTGGATGAACAGTCCATGGTGCTGGATTTCGGCGTCGTGAAGCGCCTGGCGCGCGACGTCGTGGAAGACTTCGCCGACCACAAGTTGCTGGCACCCGCCCGTTGCGGCTGGCTCGGGATTTCGGCCTCCGCCGCGAGCGGGGAACTGCGCATCGAGGCGCCGGCGGCCGGCCTGCGGCTGCGGTCGCCGGGCGTCGCGGTGTGCGCACTCGATGCGGCCGACGTCACGATGCCGGCGCTGAGGGCGCAGCTCGAGGCGCGCGTCGCGGCGGCCATGCCCGGCAATGTGCGAGCCGTGCGCGTGGCGCTGCGCGAGGAAACTGCGCCGGGCGCCTACTATCATTACAGTCACGGTCTCAAGCGACATGCCGGCAACTGCCAGAGAATCGCGCACGGCCATCGCTCGAGGATCGAGATCTACACGGAGGGCCGGCGCAACGACCACTGGGAGCGCTACTGGGCCGAGCGCTGGCGCGATATCTATCTCGGCTCGCGCGAAGACCTGGTCGCCGAGACGCGGCTAGGCGACAGGCCGGCCTTGCGCTTCGGCTACGTTGCGCGGCAGGGCGAGTTCGAACTCGAGATCTGGCGTGAGCGCTGCGAGCTGGTGCCGGCCGACACGACGGTCGAGATGCTCGCCGCGTACATCGCCGCGGAGCTGGTCCGCATGGATCCCGGCATGGCCTTCCGCGTCAGGGCCTACGAGGGCGTGCAGAAGGGCGCCGTGGCCGAACGCATGACCGATTGATTCGCCGCCGGGAACCCGGCACGCTCGCTCGCGGTCTTGGAAATAGCGAGGTGCGGCCCCACATAGCCCGGAGCTTCGGATTCCGGGGTCAAGGAGACCAGTCGATGAAACGCGTGTTCCTGTTCCTGGTGACCAATATCGCCGTCCTCGTGGTGCTGGCGGTCGTCTTGCGACTGCTGGGCGTCGACCGCATCCTGGACGAACAGGGTGTCGACCTGAACCTCGGCGCCTTGCTGGTTTTTGCGGCGGTATTCGGCTTCGGCGGTTCCTTCATCTCGCTGGCGATTTCCAAGTGGAGCGCCAAGCGGATGACCGGCGCCAAGGTGATCACCCAGCCGTCCGGTCCTGTCGAAACATGGCTGTTCGACACCGTGAAGCGCCAGGCGCGCGAAGCCGGGGTCGGCATGCCGGAAGTGGCGATCTATGACGCGCCCGAGCCGAACGCCTTTGCCACGGGGGCGCGCCGCAATAATGCGCTGGTCGCGGTCAGCAGCGGCCTGCTGCGCGGCATGCAAAAGGAGGAGGTCGAGGCGGTGCTCGCCCACGAGATCAGCCACGTGGCCAACGGCGATATGGTCACGCTGACGCTTATCCAGGGCGTGGTGAACACCTTCGTGATCTTCTTCTCGCGGGTCATAGGACACCTGGTCGATCGCCTCGTGTTCCGCACGGAGCGCGGCCACGGGCCCGGCTTCTGGATCGTCACGATCGTCGCGCAGATCTTCCTCGGTATCCTCGCCAGCATGATCGTCATGTGGTTCTCGCGCCAGCGGGAGTTCCGTGCCGACGCCGGCGGCGCCCGCCTCGCGGGGCGCGAGCGCATGATCGGCGCGCTGGAGCGGCTCAAGCAGGGGCATAACGCGACCTTGCCGGACCAGCTGGCGGCGTTCGGCATTTCGGGTCACAAGGCCTCGGGCTTCAAGCGCCTGTTCATGACCCACCCGCCGCTCGACGAACGCATCGCGGCGTTGCGCCGGATCACCTAGGGTCCTGACCGGTCGCGCGACCGGGTCAGGGCAACGGGACGGAGGCGCTGACGATGGCGGCGGACTCGCCGACCCGCGTCCAGGCGAACACGAGCCGATTTCCGGTCAAGGCCATCTGCGGGAAGCCGGAACTCCTGGCCGGAGACGTGGTCGCGAGCGTGTGGACGGCTGCCGGGCGTCCCTTTATCGGGACGCGGCGATAGCGAATCTCCGCGCCGTCCGCGGCCTGTTCCAGCCAGCTCACTACCGCCGATCGTTCGTCGGGCATGACGATTGCGACGCGCCCCAGCGCGGTGCCGGCTGCGACCTCCACAGCGGTCGTCCAGCTTCGTCCGCCGTCCGAAGAGAAGGCCGCAAGGACGCGCGGCCGGTCCTGGGCCGCCGTGAACCACGCCGCCGCGAGGTATTCGCCCCTGGCGGCCAGCGCGGGCCCGTTCACCGGGCAGGCAGGCATCACCCAGCCTTCGTCACCTACCGGCACCGGCGCAGACCATCCGTCCGGCCCCAGCGTCACCGCGCGTATGTCGCGGACCTCCCCCGCGGTGCGGCCGCGGTACACGACGGTCGTGCCGTGCATGCTCGCGGCCGCGGCGGTGGAGCAGCAGTCGCACACCCGCGCGTCGAGTTCGTGCTCGGGTAAAGGGTGTCCCGATGCGTCCAGCCCGCCGGCCCGCAGGGTCATGTCCCCGCCTGCCGCGTGCTGCTCTTCGCCATGCTCGCCGCCCGCCGTGTGCCGGCCGTCCAGCCAGACGGCACCGGCGCCGCCCGGCACGGCGTACAGCGTGACGAAGCCGTGTTCGGTCGCAGTACCATCGCCATGCGGCGTGGCCGGCGCGGTCCACTGTCTGCCCCCGTCGGCGGACACCGACATGACGACGTCGTAGGCATAGGGGCCGCCCTCGACCTTGCGCAGCCAGTGGGCGGCCATCCGGCCCTCCCCGAGATGCACGACCGAGGGGAAGTCTGCCCAGTTGAGGAACCAGCCGGTCCCTTGCGCGGCCGTTCGTGCCGGCGACCAGCCGGCCTCGTCCAGCGAGGCGAAACGCAGGACCTGTCCCTCGCCGTCCGGCTCGACCCAGCTCAGCCACGGCACGCCGGCCGGATCGCTGCTCAGCCTCGGCAGCATCGCGCCGGCCCTGGCGTGCGTTTCCAGCTCCTTCGGAACGGCGTTGCTGCCGCAGCCGGCGATTCCGGCAGCAAGCGCGACGATCAGCAGCACCGGGCCCTGCAGTGGTATCCGCGCACGCTTTTCCGGGGCGGACTTTGTGAAGTAAGTACTTGTCACGGGGCGCATTGTGGAACTAGTCTACGCGAGCTGAGGTCCGAGATCGAAATGCGCCCATTGACCCGAAATCGCCGCGGCCTTGCCGCCCTGACCGCCACGTTGTTCCTGGCGGTATGGGCGAGTATGGCGATTGCGCCCTGCCTGATGGCTGCCGAGGCGATCGTCGGCAGCGATTGTCCGCATTGCCCGGAGCCGCCGCCGCCCTGCCATGATCCGGGCGGGGCGGGCGTCTGCACCTATGTGGACGGCTATGACTTCGACGGACGCACGGCTGCCATGCCCAGGGTGGACGTGGAACTGGTCGCCTTGCCGGCGCGCGAACTCGCGGTGGTCTCGCCGCCTCCGGTACGGCGAGCGTCAGTCTCGTGCGCGAACTACGTCCCGCCCGATCCCGGCGGGCCCCCGCTGCACCTGAGGAACTGCGTCCTCACGATCTAGCACCTCCACTTCGAGTCCCGATGTTCGAAGTCACGGAGGTGTCCCATGTTCCGTTCCCCTGCGGCCAAGCAAGGCCGATCGACCTGTAAATTCCTTCCCGGCCTGCCGGGCGCGCTGCTGGTCGCCGCGGCGGCGGCCGGGTGTGCCATGCCGGCAGACCGTCCCGGCCTGGAGCCGTGGGGCCGGACGGACCGCGGCGCCGCCACTGACGTTCGTGTCGCGCCGGTCCCGGCGCCGCGGCCCCCGGCCACCGGCAGCCTGCCGGTGCTGCGGGACGAGGCGTCGCTGGACGAGCACATTCGCTACGCGATGCAGAACAGCCCGGCGCTCGAGGCGGCGTTCTATCGCTGGCGCGCGGCCGCGGAGCGCGTGCCGCAGGCTGAGTCGCTGCCGGACCCGCAGCTGGGTTTCGCGGTCGTCCTGGACCAGGTGGACCGCGACGCCGAGTACATGGGCGAGCGCTATTCCATCTCGCAGATGTTCCCGTGGTTCGGCAAGCTCTCGTTGCGCGGCGACATCGCCCTTGAAAACGCGCAGGCCGAGGCGCAGCGCTTCGAAGCCGCGCGCCTCGAGCTGGTCGACCGCGTCACGCGTGCCTGGTACGAGTACGCCTGGCTGCACCAGGCCGGGGCCACGGCCCGCGAGAACCTCGCCCTGCTGACCCGGCTGGAATCCGTCGCCAGGTCGCTGTATCGCAGCGGCGCGGTCAGCCAGGCAGACGTCAACCGTGCCCAGGTCGAGCTGGGGCGCCTGGACGACCAGGTCCGATCCCTCGAGGACATGCTCGGCCCCGCCGCCGCGGAGCTCAACGCCGCATTGGGTCGCCCGGCGCATGCGCGCCTGTCGGCCTCGCCGCCGCCGCCCTCGCGGCAGGCGGTCACAGAGCTGCCGGAGCGCGCCGACGAGGAATGGCTCGCGCTGGCCCGCCGGGGCAACCCCGGCCTGGCGGCCGCGCGCCACGGGGTCACGCGCGAGCGACACTCGATCGCGCTGGCCCGCCGGGACTACTACCCGGACTTCAGCCTCGGCCTGGAGTACGCCCGCGACGGCAGCGCCCGCATGGCGATGATGGACGGCGGCGGCGCGGACATGGTGGCCGGCATGATCTCCTTCAGCATCCCCATCCGGCGCGGACGCATCGCCGCCGGGGTCCGCGAGGCGCAGGCGCGGCTCAACGCGGCGAGCCGCGACGTCATGGACCAGGAGCTCGGCCTCGACGCCAGCCTGAAGGGCGCCCTGTTCTCCTACCGCGACAGCGCGCGCCGCCTCGCGCTGTATGGCGGCACGCTCGTACCCAAGGCCCGACAATCGATGGCGGCGACGGAAGTGGCGTATCGCGCCGGCGACGCCGCGTTCTCCGACCTGATCGATGCGCAGCGCGTCCTGCTCGAGTTCGAGCTCGCGCACGAGCGCGCCGCGGCGGACCGCGGCAAGGGACTGGCGCGCATCCGCATGCTGGTCGGCGCAGGCGACGACACGGGACCAAGCTCATGAAGATACCTGCCAGATACCTCGACTCACGCTTCATCTGGATCGCGCTGGTCGTCATCGGCCTGGCCGCGGGTTTCGGCCTGGCGTCGCTCGGCTCGGGCGGCGATCGCGATCGTCAGGAAGCGCAGCCGGCTGCGGCGACGGCGGACGCTAAGGCGCCGGCCGGCGCGCGACAGATGTACACCTGCTCCATGCATCCCCAGGTCCGGTCCACCGATCCGGACGGCAAGTGCCCGATCTGCGGCATGGACCTCATCCCGGTGCCGCTGGACGACGGCGATGGTATGGCGGAAGACGGGGAACTCCCCCGGCTGCAGGTGACGCCCCGCTCGGCGGCGCTCATGCAGCTCGAGGTGCGCCGCGCGGAGCGCCTCGCCGTACAGGTCCCGGTGAAGCTGTTCGGCCAACTGGACTATGACGAGACCCGCCTGCGGACCATTGCGGCCTGGATCCCGGGCCGCCTGGAATGGCTGCACGTCGACTTCACCGGCGTGGCGGTTCGTGCAGGCCAGCCGATGGTGAAGGTCTACAGCCCGAAACTGATTGCGGCACAGGAAGAACTCCTGCAGGCAATTCGGGCGGACCGGGAACTCCAGGCCGACGGCGTCGGCGTAGTGCGGGAGACTACGCGCCTGACCGTGGACGCCTCGCGTGACCGGCTGCGCCTGCTCGGCCTGGACTCACGCCAGGTCGAGGCGATCGAGCAGCGTGGCGCTGTCGACGATCTCGTGACGATCCCCGCACCGGTGAGCGGCGTCGTCATCGAACGACTCGCCGCGCTCGGCGACTATGTCGAGACCGGGCAGCCGATCTATCGCCTGGTGGACCTGTCGCGCCTGTGGGCCCAGCTCGAGGTCTACGAGTCGGACCTGCAATGGCTGGCGGTCGGGCAGCAGGCCCACTTCAGCACCCAGAGCTACCCGGGCGAGCGATTCGAGGGCACCGTGTCGTTCATCGACCCGACGCTGGACGACCGGAAACGCACGGCCCGCGTGCGCGTGGATATCGCAAACCCGGAGGGCCGGCTCAAGCCCGGCATGTTCGTGCGCGGCATGGTCGCCACCGACGCCGGGTTGCCACCAGGCGAAGACGAGCACGCCGGCCACGCAGGCCCTGGGGCAGCCGCCGGGCACGACGCCCAAGGTACGACGACCGCCGTGGATGCGTTGCCGCTGGTGATCCCCGCGTCGGCACCGCTCATCACCGGCCGCCGGGCGGTGGTCTACGTACAGCTTCCCGACACGGACCGGCCTACGTTCGAGGCGCGTGACGTCGAGCTCGGCCCCCGCGCGGGCGACTGGTACATCGTGCGGGAAGGCCTGGCGGAGGGCGAACTCGTCGTCGCCCGCGGTGCCTTCAAGATCGACTCGGAACTGCAGATCCGCGGGAGGCCGAGCATGATGCAACCGGAGGGCGGCGTGCCGCCGGGTCACGATCACGGCGGGCAGGGTGGGCAGACCGCAACGCCGACCCGGGGCGGCGGCGGTTCCGGCGAGCACGCCTCCGGCCAACACGCCGCACAGGCCGATGCCGCGCCCGACGCACCCGAGAGCTTCCGCATCGAACTCGGGAGCCTCGTCCGTGCCCAGTTTGCGCTGGTGCGTGCGCTGGCGGAGGACGATCCCGTCAACGCGCGCGCCGCGGCGCAGGCCGTCGACGAGGCCCTCCATGCCATCGATGGCCGCGCGCTTGAAGGCGCCGCCGCGCGCGCGACCTGGAACGAGGTTGCGCGGACCATGCACGAGGGACTGAGCGAGCTGGCGGTGGCCCCGGGGCTCGACGGGCAGCGGCGGCACTTCGAGGTTTTCAGCGATGCGTTGACGAGGGCGGTCCAGGTGTTTGGCATCGAGGCCGCGGGGCCGGTCTACCGCGCGATGTGCCCGATGGTGCAGGGGCGCAAAGGCTACTGGCTGCAGGACGAGGAGGTGGTCGCGAACCCGTATTACGGCGCTGCCATGCTGCGCTGTGGCGAGATCGTCGAAACGCTTGCCCCTGAAGACCCGCACGCGGGGCACGGCTCGTGAGGAACGAGCGCTCTTTCCTCGACGGCGTCATCCGGTTCTTCCTGGAGCAGAAGCTGGTCGTTGCGCTGCTGGTGCTGCTGGTGGTCGGCTGGGGCGTGGCGGTCGCGCCATTCGACTGGGAGGTCGACTGGCTGCCCCGCGACCCGGTGCCGGTCGATGCGATACCGAACCTCGGCGAGAACCAGCAGATCGTGTTTACCGAGTGGCCGGGCAGGTCGCCGCAGGATGTCGAGGACCAGGTCACTTACCCGTTGACCGTTTCCCTGCTCGGCGTGCCGGGCGTGCGCGAGGTGCGCAGCAGCTCGGCATTCGGATTCTCGATGATCTTCCTGATTTTCGACGAGGACACCGAGTTCTACTGGTCGCGCTCACGGATCATCGAGAAGCTCAACAGTCTGCCGGCCGGCCTGCTGCCTGACGCGGTCACGCCTGCGCTGGGCCCCGATGCCACGGCGCTGGGCCAGGTCTACTGGTACACCCTCGAAGGCCGCGATCCCGACGGAAGTCCGGCGGGCGGCTGGGACCTGGATGAACTGCGCAGTGTGCAGGACTGGTACGTACGTTACGGCCTGCTGGCGGCCGAGGGAATCAGCGAGGTTGCCTCGATCGGCGGCTACGTGCGCGAGTACCAGGTCGATGTCGACCCCGACGCACTGCGTGCGCACGACGTGACCCTGCAGCAGGTCTTCGAGGCCGTTCGCAACAGCAATCTCGATGTCGGCGCGCGCGTCGTCGAGATGAATCGCGTCGAGTACCTGGTGCGCGGCCTCGGCTTCATCGACAGCCTGTCCGACCTGGAGCAGGCCGTAGTGCGCGCGGGGCCGGACCACGTGCCGATCCGCGTAAGCGACGTGGCGGTCGTCAACTTCGGTCCGGCACAGCGCCGCGGGGCCCTGACGATAGGGGGCGCAGAAGCGGTGGGCGGCGTGGTGATCGTGCGCGAGGGGTACAACCCGCTGCGCGCCATCCAGAACGTGAAGGCGAAGATCGAGGAGATCGCTCCGGGGCTGCCTGCCAAGGCCGTCATCGACTGGGCGCGGGTCGGTCGCAGCGAGGTGAGCGGATTTGCCGGCAATGCCGGCTTTGCCGCATTCGGCTCGGCCGGGCAGGACCCGGCTGTCGCCAGAGGCGCAGAGCTCGACCAGGAGGCCTGGCTCGCCTGGCTGCGCGCGACCCCACGTGAAGCCTGGCCCGACTGGGTCACGCTCAGCCGGCTCGAGGTCGTATCCTTCTACGACCGCAGCGGGCTGATCGCTGAGACGCTCAGCACGCTGGACGATGCCCTGTTGCAGCAGGTGCTGGTGACGATCGTCGTCGTGATCATCATGGTGCTGCACCTGCGGACTGCACTCGTCATCAGCGCGACAGTGCCCCTCGCCGTGCTCATCGGCTTCATCCTCATGAAGCTGGTCGGCATCGACGCGAACGTCGTGGCCCTCGCCGGAATTGCGATCGCGATCGGCACGATCGTCGACATGAGCGTGATAGTCACGGAGAACGTCCTCAAGCACCTCAATGAAGCCGGGCCCGATGAGCCGCGGCTGGAAGTGGTATTCCGCGGCACGAGCGAGGTCGGCGGCGCGATCCTTGCGGCGATCAGCACGACGATCATCAGTTTCCTGCCGGTTTTCACGATGACCGGCGCGGAAGGCAAGATGTTCATCCCGCTGGCCTTCACCAAGACCTTCGTCCTGCTCGGCGCGATCTTCATCACCCTCACGGTGGTGCCTGCGGCAGCGCACCTCCTGATCGCCGGGCGCGACCGCAGCTCTGCGACACCGGCGCTGAGGCGGACCCTGCTCTTTGGCCTCGGAATCGCGGCAGCGGCGCTTACGCTGCTTGGCGTGCTGGCCGGCTGGCCCGCGGTCGCCGGCGCCGGGCTCGTGTTGCTCTTGGTCGTCGCGTATCGCCTGTGGTCGCCCGGGCTGGACCGCTGGCTCGGGTCGCGAGCCCCGCGACTCGCGGCAGCGCTGCGGCGGGCGGAAGCGGCCGTGGCCCGCGGCGGACCCTGGCTGGCCAGCGTCGTCGCCGCTCTCGTCGTCTGGTGGGTGCTCGGCGCCATTTGGGAGCCACTCGGCCCCGAGGCCGGCGTACTGCTGAATTTCGTGTTTGTCGGCCTCGTGATCGGCGGCATCCTGGCACTGTTCTGGTTGCTGATGCTGGTCTACTCAGCGGTGCTCCGCTGGTGCCTGGCGCACAAGCTCCTCTTCCTGAGCCTGCCGCTCGTGCTGGTGCTGGCGGGCGGCTCGATCTGGCTGGGCTTCGACCGGGTGTTCGGCTTCCTGCCCGCCGCCGCGCAGCGTGTCGGGATGGACGCGCAGTCCGTGCGCAGCAGCCCGCCGTGGAGCTGGGCATCGCACCGCTTCCCCGGGCTCGGCAGGGAGTTCATGCCGCCGCTGGACGAGGGCTCTTTCCTGTGGATGCCTACCACCATGCCGCACGCCTCGATGGGCGAGATCCTGGCTGTTCTCAAGCACCAGGATCTCGCGATCCTGTCGGTGCCGGAGGTCGAGCTCGTGGCGGGCAAGCTCGGGCGCGCCGAGACGGCGCTCGACCCCGCACCGATCTCGATGCTCGAGTCGGTGATCCATTACAAGCCGGAGTACGTCACGGACGAGGCAGGCCGCCGCATCAATTTCAGGTACGATCGGCGCCACGGCGAATTCGTGCGCGACAGCGACGGGGAATTGATCCCCGACCGGCGCGGCCGGCCCTACCGGCAGTGGCGGGACCACATTCGCAGTCCACAGGACATCTGGGACGAGATCGTCAAGGCTGCTGCGCTGCCCGGCACGACGTCCGCGCCGAAGCTGCAACCCATCGAGACGCGGCTCGTCATGCTGCAGACGGGAATGCGCGCGCCCATGGGCCTCAAGGTACGCGCCGCGGACCTCGAGACGCTCGACCGGATCGCCGTCACGCTGGAGCGGGAGCTGCGGCAGATCCCCGCGATCAGGCCGGACACGGTCAATGCGGACCGCGTGGTTGGAAAGCCCTACCTCGAGATCGACATCGATCGGGAAGCAATCGCGCGCTACGGCCTCAATATCACCGACGTGCAACAGCTGATCACCGTCGCCATCGGGGGTCGCAACATCACGACGACCGTCGAGGGCCGCGAGCGCTACCCGGTGCGCGTGCGCTACCAGCGGGAGCTGCGTACCGAGATCGAGGACCTGGAGGCCGTGCTGATCTCGGCGCCCGACGGGACGCAGGTACCGCTGAGCGAGGTGGCGCAGATCACCTATACGCGCGGGCCGCAGATGATCCGCAGCGAGGACACGTTCCTGACGGCTTATGTCACTTTCGGCGGCCAGCCGGGCATCGCCGAGGTGGAGGTTGTGGAACAGGCGCAGGCTTATCTGCAGAGCCGGATCGACGCGGGCGAGCTCAGCGTACCGGCCGGCGTCAACTGGAAGTTTTCGGGCAACTACGAGCACCAGCTCCGGGCCGCGAGGACGCTCCGCATCGTGCTGCCGGTCGCGCTGCTGACCATCTTCCTGATCCTGTATTTCCAGTTCCGCTCGGTGGGCACGACGCTGATTGTGTTCAGCGGTATCGCCGTCGCCTGGGCCGGCGGATTCATCCTGATCTGGCTTTATGGGGAACCCTGGTTCGCGAACTTCAGTATTTTTGGCACAAACATGCGCGAGCTGTTCCAGATGGGCACGATCAACCTGAGCGTGGCCGTCTGGGTGGGTTTCCTGGCGCTGTTCGGCATCGCCGTCGACAACGGCGTGGTGCTCGCCACCTACCTGCGGCAGAGTTTCGAGCGTCGCCGTACCGAAACCGTGCCGGAATTGCGCGCCGCGACGGTGGTCGCGGGGCAACGCCGCGTGCGGCCCTGCCTCATGACGACCGCGACGACCGTACTGGCGCTGCTGCCGGTGCTGACCTCGACCGGCCGGGGGTCCGACATCATGATCCCCATGGCCATCCCCAGCGTCGGCGGGATGGCGATGGTGCTGCTGACGATGTTCACGGTGCCGGTGCTGTACTGCTGGGTCGAAGAGATCAGGCTGAAGGCACGCATCGGCGAGTACCGCGACCTGCCGGCTGAACCGACTGGCTGAGTCCGGATTAGTCCTGTCACACAATCCACCCAAGGAGTCATTGTCATGAAGACATACGTTTCATTGCCTGATACCGCCCGGATTGCCGGGCTGGTACTTGCCACCCTGGCGCTTGCGGCTTGTGGCCGCGACGGGCCGACCGTGGCCGTGAGCACGGCCACGGCTGCCGACGAGTCCGCGAAGCTCGTGGTCTACGAGGGTCCGCGCTGCGGTTGCTGCGGGCAGTGGGGGCTGCACATGGAGGCCGCCGGCTTCGAGGTCGAGGTCCAAAAGACCGAACACCTGGCGCACATCAAGCCGGCGATGGGCGTGCCCGCCGAGCTCGCTTCCTGCCATACGGCGAAAATCAGAGGCTACTTCGTCGAGGGACACGTGCCGGCTCGCGAGGTGCAGCGGCTGCTCGCGGAGCGGCCGGCGGCACGTGGCCTGGCTGTGACCGGCATGCCGGCCGGTTCACCTGGCATGGAGGCCCCGGACGGGCGCGTCGACGCCTACGAGGTGCTGCTGGTGGCTGGCGACGGGGCCACCTCGGTGTACGCCCGGTACCCGGAGTAGCCGGCAGGAGGTAGCTGCACATGAAGACTTTGGCCGCCTTATTAAAGGCTGCATTAAAGGCTGCCGCGGTGCTGGTCGCAGTTGCCGTAGTCGCGGGAGGGCTCGTCATTTACACAGGGCTTATCCCGGTGGCCGCGGACGTCGAGCACCGGCCGTTTAGCCAGTGGCTGCTGCAGACGGTACGCGAGCAATCTGTAGCACGCGCCGCCAGGGCGGTCGAAGTCAAACTGCCGCGGCAGCTCGATGGTGGCGCGCTGCTCTCGAGCGTGGCGGGCTTCGAGGAGATGTGCGCCGGCTGCCACGCGCCCCCGGGCCGCGCCGGGACCGCATTGGCCCGCGGACTGAATCCTCCTGCGCCGGACCTGGCGCAGGCGGCGCTCGAGCGCACGCCCGCAGAGCTCTTCTGGGTGACCCGGCACGGGATCCGAATGTCGGCGATGCCAGCCTGGGGGGAGACCCACTCCGACGACGAACTGTGGCCGCTGGTAGCCCTGATGATTCGCTTCCCGGAAATGGGAGCCGATGAATACACTCGGTTGCTCGACGATGCGCGCGCAGCCGGGACGGTGCACGATCACGGCGACGCGAATGATGAGGAACCAGGCGAGGATCAGCAGCAAGATAATCAGGACCAAGACCAACACGACCATCAACATTAGAAGTCAAGTCAACACTACTAGTGGCCATGTCCGTTGCGAAAGGGCTGACGGAGGATGAAGCGCTTCGCATTGCGTCCGGCATCGAATCGGAGTCCGAGCACCCGATTGCTCGGGGTATCGTGGAGGACAAAGGCATAGAGATTTCTGTCGCCGAAGGCTTCCGCGCGCTCACCGGCCAGGGTGTGGCGGCCATGATCGGCGCCACCGGCGCTTCAGGAGGCGGCCGAGGCTACAGCCAGCCGTGGCCAGGCGGCGATCTATCTCGTTCGCGACAGCCGTGCCCTGGCCGTTTACGCCGTGGCGGAGGCGATCCGCGAGGAGAGCCGCGATGCCATCGCGGCGCTGCAGTTCCGGTTCAACGCCCACTAACAAACTGGAGCAGGGAATGATGAAACATGCCCTGATGATGGTGACCGGCTGCGGCTTGGCGCTGCTGCTGATTTTTCTCCTTCCCGCCATGGGCGTTGGCAGTGGCTGGGTGCTGGCCATAGTGTTTGGGGCAATGATGCTCTGCCACCTGATGCACTTCGGCATGCACGATGATGAAAAGAACGGAGAGAACGACCATGAACAGCGACACTGATCAGAGCGACAGTTCCGCTTCCGGACACGTCCGGCCGCCGTCGCTTCCCTCGTTGTATCTCAACCCCAAGTACCTGGGACTCGCCTGCGGTGCGACCGGCGTGGTGTTCTACCTCGGCTGCATGCTGACGATGGCCACCGTGTCGCATGACAAGGCCGTGGTCTTCTTCAACAGCTTGTTACACGGTCTCGACGTGGGGCCGATTCTGAAAACCAGCGTACCTGTTTCCCAGGTCGCGCTGGGCCTGGTCACGATCTTCATCCTGTGCTGGTTCGCGGCGGTATTGATCGCGGGAGTTTACAATCTGGGCGTTCGTGTGGGCCAACGGTAATCACATGAACGCTACGCCAGACAGAACGTCAAAATACCAGGCGAACAGCCTTTCGCTGATTGGTGCCGTTGCCTTGGGCACCGGCGTCATGATCGGCGCCGGGATTTTCGCACTGACCGGCCAGATGGCGGAGATGACCGGGAGCCTGTTTCCTCTGGCGTTTCTTTCTGCCGCGCTGATTGTCTCGTTGAGCGCGTACTCTTACGTCAAGTTATCCAATGCCTATCCGTCCGCTGGCGGGATCGCCATGTATCTGGAAAAGGCGTATGGCGGAACCCTGACCACCGCCTTCCATGCCTTGTTGATGTATTTTTCCATGGTCATCGCCCAGAGCTTCCTGGCACGGACCTTCGGCTCCTACACCTTACGGCTGTTTGAAATCGATGACGGCAGTTGGCTGGTTCCCGCGTTGGGGGTTGGGCTGTTGCTGACGGCCTTTCTGATCAACCTGTCCGTCACGCGTTTGATCCAGGGGGTGGCCTCGTTGCTCGGTTTCATCAAAATCGCCGGCATCGTCCTGTTCGGCGTGGTCGGGGTGTGGGTGGCGGACTCGGTGACAACGGATTTCTCCGCAGCAGATCGCGAGGCCTCGCTGACCGGTTTTCTGGGTGCTACGGCGCTCGGCATTCTGGCCTTCAAAGGTTTCACTACTATCACCAACAGCGGTTCGGAACTTAAAGACCCGCGCAGGAACCTGGGCAGGGCCATCATGATCTCGATCGGCCTCTGCGTGGTGATCTACGCGCTGGTCGGCTTCGCGGTCTCCAGCAACCTGTCGCTGGAGGAGATTATCGCAACGCGCAACTACTCGCTGGCCGCCGCCGCTCGCCCGGCACTGGGAGAGTACGCAGTCTGGTTTACCGTGGTTCTGGCCATGCTGGCCACCGCCGGCGGCATCATTGCCAGCATTTTCGCAGTGTCACGCATGCTGGCCATGCTGACCGAGATGAAACTGGTCCCGCACCGCCACTTCCACATGCCGGGCAGTATCCGGAAGCACACCCTTGTTTATACAGTCGCGCTGGGGCTGGTGCTGACCGCGTTCTTCGACCTGTCCCGCATCGCGGCGCTGGGCATCATCTTTTACCTGGTCATGGACATCGCCATCCATTGGGGTGTGCTGCGCCATCTGCGAAAGGAGGTGGAGGCCCATCCCGCGATTCCGGTCATTGCAATCGTTATGGATGTGATCGTCATTGGCGGCTTTCTCTGGGTGAAAGCCGCCTCGGATCCTTTGGTTTTAGTCGTGGCAGCAGCCATCATGGCGGCGATCCTGATCACCGAGTTTTTCTTCCTCAAGTCACGCCCGTCCGCGAGTGAGCCGGAGCATTCGCACGCCGGCTCATCTTCTAGCAGCTTAATACAGCGGGCGAATAAGTATGAACGGTGATCGCCATTTCCGTTGGAGCGAGCAAAGAGGTGTCCGCAGTAATTCCGGCGAGAAAACGGCGTCGTTGCGGTTGGTGATATCGGGTCATGGCAGATGAAGTTTGGGTTGCGCGTCGGTGATCATGGGTCATTGTGGGTTCAATCAGGGTAACATCACTGTCCGGCTAACCGCGCCGAGCCTACTGCCAAGTGCCTGATTTGATTTTCAGAAACAGCCATTTGTGGGTGAGGTCGACTTGAACCTCACTTGCTCCTTCGGTGATCGTTCCGGAACCTGTTTTTCGAGGAACGCAGATGTATGCCGGCAAGACGCTGTTCGCACAACGCTTGATCAGCCGGGCTCGCAAGCTTTACACCGGCGAGTCGATCGGGATGGGCTCGACAGCACGGTCCATGCCCTGGACTCCATGACCTTTGACTCACGGGGTTGGGCCTATGGCAGCCGCAGCGGTGAACCCCTGTTTTACGACAGTGAAGGGTGAGGAATGTCAGGCTCGCCACGCCTGCGATTCATGCTCCGGTACTTGGCCGTCCTGGCACCCGCCAGTCTGCTCTGGGAGTTTGCCCACATGCCCCTGTATACGTTGTGGCTGGAAGACACTGCCTGGGACATCGTCTACGCGGGCGTCCACTGCGCGGGCGGCGACGTCCTGATCGGCGCCGCCGGCCTCTTTCTGGCCTTCAGTCTTTTCGGCGGTTCAGGCTGGCCGCGGCAACGAGTCGTGGTCGTTGCGCTAGCCGCAATGGCCTTCGGACTGGGCTATACCGTATTCAGCGAGTGGCTGAACGTCACGCTCCGGCAAAGCTGGGCGTATCGCGACATCATGCCTCGCCTGCCCTTCCTCGGCACGGGCCTCTCACCCCTTCTGCAGTGGCTGGTCATTCCTGCACTGGCTTACGTTCTAGCGTGGAAGGCGGAGACCGGTGCAGACAGAGATCCGAGCCTGTGGACATGAGTCAGGAGCAGAATCATGTCGTCTCACGCCAGGCACGGACGCGCTCCATCGATCGCTCGCGGAATAGCAATCTCCACCCCACTGACCGACATCCAGGTCATCGCCGCAAGTGGACCATCACGCTGGTGGCCCTCGCGACAGCGCCGGGACTGGCGGCAACCACGAGCACCAGTTGCGTGCCGCGAGGACGCTTGGCATCGTGCTGCCGGTGCTGACCTCGACCGGCCCGGGGCCCGTCGCAGCATCGACATGATCGGCACGAGCACGCACACTAGGAGAGTGTGCCGTCGCCGCCGCCGGCCGGCCGCCCGGCAGTCACCGTGGAGCTGATGATGAGACAGATGGACACCGCCGACGACCGACAGGCTGCAGTGGTCGTCCGCCACTACGCCAGGTGGGCGCCGGCCTACGATCGCTTCTGGGACCGATACTCGCGCAATTCCCTGGGCAAGCTGGTCGAGAACCTGGCCTTGCGCGGCGACGAGCACGTGCTGGATGTCGCTTGCGGCACGGGGCGGCTCGCGGGAATGCTGCGCCGTGCCCACCCGGGCCTGCGCATCACGGGCATCGATCTCTCTCCCGCGATGATCAAGGAATCGCGCGAGCGTCTGCCGGAGGACGAGAACACCGCCTGGCATGTCGGCACGCTCTCGACCGTCGAGTTTGCCCCGGGGTCATTCGATGTCGTTACTTGCGCCAACGCATTCCACCTGTTCCTGAACCAGGATGAAGCACTGCGACGCATGCGGCAGCTCGTCTCACCCGGCGGCACCGTGTGCATCGTCGACTGGTGCCGCGAGTATCCGCAGATCCGAGCGATCCAGGGGCTGGCACGCCGCTTCGGCGCACAGTATCGCAACATTCTCACGCGTGCCGAGATGCGTGCCAAGGTGAGCGACGCAGGGCTGGACGTGCACGGAGATATCGAGCGCTTCAGGGCAACGCCCTTCTGGGGCATGATGTGTGTCGTCGCGCATCGGCCGCGAGGCTGATGCCGGACGGATTCCCGCGCGGCGGCGGCGCCACGATTCGCCACTATTGATCCTGCATCGGCCACACGGGCGCCCGCCCGGCGCCGCTCGCCGCGATTGAAATGGTCTCCGCGACGGACCTTTCGTCCGTCACTCAAACGGAGGACGGTTTCATGAATCGCAAGATTTTCACCATCACGCTTGTCGCGCTGCTCGCCACGGCTCCCGCGTTCGGGGTGGCGGCCGAGAGTGCTGCCGAGGGGCGGCGCGCACTGCGCATCGGCGTTGCCGCCGGCGGGCTCGTGGGTGCCGTGGCCGGCGGTCCGCCAGGCGCGGTCATCGGCATGATGCTCGCCGGCATCACGACGGATCAGCACCTCACGGCCGGGCGGGCAGCGACACTCGAGGAGCGCGCCGCCGTACTGGAGCATGAGCGCCTCAGCCTGCTGTCCGAGCGTATGAGACTCAAGGCACGGGCCGACGATCTGGGGCGCCGGCTGGCACATGAGCGTCGACAGGCGGCCATCGCGGCCGGTAGTGCGCCGCTGGCGAACGGACTCGAGTTCGCCGTCAGTTTCCGTACCGACAGTGCGACACCGCCAGAGGACGCGACGGCGGGGCTCGATGCGCTCGCATCGCTGCTCGGCGCGACACCGTCACTCGATGTGCGCCTGGACGGGTATGCGGATCCGCGTGGCAATAGCGCACACAACCAGGCGCTCTCGCTGGCGCGTGCGGCAGCCATCCGCGATCATCTGGTGAATGCCGGCGTGGAGCCGGACCGTATCCGCGTCACCGCTCACGGCGCGATAGCGGACCCCGCGGGCGAGCCGGGTAGACGGTCCGACGACTGGGCTTTGCAGCGGCGAGTCGACGTCCGTCTCGAAAACCATAGCGGAAAAGTGGCGGCCAATCCCTGAACCGGTACGGCCGCGTAACGCACGCCGGGGTGGCCTGCATACCGCCCCGGCGTCGGCCGGCAATGCCGCGCCCGAGGTGCGAGCGTCGCGCCGTGATTGCCGCACGGGATACGCCGTGAGCGGCACTGTGTCGTATCGGACTCAGTTAAAAACCACGAAATATCAGCGTCTTGGTGGCAATCGCGTCAACTTGTGTGTCGATTCGGCCACAGTTGATCCGGTGCCGGTGGCCGGGCGGCCCCGCACCGTGATGAGACCGGGACCTTTATCTGTTTTATTTTCAGCAAGTTGCCGATCATTATCCGGGACTTGGCACGACCCTTGTAGCGGTTACAAGCAAGCAAGAAACGCCAGCGCCCCGCCTGCCGGGGCCGAAGGACCGGGAGGAGCGCCGCATGAATAGAACCTACACGCTGAGCGGCCCGGCATTACTGGCCACTGCCGGTGCAGCGATGGCCGGGGAAACGCCGGCCTTCGACGAGCTGGATCGGGATGGCGACGGCTATCTTTCGCGCGAAGATGCGGCTGCCGTTCCCGGCCTGCTCGATCATTTCTCGGTTTTCGACCTCGATGGCGACGGCAGGCTCAGCCGCATTGAGTACGCTGTCGTAGAGGGCCAGTTGGGCGGTCCCCATGAAGAATCCAGCTAGGAGAGACACAAGGTTTATTGGTTGCCCCCCGGAAGCAAGCCCCATTTCCTCCCCCCCTGGGGCCCTTCCGGGGAGGCAGCCGCCTGAAAGGCGGGCCGCCCTCAGCCATTACCTGCGCCTGCACTACCATCTCTGCCTGCGCCAGTATCAGCGGCTTCACGAGGAGACCCTGGGAATCCGCCAGAGCGCCATCGGGTCGGCGTCGGCCCGCAAGCACTAGTCTCGCCGCGGCGCAGTCGGGACCAGTGCCACAGCTCGATCCACTCGAAATCGGCTCCGCGAATCGCTGGTCCCTGGGACGGCGCACGCCGCCCGGGAGGCTCGATGCGATTGTGCTAACCTGCAAGCGATGGGTCCGTCGCCGTCGCGGCGGCAAGGCGACCTACGGTCTTCTGGCCGCAGCAGTCAGGCGCATGAAGAAGTCTTTCCGGCCCACGTCGGTACTCCAGCTCGCCCTGATCGCGTTCGCGCTCGTGGGTGTCCCGCTCATCGTTGCGCTGGTGACGGCCACCCTCGCCGTCGACCGGCTTGCCACCGAAAGCCAGCAGTCCATCCGCCAGGCGGCGCGCATCATCGACTCCGGCCGGGCCCTCGTGGAAGAGATCACCGCGATGGAGCGCAGTGCCCGGCAATTCCAGTTGCTTGGCGACGCCGAGTTGCTCGATGGTTATCGCAGCCGGCGGGAAAACTACCTGCGTGCCGTCGCGGCCCTGGCGCTGCACGAGTTCTCTGATGAGTACCGCCGGACCCTGGCGGATCTCAGGGCACAGGAACAAGCCGTATTCGCCGTCCTGAGCAGCCAGCCGGCGTCGTCGCCGGAGACCGCGGACGCCGTCGCCCGGTTTCCGGCGATGGGCGACGCCGCACGCCGAATTCTCGCGGACAGCAGCCGGGCCATCGGCCAGGCAGTGGAGAACACGCGTCGCCAGGCGGCGGCTACGCAGCGGCAGCTGTCCTGGCAGGCGCTGGCCGTGATCCCGGCCGCCCTGGTGCTCGCGGTTTTCGGGACACTGTTGATTGCGCGTCCTGTGCGGCAGATCGATCGGGCGATCCGGCGCCTCGGAAGTGGCCAGTTCGACGACCCCGTGCAGATACGCGGTCCGCGCGACCTCGAGGAGCTCGGCGAGCGACTGGACTGGCTGCGCCTGAGACTGCTCGACCTGGACGCCCAGAAAGTGCGCTTCCTGCGCCACGTCTCGCACGAGCTCAAGACGCCGCTGACCGCAATCCGCGAAGGTGCCCAGCTACTCTCCGACCAGGTCACGGGCCAGTTGACGCCTGCACAGGCGGAGATCGCCGCAATCTTGTGCAAGAGCAGCATGCAGTTGCAGCGGCACATCGAGGCCCTGCTGAGCTTCAATACCATCGTGCAGGGCCTTGACCAGCCGGTCATGCCGGAGCCCGTGGACGTGGGCCCGCTGCTCGAGCAGGTCCTGGGAGACCAGGTCGTCTCCATCAAGGCCAAGGGACTGAGAATCGAGACCGATCCCTCGGCACTCACGGTACCGGGCGATCGCGAGCAACTCCGCGTCGTGCTGGACAACCTCCTTTCCAACGCGATTAAATACTCGCCGCCCGGGGGACGCATCCGGGTCTGCCTGCGGCAGCAGGATCAGCAGGCCGTCATCGAGGTCCACGACGAAGGCCCCGGTATCGATCACGAGGAACGGGCCATGGTCTTCCAGCCGTTCTACCAGGGGAGCGCCGTGCACAACGGCCACGTCAAGGGCACCGGGCTGGGCCTCGCGATTACGCAGGAATATGTGCGGGCCCACCGCGGCAGCATCGAGGTCGCCGAAGCCCGACAGGGCGCATGCCTGCGGGTACATCTGCCCCTGGCCGGCGGCAGCGAGGCCGAGGAGGCAGCGAAATGACCATCATGAAATGGCAGCCCGGTCGTATGCTGGCTCTCGTCGCGGGCCTCGGACTGGGTGGTTGCGCGCTCGTGTCGGGCGGCGGTCCCGATGCGGCGGGAACCTCGCCGGCCGCGAGTGAGTCGCCGCCGACCGCGCGGTCCGCCGAAGAGGAAATCTCGGCCCTCGCCAGTTTCGGCGACACGCTCTCGCTGCAGTCGGTGCAGTCCCAACGCCAGGAACTCGAGCTGGCGGAGCGCGACCTCGAGCGCATCGGCGGCGCCGAGCAGCGGCTCCGCCTGGCGCTTGTATTAACACTCGCGGACGAGGAGCTGAAGGACCTGGAGCGGGCCCGGGTGCTGCTGGCCGAGTCGGTTGCGACCCCCGGTCATCCGGCCCACCTCGGACTGACGCGCCTGCTGGCGATGCTCATCGGGGAGCAGCAGGAACTCAGGAATCGACAGCAACTGGCTGCGGCACGGCAGGATGACGCGGAACTCGCGAAGCTCGCGCAGGAGCGGGCGGAATGCCAGGCCCTGGAAGAGCGACTCGCTCGCCTGAAGGATATCGAACGACAACTCAACGAGCGTGCGCAGCCCGCCACGCTGCCAATGGACGATGACGACGACCCCACAAAAGATCCTGCTGGTAGACGATGACGCGGACCTGCTGCAGCTGCTCGCCATCCGCCTGAAGGCAGCCAGTTACGAGGTGCACGCGGTGGACAGTGCCGAGAAGGCCCTGTCCCACCTGGCCGTCGTGCAACCGAAAATCGTCATCACGGATCTGCGCATGCAAGGCATGGACGGCATGGCGCTGTTCGATGTCATCCACCGCGAACGCCCGACGTTGCCCGTGATCATCCTCACGGCGCACGGTACGATTCCCGAGGCGGCGGAGGCGACGCGCCGCGGCGTGTTCGGCTACCTCACGAAGCCGTTCGACAGCAGGGAGTTGCTGGATCACGTCGCCCGGGCGATACGGATCACTTCGTCGGGCGGCACTGACGGTGCGCCGGCGGACACGGAGTGGCGCCGCGAGATCGTCTCGGGCGGCCCCGAGATGGAGGCGCTGCTGGAGCGCGCCGGCCTGGCGGCCCGCTCGGAGGCCAGCATCCTGATCGTGGGCGAGAGCGGCACCGGCAAGGAACTGGTGGCCCGTGCGATTCATCGCGCCAGCCCCCGCGCCGGACGACCCTTCGTCGCAGTTAACGCGACCGCGATCCCCGAGACACTGCTGGAATCGGAATTGTTCGGCCATGTGCGCGGTGCGTTCACCGGCGCCAACCGTACCCACAAGGGGCTGTTCCAGGTCGCCGACCGCGGCACGCTTTTCCTCGACGAGATCGGCGACATGCCCCTGGGATTGCAGGCCAAGCTGCTGCGTGCCCTGCAGGAGCGCGAGGTGCGGCCTGTCGGTGCGGCCGTGGCCACGCCGGTGGACATCCGGGTGATTTCGGCGACGCACCACAATCTCGAGGAGGCCGTCGCCAATGGGCAGTTTCGCGCGGACCTCTACTACCGGCTGAACGTCGTCACGCTCCACATCCCGCCCTTGAGTGAGCGACGAGGAGACATTCCGCTGCTCGTGTCGCACCTGCTGGAGGAGTTGCGCGGCGACGGGCCGCACCGCGTCACCGGCTTGTCACCGGAGGCGATGGAACTGCTTATCCAGGCGCCCTGGCCGGGCAACGTTCGCCAGCTGCGCAACGTCGTCGAACAGATGGTGGCACTGGCGACCGGCCCCATCGTGTCGGCCGGGCTCGTGAGGTCGGCGTTGCAGGAAGCGTCGAGCGAATTCCTGTCGCTCAATGATGCCCGAGAGCGCTTCGAGCGAGACTACCTGGTGCGCCTGCTGCAGGTCACGCAGGGCAATGTTAGCCATGCAGCGCGCCTCGCGCAACGCGAACGCAGCAAGTTCTACCAGTTGCTGAAGCGGCACCACCTCGATCCGGAATTATTCCGGCCGAGTTCCTAGTCCGCGGCCGCCGCCATGCACGCGTCGTGCGATGACGGCCCGGTGAGCCGCGCGCGTCGGCGTGTAATAAATTCGTAATCATTAGGCGCGTATCGGCATGCTAGTCTGCGCCGCTTCACCTGGCTGGTAATGCGGAGCAAAGCCATGACGAGAGTTTTGCTGATCATCTGCTGTTGCACCGCTGCGGCTTTCGGAGCCGCATGCACGTCTGCCCCGGTCCGGCTCCACGATGCCGATGCCGCCGCGGTTGCCGTCATCAGCCTGCCGGAACAGCTCGAGGTCGCGAGCATTAACGGCCTGGAGGTCGAAGGCGTGAGTGGCCTGCTGAAGAAGGGCGATACGACACTCGAGGTCGCGCCCGGCCGCTACGAAGTACTCGTGTTCTACCGAGAGCTGTGGCAGCGCGGGGATCACCACGACGTGCTGCGCTCGGATCCGGCCTTGTTCGTCGTCGAGGCCGGAGCCGGAGGGCATTACCGGCTCGACTATGCGCGCCCACGAGATTTTGGCGCCGCGCAAGCCCTTGCCGCAGACTTCACGGGCTGGGTTGAGGACCTGGCAACGGGTGACCGCATGCCCTCGCGCTCCAGCGGTCTGCAGTTTCGCCAGGGCGTGATACCGGCAGTCACTTTCGACGACACGCTGGTACCGACAGCGGCCGGCGGCGGAAACGGCCAAGTCGTGGCGCCATTGTCGTCGCCCGTTACACGCGCCGGCGACGGGCATGCGCCGCCCACCGCATCACCGGAAGACGAATGGCTGTCTCTGATGCAGGGCTGGTGGAACCAGGCGAGCGCCGCGGAGCGTCGCGCATTCCTTCACTGGCTCGGCGAGCAGCGCTGACGTCTGCGCCCGCAGGCGCGACTCCCACCTGAAACTGAAGCGACGGAAACGGGCCGCCCCGAGGCGGCCCGCTTGCGTATGCGCGTCGAACAACCACACGAGTGTGGGTGCTCCGCCACATCCTTTTCATGCGTCATTAAACAGTCACATTCGCTGCCCATACTTCGCGCCGAGTGCAGGGGCACAGATGACCACCAAGGAGATTAAATTGAAGAAGACATTGCTTGCGATCGCCATAGGGGCGACGTTCCTGGCCGCGAATGCGTCACTGGCCGCGCCGACGGTCTACGGCCGTTTCAACGTGGCGCTCGACAGCCAGAAAGACGAGATCGGGCTCGATTTCGGAACGCGCGACAGCACCTTGAAGTTGCGCGACAACAACAATTCCTCCCGCCTCGGCTTCAAGGGCAGCGAGGAGCTTGGCGTCGGTGACCTGAAGGTCATCTACCAGCTCGAGTACGGCATCGATCCCGATGGCAGCGAGTCCAATCCGTTCTCCAAGCGCAACCTGTTCGTCGGGCTGCAGGGCGGCTTCGGCGAACTCAAGGCCGGCTTCTACGACACGATCATCAAGGACATCGGCGGCTCGGTCGACCAGTTCAACGACACGATCGGCGATATCACCAACCTGATGGTCGGCGAGACCCGCACCAGCAACCTGATCACCTACACGACGCCGAAGATGGGCGATGCCCTGGACTTCGTGATCACGGTGCAGCCGGGCGAAGGGCGGGTCGCGGCCGATGACGTGACGGACACCGAGGACAGTATCGCCGACTCCTGGTATGCGGCCATGCGGTACAACGCCGGGATGTTCAGCGGCGCGCTCGGCTATGCAAACAACCAGCGCAGCGGCCTGAAGTTCGATGGCGGCACGGTAGGCAGCGATATCCTGCGCGCGACGGGCCTGGTCAAGTGGGAGAGCTTCGAGCTCGGCGCCCTCTACCAGATGGCCGAAGGGATCGACCAGCGCGGCGGCGCGGTCAGCGGCGGCGACTTCGAGGAGACGAGCTGGCTGTTGTCCGCGGCATACAAGATCGGTTCCTGGAAGCTCAAGACCCAGTATGGCCAGACCGACGGCGACACCAGCGGCATCACGCGCTCGCAGATCGCCGTCGGCGCCGACTACAAGCTCAGCAAGGCGGCGACGGCGCAGGTCTACTACGTGAGCTACGAAGACCAGGACCGGGTCATCGACGGCATCAGTGACCCGAACACCGACACCGTGGGAGTGGCGTTCATCTACAGCTTCTAGGCATCACCATCCGCGGGTGGATGCCGCTCGGGCCCGGCAGGGATGCCGGGCCTTTCTCGTGGCACCCGGGCAAGTCCGTCGCGGCCATCGGCTAGGTGTGAACAGGCCCTGGGAACGGATGGCATAATGAGCCGCTCAGCTCACCCGATCCCGAGGAATGCCCAGAATGCCCGCCAGCGATTTCTACACCGACCGCGCAAGCGGTGCGTGTCCCATTCATGCCGTCGACACGCAGGGTCTGGAAGAGTTGCTGGGCCAGTTGACCGACGCGCATCGTGGCTGGGTGCGCAGTTCCGGCTGGCAGGCGAAACCGGGCACGG
>DATKAZ010000004.1:0-3333 GCA_035514535.1 Gammaproteobacteria bacterium
GAGGGTGGGCCTCGTCGGCCAGCGCCAGCCTGATCAATGCGCTGCGTAGTCGGGCCAGACCGCGGTCAGGTCGCGTCCGAGCAACTGCGATAGCCGATCAACCTCCGGCCGGAACTCGTCGACAAGGCGGCGCCTGATCGCCTCATCCATCGGTGGCCGTGGCTCCTCACGGCTGCCGGCTCGCAGCAGTCGCCCGCCGAGCCGGGCGGCCGGCTCTCGCCAGCGACGCGGGACGATCGCCTTGGCGGCGGTGATCAGTCGTGTCGATCGCGCGGCACCGGCAATGAGGCCGCCCGCAGTGCGGTTGGCGTTGACGATGTCGAAATCAGGCCGGAACTCGGGGTCGACACCCAGGAACTCGAGCGTTGCGCGGTACATCGCCTGCGGGTCGGCACTGAATTCCTCGAGCAGCATGACCCGCATGCGCTCTGTGCCGAAATGGTCCACATAGGCAGCCAGCGGGCCGCTGTAACGGGCAACCTCGCGGTATTGGTACATGTGCAGGTTGCGCGCCACTCGCGGCAGCCGCCGGCCCGCCGCGCGGTCGGCCTCTGCCTCTAAAGCCGCGGCGAAATCGAGATCCTCCTCGCCGCCTGCGCGGCGGGCCGCGTGATGCGAGTACACCTGCTCGATGGGGTCGCGGAGCATCACGATGATGCGTGCCCGCGGGCTGATCTCCCTGATCCGGCGCGGCGCCTCGGTCGAGTAGAGGTAGAGCACGCACGCCTCGCCGGCCATCCTGTCGGCCGGGATGCCGTCGAAAAGCGCGAAATAGCGATCCGCGTCGCGCATGAACCTGACGGCATCGTCTTCGGAGCCCGAATCGAGGTCCGGGCACAGGTGGCAGGGCTCCTTGGTGTGCGGCATGAAGATCTGTGGGTGTTGCCGCAAGTACTCGTAGAGCGCCGTCGTTCCGCAGCGCGGCGCGCCGGCGATGAAGAAATCGGGCGCCCGCCTGGCTCGTTCACTCATGACCGTCCGTGCAGGATCGCGCGCAGCGCGTCCGTCAGCGAGAGCTTCTCGGTGATCAACCGCTGCGACTCGGCGACCAGCGTGCGCCGGCGCTGCTCGTCCGCCAGCAGGGCGCCGAGGAGCGACGGCATCTCGTCGAGCGGCGACGAAAGGTAGTGAAGCCCGCTGATCCACGGCCCGGCGTCGTCGATCGGCTCACTGACGTATGCCGCGCCGGCTGCCGCAGCAAGCATCATTCGGATACTGGCGAAGTTTCCCGGCACGCGCTGGATATCGACCACGATGCGCGTCCGATTGAGCAGCGCCGCGCGCTCGTCACCGTAGGCGTTGCGCTCCACGCGCAGGGTCATCTCAGGCGGCAGGCCGGCCGCCAGGCGCGCGTGCGCGCCCTCCCGCCGCGTGCGCGGGTGGACCTGGCCGAACGACAGCAGCGCGACGTCGCGCGGCGCGTCGGCCTCGACGAGCCGGCCGGCCCAGAGCGGGTGATAGCCGAGGTGCACGACGCGGCTGGTGAGGCCCTCCGCGGCGAGAGAGCGGCGGTGCGTCTCGGTGGTCACAACGTACTCGTCGAACGCGCTTCGCGCCGATCGCAGCGATGCCAGCGTGCGCAGCCGCTCACGTTCGATGGCTGCCGTTTCGCGCCATTCGCGGGTGATGCTTCCAAGGCCGGCACGCGACGCGAGGCTGTGCAGCGGGTCGACGACTCTCACCGGTGGCGTCGCACGTCGCAGGCCGCGGCGGAGTCGCCCGTCGCCGGCCGGCGGGAGTGGCTCCTCGAGCCACAGGATTCGGCGCGCGGCCTTGGGCCGCGCGAGCATGTTGGGCGCGATGCGCGGGAAGCCGATCAGCAGCAGCGTGTCTACCGCGGCCTCATCGGCCGCGGTGCGGACTACCCTCGCCGCCACGCCGATCTCCCCGGCCGCCGCCAGTGCTGCCATGGCGATCTCGCGCAGCGTGCCCTGCTGATCCTCATCGGCGAGCCCAAGGGTCTCCGTCATCAGCTAGCCGCGTCCGCCTACCGCGATGAGAACCGTCGTCCAGCCCATGACCCGCTGGCGCACCAGGCGAACGTTGGCATCCTGCGGGAAGAGCTCCAGGAAGTCGTGGGCGCGCAGCGGGTTGAGCGCCGATTCGCTTGCCCAGCGGTGGTTCCCGGTCAGTCGCAGGAGGGGGTTACGGATCGGCCGTGGAAACCAGTGGACGAATGGCCACAGCGTGTGCGGATCGATCGGAAAGCCAGCGTTCGGCGTGCACACGAAAACGCGGCGGCAGGTCCGCACCATCTCGGCGACGAACGCGCGCTGGTCGTCGCGAGTTCCGACGTGCTCGACCACTGCGTTCGAGAAGCCGATGTCGAACGATTGGTCGTCGAAAGGCAGTTCGTTTCCGTTGGCGACCACCAGGCGAACGTCGGGAAACGCGGCCTGGAACGATGGCGACGGCTGGGGCGCGACGGCGGTTATCGAAGCCGGCCACGGGTAGAGCGCCTCGAAGAAGTTGCTCGAGCGGTCGGACTTGTCGGTCACTCCCATGTCGAGGATGGTGTCGGCAGGTGCAGGGCGCATCAGCTCCATGAACGCTTCGAAACGGCGACGGCGTGAACGGGCGGTGAAGCCGTCTGTCAGCCGCCACATGAGCCCGGCGCGGCGGCGAGGCGTGCCGTCAGCGCGCAAGCACCACTCCGCTCGTTGAGGCCGCTGGCTCGACCGATTGGCGGCCGAGCATAGTCGCGCCGACAGCGCAGCCGATGATCACCCAGGTGACGGCGAAGTGGAGCGCATTGGTCGCAACATAGGCCACCAGGAGGACGGCCACCGACGCGATCAGCGCGCTCGCCGGGCCGCCAAGCAGCTCATCTCGCGCGGCCCGCCAGGCGCGCAGGCCGAGCATTGCGAAGAAGCCCGACAGCGCCGCCAGCCCGACGATGCCGGCGTCGTGGAGCACGGCGACGGGCAGCACCGCGATCGTATCCGGGCCGCCGGAGGGAACAACGTGACGCTGGCCGTAGGAGTAGGCGCCCATGCCGATCATCGGGCTCGACCTGAATTCGGCCAGCCCGATGTTCACGCGCTGCATGCGGTAGTCCCACGTCGCGAGTTCGTCCCGCGGTTCCTCCTGCTCGCCCGGACCGCCCCCCGGTCCGCCGCCGCCGGCGCCGCGTGCCAGGACGCCCGCGTAATCGGAGTTCAGTACGACCGTCGGCAGGAGTAGCCCGGCGGCGCCGGCAAGGACGACGACCACTGCCGCGCGCCGGAGAGCAGCTACGGGGCGGGCATGGATCAGGCGCAGGCCGAAGTAGACCACCAGGCCAACCAGCAGCCCGACATAGGCCCCCCGCGTAACGCCGAGGCCGATGGCGAT
>DATKAZ010000005.1:0-3683 GCA_035514535.1 Gammaproteobacteria bacterium
GCGTCGACTCCGTAAATCGAAAATCCTTCCTGGAGCAGCGCCTCCGAAATCGGAACTCCACTCCCGCATCCGACGTCGAGGATGGAGGCGCCGGCCCGCAACTCCGTGGCCCATCTCCGCACAACCCGCGGCCCGATCGAGGACCGCCGGGCCCGGATGAAGGCTTCGGCAATGCTCTCGTACCCGTTCGACCGGTTCGTCATCGTTCTCCTGCGGAAGCCTGCGTGACGATACGACCAGGAGCAACGCCGCAGTGATCCTCAGTCCGCTGGCGGTTGTCGCTCGCCAGCCGCTTGAGCCTCGTATCGTCGGCCTCGTAGACCTCGCCCATCCCGCCGACGCCGAGGGTTGAAAGGATTTCGTAGGGACCGAGACGGGTGCCGGGAGCGAGGACCAAGCGGCTGATTATAAAGGCGGGACTGTCGTTCGCGCGGTACAACTCCTGAGAAACGCCGCGGGAACGGCTGGCTCCGAAGGCGGTGCCGGGCACCGCGGCCAGGGTCCCCTACGCGACGTCTTTGCGGATGTGTTCCGCGAGAACCTCGTTGATCAGCGTCTGGTAGCCGACGTGTCGGCGGCGCGCTTCCTTGCGGAGCGACTCGAGGACGCTCAGATCGACGCGGATCGCGATCAATCGGCGTGGTTCGTCACCGAGCGGAGGCCGCCCCACCCGTCGCATTGCCTTGAGCTGTTCGGGCGACGACTCGGGAATGTCCGAGTAGTCAATCCTTCGCGCCGTACGCCCCACGTTCGCGGCGGCTCGCCCGTCGCGCGCTGATGAGCCGGATCGTTTCGGCATCGCCACTTCTCCTGAGCGTGTAGGCCACCATGAGCAGGCGGCCGTCGGCGGCTCGGCCCGACCGCAAGAACCGCAATTCGCCCTGCGAGTGCTGCAGGTCCGGGCCATCGAGGGCATTGGCGTCGAGAAAGACCGTCACGGCCGCGTCGAACGAGACGCCGTGTTTCGCCGCGTTGGCCTCGGCCTTCCGCGGGTCCCACTCGAACGCCTATTCAGTATATACGGAATGCCGCGGCATGCTGAGGGCGACGGAGCGGACGGCCGACCCCGTCCGCCCTTGGCGACGACACGTTATCGGCGCGCTTCACTTCACCTGATGTACCCGGGCACGGCGCTCTACCGCCGCATGTCGGATCACAGCCGCCTCACGGTTCATGACTGGGACCTCTACGACACGCGCCACGCCGTGTTCCGCCCGGCGCGCATGTCGGCCGAGCAGCTCGAATCCGGGTACCGCTGGGCCTACCACGAGTTCTATCGGTGGAGATCGATCGGCCGGGGAGCCTCGGCGCACGGGGACCTCATGGCCGGCCTCCGCCATCTCGCATACGCGGCGGGCTGGAAGAAGTTCGAGCCGCTGTGGGATTTCATCATTCGCGCCAGGCGCGCGGGGGGCGCTGCTGCCGGTGCTCGAGACGATCCTGAGCGAATTCGGCAGACGCCCACCTGCGTCGGCGGTTCGCGCCAATCGAGCGGAGGCGCCGCTGGAGCATGAACAGGCAGGTGCCGTTCACGTGCCATCGGCACAGCTCATTCAAATCGAGCCGAGACGCGTCAACGAAATCCGGCCGCGCATCGTTGGTGAACAGCCGGCAGCCGATGTCGGGCGGCTGTAATCACATGGGCGCGGCAACTCCGACCAGCCCCAGGCCCGGAGCCTGCCGAGGACGAATGGCCGCCACCGCGCCACCAGGCCGGCAGCAGGTGATGCGTCGCGGAGTCGTCACACCTGTCGCTTGACGACCCGCCCGAGCACCGCACGAACAGCCAGTCCAACGACGAGCACGGCTGTCCCGGTCAGGACGACGGAAGGCGTGAGGGACATGGCGAGGACGGTGCAACACACGAGCCCGACGGCCGGGACGGCGTCCGCATACAGCTTCGCCTCCCGCGGCATCCGCAGCGCCGCCACATTGGCGATTCCGTAGTAGACGAGAATCGTGAACGAAGCGGCGGAGGCGACCCCGCGCAGCGTGCCGGTCGCCGCAACGATGGCGGCGATGGCTCCGACGAGCACCACGGCCCGGCCGGGAACGTGGTAGCGCGGGTGAATCTGCTCCAGGACCCGCGGAAGGTCGCCACGCCGCGCCATCGCGAAGGCCATGCGCGAAAGGCCGAGGAGCTGCGAGAGAATCACGCCCAGCATGGCGGCGACCCCGCCGAGCGCGACGAGCGGCGCCACCCCGGCATGGGGAAACGCGAGCGCGGCCGCGTGGAGCGGCGCGGCGGCCGCCGCCATGCCGTCGGCGCCGAGGGCGCCCACCGCGACGACCGCGACAGCGGCATAGAGGAGCACCGCCCCGGCGATCGTCAGCACGATGGCACGGGGGATCACCCGCTTCGGCTCGCGCACTTCCTCTGCCAGCGTCGCGATCCTCGCGTACCCGGTATACGCGAAGAAGAGAAGCGCCGAGGCTTCGAGCGTCCCGCGCACGCCGGCAGGCGCGAAGGGACGCAGCCTGTCGGCGTCAAAGGTGCCGGCGCCGGCAATCACGAACAGCAGGAGCGCGCCGATCGAGACGAGGACGATGGCGAGGTTGGCACGGCTGGATCGCTTCACCCCGACGTAGTTCAGCATCGTGAAGGCCAGAATGGCGCCTGCCGCGACGCCCCGCGGCGGCAGTCCGGGCAGCAGCGCGTCGAGGTACCCGGCGAGGCCGAGGGCGACGGTGCCTGCCGCGGCAATCTTGCTGGCGAGAAACATCCAGCCTGCCGCGAATCCCGCCCAGGGGTGCAGCACGCGATAGCCGTATTCGTAGGTGCCGCCCGCGTGGGGATACTCCGCCGCGAGCTGGGCGGAGCTGAGCGCGTTGGCGGTCGCCGCCACGCCGGCGATCAACAGCGCGATCAGAAAGGCCGGTCCCGCGATGCCGGCGGCCACGCCCGTCACGACGAAAATGCCGGCGCCGACGATCGCGCCGAAGCCTATGCCGACGGCATCGAGCAGACCGAGCTCCCGCCGGAGCGCGGGCGGTGCCGATCTTTGTGCCGCCGCTGCAGCGTCGGCGTCTCCGGACCTGTCGGGGGTCATCGCCGTCTGCGCGCATCGAGCGAGAGAGGCCCTGCGCCGACGGCCAGCAGGAAGAGCGATCCCATGATCATGGCGAAACTGCGGCTGGCAGCGCGAACAGCGAAACCCCGCGCGGCGTCATGGTATCGTGAACGGATGAACGATGCAGCCGATCGATACCGCAAGCGGGTGGTGGATCGCGTGCTCGGCGGACCGGCAGCGACGCCAGGTGCTGCGCGGCGCGCGGCGTTCGACAACCACGGCGTAGACGAGCGGGTGCGAGCCCTGGTCGACAAGGTGGCACGCAGCGCCTGGAACGTCACCGATGCGGATGTCTCCACCGCGCAGGCGGCCGGGATGTCCGACGACGAGATCTTCGAGCTCGTCATCGCCGCGGCGCTGGGTCAGTCGACGCGGCAGCTGGATGCGGCGCTCGCCGCGCTCGACGCGGCCACGCACGCTGGTGATGCACCGTCGTCGGAGCACGGCGCCATACGCGAAGAAGGGGAGACTCGATGAGGCTCGACGCGCTCGACCGCCGTCATCCGTTCACGACCCGGCTCCTCTTCGTTCTGATCCGCCTCATGACGCGCCATCGTGTCCCGGACGTGGTCAAGACGCTCAGGTACCGGCCCGACTTCTTCGGCTCGCCGA
>DATKAZ010000006.1:0-3314 GCA_035514535.1 Gammaproteobacteria bacterium
ACGGGAGGCGAAGTCATATGGCGTTCTTCCAACAGTCATCCAGTCGGGCAAAATGCCCGGTGCCGCTCGGGCAGTGTAGACACGTTGGCGGTTCGTGGCACCCGGCATGGTCACGGGCGGGAACGAATTCAAGTCGGCGCAAGGTAGGCAGGGCCGCGCAATTGATACAGAATTCAACCTGGCTTCCTGATGGGAACAGCTGGCGCGTGACGTATACGAGGGAACTCGCCAAGCGGGTAATTGCGGCCTTCGGGCTCGAGGTTCGGCGGCTCCGCATCCCGGAAGCACCCCCTCCGCTGTATGCCGATCCCCTGGAGGTCATCTCGCGAATCCGCAAGGGCCAACGTGCGGCCATCTCCGCCCCTATCGAAGAATGTGTCATCTACAACGGGTTGTCCTTCGGTCCAAAGGACTGGCATCCCTTTGTTGCCGCACTCGAGGAGCATTACTCCCGTGCCGCTCCCCGCTACGAGGGCTCCCTCCTAGAGCGCTACTACCAGGCCTGGCAGCCGTGCAACGGGCTGGAGGCCCTTATCGGCGCACGGCTCGGACCGCAAACGCTCGCGGACTATCCCGGCCACCTGATGCATGCGCCGTGGATCGAGGAAACCCCTGAAGAGCGGCTGGAGTTCACTGCGCACATCGCCTCCCTGGAAAGCTCGTCCATCGGCAAGGATCCCATGGGCATCGACGAGGGGTACGGGCTCCACGGCCCCGTCTCGCGTCGGAAGGGCGAGTTCGAGTCCCGCAGGCTTATCCAGGTCACGGAATCCATCAAGTCCCGTGGCTATGACCGCGGGCTCGGCGATATGACGGCGCAGGTGCTCAAGCGCGGCGATGAATTTCGATTCCGCGTCATGCACGGACAACATCGCATGGCCGCGCTCGCGTTCCTGGGACACCACACCGTCCCTGTCATTCCGACCATGCTGGTGCGCGTGGACGAAGTGGCGCATTGGCCGCAGGTGCACCGCGGGACGTGGTCGGCCGACGAGGCGCTCGCCTATTTCGATCATCACTTCGATTTCGACGCGCGCGGCTGGGCCTCAGGCCTGGGTCTCGTCGACAACGACTGAACCCGCTACGCCCGGTGACAGCCCGCAATCCTCCATCACCTGTCGCACCACGGCATCGTGGTACTGGCGCACGTCCAGTGCTTGCTCGGCGCGGTGCCGGGCGTTGCGGCCCAGCCGTTCGGCCAGCTCGGGATCGTTGATAATCCCGGCGATGGCCTCCGCCAACTGGCCCGCATCATTGGGCTCAACGAGCAGCGCGACATCTTTGCCGTCGCCGACGATCTCCGTTACGCCTCCGACCCGTGTCGCCACGAGGGGCTTGCCGCATGCGAGCGCCTCGGAAACAGCCGAAGGACAGGCGTCACCCCAGATCGAGGGGACAACGACGATATCGGCTCGATGCACGTGCGACTCCGTGGACTCGACCTCGCCCAGAAACTCCACCCTGTCGCTTATGCCGAGACGGTCCGCCAGCGATACCAGGTCTTGGTACTTCGGTCCATCGCCCGCGTATACCAGCCTGACATCACTGACATCACTCCTCGAGCCGAGGATGGCCAGCGCCTCGAGCAGCACGTGGATGCCTTTGTGCGTTGACGCCCGTCCGCCGCAGAAGATCTCCAGCGGTTCATTTCGGCCAGGGCGTGTGCGGGGCGTGAAGCGCTTGAGGTCCACGCCGTTCAGGATGGTCACCACGCGCGACTCCGGCATACACCCCTTCAACACCAGCCTTTGACGCACAAACTCGGAAACGGCGTAGGTGCGGTCCGCGGAAACCCACCCCATGCGCGTGTAAACGTGTTTCACCAGCCTGCGCCAGCCGCGCTCGGGCGGTGCCGGACTTGGGTCCGGCACAGAGACCCGGTTGTGCACCAGGATGGTCCTGACGCCGGCAAGCCGGAACAGGGCGTAGCGCCAGTGCGAGCTGGGCTGGTCAGTCAGGTAAAGAATGCGTATCCGCCGGCACCGGATCAGTCGCAGCCATACGGCAAGCTCGCGTATCCGCCGCGGTCGCGGCGGCAACTCCTCCACGCCGCTGAAGAAACGCGCATTCTCCCAATCCAGCGGCGGCTCGTACCTGGCGAATGCGACCCAGGCCGGTTGTCCACGCGCATCGAACTCGAGCGCCAGCCGCTCGAAGAGCCTATAGATGTTATTCCAGGCAAATCCCGTCCTGTTGGAGAAATCGCCCACCAGCAATGCCGGCGAAGCCAGCCCGGTCACCGCACGCACCACCGACACCAGCCCCCTGACCTGGTGCTCTTGCGTGTAGGCCTGCAGAATGCGCCGCCGGCCCGCCGCGCCGAGTCGCTCGCACAGCTGCGGGTCGTCGGCGAGCTCGACGATGTGCCGCGCCAGCGCGAGGTGGTCGCCGGCCGGGAACCGCCTGCCCGTGTCTTCGGCGACAGTCTCCCTGATTCCCGGCAGATCGGAAACCACCAGGGGCAAGCCGGACGCGGCCACTTCGACGGCGCTCATGGTGTGCGAGTCCCAGCCGGTGGTGGCGATCACGGCCATGAAGGAGCTCGCCTGGATCTGCGCGACGTCGTCACGGTAGCCGGCGAAGGTGATGTGGCCCTCGGCCGCCGTGCCCATGTAGAGCGGATCGTACGTCCGCTCTATGCCGCCCTTGTTGCCCAGGAAGACGAAATGCAGATCCGTCCGGCCGAGCTCGTTGACCAGGTGCGCCGCGGCCTTGATGATGACGTGCACGCCCTTGCGCGGCTCCATGTGGCCGCTGTAGTAGACGACCTTGCGCCGCGGGTCGAGGCCGAGCGCGGCGTGCACGTAGCCTTGGTGCTCCGGCGCGGGCCGGAACACGCTCGTGTCCACGCCAGAGTAGACGACGCTGGTCCGGTGCCGCGGAATGCCCACGCCGTGCGTGGCGGTCCGCCGCATATCCTCGGACTGGAAAATGTAGTGATCCGGCCGGTGTCTCAAGGCGGCGAACCAGGCTCGCTTGAGCAGCAGCTTCACCCCCGAGTTCAGGCTCGACATGGGCGCGCCCCAGTACGACACGATGTGCCGCACGCCGCCGGACCGCAGTGCCGCGTAGCCCGGCCGTCGGCTGGGCTGGTCGAACCCGAAGGCGACCCGGATGTCGTGCTCGCGCACATAGTCGGCGATCCGGCGCAGCGCGGCGTGGTCGCGCGTGGCAGCGTCGAATTCCACGAACTGCCGCAAGTCGGCCGGCAGCTGCGCCGGCGGCCCCTCGGCGAGGCTCGGATAGCCGAAATGAACCCGCTCGAAGGACCCGGTCAACCGCAGCGCCATTTTCGCGAACGTCTGCTCATGACG
>DATKAZ010000007.1:0-4360 GCA_035514535.1 Gammaproteobacteria bacterium
GCTGACCGCCAAGGACCGCCCCTACAAGAAGGGCAAGACGCTGTCGGAGTCGCTCGAGATCCTGGGTCGCATGCGGCTCAACCACCACATCGATCCGGATCTGTTCGACATCTTCGTGCGCGACAAGGTCTACCGCCGCTACGCCGAGATGTTCCTCGACCCCGAGCAGATCGACGTCGTAGACGAGTCCAGGATCCCGGGATTCGGTGCGCCGCAGGGGTGACGAAAACCGTCAGGCCGGGACGACTTTTGCCAGCCGCCAGGAGCGGCGGATGCCAACTAGTTCGCGAAACCACCCCCGTTTGGCCCATCCCAGGACCTGGCATGGACGTTGCAGGAAGCAATGCAGGCCGGGTATAACCCTGGCCAACCCGTTCACACCAACAAGGAGTACCGAATGAGAACGCTGCAGAAAGGCTTCACGCTCATCGAGCTGATGATCGTGGTCGCGATCATCGGCATTCTGGCGGCGGTCGCGCTGCCGGCTTACCAGGACTACACCATCCGCGCGAAGATGTCGGAGGTGATCCTTGTCATGAGCGCTTGCCGTACGTCGATTACCGAGGTGTATCAGTCGGGCGGCACGACAGCGCCCGGCGCCAACGGCTGGGGCTGCGAAATCAGCGCGAGCCAGCAAACCAAGTACGTGGCTGGCGTTACGACCACGATCGACGGCATGGTGACCGCTACCGTGCAAGGCGTCGCGGATGTGGTGAACACCTCGGTGGTTACGCTCACGCCGCTCTCCGACGCGACTACGGCGGCGGTCTTCACGGCGGGCAACAGCCAGAGCCTGTTCGGCTGGTCCTGCGGCGCCGCGAGCGGGCTGGGGGCTACCACGGTGCCCGCGAAGTACCTGCCCGGCTCCTGCCGCGGATAATCGGACCCGGCTTTGATCAAAGGTACCCTTCGGGGTACCTTTTTTTTTGGGGGGAACGCGGGGGGCGCGGGAATGACCGAGCTGACGATACTCATGCCCTGCCTTAACGAGGCGGCCACGGTTGGCGCCTGCGTCGCCAAGGCGCTCGGCTTTCTGGAGCGCTCCGGCATCGCGGGCGAGGTGCTGGTGGCAGACAACGGCTCGAGCGACGACTCGAGGGCTCTTGCGGCAGGCGCCGGCGCCCGGGTGATCGAAGTGACGCAGCGCGGCTACGGCGCCGCGCTGATTGCGGGCATCGCCGCTGCCCGCGGCCGCTACGTGATCATGGGGGACGCCGACGACAGCTACGACTTCGGCTGCCTCGATGCCTTCGTCGAAAAGCTGCGCCACGGGTACCCCCTGGTGATGGGAAACCGCTTCAAGGGGGGCATCGAGCCGGGCGCGATGCCGCTGCTTCATCGCTACCTCGGCAACCCGGTGCTCAGCTTCGCCGGGCGGCTCTTGTTCGGGGCGCGGGTCGGGGACTTCCACTGCGGGCTACGCGGGTTCGAGCGCCTCGCGTTGCTTTCCCTCGACCTCAGGACGCCGGGGATGGAGTTCGCCAGCGAGGTAGTGGTCAAGGCTGCGCTCGCCGGATGGCGTATCGCCGAGGTGCCGACCACCCTGCGGCCGGACGGGCGCGGTCGCGCCTCTCATCTGCGCAGCTGGCGCGACGGCTGGCGGCATCTGCGCTTTCTGCTGCTCTTCAGCCCGCGGTGGCTGTTTCTGTATCCCGGAATCGCGCTGCTGACGCTGGGCACGGTGCTCGCCACCGCGCTGTATTTCGCGCCGTTGAGGATTGCGGGGGCCGGACTCGACATCCACAGCATGCTTTACGCTTCGGCCGGCGCGCTGCTCGGCCTGCAGCTATGCTTGTTCGCGCTTTTCGCCCGCGTGTCCGCGCAGACCTCGGGATTGCTGCCGCGGCAGGCCGCGCTCGAGAAGCTGCTCCGCGCTCTCACCCTGGAGCGCGGCCTGCTCGCCGGGCTGGCCGCGGGATTGGCGGGGTTGGTGTGGAGCGCCGCCGCCTTCCTGCAATGGCGCGACGCCGGCTTTGCCGCGCTCGACCCGAGGGTGGTGATGCGCAACACCATTCCTGCGGCCACCCTCATGGTCGCCGGAATGGAAATCATGCTCGCCTCGTTCCTGCTGAGCGTGCTCAGGCTCAAGGAAGAGCATTAGCGCGCGCCATGCCCGAGCTGACCGTGGTGGTTCCCGCGTTCCGCGAGCGGGAGAACATTCCCGCGCTCCTTTGCGCGCTCGAGCAGGCGCTCGAAGGCCGCGATTGGGAGACGATCGTCGTGGTGGACGACGCGCTGGACGGCAGCGAGCAGCTGGTGCGCGAGCGCGCGCAGCACGACCCGCGCGTGCGCTGCATCCATCGCATCGGGCGGCGCGGGCTCGCCTCGGCCTGCATCGAGGGCATGCTTGCCAGCTCGGCGCCTTTCCTGGCGGTGATCGACGCCGACCTGCAGCATGACGAGACGCTGGTGCCCGGGCTGGTAGACACCGCCAGGCAGACGGGAGCGGACATCGTGGTCGCCAGCCGCTACATGGAGGGCGCGAGCGCGGGCGACCTGGCGCCCCATCGGGTGCGCATCAGCCGGCTTGCCAGCGCGCTCAGCCGGGTCCTCTGCAAGGGACTCACCGATCCGATGAGCGGCTTTTTCGTCGTGCGCCGCAGCTTCCTCGAGCGGGTGGTGCGCCGGCTCTACGGCCGCGGCTTCAAGATCCTGCTCGACCTGATCGCCGCGGCGCGCGGCGAGGTGCGCCTGGTCGAGCTGCCGTACCGCATGCGCAGCCGGCAGCACGGCGAGAGCAAGCTCGGCGCGCGCGTCATCGCGGAGTTCTTCATGTTGATCCTGTATCACCTCACCGGCCGGCTGCTGCCGGCGCGGTTCTTCCTGTTCGGCGCGGTGGGGGCGACGGGCGTCGCGGTTCACGTCGCGGTATTGACGGTCGCCTTCGGCGCCACCGAAGGTAGGTTCCTGGCAAGCCAGGCCCTCGCCACCCTCGTCGCCATGACCAGCAACTTCTTCCTCAATAACATGTTTACCTACAGCGACCAGCGGCTGCGCGGCACGGGTCTGTGGCGCGGCCTGGTGAGCTTCTATGTCGCCTGCGGAATCGGGGCGCTCATCAATATCGCGGTCGCCCAGTGGCTGTTCTCGCAATCCGTCGTGTACTGGGCAGCCGGCCTGGCCGGCGCGTCGATCGCCGCCGTCTGGAATTTCTTCACTACGGCGTCGATCACCTGGGGCGGCTCGAGCGCGGGAGGCCGCCCATGATGCTCTCGCACAGCCCGGCGTTCCGGCCGGGCGAAGGCGACTGGGGGCGGGCCGGGCTCGTCGCGACTGCGCTGTTCCTGCTCTATGCGGCGACGGCGCCGCGCACCGTCGCGCTCGAGGATGACGGGCTTTTCATCCTGTCGAGCTACTTTCTCGGCATCGAGCATGCGCCCGGATTCCCGCTGTACACGCTGCTCGGCAAGCTGTTCACGCTTCTGCCCTTCGGCTCGGTAGCGTACCGCGTGCACCTGCTGAGCGCACTGTTCGGCGGGCTGACCTGCGGGCTGCTCTGGCTGTGCTCGCGAGCTCTCGTCGAGGAGCGCCTCGCCGCCTACGTGGCGGCGTTCGGACTCGGCCTGTCGCCGGTGTTCTGGTCGCAATCGCTCATCGCCGACGTGTACACCTTCAACACGTTTTTCTTCCTGGCCCTCCTGCTTCTCGCACTGCGCGCCTGCCCGCCCTCCGTGGAGGCAACGCCCTCCGCCGCCAATCCCCGCCTTCTTCCCTGGATGGCGCTGGTATTCGGCCTCAGCCTCAGCAACCACTGGCCGTTGATGCTGCTCGCAGCCCCGGCCTTTGCGGTGCTGCTGTGGCCGATGCGCCGCGAGTTGCTGAAGCGCGCCGGGCTCCTGCCCTGGCTCGTGCTCGTCGGCCTGCTGCCTTACGCGTGGCTGATCCGCCGCTCGTGGATGGCCCTGCCGATCAGCTTCAACGGGCCGCTGGAGACGATCCCGGAGATCTGGTTCTTCCTCAGCCGGGCAGGCTACGCCGAAGTGGATGCGTCACCGACCGCGGACTGGCTCGACCGGATCCGGTTCTTCCGGTTCCTGGGAGGCCAGCTGCTCCTGCAATTCGCCGTCGTGGGCACGCTGCTCGCCGCGGCGGGATTCGCGCGCCAGTGGCGCCTTCTGGGCCGCCGGACCGGGGCGTCGCTCACGCTGGCCTTCCTCATGCCCTCGGTGGTGCTTCTGCTGTTGCTGCGCTTCGACTTCGACCTGGTATCCAAGCACGTATTCCACGTGTACCCGCTGCCTGCGTATGCCATCGCCGCGCTCTGGATGGGGCTTGGCTTCACCTGGCTGATACGGCGCATGGCGGTCCGCCCCCCGCACGCCCTCGCGGCCGGCGCCGCCATGCTGGCGCTGATCGCCGC
>DATKAZ010000008.1:0-3724 GCA_035514535.1 Gammaproteobacteria bacterium
CTCGAAACAGGGCATGGTCGTCAGCCAGCAGTACCCGCATGCTCGCTCTCGCCGCCGAGGGGGAATTCCGCGTGGATCGTCGTGCCTTGCGATGGCGCAGAGTCGAGCCGCATCGATCCGCCCAGAGTATTGAGGCGCTCCTGGATTCCGGCCAGGCCCAGCCCCTGGACTTGCGGCCAGCGCATCGCGTCGAATCCCCTGCCGTCGTCGCGCACGCTGCACGTCACCTTGTGCGGCGTGCATTGCAGCCCGATGCGGACCGAGCGAGCAGCCGCATGCTTGACGGCGTTGTTGAGCGCTTCCTGCACGATCCTGTAGAGCGCGGTCTCGACGCCTGAGGGCAGCCGCATATCGGCGTCGCCAACCACCGAGACGCTGATGCCGGTACGCCTCGCCACTTTCTGGGCGAGGGACTCGAGGGCGGGAACCAGTCCGAGGTGGGCGAGGACCGACGGGCGCCATTCATGCGCCAGGTCGCGCAGCTCGGCCTCGACCTGCGCCAGCAGCCCATTCACCTTGGCGCAACCGCCGCGGGCTTGCGGCGGCAGTGCGACAGCGACTTCGGCCACTGCGACATGTACCAGGGCCAGCAGCTGCCCGGCCTCGTCGTGGAGCGCCTGCGCGACGCGCCGCAACTCGCCTTCCAGCACGTCGTTCAGGTGCCGCAGCGCCCGCGCGCCATCCTGCGCGTCACGCTGGCTGGTGTCGAACAGCGACAGGCATTGCGCAAAGAACTTTCCCGCCGCCCGCAACTGTCGGGGGTCGGGCCGCGGCATCGCCCAGAGACGTTGCAGTGCTTCGGCGTGGGCCTCGGCCAGCTCCAGCATGCCATGGCCTTCCAGTTGGGCTTGTCGCGCGAAATCGTGGCCCAGGCCCAGCGTCGTGCCGCCGCCGTGGGCAAGATGTTCCTGCAGGGTTCGCCAATAGCGCTCGGCCAAGTCGCTCGCTTGACCAGTGAACGGGATCGCGACCGGAAGCGCCCTGGGCACCAGGCTCAAATGTGAGGCAGTGGCGTTCGTTGCGGTTTCCATCTCGTCATCACCCCGTTGCCGACGCAGGTCGAATCAAGCTCGGGCCGCCGGCCGGCAGGCGCTAAGCCGCGTCCCCTTGCAAGCATGGATCTTCCGCTCGCCGCCTAGGCCGTTCTGTGCGTTGTCGTACCAATAAAAGAAAAAGGACCCGTGTTGCGGGTCCTTCTTCAATTGCCGCAGGAAGTTACCCCGCTGCCAGCGCCTTACGGGGCCGGCCGTGTCACCGCATTTGCGATAAGTGTGACGTTGGTGGTCGCGATCAGCCTACCATCCACCGATGCGCCGTCCCCCAGGGTGACCGACGAACCCGCCAGCACGATTCCCTTCAGGTTGGCGGTCGGTTCAAGCGCCACCACGTCCCCGGTGCGCCAGAAAACGTTCTGGGGCAGAGCGCCGTTTGCCAGGGTCACAGTTGAACCCGAGCCCATCGTGATACCTCCCGGGATCTTGAAGACCCAGACATCCGTTGCGGTGCCGGTGAGGGTGATGACGCCTGCCGCATCTACTGTAATTCCGCCGGCCGACCACTCGTAGACGCCAGGGGCAAACTCCTCCCCGGTAATATTCCCGGCAGTACCCCGATCGAGATTGCCTACGCCAACCTGCTTGACGTTGTCGGCGTCGTTGAACGCGGCGCCTGCGTCGGTTATTGCCTGCGTCATTTCAGCAGGCGTAGGCGGCTGATAATCGATTGCGTACATCCTGCCGCCCCCGATGACTTGTGCGGATGTCGCAAACGTGCCGTCGGCGGACAGGGTTTCCGAAAACCCCGTCGTGCTGGATGCGGCGGCGGTCGATCCGACATGGCCGGTGATTGCGGTGGCTCCGGTTGTGGTGACGCCGTTCTGGGTCAAGATCGTGTAATTGCCAGCCGAGGCGAGAGGCACGCAAGCCTCGCCGCCCGTGCAGGCAGCGCCTACCGGGTCTGCAACCGGTGCGACAGGTGCGACAGGTGCCGCTGCCGGATCGTCGCTGCCGCTGCCGCAACCGACCACGAAAGCGGACAGTGCGAAGGCAGTCAGCCACGCACGTGGCCTGTAGTTGAATTGGAACGTGTTCATATGATTTCCTCTATCTGTTGAAGGGAGCCCGCACTACCGTTGTCGTGGTTGCCGCGTCCTCGATCGAGAGCGAAATGACGGACGCGGTTTTCACGGGAGCCAGTCTTCGCTGGTGGGCGCCGATCCTCTGTTCGCTGCCGAACAAACCGGCCGCAGTCGCCCTGATCGGATCATGCGAACCGCCGGTTCGTGTCACACACGCGGCGTTTCGAGGCTCGTGGTGTCGGCTCGCGGCGACAAAAAGGCCGCCAGGCGGCGGCCTTTGCTTCACGCCGGGACGCGCGGGAATCTAGCGGCGGATCATTCGGCGAGGAGCGAACGCCGCGCGGCCGCCAGCGTCTTGCGCCGCGCGGCATCGGTGCGCGGATACTGCAGGTTCAGGCGGTCCATGGCGTCGACGATCGCCGCCGCCACCACCATGCGGGTGTACCACTTGTTGTCGGCGGGTACGACGTACCACGGCGCATGCCGGGCGGCCGTGTTGCGGATCATGTCCTCGTAGGCGCTCTGGTAGTCGTCCCAGTGACGCCGTTCGCCCACGTCGGCGGCCGAGAATTTCCAGTGCTTGTCCGGCGTATCGAGGCGCTCGAGGAAGCGCTGCTTCTGCTCATGCCTGGATATATGCAGGAAGAACTTCAGGATCAGGTAGCCGTTTCCCGCCAGGTAGCTCTCGAAGGCGCGTATGTCCTCGAAGCGCTCGCGCCAGATGCGCTTGCCGACGAGCCCGTCCGGAATCTTCTGCCGCGCCAGCAGCTCCCGGGGCACGCGCACCACCAGGACCTCTTCATAGTAGGAGCGGTTGAAGATGCCGATGCGCCCGCGCTCGGGCAGGAGGCGCGCACAGCGCCACAGGAAATCGTGGTCCAGCTCTTCGGCGGAGGGCTGCTTGAACGAGTGCACCTGCACGCCCTGCGGATTCACGCCCGACATCACGTGCTTGATGGTGCTGTCCTTGCCCGCCGCGTCCATGGCCTGGAAGATGAGCAGCACGCCCCAGCGGTCCTGCGCGTAGAGGCGCTCCTGCTCCTCCGCGAGCCAGCGCACGCCCTCGGCCAGAAGCCGCTTCGCCTCGGACTTGGACTCGGAATGCAGGCGCCCGGTGTCGGCCGGATCAACATCCTTGAGACGAAACTTGCTGCCTTTCGTGATGCAGTACGGATCGAGCAGCCGGCTGAGGTGCTTGGGGACGGGGCGGGCCATGGGGTGTCCTCGCGCCGGGACTGTATCATCCCCGTGTCCGGGTGGCAGCGAGGAACCGATGAGAGACACGCGCGATCAAGCTATCGCTTTTGCAGATCTCGCGGAAAGCACGCGCCTGTTTCGCGAGCTGGGCGATGCGGCCGCGCGCGACCTGACTCAGATCTTCTACGGCCGAGTGGCGGCGGCGCTGCCGCCGTACGACGGACGCCTGGTGAAGACGCTGGGCGACGGCGTGATGTGCGCCTTTGCCGACGCGGACCGCGCAGTGCTCGCGATGGGCGCGCTGCACGCACGGATGGCGGCGGTGCGCGCCCCGGAGCAGCCGCTGCGGGTGCACTCAGGCATCAGCTGCGGCTCCGTGATCGTCGAGGGCGACGACATGTTCGGCACCATCGTCAACGTCGCCGCCTACCTCGCGGCGATCGCGCGCAC
>DATKAZ010000009.1:0-4026 GCA_035514535.1 Gammaproteobacteria bacterium
CGGTGAACTGCAGCGGTGGATCGACAGACTGAAACCTTACCTGGCGCTCGCGGCGGGCATCCTGGCATTCTGGCTCGACGACGCCCATCGGACGGCACCCCCCTGGCCGGAGCACCGCGACATCAACGAAGTGATGCTCGCGACCAGCCTGGTGCCGGAGGGGTTCGTGGTCTTGTCATGCGGGTAGGCTAGACTCCGGGTGGATCAACGCCCAGGCGACGAGCAGTGAGGCGACACACCCCGTTCACCTTGACTGTGCCAATCGGTCCGGCAGAGCACACGCTCGGACCGGCGCACGCGCCGGTTACCGTCGTCGAGTACGGCGACTTCGAATGCCCGAACTGCAAGCAGGCCGCGACGGCCGTCAGGCTGCTGCTCGAGCACTGTCTGAATCGCGTGCTGTTCGTGTTCCGGCACTTCCCGCTCGAGGAGGTGCACCCGCACGCCGAGCCGGCCGCGGAGGCAGCCGAATGCGCCGGCGGACAGGGCAAATTCTGGCCCATGCACGACCTTTTGTTCTCGCACCAGGACCGATTGAAGCCGTCCCACCTGCGCGGCTATGCCGAAGAGCTCGAGCTCGACATGGCGCGCTTCACGGCGGAAATGCACGATCACGTCTACCTGCAACGGGTGCGCGAGCATCAGCAGAGCGGACACGACAGCGGCGTGCGCTCCACGCCGGCGTTCTTCGTCAACGGCAGTATCCAGGACGTTTCCTTCGGCCTGCATCTGCTCCGCGACGCGGTGCAGGCGGCGCTCGCCGGTTGAGGCGATCCCGGAGCGCCGTGGGGCGGCAAACCTCATGACCGACCCGCTCGAAGGGCGCCGGGCCCAGGCGTTTCCCACTCTGACGCCTGCGCAGATCTCGCGCCTGGAGGATCACGGCACGAAAGTGCGGACGCGCCATGGGGAAATCCTCGTTGAGCGCGGTGAGCGATTCGGCAAGATGCTCGTGGTGCTGTCGGGCAGCATCGAGATCGTCCGGCCCGGGCTCGCCGGCGAGGAGCTGATCACGGTCCACGAGCCCGGCGGGTTCACCGGCGAGATCAGCAACCTCCGCGGGCTCGCGAGCATGATTCGCGCCCGCGTCCGGGACGAGGGCGAGATCCTGGTCATCGAAGCGGACGACCTGCGCGCGATCGTGCAGGCCGACGCGGAGCTCAGCGAGCTGTTCATGCGCGCATACATTCTGCGCCGCGTGGGCCTGATCGGATTGAAGACGGGGGACGTCGTCCTGATCGGCTCGCAGCACAGCGCCGACACGCTGCGCCTTCAGCAGTTTCTGACCCGCAACGGCTATCCGCACGCCACGATGGACGTCGATCGCGAGCCTGACGCCGCTGCGCTGCTCGAACGCTTCGAGGTGTGCGTTGAGGAGGTGCCCGTCGTGCTCTGCCGCGGTGAGCTCATGCTCAGGAACCCGAGCAACGAGGCGATCGCCGCCTGCCTCGGCATGAACCCCCAGGTAGACGATTGCACGATCCGCGACCTGCTGGTGATCGGCGCCGGTCCGGCCGGCCTGGGCGCCGCCGTTTACGCGGCGTCCGAAGGCCTGGACGTGCTCGTCATCGAAACCGCGGCACCGGGAGGCCAGGCGGGCTCCAGCTCCAAGATCGAGAACTACCTGGGGTTTCCGACCGGCATCTCCGGCGAGGCCCTCGCCGGCCGTGCGCTCGTGCAGGCGCAGAAGTTCGGCGCTGACGTCACGGTCGCGAGCAGCGCGATCCGGCTGCGCTGCGAGAGCAGGCCCTACGAGGTCGAGCTGTCCAACGGTCACACGGTCCGCGGCCGCTCGATCGTCATCGCCACCGGCGCCGAGTACCGCCAGCCCGCGATCGAGAACCTGGCGCAGTTCCTGGGAAACGGGATTTATTACGCCGCCACGAACACCGAAGCGCAGCTCTGCGGCAACGAGGAAGTGATCGTGGTCGGCGGCGGCAATTCCGCCGGCCAGGCGGCGGTCTTTCTCGCGGGCGTCAGCCGGCACGTGCACCTGCTGGTGCGCGGTGCAGGCCTGGCCGACAGCATGTCCCGGTATCTCGTCCGCCGCATCGAGCAGAGCCCCAACGTCTCGCTGCATACGCGTACGGAGCTCGTCGAGCTAGACGGCAACTCGCGACTCGAGCGCATCGTGTGGCGGACCGGCTCGGAGCGGGAGGCGCGCGACATCGGCCACGTCTTTCTGATGACTGGTGCGATACCGAACACGCGCTGGCTGGCGGGATGCATGCAGCTCGATGAGAAAGGATTCGTGCGCACCGGGCCGGACCTTCAGCCCGAGGATTCGGCATCGAAGCCCTGGCCGCTGGCGCGCGCGCCCTATCTACTGGAAACGAGCATCCCCGGCATTTTCGCCGCCGGCGACGTGCGCAGCGGCAGCGTCAAGCGCGTGTCGTCGGCCGTCGGCGAGGGATCGGTCAGCATCCCGCTCGTTCACCGCGCGCTCAGCGAGTGAAGAGCGCGGAGGCTGCGCATGAAAACAGCGTTGGGATTTCTTGTGGCATTCGCGATCGGCATCGCCTGCCGGCTCACCGACGTGCCGCTTCCGGCGCCCCCGGTGCTGCTCGGGGCGCTGCTGGTGGCCACCATGACCGCCGGATACGTCCTCACCGATCGCTTCATGGCACGGCGTGCCGCTGCACCACGGGACAACGCGCGATGAACGAGCTGATCGGTTTTGCGCTGGCCTTCGGTATCGGCGCGGCGTGCCGCTGGCTCGACGTCCCCCTGCCGGCGCCGCCGCGCGTGGTCGGTGCGCTGCTGGTCGTTGCGATCACGGTTGGTTTCCTGGCGACGGATTACGTCCTGTCCTTGTAGCGCCCGGGCATCAGGCAACGTATCGAGCCTCTGCCACCAGGTACCCACGCCGCTGTGCAGCATCACTTACTCGACGCACTTGCCCTCTGCGGCGATGCGGGAGGCGCCCGATCCATCTGCCGCGCGGCGATGCGGCGCCAGCCATGCCTTGCCCGCGGCCTGGCTTGTGGCGGTGGGGTGAGAAGAACAGCTCCAGCATCCGGTCGGCCGCCGTGCTGTTCGGCCGACCAATGATCTCCAGCACCTGCGGCGAGAACGCAGCCATGCCTTCGCCACCCGACGGACCGGTGCCCGCGAGAATGAGCCGCCGGAAAGCGTGGGCCTCTGACTGCGCTTCTGCTAGCTCACAATTGGTTCGGCGACAGCTTTCTTCGAGACCAGCTGCCGCTTGGGCGGCAAGAGCACGGGCCGCTGCTTGTGAATCTTGAAATTCCTCGAGTGCAGAGACTCTGCCCCACCGCAGGGTGAACACGTGGAGACCACGGTTGACGTACGACGCGTCGCCGTTGAGCAGCGTTGCGGTGCCGTCCCACTGGGCAAACACGGTGGTATGCCACGGCCAGCCCGTCACCCAGATGTTGTTGACCGTGAGATGGAGAGTGGGCAGTACGCGGCCGAGGCGCTCAAACCAGCGGCGCAGGGCTTCTTTGTCGTGGCGCTCGCCACCAAGCGCGTGGGCGCCGGAAACGCGGTGATGGACATTCGGCGCGACTGCTTTCACCGCCTCATCCCAGCGATGGTTGTTGACGTGGTCGAAGCTCTGTCGGATCGATTTCTCGACAAAATAACTGTACAGCATTTGATCTCTCCTCCAGACTTATGCGAAGAAATGGCCGACACGAGCCACCCAGCCGAAGCCTGCGACAATCCGGGCACGAACCGCGACCTCAACACCCACCCGTGCTAACGCCTCGCATCAGCCTATTCATCGGCGTCTCCTGGGTCAGCTACTTAGCCAAGACCGGTTTGCGAGGCAGCGACGCCGTCTGCGCATCGAGCTGTAGATTCTTTCGAACCCCTGCGTCCACCAGGCCTGCGGGCGCAAATCTGCGAAGCAATCGCAGCCGGCCCGCGACGCCACCGGCTGTGTATCGGAGTTTCGGGCGAGCCGCGCTGGCAACTTTCAGCACGGTGTCGGCCACAACGCCAGGCTCGTCTCCTCCCTCAACCAGTTCCTTGAACATTTTCTCTAAGGCCGTACGAACGTCG
>DATKAZ010000010.1:0-6168 GCA_035514535.1 Gammaproteobacteria bacterium
GAATAGCGCATATTGCTGGTTGGCTCTGGCCATCTGCAGCCCCATCGCGTTCATGGATTCCCAGAACGCCAGCACTTTCTCCGTGCCCATGCGCTGCATTTCGTGCCGATCGTGCATGCGCAGGCTGCGCAGCGCGATGACCTGAGGCGCAAGCAGCGACAGCTCGGCGGCCCTGGCGAATGACCCTATGCGTTTACGACGTGCTCTCCGCTGCATGCCCCGGTACACGCAATAAGCGCGCCGGGGGCGCGTTGATCTTCAAGCAATCACTTCGATTTCGATGAAGACGAATTCGCCCTGGTTCGCATTCACCACATTGTGCTCGACGCCAACCGGCCGGAAGTACGGCTCGCCGGCGTGCAGCTCCGCGAAACGGTTGCCGCCCTTCTCCTCGAGCAGCAGCCGGCCAGTCACCATCGGCACCACGACGTAGTCGTGCGCATGGCGATGCCACCCCGTTTCCGCGCCGGGCGCGAAGCGCCACTCGGTCACCTTGACCCGGCCGTTGGAGATCATTTGTTTCGGTACCGCCTTGGGACGCCCGTGGCTCACATCAGCTCCATCGCTCCTTGACGCGCCGCTCGGCCGCCATGGCGGCCAGGAAAAACACCAGCGAAACGACCGTGGCAACGACGGTCGCTCCGAATGCGCGTTCCATGTTGAAGTCCGCCTTCGTTTCGCCGAACAGATACCCCAGTCCCGCCGTGCCCATGAGGTACTCCGCGACCATGGCGGCAAGCACCGCGTTGGCGGCAGCGATACGCAGCGCCACCATCCAGTTCGGCACCGCCGCGGGAAGGGCTAGCCGGAAGAGCGTGGAGGCTGTCCGGGCCCCGAGCACCTTGAAGAGATCCCCGGAGCCCGGCGGGAGAGCGCGCAGGCCGGAGGTGGTGAAGACGAAGGCTGGAAAGAAGCAGATGATCACCACGATGGCGAGCACGGTGCCAAAATCGTAGCCGAGCAGGCGCGCGATGATCGGAATCAGCGTGACTACCGGCACCGAGCTGAAAAGCACGGTAAGCGGGGTGAGCAATCCCTCGAGGAGCGTCGAAAGCCAGGCGAGCACGGCGAGCGAAGTGCCCAGCGCCATGCCCAGCGCTAGCCCGGCAAGGGCGGCGCCGATCGTATACCGGGCGTTCTGCCAGTAGATACCGGGCTGCGTCACCAGGTCCTGCAGTACGCCCATCGGTCGCGGCATCACGATCTGGTTGAAGTCCATCGCGATGACCCAGATCTGCCACGCGGCGATCAGCAGCACGATGCCCCAGCTTTGGCTGACGAGCTTGCGTGCCATCAGGTGAACCGGCCGTAGCAGGCGCGCTCGAGCAGCGTGAGCGCCGCATACAACGTCAGCGAGGTCGCCGCAATCAAGGTCACGGCACTCCACAGCAGGGGAATCTGGAAGTTCTGCATCGCGTTGACGATCAGCACGCCCAGACCCCGCGGCGCGCCGAACCACTCGCCGATGACCGCCCCGATCAGGGACACCGGCACTGCGAGCTTGAGGCCCGAGGACAGCGCCGGCAGCGCGGCCGGCATGTCCAGGCGCCACAAGCGCTGCCATCGCGAGGCGCCAAGGACCGTGAGGAGGTCGCCATGGCCTTGAGAGGCCGCGGCGAGACCCGAGCTCGCCGCCACGTAAATCACGAAGGCCGCATGCGCCGCAGCGATCGCTACCGGGGTCGATTCGCGCGACAGGAACACGATGAACACCGGTGCGAGCGCGATCGAGGGAATGGAATGCAGCACGGCGGCGAGACGGTCGGTGCCCGGGCGCGCCGCGGGCAGGAGATGGCTGCCCATGGCCGCGCCGAGGCCGAGCGCTGCGCCAATGCAGTATCCGATGGCGGTGGCGACGACCGTCGCGGAGAACGCCCGGATAAAGAGCGCTCGGCGATCCGGATCGAGCAGCACGGCGAGGACCTCGACGAGGGACGGCCAGCTCAGGCCGGCCAGGCGGTAATGCCCGATGAGCTGCCACGCCAGCAGGAACAAGGCGAGGCCGACGACCCCCAAGCCAAGCCTTCTCATGCGGCTGCCGGCTCGAGCAGCGCGGCGAGCTCGTCGTACAGCGCGTGAAAGCGGCTGGTGCGCATCAGCGCCGGGTCGCGTGGCCGCGGGAACTCGACCTCGACGGTCCGAAGAATGCGCCCCGGACGGCCGCTCATCACGTAGATGCGCTCGGCCAGGAACAGCGCCTCGTCGACCGCGTGGGTCACCAGCACCGTGCTGATGCGGTCCTCCGCCCAGATGCGCTGCAGCTCGATATTCATGTGACGCCGGGTCACGGCGTCGAGCGCACCGAACGGCTCATCCAGCAGCAGCACTTCCGGCTCGAGGATCAGCGCGCGCGCGATCGAGGCGCGCTGGCGCATGCCGCCGGAGAGCTGCCGTGGCCGTGCGTTTTCGAATCCCGCCAGTCCCACCAGCCGGATCAGCGCTCCGATGCGTGCCTCGTCCGGCCGCCGCCCCGCCACCTGGTACGGAAGCGCGATGTTCTGCCAGACCGAGAGCCAGGGGAGCAGGGCGTGGTCCTGGAACGCGACCCCGAGCTTGTGGGCGCGCGCGAGGTCCGATGGTGGCCGCCCTCCGATGCTCACGGCGCCCGCGGTGGGCTCATCCAGGGAGCCGATCAGCCGCAGGATGGTGCTCTTGCCGCAGCCGGACGGTCCGATGATGGCGACGAACTCCCCGGGACGCGCCTCGATCGTCACCTCGGCAAGCGCCTCGACGCGCTTGCCGTCGCCGAGCTGGAAGACCTTGTGTGCGCGCTCAACCTTGATATGGGCGCTCATTGCGTGATCGTCTCGAGGCGCTGCATCAGGCGCGGCAGCCGCCTGGCGAGCGCGGCGCGAATGGCGTCCATGTCGACGGTGAGAGTCTCGCGGTCCTTCATCACCACCCGGCCGTCGATGATCACCGTGCGCACGTCGCGTCCGACGGTGGTGTTGGCGGCGACGAACAGCGGGTCGTACATCGGCGCCTGGTCGAGCTCGCCGCAATCGACGAGCAGCAGGTCCGCCTTCTTCCCGGGCTCCAGGCTGCCGACCTCGTCGGCGATGCCGAGCGCCCGCGCACCCCCGTTGATGGCGATCGAGAGCATCTCCTCGCCGTTGGTCACCGTACGGTTGTGCCACGGCGTGCCGAAGAGCGCGGTCTGTCCGACGCGCGCGAGATGCGCCACCTGGAACATGTCCAGCGTACCCCACGACGCGGCGCCGTCGGTGCCCAGACCCACGTCGACCCCGCGCCGCCACATCTCGAGCAGCCGCATCGGACCGATGTGGTAGTTGTTGGTGGAACAGTGGCAGGCCGACACCCGCCGCTTGACGTAAAGATCCATTTCCTCGGGCGACAGGAACACCGAATGCGCGCAGTGCAGGTGCCGGTCGAGGACCTTCATCGACTCCAGCCATTCCGCCGGCCGCTTATTGAACTTCTCCAGCGCGTAGTCGATCTCGTAGGTGCCTTCGCACAGGTGCGTGTGGATCTTCACGTCGTACCTGCGCGCGGCCTCGCCGATGGCCTCGATCAGCTCCGGCGTGCAGACGAGAATCTGGCGCAAGGCGAGCCATGCGCCCACCCGCTCGTTGTTCCGCCAGCGCTTCACCAGCGCCACGTTGCGCTCGAGGGCCTGCTTGGTGGTCATCAGCATCGAGCGCGGTACCCAGGCGCCCTGGTCGACCGTGGACAGCGCGATGAAGCCGCGGATGCCGGTCTGCATTGCCGCGCGGCCCATTTCGTCCGGGTGCGGCCCGCCCGCTTCCGCGAAGCAGGTGGTCCCCGCGCGGATCATGTTGGTATAGGCGAGCAGGCCGGAAAGATGGACATCCTCCGGCTCGAGCATCGCCTCGAAGGGGATGTAGTAGTTCTTCCAGATCGGGTTCTTCAGCCTGCGCCTGCGTCCCAGCGCCACGATCTTCCCGCGCAGGAGCTGCTGCGCCGTATGGAAATGCCCGTCGATCATCCCGGGCATCACGATCGTGCCGCTAGCGTCGATGACCGAAGCGGCGCGGAAACGCTGCTTGGCGACACGCGAGGGGCCCACCCATTCGATGCGCTGGCCCTTGATCGCCACGGCGCCGTCGGCGTAGGTCTTTCCGGCGCGGTCCATGCACACCACCGCGCCCCCGCGCACCAGCAGATCGACCTCCCGGGGCTGGCGCATCGATCAGCTGCGCAGCGTGCGGTAGACCTCCTCCATGACGCCGAAATCCGCGATCTTCTCGACCGGGGGCGGGCTGCTTCTGCCCGCTGCGCGCGCTGCCGCATACATCGGGCCGGTGATGGATTCCCGGTCGAGCTCGAGAATCCGCTTTTGCGGGGCGCGCGGGTTCTTCATGAGCCCGAGCTGCAGCTCGTTCTGGCGCGTCTGCTGCTTCGCATTCAGGCCGAGATCCACCCCGTACTTCGCCAGCACCAGCTTCGGCGCGAGTGTCGGATCCTTCTGATTATCGTTCCACCCACGGACCAGCGCGCGCATGAAACCGACCACCTGGCCTCGGTGCTCCTGCAGCATCTGCCTGGAGGTGAACAGCCCGCTCGCGTAGGTGCGGTAGCCGAGCTCGTCGAAGGAGACGAAATGGAAGTCCTTGCCGCGCGCGAGGCCCATGTTCTCCAGGGTGATCGACTGGTTGGTGACGAAGGCGGTGTAGCCCTCGCCCTGCTTCGAGAGCAGCGGCTCCGGTGAGAAGCCGGTCGGAATGAACGAGACCTGCTTCGGCAGATTGTTCAGGGCGAGCACTGCCTCAACGGCGGTGCGCTCCGTCGGGCCCTGGGCCAGGATCTTGGCGCCCACTAGGTCGGCCGGCTTGAGGATCGGCTTCGCCGCCAGCGACAGGATGCCGAGCGGCGACACCGGGAAGGTATGGGCGATCAGCAGGAAATCGTTGCCCTTGCTCACCGCGTCGAGGAAGGGAAACCAGTTGGCGTAGCCGATCTGCGCCTTTCCGGCCGCCACCGTGACAAGCGGCGCGGGCGCGTTCGGCCCGCCGGGCAGGGCCTTCACGTCGAGCCCTTCCTCGCGGAAGTAGCCTCGCTCGAGGCCGATCCACAGCCCCGCGTACTCGACGTTGGTGATCCAGGTGAGCGCCACGGTAATCGGGGTTACGCCCTGCGCGCGCGCCCCGCTCACCAAGAGTGCGGGCGCGGCGCCGGTTGCCAGGGTGCCGGAGGCGGCTTTGAGGAAACAACGGCGCGAAATGCTCATGCTCGGCTCCCTTAGGTCGAAATCGGTTGAAAAACCCACCGCACCGGGATGCTTCCCCCGTATCGTCTAAATTATCACGGCAGGCCGCCGATCGGCTCGCCCGGCGCGACGCCGAGGATGAACGCCCAGTGGCAGGAGATCCCGGCGAGCACGGCGAGATGGAATATTTCGTGCGGCCCGACGATCCCCGGCAACGGCACCGGCCAGCGCAGGAATTCGACGATCGCCCCGGCGGTGTAGGCGAGAGCGCCCCATAGCACCGGCTGGATGAAGCGCCATCCGTAGCGGCGCGCCAGCGCGAGCGCTGAGATCACCCCCATCCAGCCCAGCCCCAGGTACATCGCAAGGCCGAGCCATTCGGGCATGGTGGCGAAGAACACGGTCTTGAGGATCAAACCGGTGAGCGCCGCTCCCCAGATGCCCGCTAGCATGCCCCAGCGCCACGCGCCGCGGAACAGGATGACGTGCACCGGCGTGAAGCTTCCCGCGATCAACACGAAGATGGCGGCGTGGTCCAGGCGCCTGAGCACCTCGCGGCCCGGAGTGCCCGGCGAGAGCAGGTGATACACCCCGCTCAGGCTCAGCAACAGCACGCACGAGAACGCGAATACGCACAGCGCCATCATGCGCCAGGGGTCGCCGCGTCCGCGATGCAGAAGCACCGCCCCCAGGACCGCGAAAACCGCCGCCGCGGCCAGGTGGGTCAGGGAGCTGACCGGGTCGCTGAATCCGGCAATGGACAACACGCTATCGGCCTCGGGCATGGGGGAATGGTAAGTCGGCAGGAGGGAGCGCCCGGATTCGAACCCGCCCCACCGCTGGTCTAGGATAGCGGCATGGCGCAAAGCGATCGCACCGACCGGTTGACCCAGCCGGGTATACGCTGGTGAAACTCCCGACCACCCTGGGTTGATGGCATCGCGCCACAGTGAATGGCACCGCACGGACCGCATCGGCTG
>DATKAZ010000011.1:0-46675 GCA_035514535.1 Gammaproteobacteria bacterium
GCCCTCGGCGCGCGCAGCATCGAGGAGCTGATCGGGCGGATGGACCTGGCGGAGCCGCTGCCGGGTGAAACGCCGCGTCAGCGCCGGCTCGACCTCAGGCCGCTGCTGGATCTCGGCGGGCTGTCTGCCGCGGAGCCGCGCTTCTGCACCGAGGCGCGCAATCCGCCGTTCGACGAGGGCCTGCTCAACGAGCGCATGGTCGCGGATTGCACGCAGGCCATCGAGGAGCGCCGCGGCGGCACGTTCTCCTACGAGGTAAAGAACTTCCATCGCTCGATCGGCGCGCGCCTCTCGGGCGAGATCGCGCGCCGCTACGGGGACTCCGGCCTCGCCGAGAACCCGGTCGTGATCCGCATGAAAGGCTCCGCGGGCCAGAGTTTCGGCGTGTGGAACGTCGGCGGCCTGCATCTCTACCTCGAGGGGGACGCCAACGATTACGTCGGCAAGGGGATGACGGGCGGACGCCTCGTGATCTACCCGCCGACGGGCAGCCGCTTCGAGGCGCGCCACACGCCGATCATCGGCAACACCTGCCTGTACGGTGCCACCGGCGGTCACCTGTTCGCGGCGGGCACGTCCGGGGAGCGCTTCGCCGTGCGCAACTCGGGCGCCGTCGCGGTGGTCGAGGGCTGCGGGGACCACGGCTGCGAGTACATGACCGGCGGCGTCGCGGTCGTCCTCGGTCGCACGGGAGTGAATTTCGGTGCGGGCCTCACGGGTGGGTTCGCCTACGTGCTCGACACGGATCGCGACTTCGTGGACCGCTACAACCACGAACTGATAGACATCCACCGCATCACGCCCGAGACGATGGAAGCACACCTGCATCACCTGCGCGGCCTGCTCGAGGCCCATGCGCGCGAGACGGGCAGCCTGTGGGGCCGCGAGATCCTCGACGACTTTCGCTCCTGGCTGCCGAAGTTCTGGCTGGTGAAGCCGAAGGCGGCGGACCTCGAGAGCCTCATCGACTCGCTGCGACGCGCGGCGTGAGGAAGACATGAGCCGCGAACACCTGCTGCGTTTTCTCGAGGTCCCGCGCAAGGACCCGCGCAAGCTCCTGCCGAAGGAGCGGGTGCGCCACTATCGGGAGATTTACGGCCAGTACGACGCGGAAGGCGCCCATAAGCAGGCGGGCCGCTGCCTCGATTGCGGTAATCCATACTGCGAGTGGAAATGCCCGGTGCACAACTACATCCCGAACTGGCTCAAGCTGGTGGAGGAGGGCAACCTGTTCGAGGCTGCGGAGCTGTGTCATGAGACGAACTCGCTGCCCGAGATCTGCGGCCGGGTCTGCCCGCAGGACCGGCTGTGCGAGGGCGCCTGCACGCTGAACGACGGCCTCGGTGCGGTCACGATCGGCAGTATCGAGAAGTACATCACCGACGAGGCGGTGCGCCAGGGTTGGCGCCCCGACCTGTCGCGCGTGAACCCGACCGGGCGCGAAGTGGCGATCATCGGCGCCGGGCCCGCCGGGCTCGCCGCCGCGGACGGTCTCGCGCGTCACGGGGTGCGCCCGGTGGTGTACGACCGCTACGCGCGCATCGGCGGCCTGCTGACCTTCGGCATCCCGCCCTTCAAGCTGGAGAAGGAGATCGTCGAGACGCGCCGCATGCTGCTGGAGGGCATGGGCGTCGAATTCGTGCTGAACTGCGAGATCGGCCGCGACATCACGCTCGACCAACTGCTGGCCGACTACGATGCGGTGTTCACGGGCACCGGCGCCTATCGCTACGTCAAGGGCGGACTGCCGGGGGAGGATCTGCCTGGGGTGTTCGAGGCGCTGCCGTACCTCGTCGCCAATGCGCGGCGCGAGCTCGGCTTGCTGGCCGACGGGGAATCATTCGTGTCGATGTCCGGCAGGCGCGTGGTCGTGCTCGGCGGCGGCGACACCGGCATGGACTGTAACCGCACCGCCATCCGGCAAGGGGCCGTCGGCGTCACCTGCGCCTATCGACGCGACGAGCGGAACATGCCGGGTTCGCGGCGCGAGGTGAAGAACAGCCGCGAGGAAGGGGTCGAATTCCTGTTCAATCGCCAGCCTGTCGAGATCGTCGGGACGAGCGCCGCCGAGGGCGTGAAGGTCGTACGCACGCGGCTGGGTGAGAAGGGCCCAGGTGGCAGAAGGCGGCCCGAGCCGGTGCCGGGTACCGAGGAAGTCCTGCCTGCGGACGCCGTGATCATCGCCTTCGGCTTCCGGCCCGATCCGCCGGCCTGGCTTACCGGCGCCGGCGTCGATACCTGGCCGGACGGGCGGCTGCGCGTCGATTCCGCCGGACGCTATCCCTTCCAGACGACGCATCCGAAAATCTTCGCCGGCGGCGACAACGTGCGCGGCTCCGACCTGGTCGTCACCGCCGTATTCGAAGGCCGCGAAGCCGCCAAGGGCATCGTCGCGTTCCTCGGCGTGTAGCGGTGTCCCCGTTTCCGGTTATCCTCAGTACCAGGGTCTCAACGGGAGAGTTCCATGCAGCGAGTCGCCGCCCTGCTGGCCTGCACAGCGATGTTCACGGCGTTCCCCGCGTTCGCCGACGATGACGCCGCCATCCGCTCGATGGCCGAGGCGCTCGAGCCGAAACTTATTGGCTGGCGGCGCGATATCCACCAGCACCCGGAGCTTTCGAATCGCGAGTTTCGCACTTCGGAACTGGTGGCCGAGCACCTGCGTTCGCTGGGGCTGGAGGTCCGCACGGGCATCGCGCACACGGGCGTCGCAGCCTTGCTGGAGGGCGGCAAGCCGGGGCCGATCGTCGCGTTGCGGGCCGACATGGATGCGCTCCCGGTGACGGAGCAGACCGGGCTGCCGTTTGCATCAGAGGTGACGGCCGAGTACGAGGGCGAGGAGACCGGCGTGATGCACGCCTGCGGTCACGACGCTCACACGGCGATCCTGATGGCGACCGCGGAACTGCTGGCCGCGATGAAGGAAGACCTGCCGGGCTCCATACTGTTCATCTTCCAGCCTGCCGAGGAAGGCGCGCCGGGAGACGAGGAAGGCGGCGCGGAGCTGATGCTGAAGGAAGGCCTGTTCGAGTGGCAGCGGCCCGACGCCTTGTTCGGGCTGCATGTGTTCTCGACGATCACCGCCGGGCACATCGGCTATCGCTCGGGGCCGGCGATGGCGGCCTCGGACCGCTTCGAGATTGTCGTGCGCGGGCGCCAGACGCACGGATCGCGGCCCTGGGGCGGCATCGATCCCGTGGTCCCCGCGGCGCAGATCGTGCTCGGCCTGCAGAATATCGCCAGCCGCCAGGTCGACATTTCGCGCGTCCCGGCGGTGATCTCCGTGGGCAGCATTCACGGCGGCATCCGCAACAACATCATTCCGAACGACGTCAGGCTGGTCGGCACCATCCGGACCTTCGACGATGCCATCCGCGCCGACATCCATGAGCGCGTCAAGGCGACGGCGGACGGCATCGCCGGTGCGGCCGGCGCCACGGCCGACGTGCACGTTCGCCGGGGCTATCCCGTCACGGCCAACGACCCGGACCTGGTCGAGGCATCGCTGCCGAGCCTGCAGCGTGCCGCAGGGGAAGATCGTGTCTACGAGGTGCCCCTCGTCACGGGCGCGGAAGACTTCAGCTACTTCGCCAACGAGGTGCCGGGGTTCTACTTCTTCCTCGGCGCCACGCCCGAGGGCGTGGATCCGAAGACGGCGCCGTCGAATCACTCGCCCGAGTTCGACGTCGACGAGAGCACGCTCAGGGTCGGCCTCCGGGCATTGGCGACCGTAACGGTGGACTACCTGGCGCGCGCCGCCGAAGAACAGGCGCCCGCCTCCCCCTGAGAGGATGGGGACACTCCTGAAAGGGCCCTTTCAGGAGTGTCCCCATCCCCGGTCGACGCGGCCGACGCGCAGGTGCAGCGGCCAGCGCACCGGGCGCGGCGCGGCCGGATCGCCCCAGACTCGCGCCAGCTGCCGGCCGAGCGACTCGACCGGGTCGTCTCCGGTTTCCTTGCGGCAGCGGTTGACCGCCGACCAGGTGCTGAAGTAGCCGAGCAGCCGTTCGAGCGGCCAAGCCTCACGAATCTCGAAGTCCGGCGCGGAGAGCGGCGCGAACGGGAATGGCAGTTGCCGGTAGCCGTCCTCGACGTGCGCGCGCTCCGGCGGCCACCACGGGCCCATCCTTGCGTAGAACGCCGCCACCAGCGGATCGATTTCCGGATCGGCGTCCGCCAGGCTGTAGGTCCAGGCGGCGAACACCGCGCCCGGACGCGCCACGCGACGCACCTCTCCGTAGAAGGGCTCGAGGTCGAGCCAGTGCAGCGCCTGGGCGACGGTGACGAGGTCCGCGACGCCGTCGCCCAGGCCGCTGGCCTCGGCTTGCGCGACCCTGTACCGCACGCGCGGATGCGCGACGGCATGCCCGATCTGCGCGGTGCTCGCATCGCTCGCCACGACCTCCTCGAAGTACCCGGCCAGCGCAATGGCCGCCTGGCCGGTTCCGGTGGCGCAGTCCCAGGCAAGGCTGCGACCTGGCGCCGCTGCCGCGAGAAATTCCATCAGCGCCGCCGGATAGCCCGGCCGATAGCGATCGTACTCGTGGGCCGCGACCGAAAAATGATCCTTGAAGCCGGCCGCGGGCATCTACGGCGATCGCTTCCGGCCCGGACTGGCGCTTGAATTGCGCACGCGGCTTTTCACGACGAGCTTGCCTGGCGCGCGAACAGGAAGGCCAGCACGAACAGCACGACCTCCAAGAGCATCACCAGCGGCACGATCCCGGTCGGCATCCCGTCGGCAAGCAAGGCCACGACCCGGCCGCTGAAATAACCGATGTTCATCAGGAACACGAGCCACAGGCCGTAAAGGAACCAGGGATCGCGGCCGGCGGCCCACAGCAGGAACAATCCGATGGCCGTGTTCAGTCCGCCATGGCTGCCATGCAGGTCTGACATGGCGTTCACGAGGCCGGGGTCCACGCCCAGGTAGGCGAGGCTGGTGGACGGAGAGAGCAGGACCCAGAGTCCGTAGCCGAGGTAGAGCACGCCACAGGCATACAGAAAGGCGCGATTCATGAGCGGCTCCGGGGATCGACTGAAGGTTGCTGCGGACTATAGCCTCGCTGTCGCCCCGGCGCATCCGTTCAAGCACCGATATCGCGCACCGCGTCGTACCGCGACGTGGCAGGCGAATCGCCTGCCCGAGGTAGCTCGATGACGAACTCGACACCACCGCCGTCCGGCAGGTTTCTTGCCGTTGCGCGACAGCCGTGATGCTCGGCGACCAGGCGGACGATGAACAGGCCAAGCCCGAGATGCGGCTCGGCGCCCGTCTCGCGGACGGACACCAGCGAGTCGAACAGCCGCGCAGGCCCGCCGGCCGGCAGGCGGCTGCCGGCATTGGCCACCACGAGATGCCAGCGCGGCCCTGCGTCGACGATCGCGATCCTGAGCGGTATCGTGGGCGGCGCGAAATCGGCGGCGTTCTCCACGAGCTTGTCCAGCATCTGTGCGATCAAATCGGGGGCGCCCTCGACGAGGCAGGGTTGCGCGGGTCGTTGGAGCTGGAAGACCCGCTCCGGGTACAGCACGCGGTAGGCCTCGACCATCTCGCTGACCTGCGCCGCGACGTCGAAGCGCTCGTGCTCGGCGGCCGCCACGGCGCGCTCGATTTTCTGCGCGGCGGACAGGGCATTGACCAGAACGCTCATGCGATCGACTCCGCCGCGGGCCCGGCCCAGCCAAGGCCCGGCAGGCGCGTTCTCGGCCTCCAGGTTATCGAGCGAGCTGCGCACGACCGCCAGGGGTGTCCTCAGTTCGTGCGCCAGGCGGCCGCCGAGCCCCTGCAGGTACAGGTTGTGATCCCGCACGTTGCCGAGCAGGCGGCCGAACCCGCGCGCCAGATCGCCGAGTTCATCGCCCGCCCGGGCGCCGGGCAGCGGGCCGGCGATCTCGCCACGCTTGCCGACCGCCGCGGTCGCGGCCTTGCTGAGCCGGCGAATGCGAACCGACAGCAGCATTGCGAAACCGAGCAACACCACGGTGGCAACCATGCTTGCAACAAGGCTCGCCACCAGCAGGCGCCTGGTGGGTGCGCGTGTCAGGCTGAGGATTTCCGCAGTGTCGCGCTCGACTACCACGAGGGCAGCCGGCGCCCGCGACGAGCCGATCGGCGCAGCCGCCGCCAGCAGGCCGCCGCTCGGCAGGGCAAAACGCCGAACATCACTCTCGCCTATGCTCGCGAGCTCCACGTGCCTGCCGCTGAGCTGGCCGGGGCGAGCCGCCGGCGGCGGATCCGCCGCCAGGCGCGCGCCGAGCGCGTGACGGTAGAGGCGCTCCGGCCACCCTGCGCCGGCCCCGGGCGCGGCGCGCCGCCCGGGACCGCGTATGGCCAGCACGAAGCCCGCGCGATCGGTGACGTAAATGCGCTGGCCCGGGGGCGCGACCGCATCCAGCGCGGCCTGCGCCGCAGGTACAGGGCCGCTCATCCACCCGGGCGCTTCGCCGAAGCTCGCTGCACGGATCACGCCGTCGGGCTCCAGCAACCTGGCACCGAGGCGGCCGTCGAGCAGGGCCGCGGGGATGCGGGCCTCGATCTGCCAGCCCCGGCTCGTGGCCTGCCAGTAGCCACGCGTGCGCGGGTCGCCGGCTGCGCCGCTCACGACCGCGGTCACGGGGCCCGGCGCTTCCAAAAAAAATTCCAGCGACGCGTTACGGCCCCGAATCTCCAGTGCACCCGGCGGCGCACTGCCGGGCGTCCCGATGAACAGATGGATCAACTCGCCGCGACGTCCAGCCAGCAGGACGAGGCCGCCGATCGGCTCGGCGAAATCGGCGCTGGCGCCCCAGTCCTCGACGAAGCCGTCCAGCGTCGGCGTGCCGGCGAGCTCGTGCACGTAGACGTCTGCGCCGCCCCCGTGTCCCGCGGCCCATCGCTCCGCCTCGGCGGCAAACGTCGCGGCCGCCGGGGCGAGGGCTGCGGCGAGCAGGCGTGCCGTGGAAGCGATCGCCTGCTGCTCGCCGTCGCGCAGCGCCGTCTCGACCTCGCGCGTGTACTGGCAGCCGGCCCAGGGCAGCAGCAGCGTGACCGTGCTGACGGCCAGCAGCTGGCCGGCGAGCCTCATGAAGCGGCGCCGTCCCGCCAGCGATAGCCGAGGCCGTAGACCGTCTGGATGGCATCGAAGCCGGGGTCGAGACCTTCGAACTTGCGCCGGATGCGCTTGACGTGCGAAGTGATGGTCGCGTCGTCGAGCACGACGCGAGCGGCGTCCATCAGCTGCTGGCGGTTCTTCACGTGGCCGGGATGCTTCGCAAGGGCGTGCACGATCCAGAACTCGGTCAGCGTAAGGCCGGGATCGCGACCGTCCCACTGCGCCTCGAGCCGTTCTGCGTCCAGCCGGAGCTTGCCGCGCGCCAGCGTGCGTGCGGCGCCGGCGGGTTCACCGAGCGCCTCGACCCGACGGAACAGGGCGGCGACCCGCGCCAGCAGGTGCGGCAGGCTGATGTCCTTGGTGAGGTAATCGTCCGCACCCAGCCGCAGGCCGGAGACCGCGTCCAGATCACTGTCGCGGGCCGTGAGAAAGATCAGCGGCAGGCGGGGCGCGCGCGTGCGCAGCTCGCGGCACAGCTCGAAGCCGCCCTCGGCCTCCGCGCCGAGCGTGACGTCGATCACCACCAGGTCGGGAAGGCGGGCGTCGAAGGCATCCAGCGCCTCGCGCCGGCCGGCAAAGGCACTCACCCGGTAACCGGCGCGCCGGAACGCATCCGCGTAGTTCTCGCGAATGGCTGGCTCGTCCTCGACGATGGCTATGTGCTGGCTCATGGCAGCGGCATCTGGCTGTCAGGATTCGCCACATTCTATCCGAGGACTGCCCGGATCCCGCCCGCCCGACGCCCGGTGGCGGAACTGTAATGACGGCGTGGACCAAGCTCCAGGAGCACGCCGATGAATCTGCCTTACCCGAATCGCACGCCGCCCGGCCCGCGCCGCCACCCTCGCCTGCCCGATCGCAACCGCGCCCAGGACCTCCCCACCCGGCTCGGCCGGGCCAGGCTCGTCTACCTGCTGGGACGCAGCGGCACGCCGCTGACCGACTGGGTACCGCTCGGCATGGCGCTGGCGGTCGTGGGCCTGATGTTCCTGGCCGGCCCCGGCGCAGGCTTGCCCTGAGCCGGATGCGCTCACGCCGTGGCGCGGCGCCACTGGCTCAGGCCGAGCGTATTGCCCTCGCTGTCGCGGAAGAAGGCCAGCCAGAATTCATGGCTGTCTTCGCTGTGGACGACGAACGGCTCGCGCAGGATGTCCACGCCAAGCGACTCGAGCACGGCGCAGTCCGCCTCGATATCCTTCGTGTCGAAATACAGCACCGAGCCGGGATGGTCGAACTCCGCCGACGGCGGGATGGCCAGCATGATGCGCACGGAGCCCGCCAGCACGAAGGCCATGCCCTCGTGCTCCGACAGGACGTCGAGCCCGAGGACATCCCGGTAGAAAGCGACCGCCCGGGCGAGGTCATGGACACGCATCGACACCTGCGAAATCCCGGACAGTGCAGGCGGCCTCAAACTGGCAGTGGTCATGACGCAATTCCCCGATGAATAATCTGAATGTTTCACAGTCTAGCCACATCGCCGCCCGCCGCCCGCCGCCCGCCGCCCGCTGCGCTCCTGCTACGGCTCCGCCGCCGCGATTTGCAGGATCGCCGCCAGGCTGCGCTCGACATCCTCCGCCGTGGTCGCCCAGGACGACACGCTGATGCGCATGGCGGTATGCCCCTGCCATACGGTGCCGCTGCACCAGCAGGTGCCTTCGGCCTGCACTGCGGCGATGACCCGCTGCGTCCGCTCGGGGCTGCCGAAGGACACCAGCACCTGGTTCAGCACGACGTCGTTGAGCACCCGGTGGCCGGCCGCGCCGAGCCCCGCCGCGAAACGCCGCGCGTGGTCGCAGCAGCGCTCCACCATCGCGGCGAGGCCTTCTTTCCCCAGATGTTTCAGTGCAGCCCAGACCTCGATGCCGCGCGCCCGCCGCGAAAGCTCCGGCCCGAAGCGCGACGGCTCCCGGCGGTCCTCGTCCGGCAGGTACGCGGCCCGGATTCCCATCGCTCCCTGCAACGCGGCCGGGTCTCTCACCAGCGCCAGCCCGCAGTCATAGGGGACGTTCAGCCACTTGTGCGCATCCGTCGCCCACGAGTCGGCCAGGGCGATGCCGTCGACCAGCAGCGCATGGCGCGGCGAGGCGACCGCCCAGAAACCGAACGCCGCATCGACGTGGACCCACGCGCCGGCGGCGCGCACGCGCGGGATGATCCCGGCCAGCGGGTCGCATGCCCCCGTGTTCACGTTGCCGGCCTGGAGGCACACGATCGCCGGCTGGGCGATGGTCGGGACCGCGTCCGCCCGCATCCGCCCCTGATCGTCGACCGGCACGCGGACGATGCGCTCCCGGCCGAAGCCGAGCAAGGCGACGGCCTTGAGCAGCGTCGAGTGAACTTCATCGCCGACGATGACCTGGATTTCGGGCGCGCCGTACAGGCCACGCGCCTCGACATCCCAGCCGAGCCGGGCCAGTAGCGCGTGGCGGGCCGCGGCAAGCGCGCAGAAATTCGCGATCGAGGCACCGGTGACGAAAGCGCCACCGGTGCCGGCAGGCAGCCCGGCAAGCTGCGTGATCCAGCCCAGCGTCACTTCCTCGAGCCGCGCGGCCACCGGCGAGCCGGCCCAGTGATGCGCGTTCTGGTCCCACGCCGCCGCCAACCAGCTCGCCGCCACGGTAACGGGCAGTGCCCCGCCGACGACGTAGCCGAAATAGCGCGGCCCCGCATTCGCCACTGTGGCCGGCGAGCCGAATTCATCGAGCGCGGCCAGCACGGCCTCGGCGGGCATGACAGGGTCCTGCATGGGCTCGACGAATCGCTCGAGGCCCGCGAGGGCCGCGTCGCTCGGCCACACGTCGCGCTCCGGCAGCATCTCGAGATAGCGCATCCCGCGCGCGGCGGCGTCGTCCAGCAAGGCCATGGCTGCTCTCCTCATGACGCGCGCAACATCGCCATCGGCCTCAAAAGGCGTTGACGCCCGTCAGTTCCCGTCCGACGATCAGCTCGTGAATCGTCTCCGTGCCCTCGTAGGTGATCACGCTCTCGAGATTCAGCATGTGGCGGATAGGGCAGTATTCGGCACTGACCCCCGCGCCGCCGAGGATATCGCGCGCATCCCGGGCGATGTCGAGCGCCATGCGGACGTTGTTCCACTTGGCGAGCGATACCTGCGACGGACGCATGCGACCCGCGTCTTTCAGGCGGCCGAGTTGCAGGGACAACAGTTGTGCCGTCGTGATCCTGCGGGCCATGTCGGCCAGGCGCCGCTGGATGGTCTGGGTATTCGAGACCGGGCGCTCGAACAGTATGCGGTCGTTCGAATAATCGAGCGCCTCGCGCAGGCAGGCCTGTGCGGCGCCGATCGCGCCCCACGTGATGCCGTAGCGCGCCTGCGTCAGGCAGCCGAGCGGGCCCTTGAGGCCGGCGGCGCCGGGCAGCATGCTGTCGGCCGGCACGCGCACGTTGTCGAAGAACAGCGCGGACGTGACGGAAGCGCGCAGCGAGAACTTGCGCTGTATCTCGGGTGCGTCGAAGCCCTTCGTGCCTTTCTCGACCAGGAAGCCGCGCAGCCCGTCCTCGGTCATCGCCCACACGACGGCGACGTCGGCAATGCTGCCGTTGGTGATCCACATCTTCGCGCCGTTGATGACCCAGTCGTCGCCGTCGCGCTTCGCGTGCGTCTTCATGTTGCCCGGATCGGAACCACCTTGTGGCTCGGTCAGGCCGAAACAGCCAATGGCCTCCCCGGCCGCGAGGGCCGGCAGCCAGCGTTGCTTCTGTTCCTCGCTGCCGTAGGTGTGGATCGGCCACATGACGAGGCTGGACTGCACCGACACGAAGCTGCGGATGCCGGAGTCGCCGCGCTCCAGCTCCTGGCAGATCAGGCCGTAGGAGACGCCGTTCAGCCCCGCGCAGCCGTAGCCCTCCAGTGACGAGCCCAGCAACCCGAGCGACGCCAGCTCGGGCACCAGTTCCGCGGGGAAGCGATGGTCCTCGAAGCATTCCCGAATGACGGGCAGCACTTTCTCGTCGGTGAAGCGGGCGACGGTGTCCTGCACCATCTGCTCGTCCTCGGTGAGGGCGCTGCGGACGTCGTAGAAGTCGAGGGGATTGACGGCACTCACGCGGTAGTCTCCTGGCAAGGCTGGATCGGGCGCGCCCGGTGAAGTCGCCCATTCTAGCCGATCTCCTTCCGTCGACCGCCGGGCCCGGGGACACTGCTCCGCAAGAGCTGTGTCCCCTTATTGAGTGAGGACCGCGGGACCGCGCCGTCACAGGCCCGCTTCGCTCGGAATTCTTTATCTCCCTCAGCGGGCCTATGACGTCCCGATCCCGCTGCGCCATCGACGAGGTTAGCGTCGCGGGGTCGCTGCCTGGGCAAGGCCGCCACTGCGTTGCTGCGGCGCCCCTTGAGACGTCAACCACATCGACCGCGCAGCGGGAGCGGAACGTCACATGCTCGCCGCGCGGCATAAGATTTCCAAGCGCGGGGAGCATGTGACGGTTCGGTCCCGCGGTCCAACCTCAATAAGGGGACACAGCTTGAAAGCAGTGTCCCCGAGCAGTGTCCCCGAGCGTCCCCGAGCAATGTCCCCGGGGTCATGCGCGGCGAGTCGGTTTCCGGCAATAATATGCGTCATGAAGATTCCAGAGATTCTCCTCATCGAGTCCGAGCATCGCCCCGGCAGCCTGGCAAGCATCCTGGCCGTGATCGGCGAGGAGGGCGTGCTCGTCGAGCACCTCGCCTCCCTGCGCCGCGAGCAGGCCAAGACCACCTGGGAAATCACGCTCGAGATGGATCCCGCCGCGGGCGAACGCCTCGAGGAGCGGATCAACGCATTGCCCAACGCGCGCGTGCTGGGTCGCTCCGACCGCGTTTTCAACCGTCATCGTGGCGGCAAGATACGCACAGTGAGCACGATGGACATCGGCAGCGTGCAGATCCTGCGCGACGTCTACACGCCTGGCGTGGCGCGCGTCTGTCTCGCGATTCGCGACAACCCGGCCCTCGCGCGCGAGTACACCGCCATCGGCCACACGGTCGCGATCGTCACCAACGGCACCGCGGTGCTGGGCCTGGGCGATATCGGCGCCCTCGCCGGCATGCCGGTGATGGAAGGCAAGGCGGCGCTCATGGCCTGCCTCGGGGGGCTGTCGGCGGTGCCGATCCTCATCGAGGAGAAGGACCCTGAGCGCCTGATCGAAGTCGTGGCGGCGATCGCGCCGTCGTTTGGTGCCATCCAGCTCGAGGACATCGCCGCGCCGGCCTGCTTCGAGGTCGAGGACACCTTGCGTGCACGCCTGCAGATCCCGGTCCTGCACGACGACCAGCACGGTACGGCCGTGGTCGCGCTGGCCGCCCTGCGCAACGCGGGGCGCGATGCCGGGCGGCGGCTGTCCGTCAGCACGGTCGGCCAGGTCGGGCTCGGCGCGGCGGGGATCGGCATCGCGCGCCTGCTGCTGTCCCGGGGTACGAGGCACATCCTCGGGGCCGACCTGGATCCGGCGGCCCTGGCGCGGTTCGCCGCGCTCGGCGGCGAGCCGGCGGACCTGTCGCGCGTCATGGCGGAGGCGGACATCGTGATCGCGACCACCGGCGTGCCCGGGCTGATCCGGCCTGAAATGATCCGTCCGGGCCAGGTGATCCTCGCGTTGTCGAACCCGGACCCGGAGATCGAGCCGCAGGCCGCGCTCGCCGCAGGAGCGGCATTCGCGGCGGACGGCAAGAGCATCAACAACGTGCTGGGCTTCCCCGGACTGTTCCGCGGCGCGCTCGACGCCGGCGCGCGGCAGTTCACCGACGAGATGCTCGTGGCGGCCGCGGAGACCATCGCCGACCTCGCGGGGGAGGCGGACCTGGTGCCCGATCCGCTGAATGCAGCGGTGCATGACGCGGTCGCCCAGGCCGTAAAAGGCGCGGCCGTCCGTTCCGGCGCCTGCTGATTCATCGGCGGCGCGGCTGCGCAACCAGACCTGGTTCACAATCCGGATTCGCCGGGAGGGGTAACATAAGACGTTATCCAGTCGGCCGATTCGGCCGATTCCCGGTAGCCATGAACCGAACATCCCCGAGGGACAGTTGATGAACAGAACGATCAGAATTTTTGCGCTCTGCGCCACGGCCGCGGCACTGACAATTGGCTGCCAGACCGTCGATCCGTACACCGGCGAAACCAAGACGTCCAGTGCCACCAAGGGCGCGGCGATCGGCGCGGGCGCAGGCGCCGTACTCGGCATCCTGACCGGCGACGATTCCAAGGAGCGCCGCAAGCGGGCCCTGATCGGCGCGGGCGTGGGCGGCCTCGCCGGCGGTGCGGTCGGCGCCTACATGGACAAGCAGGAAGCGAAGCTGCGCGAGCAGTTGCAGGGCAGCGGGGTCGGCGTGACGCGCGTCGGCGACGAGATCATTCTCAACATGCCGGGCAACATCACGTTCCAGACCAACAGCTCGGACCTGAACCCGCAGTTCTTCGACGTGCTGGATTCGGTCGCGCTGGTCCTGACCGAATACGACAAGACCGTTGTGGAGGTCGCGGGGCACACGGACAGCACCGGTACGGCCGAGTACAACCAGGCGCTATCCGAGCGCCGCGCGGCCACGGTCGCGAGCTACGTGAATACGCGCGGGATCGATCGGCAAAGGATTCTCGCCTACGGGCGCGGCCTTACGCAGCCGGTCGCCGACAACGCGACGGCCGCAGGCCGGGCGATGAACCGGCGCGTCGAACTGACGCTGTCTCCGATCACGGGATAGGACACGGCGGCGCAGGCCGCCGAGAGAGCGATGAATCAGGCTGCGCGGTCGATGAGGCCGCGCAGCTTTTTCATTGCGGCGGCCTCGACCTGGCGAATGCGCTCTGCCGACACGCCGTACTCGTCGGCCAGCTCCTGCAGCGTGACTTTTTCGTCGTCAAGCCAGCGGCGGCGGAGAATGTCGCGGCTGCGCTCGTCGAGGTCGGCGAGCGCCGTGCCGAGCGCCTCGAAGGAATTCTGTTCCCAGTCCGCATCCGCGACCAGCTCGGCCGGGTCCGCGCCGGGTGACGGGAGGTAGGATGCCGGGGTGCCGAGGCGTTCCTCGTCATCGGCGTGCGGCGCGGGATCGAGCGACAAGTCGCGCGAGGCGAGACGCCGCTCCATCTCGTTCACTTCCGCAGGCGTGACACCCAGGTCGTCGGCCACGACCCGGGTCTCCTCGGCGGACAGCCAGCCGAGGCGTTGCTTGGCCTTGCGCAGGTTGAAGAACAGCTTGCGCTGCGCCTTGGTCGTGGCGATTTTCATGAGGCGCCAGTTCTTCAGCACGAACTCGTGGATCTCGGCCCGAATCCAGTGCACCGCGAAGGACACGAGGCGGACTCCGATCGCCGGGTCGAAGCGCTTCACGGCCTTCATCAGGCCGATGTTGCCCTCCTGGATGAGGTCGCCGAGCTGCAATCCGTAGCCGTTGTAGCCCCGGGCGATATGCACGACGAAGCGCAGGTGCGACAGCACGAGCTGCCGCGCCGCATCGAGGTCGTTGTCGCGACGGAAACGCCACGCCAGCGCGCTCTCCTCGTCGGCGCTCAGCACGGGGACCGCGGACACGGCGTTGATGTACGCGTCGAGGTTGCCGACCGGCGCGGTCAGCATCAGTTCGTTCTGGCGTGTCACCAAGGCTGTGCTCATTGCGGTGTTTTCCTCCGGGTGCGGATTTTAGCACTCGTCGCCTTAGAGTGCTAAGGGGCCGTCGGGTTCCGCCGCTAGATCCCGGGCTCGATCCGCCGCAGGTGGCGGGTGGCCGAGATCCAGGAGCCCAGCCAGCCGAGGGCGGCGCCGAGCAGTACCAGCGCGAGCGACCCCGCACCCCCGAGGCCCGCAGGACGCATCCCTGCGCCGTAGAGCCCGGAGAGGCGCTCCACCGGCCCGGTGAGGGCGAGCAGGCCCATCTGCACCACCGCGAGCGCGACGAGACCGCCCCCCAGCCCATACCATAAGCCGCCGTAGAGCAGCGGCCGGCGGATGAAGCCGTCCGTCCCCCCGATCAGCTTCGTGACCTCGATTTCGTCGCGCCGGTTCTGGATGTCGAGCCGGATGGTATTACCGACGATCACCAGCACGCCGACGGCCAGCAGCACGGCGGCGAGCGTCGCGAGACGGCGTGCGATCTCCAGGATCGCGAACAGGCGCCGCATCCAGTCCGTGTCGGCCTGCACGATGTCCGCCTCCGGCAGGCCGCGGAGCCTCACCGCCAGGGCCTCGACGGCCTCCGCGTCTTTGTCGCCGGCCGCCGGGCGCACGGCGATGAGATGAGGGAGCGGATTCGTCTCGAGGGCATCCACCGCATCGCCGAGCCCCGAGCCCTCGCGAAATCTCGCCAGCGCGTCGTCGGCCGTGATCAGCTGCACGGCAGCGACTTCCGGCCAGGCCTCCAGTTCGGCCGCCAGCGCCGCGGCACGGGCAGCGGACTGGCCCTGTTCCAGGTACAGGGAAAGCTCGATGCTGTCGTCCCAGTGCCCGGAGAGGCCCTGCAGGTTCGTGACCAGCAGGTGCAGGCTGGCGGGCAGCGCCAGCGCGATGCCGATCACGGCCATGGTCATGGCGCTGGCGAGCGGCTGGGCGGCCAGCCGGCCGAGCGAGCCGACCAGTGTCTGGAGGTGAAGGCGCACCCAGCTGCGCAGCAGCCCGAAGGCTCGCAGGCCGGGCCAGCTCAGCTGCATGGCCGGCCAGCGCAGCTTTGGCAGGGGCACTCTCCAGCGGCGCTGGTCGCGGTCGCGCCGGGGCAGCGCCCGGCGCCTACGCGGGGGCGCCGGGGAACGCATGGTCCAGGTCCTCGACTACGCGCCCGTCGCCGAGCGCGATGCGTCGATAGCCGAGCCGCTCGAGCAGGGCGAGATCGTGGCTGGCCACCAGCACGGTGACGCCGACGCGGTTGAGCCGCGCGAACAGGTACATGATCTCCAGGGAAAGGTCCGGGTCGAGGTTGCCGGTTGGCTCATCCGCGATGAGCAACGGCGGGCGCGCCGCGACCGCCCGGGCGATGCCGACGCGCTGCTGTTCGCCCGTCGACAGCATGATCGGCGGCAGGCCCTCCTTGCCGAGCAGCCCGACCTGGTCGAGCGCCGCCCGCACGCGCCGGCCGGTCTCGCGACTGCCCGTCCCCGCGATCACGAGGGGAAGGGCGACGTTGTCGAACACGGTGCGATCGCCGAGCAGCTTGTGATCCTGGAACACCATGCCGATGCCCCGCCGAAATGCCGGCACCTGGCGGCGGGAGATCCCCGCCGTGTTGCGGCCGCCGATCAGCACCTGCCCGCGCGTCGGGCGCTCGATGCAGGAAATGAGTTTCAAAAGAGTGCTCTTGCCGGCGCCGGAATGCCCGGTGAGAAAGGCCATCTCGCCCGTCCCGACCCGGAAGCTCACGTCACGCAAGGCATCCCGCCCGCCGGGGTAACGCTTGCTGGCCTGCTCGAAGCGGATCAAGGCGTCACCGCGATCCGCCGCCGGCCGGTTCCGCGAGCAGCGCGTCGACGAACGGTCCGGCCTCGAACGGGGCCAGGTCATCGATGGTCTCGCCGATCCCGATGTAGCGTACCGGCACCGCCAGCTCGCGGGCGATGGCGAGCACGATCCCGCCCTTCGCCGTGCCGTCCAACTTGGTGATGGCAACGCCCGTGAGGCCGACGGCCTCGTTGAAGCGACGTGCTTGCAGCAGCGCATTCTGGCCGCTGCCGCCGTCGAGCACCAGGAGCACCTCGTGCGGTGCGTCGGGGTCGAGACGCGCGAGGACGCGCTTGACCTTGCGCAGCTCGTCCATGAGGTTTTCCTGCGTGTGCAGCCGGCCCGCGGTATCGGCGAGCAGCACGTCGATCCGGCGGGCGCGCGCCGCCTCGAATGCGTCATAGACGACCGCCGCGGGATCCGCACCGGCGTGCTGGGCGATGACCGGCACGTTGTTGCGCTGTCCCCAGGTCTGCAGCTGCTCGACGGCCGCGGCCCGGAAAGTGTCGCCCGCCGCGAGCATGACCGACAGCCCGCCTTCCTTGAGCTTGCGCGCGATCTTGCCGATCGTGGTGGTCTTGCCGGAGCCGTTGACGCCGACCACGAGAACGACGAACGGGCGGATGTCCGGCGGGATCACGAGCGGCGCCTCGCAGGGGCCGACTATCTCGAGCATGGCGTTGCGGATGGTGTCGAGGACCGCACGGCTGTCGCCCAGCTCGTCGCGCCAGAGTTTCCGCTCCAGTCCCTCGACGATCTGTTGGGTTGCCTCCACGCCGACGTCGCCGGTGAGCAGGCGGGTTTCCATTTCCTCGATGAATTCCTCGCCGACCTTGCCGCCGGGGAGGAGGTGCGCGAGGTCGTAAGTCAGCCAGCTCTCGCCCTGGTTGAGGCGCGCGCGCAGGCGGCGGAAAAAGCCCTTGCGCGCTTCACCGGGCGCTTCGGGCCCGGCCGCAGGGGCGACCGCAGGCTGATCAGACTTGGAGCGGAACATCGGATTCCGGGTGATTGCGGGCAGGCGACTATGCTACCGCCTTGGCCGAGACGGCGGAAAGAAAACGGGCGGCCGTGGGGCCGCCCGCTGGAAGGACCGTCCCCGCGGGGACTAGTTCACGTTCGTCCGCGGCCGGTTGGGTGCATCGCAATCTTCGTCAAAGTTGCCGTACACCGTCGGCGCCAGCGGACTGCCCGATGCGCCGAAGATCAGCGTGCGCCCATCGCCCGGCAGGCCGAACGCGGGATGGCCAGCCGCGAACACGAGCTGCTGTGCCTGGATCTCGGCCGTCACGGTCCCGGACTCCGGTGTCGATCCCGGATTGACCTGCGAGCCGTGCGAGCCGCCGACGAAGCAGACGCGCGCCGTCAGCCCGGCCGGATCGATGACCGCACGGATACCGGGCGCGAGCTCGGGTGCGCTCTCGTAGTCGTAATCCTGCAGGCCGGCACGCTTCATCTCGGCCGCTAGGCGATTGGAGGCGCTGTTCGGCATGGTCGCATCCCCGTCCGCCTGCACGAAATGGATCGGCACCGTGGTCGCTGCGCGCCGCGCGTGGCTGATCGGGTCGGCGGCGTCCACCAGCGACTGCAGGTCGCGAATGAAGTTGTTGTAGAGGCTGGTGTTGGGGACCAGGCCGTTTGCCATCAATCCACCCTCGATCAGCCCACCGAAGGAGAAACTGTCGAGCAGCAGGTCCGACAGCACGCCGCCGGGCATGCCCAGGGTCGCCGTCACTGCGGTGTCATCCACGGCCAGCACGTTGGTGACGACATTCGAGCCCAGCGACATGCCGATGATGTGGATCCGGCTGCCATCCAAGTCCGCGAATTCGTCGCCGTCGATGTCCATTGTCGGGATCGAGCGCATCAGCGCGATGACGTCCGCCGTGGCCTGGCGCAGGTTGTCGCGGCTCAGCAAGGCATTCGGCAGGTTGATGAAATGCGCGCCGCTGGCGTCGATGTTGCCATCAGGTCCCGGTGCGCGCGTGGCATTGTCTTGCAGGTCCAGGTCGAAAGTGCGCTCCGGCACGCCAGGCACGCGGAGCAGCGCCGTCGATCTGTTTGGATCGGAAAGGATCGCGTTCAGCTCCTCCGCCGTGATGGTTTCGAAGTCGATCTCCGGATACGGAATACCATGCAACGGCAGGTCCATCGCAATCACTGCGTAGCCCGCGTTATTGAGAGGTTCGGCAAGCCCAAAGATGAGCCGTCGGTTCGTGGTGATGCCGTGCTGGAAGATCACGACCGGCCAGCCGCCTGGTGGAGGCACTGCGGTTCCGCCCAGCGCCGCGGCATAGGCCGTATTGTCGTTCGGGATGGTAATGAGGATCGGTACGGGCACGTCAGCGCGTTTCTGCGGTACCGGGTTGTACTTGTTCAGCACGAGGCTCGCGCCGTCGAGCGGGCTTTCACTTGCGGCGACCCATGGTGATGTCAGCGGCGCTGTCGGCGCGGCCTGGGAGGGCGGCGCGAGGTAATACGGAATCTGCAGCGCGCCGGCATAGACATCGCCCTCGCCCGGGATCGTCGAGGCGTCGACGCCCTGCAGGCCGAGTATCATCGCCGTCGTCACCGGCGTGCCGGCCGGAATCGGCCCGAGGGGCACCGGCGTGATCATTTGCTGGATCATCGACGGTCCGGCTGCGGCCATGTCCGCCACTGTCTCGAGAACGGTCGTGGTGTCCTGCGTCGTGAAGCTGGCGGTCACCACGATGTTGCCGACCGGCAGGCCGAGGGCCTCGGAGACGGCCAGGTGCGTCGCCACGAACAGGCTGAGCAGTTGCTCGGTGGTCAAGCCGGGCGGCAGTTCCGTGCCGGGGGGTGGCAGCTGGATCGCGCCGGACTCATAACCGGCACGGATTTGTGCATAAGTGGTATCCGGCTGCGCGGGATTGCCGCTGGTATCCGTGATGCCGTTCGTCAGGATCAGCAGGTAGCCGTTCTCGGTGCCCTCGGTGAATACATTCGCCCGATTGGAATTCAGCGGCCTGAGCGGCTTGAGCTGGATGGTCTGGCCGGCGGCGTCGATATCCGGGGCGACGCTGACGTCATAGTCCACGCCCTGGACGAGAAACGGATTGCCCGTCACTGACGGCAGGCCCAGCGCCGCGCAGGTTGCTGCCAGGTCTGGGCGGATCTTGCAGATGGTCTCGTCAGACAGTCCGACGACCGCCTTGGTGGCCGGGTCCATCGCGACTTCGATCAGGAACACGGTGCCCGCATGTAGGGTCGCCGGCGCTACCGAGCGCGTGAAGTTCGCCTGGATGCGCGCATTGGTCGAGAACCCGTCGAGCTGGTTGACGAGCGGGGCCAGCGGCTGCAGCGGCTGCGCGGGAATATTCAACGTGCCGTCCGTACCCGGGCTCGCGAGGAACCCGAGGATGTCGTTCGGGTACGGCATGATGGCCTTGAGCGGATCGAACTGCGCCCTGAAAGTGGCGCCCGCGACCGGGAGTTGAGGTACGCCGTCACCGGTTCCGGGCGACGGCGCATCAGGATCCTTTGCGTCGGACAGGCACCCGGTCAGCGCCAGCGCGACGGCTGCAAGCGCCACCGAATAGAGGCTTCTCATTGCTCTGACTCCTCCCACCAGGGGTATTTCTTATGGAATCGTTATGGTCGGGGACGCGCAGTTCACAGCATCGCCGTCATGGCGCCGACCGCGAGAGCGTCCGAGCAAGCGTACGCTGGTTGTCGCTGCCGTTTCAAGGCCTTAACGTTGACCCATGTCAAAATCAGGAAATGGCCCGAAATCCCGCTCCCGGGGCGGGCCGGAGGGGCGTTTCCGAATCATCGGCGGCGAGTGGCGCGGGCGCCGCCTGGCGGTACCGACGGACCCCGGCGTGCGGCCGACGCCGGACCGCGTGCGCGAGACAGTATTCAACTGGCTGGCCCCGGTCATCGAGGGCGCGCGTTGCCTGGATCTCTACGCCGGCAGCGGCGCGCTCGGCCTCGAGGCCCTGTCGCGCGGTGCTGCGCAGGCGGTGTTCGTGGATCGTGCGCCGGCCGTGCGACGGCAGCTCGAGACGAGCCTCGCGACGCTGAAGAGCGCCCGCGGGGAGATTGTTTGCATGGACGCGATGCGCTACCTGGAGGGTGTGCCGGCGCGGTTCGACATCGTGTTCGTCGATCCGCCTTACGGCTCGGGTCTCGCCCCCGTGGCGATGGCCCGCCTTGTCGAGCGCGGCTGGCTGGCCGCGGGGGCGAGCGTCTATCTCGAGCACGAAGCGGCGACGGTGCCGCCGGCCCTGCCGCCCGGCTGGGGGTTGTTTCGCAGCGCCGCGGCCGGGCGGGTACGGTACCATCTTGCCCGACCAGATCCCCGACAGGCAGAGAATCCATGACTATCTCGGCGCTGTATCCCGGCACCTTCGATCCGATCACCAACGGCCACCAGGACCTGATCCGCAGGGCCGCGTCGATATTCGAGCGCGTGGTGGTGGCGATCGCCGCGAACCCGGCGAAGACTCCGCTGTTCAGCCTCGACGAGCGGGTCGAGCTGGCGCGCCGGGTACTCGCCGATATTGCGAACGTCGAGGTCAGGGGATACGAGGGGCTGACGGTCAAGTTCGCACAGGAGCACGGTCTCGCCGTCATGGTGCGTGGCCTGCGGGCGGTATCCGACTTCGAGTTCGAGTTCCAGCTGGCGACCATGAGCCGGCAAATCGCCGGCCAGGTGGAGACGGTGTTCCTGACGCCGACCGAGCAGTTCAGTTTCATATCCTCGAGCATGGTGCGCGAGATCGCGCTGCTCGGCGGCGACGTGTCCCGCTTCGTGCACCCGATCGTCGAGCAGGCCCTGCAACAGCGCGCCGCCGCGCGCGCCGTCGGGAGCTGAGCCGGGCGCCATGAGACTGTCAGGAATGCGGTTGTCCGGCGCCTGGTGCGTCATCGCGCTTGCCCTGCTGTGGCCGGCGTCACCCGCGTGGTCCGCCGCGCCCGGCAAGCCCGCCATTGCCAGCGCACACCCGCTGGCGACGCGCGCCGGCATGGAAGTGCTCGAGGCCGGCGGCAATGCCTTCGACGCCGCGGTCGCGGTCAGCGCGGCGCTCGGCGTGGTCGAGCCGTTTTCCTCCGGGCTCGGCGGCGGGGGCTTCTGGTTGCTGCATTTCGCGGTGGATGGCCGGCAGGTCTTTGTGGACGGGCGCGAGACGGCGCCCGGCGAGGCGCACGCGGACATGTACCTCGACGAACAGGGTGATCCTGTCCCCGGGCTGTCGCTCAACGGGCCGCTCGCCGCAGGAATCCCCGGCACGCCTGCCGCGCTCGTGCACGTCAGCCGGCGCTATGGCCGGCTGCCGCTGGAGCGGACCCTGGCACCCGCGATCGGCCTCGCGCGCGAGGGCTATCCCCTCTACGCGCGGCTGCGGCTGGGACTGGACTACAAGGCCGAGCAGCTCAGGCGCTGGCCGGGCAGCACGGTATTCCTGCCGGACGGCGAGATCCCGGCCATAGGAGACCGGATCAGGCTGGCCGGCATCGCCGAATTGCTGGAGCGCATTGCGCGTGACGGCACGGCGGGCTTCTACGCGGGCGAAACCGCGGCGGCGCTGGTCGACGCGGTGCGGGGGAACGGCGGCATCTGGACGCTGGACGACCTGGCCGGCTACCGGGTGATCGAGCGCGAGCCGCTCGTCGCGGAGTTCGGGGCGCATTTGCGCATCGTGCTGCCTCCGCCGCCGTCGGCGGGCGGCGTGGCGATGATCCAGGCGCTGAACCTGCTTGAGCCTTTCGGCCTGGCGCGACACGACCCGGTGGACCGAGCGCATCTCGTGGTCGAGGCGCTGCGGCGCGCGTTCCGGGATCGCGGCCACCTCGGCGATCCCGATTTCGTCGCCATGCCGCTGGAGCGCTTGCTGCATCCCGCTTACGCAGCCGGGCTCGGGGCGTCGATCAGGATGGACCGGGCGACTCCCAGCGCAGTCTTCTCGCCGCTGCACAGCGACGCCGATGGCGAACACACGACCCACTTTTCGGTGATCGACGCGGACGGCAACCGCGTAGCCGTCACGCAAACGCTTAACGGCTGGTTCGGCAGCAGCTTCGTCGTGCCCGGCCTGGACCTGCTGTTGAACAATGAAATGGACGATTTCGCGGTCAAGCCGGGCGCGTCAAACCTGTACCAGCTGGTGGGCGCCGGCGCCAACAACATTGCGCCCGGCAAGCGGATGCTGTCGAGCATGACGCCGGCCTTCCTGGAGTCGCCGCGCGGCGTCGCCATCCTCGGCACGCCGGGTGGCGGCCGGATCATCAGCATGGTGCTGCTCGCCGCGCTCGCCTGGATGGACGGCGCGGACGCGGCCGCCATGGCTGCGCTGCCGCGCTACCACCACCAGTACCTGCCGGATCACGTCCTGTACGAGCCGGAGGCCTTCAGTGACGAACAGCTCGAGGCGCTCGAGGCGCGCGGGCACAAGCTGCAGCTGAGCCGCCGGCTGTACGGCAACATGAACGTCGTCACCTGGGATTACGCCGGCGACCGGGTCGAATCCGCGACGGACCCGCGCGGCGAAATCGAGGGCTGGACGTACTGACCGCTGGGCTGCTTGCGCGCCGGGTGCCCGGCGGGCTAGGGTTCCGCACATGAAAACAGCAGCCATCGCGGCGAGTGTGCTCGCAACGTCATTCCTGGCCGCCTGCGCCGGCGCCTCCCCGACCGCCTCCGACGCCGTTGCGCCGCATCCGGCCGATGCTTTCCTGGCTCGTCTGGCCGCGCACTGCGGCGAGGCCTTTGCCGGGCGGATCATCGCCAACGAACCTGCACAGCCGGACGATCCGTTCGCCGGCAAGGCGCTGGTGATGCACGTGCGCGAGTGCGGCCCGGAGAAACTGAAGGTGCCGTTTCACGTCGGCGACGACAACAGCCGTACCTGGGTGCTCACCCGCACGGAAACAGGACTCAGGCTCAAGCACGATCACCGCCACGAGGACGGCAGCGACGATGCAGTGACGATGTACGGCGGCGACACGGCGACGCCCGGGACGGTGCTCAGGCAGGAGTTCCCGGTGGATGACTACTCCGTCGCGATGTTCGAGCGCGAAGGATTGAACGTCTCCGTGACGAATACGTGGGCGATGGAAATCGAGCCCGGCGAGCGCTTTCTCTATGAATTGGCCCGACCGGGCGGACGCCTGTTCCAGGTGGAATTCGACCTGACGACACCGGTGGCCGAACCGCCCACGCCCTGGGGGCACGCGCACTTGCGCTGAGCGGAGCTGGCCCGATGCGCCGAACCTTTTACCCGTCCCGCATCCTGTTCCCGATCGTCCTGGCGCTGCTGGCCTTCGCGCCGGCGGGATCGCCGGCGGCCGGCGAGTACCGCTTCTCCTCGGTCGAGCGCGTCGTCGCGGTGGGCGACATCCACGGCGCACTCGACGAGTTCGTCGCCGTGCTGCAGGGGACCGGGCTGGCCGACGAGGCCCTGCGCTGGACCGGCGGCGAGGCCCACCTGGTGTCGCTCGGCGACCTGGTCGATCGCGGCGATTACGGTCGCCAGGTGATGGACCTTCTCATGCGCCTGCAACACGAGGCCGCCGCCGCCGGCGGTGCGGTGCACGTGGTGCTGGGCAATCACGAGGTCATGAACCTGACCGGCGACCTGCGTTACGTCAGCGCGGGCGACTATGCACAGTTCGGTGACGACGCGCCGGAGGGCCTGCCGCCGGGATTCATTGCGCGACGCGCGGCCTTCGCGCCGGACGGCGAGTACGGCCGCTGGTTGCTCGGCCTGCCCGTCATGGTGGTCATCGACGATACGCTGTTCGTGCACGGCGGGCTGTCGGCGCGCCTCGGCGGCCTTTCGCTCGAGGAAATCAACGCATCGTCCCGGCGCGATCTCCGGCGGTTCGCCGAGGGCTGGCACGCACTCCTCGCCGCGGGGGCGCTCGGCGACGCGGATGACTTCGGCGTCATCCGGTCGCGCGCCGCGACGCTGGCGGACAGCGGGCACGACGAGCGGCTGCGCGCGCTCGGTGCGAACATCACGGCGGCGCTCGAGGGCCTGCCGTTCGTGCCGGACGGACCGTTGTGGTACCGCGGCTCGGCCCGCTGTCACTCCTACACGGAATCCGGGGTACTCGACACGGTGCTTGCCGTGCTGGGAGCGCGCAGGGTCGCGATCGGCCACACGCCGACGCAGGCGCGACGCATCACGAGCCGCACCGACGGCCGGGTGCTGCGCGTCGATACCGGCATGAACGCTGCCGCCTACCAGGGCCGGCCCGCGGCATTGATCATCGAGAATGGCGTGGCGCGCGCCTGGTATGCGGACGAAGGTGCGACGGAGATCGACGCGGAGCCGAACCGTGTCTGGAACCGGCCCTACGGCATGAGCGAAACCGAGATCGAGGAATTCCTGCGAACCGCCGACGTCGTGGACATGACCGCCCTCAAGGGTAGCGAGGACGGCCGACGCCTGGTCACGCTCGAGTCCGGGGAGCGCCGGCTGAGTGCCGTCTTCTACGCGCGCGACAGCGCGCCGCGGCTGCCGCGGGGACGCTGGACCCGCGCCGCCGAACAGGCGGACCGCTACGTGCACGAAGTGGCGGCCTACCGCCTGGACCGGCTGCTGGAGCTCTACATGGTGCCGGTGAGCGTGGAGCGGACGATCGGCGACGAGAGCGGGGCCCTGCGCCTGTTGATCGAGGATGGCTTCTGGGAATACGAGCGGCGCAAGCGGGAGATCCCGTACACCGGCGACTGCGACCTCAAGGCACAGTACGACATGATGGGCATCTTCGACGTGCTCATCCTGAACCCGGGCCCGCAGCTCGGCCTGCTGCGCTACGATCAGGAATGGCGCGTCTGGCTGATGGACCAGTCAAGCGCGTTCGGCACGGCCCGCGACGTGGACGCCATGCTGCGCCGCGCTGGCATCCGGCCGACCCCGCAGATGGTCGATGCGCTCGCGCGGGTCAGTCCCGAGGACGCGGCGTTTCTTTCGGAGTACCTGCATCGTCGCCAGGTCCAGGCGCTGGTGGATCGCGCAGCTCGCCTGCGGGCGCGGCAATGAAGCGCGGCACCGGATCCGCGCCGTAATCGACCCTGAAGCCGGCCTCGACGCTCAGACCCTCGAAGTCCGTGGCCGTCAGCACCACGGGAACGCTCCCTGCGTCGCCAGCAGGCGGACACACGGTGAAGGTCTGGTTGTGCCGGTCGAAGCGAATCCACGGCGCGAGTGGCGCGCCGCCAGGCGCGCCTGCAGCGTAATTCAGCGTATCGCCCGGGTCGGGATCCATGAACGTCCGGTCGGGGATGCTGAACACGAGCATCTGTCCGGCCGGCACGTAAACGTCCGGCAGGCGCTTGCTGACGACCGGCGGCAGGTTCTCGAGCCTGTGGTGGATCTCGGTGCGGTGATAGCGCCCGATCGCGGTGCCGAGTCCGAACAGCACCGCGGCGAGGCACAGGTTGATGCCGATGATCCAGCTCACGTCGAGCCCCAGCAGCTGGGCGACCACGAACACCATGAGCGCCTGCAGCAAGTCGCCGAAGCGCGCGAAAAAAGTGTCGATGGTGGTCTTGCCGACGTATTTCTCCTTGCGCGTGACCGGCAGGTAGAGAGTGTGGTTGGTCGTGTTCTGGATCGAGTAATTGGCGGTCGACTCGACGATCATCATCAGCCGCACCAGGGCGAACACAGGGATGAACAGGATCAGGCCGTAATTCAGGATCATGATGGCGGGCAGGATGAGGATGGCGCCGCGCACGCCGAACCAGCGGAATATCCGCGACACCAGGAACAGCTGGACGACGATCTGCAGTGCCGTGACCGTGGCCCAGAAATCGCCGTAGAACTGCGAGATGACGGCGCCGGTGCTCAGCATGCCGCCGCTGGCCATGGCGGCCTGTTGGGCGTGTCCGGTGACGAAAGCCGAGAGAATGTACTGACCGTTGGTATTAACCATGTTCAGCAACAGCACGAACAACGCGATCCGTACCAGGTAGCCGCTGCGCAGCACGGTACTGAAGCCGTCCATGACTTGCGCGATGACATCCGGAGATTCCTTCGCGGCCTCCTCGACATCCGCGGCGCGCGAGCCCGCCGGCACGACGCGCTCGGCATGGCGGCTCAGCATGACGACGCCGGCGAGTAACGCAGCTGACAGCAGCATCAGGTTGGTCGCGCCGATCTGCTCGTAGAGGCGCCCCGCGACTATGCTGCCGGTCATGGCGCCGAGCGCCACGCCGACCATGATCACGGCAAACAGGCGCTGGCCCGTCTTGATGTTGAGCAGATCGGCGGCGAAGGCCCAGAACTGTGCGATCACCATGACGTTGTAGACCCCGACCCAGATGAAAAACGGCACGGCGATCGGGATGCCCAGCCAGATCAGGAAGGCGAACAGCAGCAGGTTGGAAACGAAAAAGCTGCCGACCCAGCGCAGCACGGCGGATTTGTCGCCGCCGCGCTTCAAGTGGTCGAACAGCAACTTGTAGAGCGGAATGATGAAGATCAGCGTGACGGCGATGGCGCCGTTCGCGTATGAGCGGATCTCCGGTGAGCCCTCGACGAGGATCAGGGTGTCGCGCAGCACGCGGATGAGGTAGTAGCCGTGCAGCAGCAGGAAAACCTGCGTGAGCATCAGCATGACGATGCGTCCCTCGCCGGGGCGCACGGAGGTGAACAGCGTCAGTAAGCGCTCGAAGAGCGTCAGGCGGGAAAACACCGGTCCTGCCAATTCGTTGTCCCCTAGGGCCTGCTCACACTTGGTCGGTCAAGTGTGAACAGGCCCTAATGCTGGCAGCCTGGGCAATAGTAAGTCGAGCGCTGCCCTTGCACGACTGCCCGGATGGTACCCGGACATCGCAGGCAAGGCTCGCCGGCGCGGTCGTAGGCCGCCAGCTCGGGCCGGAAATAGCCGCGCTGCCCCTCGCCGTAGGCGAAATCACGGAGCGTCGTGCCGCCCTGGCGAAGCGCGGCTTCCAGCACTTCGCGAATGGCGACGGCCAGCATGGCCAGGCGCGTCGCGCCGACGCGGCCCGCCGCGCGTGCCGGGTGAATGCCGGCACGGAACAAGGCCTCGCTGGCATAAATGTTGCCGACGCCCACGACGATGCGGCCGTTCATGATCAGCTGCTTGACCGCCACCCGGCGGCCACGACATGCTGCCGCGAGATAAGCGGGCGTGAAATCAGGTCCGAGCGGCTCGGGACCGAGGTCGGCCAGCAGCGGATGCCGTAACGGATCGCCCGCGACCCAGTCGGCGGACCCGAAGCGCCGGGGATCGTGGAAGCGCAGCACCCTGCCGCTCGCCAGCAAGAAGTCGAGGTGATCGTGTGGCCCGGGCGGCGTCGGCGATGACAGCACCCGCAGGCTGCCGCTCATGCCCAGGTGCAGTATCACGGTGCGCTCGCCCTCGGCACGAAACAGCAGGTACTTGGCGCGCCGCTCGGTCGCCAGGATGAGGCGGCCGGGCAACTCCCGCGCAAGCCGGCGCGGGACCGGCCGGCGCAGCATCGGCTGGCGCAGTGCAACGCCGGTAACGCACACCCCTTCAAGCCACGGGGCGACGCCGCGGCGCGTAGTCTCGACTTCGGGCAGTTCGGGCATGGGCTGGCAGGGATCGCGTTCGGGGCCGAATGACTTACGGCGGGCAAGCATCTATAGTGGCATGAACGCTTCTCAATCCGGTGACTCCCCCTGATGGACTTCCTGTTCGAACACTACCGCGGGCTGCTTGGCCTGCCGGCCTGGGGCTATGTTCTCGCCTCGCTGCTGATGGTGCAGATCACCGTGTTTGCGGTAACGCTCTACCTCCACCGCGACGCCGCCCATCGCGCCGTAGACCTTCACCCGGCCATCCGGCACTTCTGCCGCTTCTGGCTGTGGATGACGACCGGCATCGCCACGCGGGAATGGGTCGCGATCCACCGCAAGCATCATGCGCGCTGTGAGACCCCGGACGATCCGCACAGCCCCCAGATCGAGGGCCTGAGGAAAGTGCTGTTGGAGGGCGCGGAGCTGTACCGCCACGAGGCGCGCAACGAGGAAACGCTGCGCAAGTACGGTCGCGGCACGCCCGAGGACTGGCTCGAGCGCAACGTCTACGGCGCCGCGCGAAGCTATCTTGGCATCGTCATGATGGTCGTCATGTTCCTGCTGCTGTTCGGCGTGCCGGGGATCATCATGATTGCCGTGCAACTCGCCTCCCAGCCGCTGCTCGCGGCGGGCATCGTCAACGGCGTGGGACACTACGCCGGCTACCGCAATTTCGAATGCGTCGATGCCTCGCGCAACGTCACGCCCTGGGGCCTGTTCCTGGGCGGCGAGGAGCTGCACAACAATCATCATGCGTTTCCCTCGTCGGCGCGCTTCTCGATTCGCCGCTGGGAGGTGGACATCGGGTGGGGCGTGCTGCGCATGATGTCCGCGCTGGGCCTGGCAAAGGTCCGGCGCACCGCGCCGATCCCGGTCATGATCCCCGCGCGCCAGAACCTCGACCTCGAGGCGGTACGCGCGATCGTCGTGGCGCGGATGCACGTGATGAGCGACTACACGCGCCTCGTGACCGTGCCGACATTGCGGGCCGAGCTCATGGCGTTGCGGAACCGCATCCCCGAGCGGGCCGGGCGGCTCAGGCGGCTGCTGGTCCGGGAGACCACGCTGCTCGACGCGGCGGCACGCCGGCGCCTCAACGAGGTGCTTGCCAGCAGCCAGGCGCTGGCCACCGTGCACGAGTTTCGCGAGCGTCTGAAGGCGATCTGGGCCGGCTCCGCAACCACCAACGATGGCCTGATCGCGCAGTTCCGCGAGTGGTGTGCCCAGGCGGAGGCGAGCGGCGTGCGGTCCCTGCAGGAGTTTGCCGCGAGCCTCAGGGGATACTCGCTCAGGACGGCCTGAGCCGCGCAGCTACTTGATCTTGGATTCCTTGTAGGCGACGTGCTTGCGCGCCTTGGGATCAAATTTCTTGATCTCCATCTTCTCCGGATGCAGTCGCTTGTTCTTCGTCGTCGTGTAGAAGTGTCCGGTTCCGGCCGTCGACACCAGCTTGATCTTGTCGCGCATCGTGTTGCTCCTCAGAACTTCTCGCCGCGGGCGCGCAGGTCGGCCAGCACGGAGTCGATGCCCTTGCGGTCGATGATCCGCAGGCCATGCTGGGACACGCGCAGCTTCACAAAGCGCTTCTCGCTTTCCACCCAGATCCGGTGCGTGTGAAGATTGGGAAGAAAACGCCGACGCGTCCTGTTGTTCGCGTGGGACACGTTGTTCCCGGAGAGCGGTCCCTTGCCGGTGACCTGGCAGATTCGCGACATGACTGTAAATCCTCGGAATACCGGCGGCCTGGCCGTGCTTTAGCGAGTCGGGCATTATGCCGATACGGCACCCCTACAGCAACCCCCGCTCGGCAAACGACACGCAGGCCGAATCGCCCACCACGAGGTGGTCGAGCACCCGGATATCGACGAGGGCGAGCGCGCTTTTCAGGCGGCGGGTGATGACCTCGTCGGCCTGGCTCGGCTCGGCGACACCGGACGGGTGATTGTGGGCCAGGATCAGCGCGGCGGCGTTCTGGGCGAGCGCGCGCTTGACGACTTCGCGTGGGTGCACGCTGGCGCCGTCGATGGTGCCGCGAAACAGTTCCTCAAACGAAATCACGCGGTTACGGTTGTCCAGGTGCAGGCAGCAGAACACTTCGTGCGGCAGGTCCCGCAGCCGCGCCCTGAGGAAGCGCCGCACCGCGTCGGGCGAACCGAGCGCCGGGCCGCGCCGGACGGTCTCCTCCAGGTGGCGCCGGGCCAGCTCCAGGCCCGCCTGGAGCTGCGCGTACTTGACCGGTCCGAGGCCGGGCAGCGCCGAGAAACTGGCCAGGTCGGCCGTCAGCAGGCCCCGCAGTCCGCCGAAACCCAGCAGCAGTTCGCGCGCCAGGTCGACGGCGCTCCGCCCCGGGGCGCCCGTACGCAGGAAGATCGCCAGCAGCTCGGCATCGGAGAGCCGCCCGGGACCTCCGGCGAGGAGCTTCTCGCGCGGCCGCTCCGCGGCCGGCCAGTTGCGGATGGGCAGGTGCGGCGTCCGTGTTGCCATGAGCGACGGGTTGCCAAATTCAGGGGCAGTCAGGTTAAGCTGCCGGACGCACTCGAGGCATGGAGCCTTTATGCCCACTCTCGCGGGAAAACACGTGCTGCTCGGCGTCACCGGGGGGATCGCGGCCTACAAGGCGCCTGACCTGGTGCGCCGGCTCAAGGAACAGGGCGCCGACGTGCGCGTCGTGCTGACCGCGGCGGCGACACGCTTCGTAACGCCGCTGACTTTCCAGGCGGTGTCCGGGCACCGGGTTCACAGCGGCCTGTGGGACGAGGCGGCCGAGGCCGCGATGGGCCATATCGAGCTGGCGCGCTGGGCAGACGTCGTGCTGATCGCCCCGGCGACCGCAGATTTTCTCGCGCGCCTCGCGGTGGGCCTGGCCGACGACCTGCTGACCACGCTTTGCCTGGCCGGCGACGCGCCGATCACGGCGGTGCCTGCGATGAATCGGCTCATGTGGGCGAATGCAGCGACGCAGCACAACGTCCAGGTGCTGAGCGCGCGCGGAGTGAGCCTGCTCGGGCCGGGCTCCGGCGACCAGGCCTGCGGCGAGTCCGGCGAGGGTCGCATGCTGGAGCCCGGCGAGATCGTCGCCGCGCTCGCGGCGGCCGCGCGGGGACCGGGCGGCGGCCTGGCCGGCGTGAAGGTCGTCGTCACCGCCGGGCCGACGCGCGAGGCGCTCGACCCGGTGCGCTATCTGACGAATCGCAGCTCCGGAAAGATGGGCTACGCCATGGCGGCTGCAGCCTCAAGGTCCGGCGCCGACGTGGCCCTCGTCAGCGGGCCGGTGGACGTCGCGCCACCGCGCGGAGTGCGCGTGATCAAGGTCGAGACCGCTGCCCAGATGCGGGCGGCCGCCCTGGCGGAGTTACCGGGCGCGGCACTGTTCATCGGGGCCGCGGCAGTGGCCGACTACCGGCCTGCCCATCCGGCGCCACAGAAGCTGAAGAAACATGCCGGCGAGATGGCCCTGGAGCTGGTACGCAATCCCGACATCCTCGGCGAGGTCGCGGCCGGCAGCCCGCGCCCCTACATCGTGGGTTTTGCCGCCGAGACGGAAAACGTCGAAGAGAATGCGCGTCTCAAGCTCGAGCACAAGGCGCTGGACATGATCGTCGCCAACCGGGTCGGTGCGGACTGTGGCTTCGACCGGGACGACAACGCACTGCTCGTGCTGTGGCCGGGAGGCAGCAGGAACCTGGGCAGCGGCACGAAGACGGAGCTGGCGGAGCGCCTGGTCGGGCTGATCACGGAGAAAATGTGTGCAGGTCATCAAGCTCAAGATTCTTGACCCTCGCCTGGGACGGGAATTTCCCCTGCCCGATTATGCGACGACGGGCTCCGCGGGCCTGGACCTGCGGGCCTGCGTCGAGACCGAACTGGTGCTCGCGCCCGGTAGCACGGAACTCGTGCCGACCGGGCTCGCGATCCATATCGACGATCCGGGCCTCGCGGCCGTCCTGCTGCCCCGCTCGGGGCTGGGCCACAAGCACGGCATCGTGCTGGGAAATCTCGTGGGGCTGATCGACTCCGATTACCAGGGTCAGGTGTACGTATCGGCATGGAACAGGGGCAGCCGGTCGTTCACCATCCAGCCCGGCGAGCGCCTCGCACAGATGGTCATCCTGCCGGTCGTCAGGGCGCGTTTCGAGGTCGTGGAGGACTTCGCCGCCAGCGCGCGGGGCGCCGGCGGTTTCGGTCACTCGGGACGACACTAGGCCCCTAGTCGGCTTGCGCCGCCGTTTCCTCCGGCTCGCCGAGGCCTCTCAGCTCGCGATAGCGTGCGATGTCGCTCGCGAAATCCGCACGAATGCGCTCGATCTCGGCATTGCGTTGCTCGATCTCCGCTTCGTACTCGCCGATCCGCTGCTCGACCGTCGTCAGCTCGTTGACCACCGCGGGGTCTCCTTCCAGTTCCTGCCGTTGCGTGCGCAGGTTCCGCAACCGGTCCTCGGCCACCGCGTTCTGCGAACGGAGGTACCCGGCCCTCCGGTCGCGCAGCGCCTCGATCTCCGCCACGGATCCGTAGGTGGCCAGCAGCGCGCGGTCGCGGTTGTTGCTCTGTGGCGCAGGGGCCGGCGCCTTTTCCTCGTGCACGGTCGTACGCGAGCCGCGTTCGTCGCGCACTTCGTGCTTGTCCTTGGAGTACTCCGGCGGAATCGCGTCGCCGAAATGAACGACGCCGTTCTCGTCCACCCAGCGGTAGACCTTGCCGGACGCTTCCGCCGGCACGCCCCAGGCGATGCACAGCACCGCGGCGAGCGCCGGCAGAAAGAAATTTCGAGTTCTCATGCGCTGTTCCTCTGCGACGCCTGGTCGGCGTTGCCCGTTAATGATACCGCCTTCGTCGCGGCCCCGGCGCCCGGCTTCAGGCAATGCCGTAGCGCTCGCGGTAGTCTCGCAATGCAGCAAGCCGGCCCTGATCCACGCCTGCGCGACTTTCCAGGTCCTCCAGCAGGTCGGCGAGCGTAATGATGCTCACCACCGGCAGCCCGAACTCCTGTTCGACCTCCTGGACCGCGGATCGTTCGCCGCGGCCGCGCTCCTGGCGGTCCAGGGCCAGCAGCACGCCACATGCTGCCGCACCGGCCGCGCGAATGATGCCGACGGATTCACGGATTGCCGTTCCCGCCGTGATGACGTCGTCCACGATCAGCACCCGGCCGGCCAGCGGGGCGCCCACCAGGTTGCCGCCCTCGCCGTGATCCTTGGCTTCCTTGCGATTGAACACCCACGGCAGGTCGCGACCGTGTCGCCCGGCGAGTGCGATGGCCGTGGCCGTGGCCAGCGGGATGCCCTTGTAGGCGGGCCCGAACAGCACGTCGAACTCCAGCCGGGCAGCGGCGATCGCGTCGGCGTAGCAGGCGCCAAGCGCCGCCAGCGCGGCCCCGGTGTTGAACAGCCCGGCGTTGAAGAAATAAGGGCTTTCGCGCCCCGACTTGAGCGTGAAGCGGCCGAACTTCAGCGCACCGCGCGCGAGGGCGAGGCCGATGAATGCCTGCTTGTAGTCATGCATCGCAAGATTCCGGAATACGGGAAAAGTTTCGCCGCGGACGAGGGCAGGCGGCAGCCGAACGGTATGATACACGCCGGACAGAGCCAGCCTCCCGTTATGCGCATCATCAGCCTCAATGCCAATGGCATACGTTCCGCGGCCCGCAAGGGCTTCTTCGAGTGGCTTTCCGGGCAGCATGCCGACGTCGTCTGCCTGCAGGAGACCCGCGCCCACGAGCACCAGATCTCCGATGCCGTATTCCGCCCTGCCGGTTACCACTGCTATTACCTCGACGCGGAGCGCAAGGGTTACAGCGGCGTCGCGCTGTACTCGCGCGCCCGCCCGGAGCGCGTCGTCACGGGGTTCGGCTCGGCCGAGTTCGACCCGGAGGCGCGCTATGTCGAGGCCGTGTTTCCCGGCCTCTCCGTCGCCTCGCTGTACATGCCGTCCGGCTCCTCCAGCGAGCTGCGCCAGGAATCGAAATATCGCTTCCTCGACGAGTTCCAGGACTTCCTGCGCCGCGTGCAGCGGCGGCCGCGTGACTACGTCATCTGCGGCGACTGGAACATCGCCCACAAGGAGATCGACCTGAAGAACTGGCGCGCCAACCAGAAGAACTCCGGCTTCCTGCCCCAGGAACGTGCCTGGATGGACCGGTTGTTCGGCCCGTGGCGCTTCGTGGACGCTTTCCGCCGGGTGGACCCACGCCCGGACCGCTACACGTGGTGGTCCAATCGCGGCCGCGCGCGGGAAAACAACGTTGGCTGGCGGATCGACTACCAGGTTGTCACGCCCGGGCTCGCGGACCGCATCCGGCGGGCGGACATCTACACCGGGCAGCGCTTCTCCGACCATGCGCCGCTGATCCTCGACTACGATTGGCCGACGTGATCGCCAGCCTCCGGCGCCTGATCGAGCCCTATCGCGACCGGCGCATGGCGACACTGCTGGCGCTCGGCTTCTCGAGCGGCCTGCCGGCGCCGCTGGTGTTCGCCAATCTGTCCATCTGGCTGCGCGACGAGGGCGTGTCGCGCACCGACATCGGGCTGTTCGCGCTGGCCGCCACGCCCTACGCAATCAATTTCCTCTGGGCACCGCTCGTGGACCGCATGCGCCTGCCGTACTTCAGTGCGCGCTTCGGGCGCAGGCGCGGCTGGGCCCTGTGCACCCAGCTGCTGCTGATCGTGGCGATCATGGTCCTGTCGCGCGCCCAGCCGTCCGCGGACCTGTTCGTGGTCGCGGCGGCCGTGTTGTTCGTCACCTTCGTCTCGGCGACCCAGGACGTGGTCATCGACGCCTACCGCATCGACGTGCTGTCGCCGGAGCAGTACGGCGCGGGCTCCGCGGCGGCGATCTGGGGCTGGCACCTGGGAGGCACACTGATCGGTGGCGCCGGTGGGCTCTACCTCGCACAGCTGCTGGGCTGGAACACCGCTTACCTGCTCCTCGCCGCCGGCGTCGGGATCGGCGTGCTTGCAATCCTGCTGAGCCCCGAACCGCCGTTCCGTCCGCCGGCCGACACCGTCGAGCACGAGGCGCGCGTCGCGGAAATGCTGCGCCGCGCCCGCTGGCTGCGCGGCCGCCTCGCGGGTGCGACGGCCTGGATCTATGGCGCCGTGATCGCGCCCTTCGTGGACTTCATGAAGCGGCGCGGCTGGCTGCTGATTCTCGTGTTCATCGTCGTGTTCAAGTTCGGCGATGCCCTGCTTGGACGGATGTCGGGCGTGTTCTACCGCGAGCTGGGCTTCAGCCTCGGGGAGATCGCCGAGGTGATGAAGGTCTACGGCTTCATCGCCAACGGCATCGGCGTGCTGGCGGGCGGCGTGCTGGTGGCGCGCATCGGGCTGTTCCGTGCGCTGCTGATTGCCGGGCTGCTGGCCGCGGCCACGAACCTCACGTACGCGTGGCTGGCGGCATCGGGCAATGACCCGCTGGTTTTCCGGGTGGCCGTGATCAGCGACAACTTCACCGGGGGACTCGCGACGGTCGCGTTCGTCGCCTACCTGTCCAGCCTCTGCAACGTCGCCTACACGGCGACGCAGTTCGCGCTGCTCGCGTCTGCGGGAAACCTGGGGCGCATCTGGCTGTCGGCCTCCAGCGGCTGGATGGTGGATTCGCTGGACGGCGACTGGGCGGTGTTCTTCGTGCTGACCGCGGGATTCGCGCTGCTGGGGCTGCCCCTCCTGCTGGTCCTCATGCGGCGCTACCCCGAGGCGCATGTGCGCGTGAAGGCGCCGGACTAGGGCGTAGGCCTAATGCACCGGGCCGCGCGCGCTCGCGCCGCGATGAATCGGGCCGGCGTGGTGGGCGCAGAGCTTCCAGCCCTGGTCGGTGAGGCCGTAGATGTTGGTCACGGTGACCAGCGCCGGGCTGTTGTCCCGCGTGCCGATCGTCTCGACGCCGATGTGCACGGCGAGCCGGTCGGCGCGTGCACGGTTGTGGCAGTCGAAGCGCACCTCCACGCCGCCGGTTGCGCCGAGGATGTCTTCCCAGCTCTGTATCACGGCCCGCCGCCCGGCGAGGGGCGGGCGCGCCGGGTGAATGCAGACGATCTCTGCGCCGGCACCCCAGATGCGCTGCATCGCCACGAGGTCGCCCTCGCGGAACGCCTCGTAGAATGCAGCCTCGCATTCATCCGGGCTCTGGAAGTTCTCGATGGTCCGCGCCGCTTTCAAGCCGTCTGCCTCCGCGGAGCCGGCATCCGTGCCGCCGCGAGGCTGTCGTAAAGCGCGGCGCAATGCGGCCCGGTACCCGTGACTATTCCGCCCGGTCGATAAAATCGAGGGGGTCGGACCAGCCGGATGCTGCACCGCAATCCAGGTCCACGCCATAGTCCTCGCGCTCGATGTCGAGCGAGCCGGAATAGTCCTCCGGCGGGTTGGCAGGAAAGTACTCGCTGTCCTCCCAGGAATCGAAATCCAGCTCCTCGACCGTGCCGTCGAAGTGCTGGATGTCGATCGTGCCGTCCTCGTCGTCGACGGCCACGACCTCGAACAGCACGCCTCCGGGCGCCTGGTACCAGTCTCCGATCGCGGGTATGGGTAATGGCATGGAGATTTCCCCGTTAATCCGGGCCTGCTATCCTTGCCCGCCTTTGGCAGGGCGTCCCTGCGGCTTCCCCCTCCTTGTGAACTTTAGCTGACCGCCACGGGGCTGCAAGTTTCCCATCCAGTGGATTCGAGCGGTAATGACCGAGCACCTGATCAAGACATTCATTATTTTCTTCGTGGTCATCGAGCCTATCTCGCTGGTCCCGATGTTCGGTGCCCTCACGCGGGGCGGTGAGCCCGGCTACCGCAGGAAGATGGCCTGGAAGTCGGTGGCCGTCTCCGCGGGCATCTTCATCATCTTCGCGCTGGTAGGCGACTGGCTGCTGCGCCTTCTCGGCATCAGCGTATCCGCATTCAAGATCGCCGGCGGCATGCTGCTGTTCCTGCTCGCGGTGGACATGGTGCTGGCGCGCGACTCGGGATTGCGGTCGACGACCGTGCGCGAACAGGAGGCAGCCAGGTACCGTGACGATATCTCGGTGTTTCCGATGGCTTTTCCGTTGATCACCGGACCCGGCACGCTCGCTACGCTGCTGCTGCTGACGGCGGAAACGTCGGGTTACGTCGAGTTTTCGCTGGTGCTCGGCATGGGCCTGCTGGCGCTCGCCGTGACGCTCGCGCTGCTGCTGCTGACCCAGCCGCTGATGCGCGTGATGGGCGTGACGGCCGGCACCGTCGTCAGCCGGCTGCTCGGTGTGGTGCTCGCCGCGCTCGCGGTGCAGTACGTCGTCGACGGCTTCACCGAGGTGCTGGCCTAGAGTCCCCGCCGGCGGTAGAGCAGGTCGTAGACCTCGTGGCCGAGCTTGAGGCCGCGGCGCTCGAATTTCGTCATGGGCCGGGTCTCGGGTCGGGGCGCGAAGCCGCCGCCTGCCGCGGCGTTCTCGAACCATGGTGAGCCCTCGCATACGTCCAGCATCTGCTCGGCATAGGGCGTCCAGTCGGTCGCCAGGTGCAGGCGCCCCCCGCGCACCATCACCCGCGCGAGCTGATCCAGGAATGCCGACTGCAGCAGGCGGCGCTTGTGATGGCGTTTCTTGGGCCACGGGTCCGGAAAAAATACCAGCGCCTCGTCGATCGAGTCGGCCGGTAGCCAGCGCGAGACGACCTCGACCGCGTCGTGCCGCGCAATGCGGACGTTCGCGAGTTGCTCGCGCTCGATTCGCAGCAGCAGGTGACCGACCCCGGGCTCGTGAACCTCGATGCCGAGGTAATCGCGCTCAGGGTGGCGCGCGGCAAGTTCGGCCAGGTTGTCGCCGTCGCCGAAGCCGATCTCCAGTGTGCGCGGCGCGCTGCGGCCGAAGATCGCGTCGAGGTTCAGGCGCGTCGCGGGCGGGTCGATGCCGAATACAGGCCACAACGCCGCGATCGCGCGCGCCTGCGAGGGCGTAAGCCGCCCGCCGCGACGGACGAAACTGCGCACGGTGCGGCGATGGGCGGCGTCGGCGTCCCGCGGCGGGCCCGGCACGCTCAGAAGAATGTGCCGTCGAGGGGCGAGGAGGCTGATGCGAAGCGCTTGCGCGGGATGCGTCCCGCGCGGAAGGCATCCCGCCCGGCCTCGACGGCCTTGCGCATCGCCGAGGCCATGAGCACCGGATCGCGTGCGCCGGCGATGGCCGTGTTCATAAGCACGCCGTCGCAGCCCAGCTCCATGGCGATCGAGGCGTCCGAGGCTGTGCCGACGCCTGCGTCCACGATGATGGGTACCGACGCGTTCTCGACGATGGTCAGGATGTTGTATGGATTGCGTATGCCGAGCCCGGAGCCGATCGGCGCGGCCAGCGGCATGACCGATACACAGCCGAGCTCCTCGAGGCGCTTGGCGATGATCGGGTCGTCATTGGTGTAGACCATGACCTGGAACTCCTCGCGCACCAGCACTTCGGCCGCCTCGAGGGTGGCGGTGACGTCGGGGAACAGGGTCTTCTGGTCGGCCAGCACCTCGAGCTTTACCAGCGGGTGCCCGTCGAGCAGCTCGCGCGCGAGACGGCAGGTCCGCACGGCTTCCTCAGCCGTGAAGCAGCCGGCCGTGTTCGGCAGGATCGTGAACTGCTCCGGCGACAGGTAGTCGAGCAGGTTCGGCTCGTGCTTGTCCTGGCCGATGTTGGTGCGGCGGATGGCCACCGTGACGATTTCGGCACCGCTGGCGTCGATGGCCGCGCGGGTCTGCTCGAAATCGCGATACTTGCCCGTGCCGACGAGCAGCCGCGAGCGATACTTGCGCCCGGCCAGTTCCAGGATGTCCTCGCCGGTGGTTTCCCGGCTCTTTACCTGTGCTGCTTCCATGTCATCCGCCTCCGACTGCCTGGACGATCTCGACGCGGTCTTCCGGCGCCAGCCCGCGTTCCGCCTGTGCGCTTCGCGGCACGAGTTCACCGTTGATTTCCATGGCGTAACGTCGTCCCTCGAGGCCGAGCAGCTCCACCAGCCCCGCGGCACTCAGGCCGTCAGTGACGTCGCGCGCCTCGCCGTTCAAGATGATCCGCATGGCCGGCCGGTGTCGTGTCAACGCAGTGATCGATCCCACCCGATATTCTACACGCCGCAGATGGGGACACTCCTGAAAGCCCGCTTTCAGGAGTGTCCCCATCTGCGGCCCCTGCGGATACCATACGCAGCCATGAATCATCGCATCGGCTTCGTCAGCCTCGGCTGTCCCAAGGCGCTCGTGGACTCCGAGCGCATCCTGACCCGACTGCGCGCCGAGGGCTACGAGACCGTCCCGACCTACGAGGACGCCGACCTCGTGGTAGTCAACACCTGCGGCTTCATCGACGAGGCCGTCGCCGAATCGCTCGATGCCATCGGCGAGGCGATGGCGGCCAACGGCAAGGTGCTGGTCACCGGCTGCCTGGGTGCTCGGCCCGAGACCATCCGCGCGCAGCATCCCGGCGTGCTCGGCATTACCGGCCCGCACGCCTACGAGCAGGTCATGGCCGCCGTGCACGAGCACCTGCCGCCGGCCCACGATCCGTTCGCGGACCTCGTCCCCCCGCAGGGAATCCGCCTGACGCCACGCCACTACGCCTACCTGAAGATTTCCGAGGGCTGCAACAACAGGTGCAGCTTCTGCATCATCCCGAGCCTGCGCGGCAAGCTCGCCAGCCGTCCGATCGGCGAGGTCCTGCGCGAGGCCGAGGGGCTGGTGCGCGCCGGCGTGCGGGAGTTGCTGGTGATCTCGCAGGACACCAGCGCCTACGGCTCCGACATCCGGTACCTGCCTGACACCTGGCGCGACGCACGCTACGAGACGCGTTTCCTGGACCTGGCGCGCGGGCTCGGCGAACTCGGGGCCTGGGTGCGCATGCACTACGTCTACCCCTATCCGCATGTCGACAAGGTCCTGCCCCTGATGGCGGACGGCCGGGTATTGCCGTATCTCGACATCCCGTTCCAGCATGCGAGCCCGGCGGTGCTGAAGCGCATGCGGCGCCCGGCGGCGGCGGAGAACACCCTGGCGCGCATTCGCCGCTGGCGCGCAACCTGCCCGGAGCTGACGCTGCGCAGCACATTCATCGTCGGCTTCCCGGGCGAGACGGACGAGGACTTTGAGCTGCTGCTCGAGTGGCTCGAGGAGGCCCGACTGGATCGGGTCGGCTGTTTCCGTTACTCGCCGGTGGACGGCGCGACGGCGAACGGGCTCGCCGCTCCGGTGCCGGACGAACTCAAGGAGGAGCGCTGGCGGCGCTTCATGGAAACCGCGGCACGCATCAGCGCCGACCGGCTCGCCGCGCGCGTCGGCCGCATCGAGCCGGTGATCGTCGACGCGGCCGATCCCGCCGAGGACGTCGCGCTGGCGCGCAGCCGCGGCGATGCCCCGGAAATCGACGGCCGCGTGATCATCGCCGGCGGCGGCGCGCTGCGGCCCGGCGAGATCGTCTCCGTCGAGATCACGGCGGCGGGCGACTACGACCTCGAGGCCCGGCGGGTCGCGTGATGAGGATCGCGATGTGGTCGGGGCCGCGCAACATCTCCACGGCGATGATGCGCGCCTGGGAAAACCGCCCCGACACCGCGGTGATCGACGAGCCATTCTACGCCTGCTACCTGGCCGCCACCGGCCTCGATCACCCGGCCCGCGACGAGGTCATCGCGTCTCAGCCGACTGATTGGCACGCCGTGGCAGAAGGGCTGACCGGCCCGGTGCCGGGCGGCAGGGCGATCTACTACCAGAAGCACATGACCCATCACATGCTGCCGGACTTCGGCCGCGACTGGCTCGATGCGGTCACGAACTGCTTCCTCGTGCGTGCCCCGGCCGAGGTCGTGGCGTCGTACGCCGAGACGCGCAGGGCGCCCACGCTCGAGGACCTCGGCTTCATGCAGCAGGCGGAGATCTTCGCGCGGGTCGCGGACCGGCTCGGCCATGCGCCGCCGGTGCTGGACGCGGGCGACGTGTTGCGCGATCCGGCCGGGATGCTGGCCGCACTGTGCGCGGCCGTCGGCGTCGCCTTCGACGCCCGCATGCTCAGCTGGCCGCCCGGCCCGCGCCCCACCGACGGCGTGTGGGCGAGGCACTGGTATGCCTCCGTGGAGCGCTCCACGGGCTTCAACCCGCTGCGCGCGCACACCAAGCCGGTGCCGCCAGCGCGGGCGCCGCTTGCGGAGGCGGCCCTGCCGGTCTACGAGCGCCTGGCCGCGCACCGGCTGCGCGCGGTTCCCGACGCGGGGGTGATCGCATGACGGCCGGATCTGGCGGCCGCGGCAGCCAGGCATTTGCGCCCGATCCGCGCAACGACGCCGTGCTGGTATGGGTCAACGGCCGGCTCGTGCCGCGCGCCGAGGCGGTGGTCTCGGTGTTCGACGCCGGCTTCGTCCTCGGGGACGGCGTCTGGGAGGGCCTGCGGCTGGTCAACGGCCGGCTGGCATTCCTCGACGAGCACCTCGACCGGCTGCTCCGCGGCGCGGCGCAGATCCGGCTCGACATCGGCCCGGACCGACGGGGCTTGGCCGAAGCGTTGTACCGCACCGCCGAGGCCAACGGCATGCGCGACGGCGCGCACCTGCGGCTGATGGTGACGCGCGGGACCAAGACGTCCCCCAACCAGGACCCGCGCCAGACCGCCGGCCCCGCGACGGTCGTCATCACCGCAGAGTACAAGGCGCCACCGCCGGCGCTCTACGCCCGCGGGCTGGCGCTCGCGACCTCGCGGTTTCGCACCAGCGGCCCGGAAATCTTCGACATGCGCCTCAACAGCCACAGCCGGCTGAATCTAATCCAGGCCCTGCTCGAGGCCATCGAGGCCGGCGCCGACGAGGCGTTGATGCTGGATCCGCGCGGCTTCGTCGCCAGCTGCAACGCGACCAATTTTTTCATCGTGCGCGACGGCATCGTGCACACGTCCACGGGCGAGTACTGCTTCAACGGCATCACGCGCGGCCATGTCGTCGAGCTGTGCCGCGGCAATGACATTCCCGTCGAGCTCGCGGACTTCACGCTGGAGGAGGCGCGTGCCGCAGACGAAGCCTTCGTGACCGGCACCTTCGGCGGCGTCGTGCCGGTCGCCTCGCTGGATGCGCATGCGTTACCGCAGCCGCTGCCGGGCCCGTTCACCGCGCGGCTCGGGAAGCTGTACCAGGCCCTGCTGCAGGCGGAGTCGCTCCTGGGCTGAACGCATGCTGCGATTGCGCCCGGACTCGCCTGCCCGAGCGGGGCGACGGGGCAACAGTTTCCCTGCAAAAAACAACGCCCGCGTCGAGACGCGGGCGCCAAGGTCCGGAAAGGCAGCCCCTCGACGCCGGTTCCGGCGTCGAGGGGCCTGCGCCTACTGTGTGTCGATATCGATGATGGTCCTGGCGATTTCGCCGCTGCCATCCTCGTGCTGCACGACGCCGAGATAACGCGAGTCGCCGTTAAGACCCGCGTAATCGACCGTTACCGTCTCGCTGGTGCCGGCAACCGCGGAGGCCGGCGCCGCAGAGATCGTCGCGTTGCCCTCATCGCCCAATACGGGCTGGACCCAGGCCGTGTAGTCGATCGTGCCTGTTGACGAGGAAAAGAAGTCGATGACAAAGAAATAGCCGCCGGCCGGCGGGTCGACGATGTCGATCACCTCTTCGGAGGTTACCCCGCCGCTCGATCCGATGAGCGCGAGCGGATTGGATCCCCCGCAGCCATCAGCACGGTAGAATAGGCGCAGATCGAGATCGGCTCCTGCCGGTGAGGTGTCCGCGTCGAATGTGGCGAAGCGCAGGTGCGTATGCGCCGGCAGATTGCCGCAGAATGCATCCAGCAGGTTACCGGTGCTCACGCTATCGGTGATTCCGATGCTTTCCGCCATGCCGCTCAACACCGCCGAGTAGTCGCCGGTATAGCCGAACGCGACCGGGATATCGACCGAGCCGGCCGTTCCGGTGGCGTCGACCTCTTCAACGACACTGATCTGCACAGGCAGTATGGCGATCGGGCTGCGCGCCAGGCTCTGGCCGGAATCGTTGTTCCACGTGAGGGACCCGAACGCCCACTCGCCCGCGACCGCGCCGTCGGCTGTGAATGTCACCGTGAAGGTCTGCGTCTCGCCCTCATTCAACGTGAACGAGTTCGGGTTGACCTCCACGTCGATGCCGGGCGGCGGGACCACGGCTGCGGTGAACTGGGTGCCGTCGGGAGACACGCTAGTGACCGTGCGCGTGACCGTCTGGCTGCCGATGAACTCCCCGATGCCGATCGAGGGAAGGTTCAGATCACTGCCGTCGGTCGGGAAACCCAGTCCCACGAGGAACGCACAGCCGCCGTCACTGACCAACTGCACGTTGTTATCGCAGCTGAATGCCAGGTAATCGAAGAGCCCTGCGTCGTACACCAGCCCCGGCGCGAAGGCGCCGGCCGGCACGATGGCGCCCGCGCCGATGTCGAACGCGTCGGCCGCCACCTCGCCAAAGGTCTTCTTCAGGTCCTGGCGCGCGGAGGTCATGAGCGCGGATTTCGCCATCGCCGGGGTCCAATCCGGATGCGCTTCCTTCAGGAGCGCGAAGACGCCCGCCACATGCGGACTCGCCATCGAGGTGCCGCTGATGGACTGGTACGGCACGCCGCCGTCGGCGTTGGCGTTCGGCTGCAGCGTCTCGGCCGCGATGATGCCCACGCCGGGCGCGGCGACATCGGGCTTGATGACGTCGGGTGCGCCGCCGTTCGGCCCGCGCGACGAGAACCCGGCGATGCGGTTGTCCCTGGACACCGTATTGTCGGGGTCCAGCGTCGCCGTGACCCCGGTCTCGCCGGCCATGGCGTCGCCGTCGACGAAGCCCACCATGACGCCGGGGATGGTCGTGCCCGGTGCGGACATGACGATGGGGTCAAAGCGGCTCGGGTCGGTGCCGTCATTGTAGACGATGATCGCGCTGGCCCCGGCGGCGGCCGCGTTGTTGTATTTCTCGCTGAAACTGCAGACGCCGCGGATGGACAGCGCGATGCCATCGATGGGCGCGTTGAGCGCGGCACCGCAGCCATTGGGCGGATCCGTCAGGGTGACGTCATCCGCGATCACGCCGGTGTCGGCCAGCGACACGGGGCTGGCGCCTTCCAGCGCCTCCTTGTCACCAGCGATCGATGCCGGTGTATCAACCGTGACCATCAGCCCGAAGACCTCGTCGTCCTGCGAGGCGCCCACGGCGGTGATCCAGGGCACACCCGAGGGCGTGCCAATGGTCTGCGCGCCGGGCCCGGTGTTGCCATTCGAGGTTGCTACCCAGACCCCTGCGTCGGCGGCGAACAGGAATGCGATGTCGTCGGCACTGGCGAATACCGTGCTGCGACCGCCGATGGAGAAGTTGATGACGTCGACGCCATCGGCCACGGCCTGGTCGATGGCTGCGGCCGAATCTGAGCTGGCGCAGCCGGGGTTACCCACTTTGGGTTCCCAACAGACCTTGTAGGCTGCGATGCGTGCCCGCGGCGCCATGCCGCTGACCGGCAGGCCGTTGAGCGTATTCTGCGGGCCTTCGTTGCCGGCGGCGGTGCCGGCCGTGTGGCTGCCGTGTCCGTCGCTGTCACGCGGCGACAGGAAGTCTGAAACGATGAGGCCCGAATGGCCATGCGCGCTGAAGCCATCCACGTAGTAACGCGCGCCGATCAACTTGTTGTTGCAGTTGTCCTTGGACCAGTTCTCGCCGGTTTGGCACGAGCCGGTCCAGCCCGCCGGCGGCGGGCCATAGGCGAGGTTCCGCTTGCCGCTGGCCCCCGTTGCGTTCGAAAAGTCCGCCTGGTCCGAGAAGCTCGGATGCTCGGGCCAGATGCCCGTGTCGATGACGCCGACGATGATGTCTTCACCCTTGCCTTGGACATCCCAGACGCCGCCGGGACCCGTAAGCCCAAGGTAGTCGGGCGTGCTGTCGGTCGTTGGCTGGCGGATTTCGTCCTGCCAGACCTGCACGACATCGTCTCGCGTGCGCAGCGCCTCGACCTGGGCAGCGGTCAACACTGCCGCAAAGCCGTTCAGGGCGTAGCTGTAACTGTAGATCTTGTCGCCTGCCCCGACCGCGCGCAGCGCTGCCTCATGCGTCGAATTCAGGTACCGCACATATTTTCTGACGTCGGCGTTGTTGGGATCGATCTTGTTTCCTTTTGCCGGCTTCGTGGCCTTATAACCAGCGATACCGCCCTCGTAGGCGACCGCCGGATCGTCTCTCATCATGATGATGTAGACCTGCGACTTCGCGCTCGCGTCGGCCGCTGGTATGGCGGCGCTGTCTGCCGCCTGCACTTCGATCTCCGCTATTGCGGGCAGCGCAAGGCCAATGCCCAGCACCGCAGACAGTATTGTCGTCGCAAATCGCATTTTCACTGCAGTTCTCCTCCCAGGATCAGTTTTTTTTGCCGGCCATCCTCGAGACAGCCGGAAAATTCACGCGCAAAGTGACACGTCGGAATAAAAACAGTCTACTTCACAAATGAAAACGACATACCATTGTGAGACATAATACGCAGCGTCTGGCCGGCGTTGCGCAGTGATTCAAAGGCCCGGCGATCAGGCCGCCAGCTTGCGGGACGCATGGCAACACCAATAGAATCATGGATCTGCGCGGGTGTAGTTCAATGGTAGAACAGTAGCTTCCCAAGCTACGAACGTGGGTTCGATTCCCATCACCCGCTCCAAGGCACCAGGGTGTATTCCGGGCAGACGGTTAACACTTTGTCCGGGGGGAAAAATCCAGGGGCCGACTGTCTTTCCGCTCAACGCCGTGTGCTTGTGAATAACGCGATTCGGCGCCAAATTGCAGCCTGAGCGCGCCGGGGGCGTGAATAGCCGGCTGCGCCGTCCTGCGCACGATCTGCCCGGGCCTCTTATACTGTTAACCAGCGATATCTCCTCGCGCGACCGTTACGAGTGGTCGGCGCGGACAACTATTGAGGAGGAAAAATGCCGGCGGTTAAAGCACCCCGCATCTACAATCTGTTTCCCCTGCTGGCCGGCCCGATGACTGCCTGGGCGGAGCATCTGCCCCGCATTGCGGCCATGAACTTCGATTGGGTCTACCTGAACCCGTTCCACTATCCCGGGTTTTCCGGAAGCCTCTACGCCATCCAGGATTTCGATCGCCTGCATCCGGTCGTCGCGGGCGGGTCGGACCAGCCTTGGGACGACCGGCTGACAGCGTTTTGCAGTGTGGCAGGCGAGCATGGCATCCGCGTCATGGTCGATCTGGTCGTCAATCACGCCGCGAAGGACTCGCGGCTGGTCGAGCAGCATCCTGAGTGGTTTCGCCGCCATCCCGATGGCGAACTGGTGAGCGCCGGCGCGCTCGATCCCTCCGCTCCGCAGGGCGTGGTCACATGGGTTGACCTGGCGGCCATTGACTACGACCAGCCGGAGCATCACGCGGCGCAAGTCGCGTTCTGGGGGGCGCTGGTGCGCCGCTACCTGGCTTGCGGAGTACGCGGATTCCGCTGCGATGCCGCCTACCAGGTGCCGGCGAAATTCTGGCGCCCGCTCATCGATACGGCCCGCAAGGCGGAGCCCTCGACCGTATTTGCCGCCGAGACGCTCGGTTGCCCGCCGGAGCAGACCGCGGCACTCACGCCCGCGGGCTTCGATCTGGTGTTCAATAGCTGCAAATGGTGGGACTTCCGCGAGCCCTGGCTGCTGGCGCAGTACGAGC
>DATKAZ010000012.1:0-6812 GCA_035514535.1 Gammaproteobacteria bacterium
GCGCGCCTTGTCGTGCTTCGCCTGGTAGGACTGGACGACGAACACGGCCGCCGTGAAATCCGACTCCATGGCATGGACCGCGACTTCGAAGTAGCGGATCGCATCGTCATAGCGCCGCAGTCCCATGCAGCAGAGCCCCGCCACTCTGTTGGCCACATAGGAGTTGGGCTCCAGCTTGACGGCCTTGACGGCGGCCTCGAGTCCCTCGACGAACTCGCCCTTGCTGCGGTGAGCAGCCGCTACCGCCGCATGTGAGTCGGCCAGATGCGGGCCCAGCGCCAGGGCGCGGTTTGCCGGGTTTGCCACATCACCTACAGTCAGGTCCGTGCGCCAGAAGAGGTTCCACTGCGCCAGGGCCAGGGTTGCCCAAGCCTGCGCGTAGTCGGGATCGAGCTCGACCACGTGCTTGCAGATGCGGATGACGATCTCGTTATTGCGCTCGTTGTCGAGCAACCAGAACTGGCGCGCCATGAGATAAAGCTTGTAGGCCTCGGCGTTGCTCGTCGAGCGCTGCTCCAGCGCCTGCTTCTCCTCGGGCAACAGCGTGAGCTTGAGCGCGGCCACGATCGCCTTGGATATCTCGTCCTGCAGCGCGAAAATGTCCTTGAGGTCGCGATCGTAGCGATCGCCCCAGACCTGCGCGTCGTTCGATGCATCGATGAGCTGGGCGGTGATGCGTACGCGTTCGCCGGCCTTCCTGACGCTGCCGACCAATACGTGGGACGCCTTCGTCTGGCGGCCGATCTCGGATACACCGCCGGTCGCGCCCTTGAAGGAGAATGCCATGTTGCGTGACACGATGGACAAGGCCGAGACCTTGCCGAGATCCGTGATGATGTCCTCCGTGATGCCGTCGGAGAAGTATTCCTGCTCCGGATCGCCGCTCATGTTCGCGAATGGCAACACACAAATGCTGACCTGCGGCTCCTTGTCCCGCGCACCCTGGGCCGACACGGGTGGCGTCGGCGCACCGAGCTTGGCCTCCAGCGCCTTGGCGAGCGACCTGAATGCGACGCTCTGGGGGTCCTCCTGCCAGTCGTCGAGGTCGGTGGTGTGCACGGCACGAAAGTCGATCGGCAGCCGCGCATTCTCGAATCGCACCGGCACGAGCACGCCGCGGTCCGCTGCATCACGCGCCTCGCCTCTCACCCAGCGCGAGTCGACCGACTTCGGCGACCATACGACGATCAGGGTCCTGGCGGCATCGAGTTCGCGTGAAATCAGGGAATCGAACTCCTCGCCCGGCGAAATCTCCGGATCCCACCAGACCGACCAGCCTTCCGCCTCGAGGGCCGCAACGAGCGGCGCCACGCGGGCGCGATCCAGACGTGAGTAGGAGACGAATATGTCGGCCACGCTGCTCTCCCTGCACCAATCGCGATTGGCGCTACAAGCAACAGTTGTTTCGTTGAGCCCCCGCAGAATAAGCGTGCCCTTCAGGCAGGGTCAACTGAAAGTCTCCCCGCAGGCGCGCCGCGAGTCACTCCGCCAGGGCCTTGGCGGGATTGCCCATCACCGCCTCCACTGCGGCGCGCAGGCGCTCCAGGTCCACCGCCTCGCCCCGATTTACGAGCCGCTTTACGACGTCGTCCAGGCTGCGCTTCTTGCCGCTCTCGCGGTGGATTTCGTTGTCCAGCTTGCGCATCAGCACGACCGCGCGCGCGGTCACCGCCCCACGGGCATGATCGGTGTGCAGATCGCCGAGTTCGAGGTCGCCGCCCCAGTCGCCGAGCAGCCGGAACGCCCGCTGGTAGCGGCGCTTGGTCAGCGTGCCGGAACGCCACATGAGTTTCAGGGAGTAGTATTCCGCCAGCCCTTCCACGATCCAGTCTCCGCCGTCACGGCTGCGCAGGCTGGTCACGACGTGGACCAGTTCATGCAACGGCGTGCTCGTGCCGTTCTCGCTGACGAGGGGCCGATCGGCGTGAAGATACAGCGAGTTCGGGCCTGACAGGCCGCCGCGCCACATGTCGTCGCGCGCGCTGACCACCAGCAGCCGTTCGGGCAACTCGTCCACGAGTGCCCGCAGCTCCGGCAGGTTCCAGTTCATGAACGCGAGCAGGTCCATGCGGCGAATACCCTGGTCCAGCGGTCCTGCGACGGCGACATCCACGCCGGCAATGCGCTCTCGCCGCACGCCGATACGCCCGGCCATCATCCAGCCGGTGGGCCGGTCGAAGCCGCGCGCCGGGTTCTCGATGCGGTACACGCCGGGGCGCAGGCGCTCGTGGGACGTCGCGAAGGACCACCCCTCGGGCAGGTGCACATGCAGCTCCGCCTCGGCCTCGGCGCCCGCCTCCTGCAGCAGGCGCGCCGGCGGGACGACATCGTCGCCGCGAAACAACGCCCAGTCTTCCGTCATGCGCGCGTCGAAACGCTCGCCACGCCGGTGATTGATGATGGCCCGGTACTTCAGCCGGCCGCCGTCGTCGGGCGGCGTCCATGTAAGATGCTTGCCGTCCCGTTCCAGCTCACCATCCGCCTCGAACCCTTCGATGCGCTCCGGATCGATCCTGAAACGCATCCAGCGCACGTGCTGTGCGCCCTCCCCGAGGGTCAACGAGACTTCGACGTACCCGTCGTCCGGTTGGAAGGTGAAATCGTAGCGAAGCTCATAGGGAAATTCTTCCGCACTCACCGCTGTGGCCGCCGCGAGCAGGCAGGCCAGGGCCAGGATTCTCGTCATGACTGTGATCGATACTCGTTACCGCATCGATGGATGCGGCCGTCATTGTAATGACTTTGCCCCGGAGAGCCACAGCGTGGCGCAGGCTAATATGAATCGCCGCCCGGCGCCATGTTGCCGAGACCGGCGCCATAGAGGAACCGGACCCCGCGGAAATCGCCCGGCTGAAGGTCCCTGAACTGCTCATGGTAGTCGAAAGACATGACAAACCCGCGTGGGCCGGGATGGTCGAGCCCGATGGCGTGGCCGATCTCGTGAATCAACGTGTAGCGAATGTCGTAGACCTCGGTATCGCCGTCAAAGCCCACCTTCCAGCGGTGCTCCGGATTCAGGCACACGAGTGACTGCTCGATCGACTTGACCGCCTCCTCCGCGCCAGGCCGGTACGCCACGTTTGCGAAGGCCCGTCCCACGGGATTCCCCTGCGCACCGATCAGGATGTTCGCTTCCTCGGCGTCGTCGACGCGAATGAACCGGAGGTTGGCAGCAGCTTCCCACACGCGAAATGCCGCGGCAACTTCCTCATGCAGAGTCTCTTCTGCTATGCGATAACGCGCTGCCAGTTCATCCAGGGCGACGAGTTGGCCGCAATTCCGAGCGTCCGGGAAGCTCCTCGGGCTGCGTATGAACGCGTAGGTCACGACGGCCCCGGCGCCCAGCGTCGTGTCGCCCCACTTGACGTGGTGGCCGTCCAGCTCCAGCAAGCGGAAATCGTCGCCACCGCCGATGGCGGCCGTGCCGGTGCCAAGCAGCAGTTGGCTTGCGAGGGCGAGACAGGCGGCCCGACCGACGCCAATCGCAACTCGTTTCACACGCACCCCTCGTTCGCCATGGCAGTGCGCCATTGCGCTGCCGGGGTGTCACTTTAGGGGCCAGGCTTCCTTTATTTTGTCGGAGTCCGTCACAGTTCCGGCAATGCGCCGGACAAGAAGACGCGCGCCGCAGCGGATCTCCGGCGCGAAACGGCCCTGGGGGTTGCAGCGTACGCGAGCCTAAAGCCAGTAGGCGCCAATCCGCGAGAGGCGCTCTTTCAGGCGCATCCACAACGACCGCCGCCGCCAATCCCTGAGCTCGATCTTGCTGGATTCCGCGACGTCGGCGACGAACATGGCCTCCATCTGGGCGGCGAAATCCCGGCTCAAGACCACCGCATTGATCTCGTCGTTGTGCAGGAAACTGCGCCAGTCGATGTTGCTGGAGCCCACTGTGGACCAGACCCCGTCGATGACCCCCGACTTGGCATGCATCAGCGCGCCCTGCCGCTCGTAGATCCCGACCCCGGCTTTCAGCAGCTTCGTATAGTACGAGCGGCCGAGATGAAAGATCGCCCATGAGTCGGTATGGCTGGGGAGCACGAGCTTGACGTCTGCGCCGCGCCGGGCGGCCTCGCACAGTGCCTTCAGGACTTTCGGGTCGGGAGCGAAATAGGCCACCGTCAGGAACACCTCGTGCTGCGCGCGACTGATTGCCGACACCAGCGTCATGTAGATCGGGCTTTCCTCGTGTTCCGCCAGGCTGCCGATGGCACGCACGATTTCGTCCCCGGCAGGCTCGAGTTCGGGAAAATAGCGGCGCTCCACCAGCGGCTCGCCCTTTTGCCGCGTCCAGGTGTCCATGAATTTCTTCTGGAACTGGGCCACGACCGGTCCCTCGATCTGGACGTGCGTGTCTCGCCAGCCTTCGTCGGGATCAGGCGCCCGCGCGAGTTTCCTGTGGGCGCGTGCGCCCCGCGGCGCGCTGGCATAGCTGTCACTGATGTTGACGCCGCCGATGAAAGCGATGCGACCGTCGATCAGCAGCTGCTTGCGATGGTCGCGATTATTCATCAGCCAGGGCTTGGTGTTCTTCGTCGTCGGATTGACCGGGTTGAATTCCAGCACCCGGATCCCGGCCGCGCGCAGCCGCTCGAAGAATTCTTCCGGGGTGGGCAGGCCGCCGACGCTGTCATAGATCACGTTGACCTGTACGCCGGCTGCCTGCTTTTCGATCAACACCGCGGCAAACTGCTGGCCCCGCTCATCGTCTTCGAAGATGTAGGTCTCGAGGTTGATATGATCGCGCGCCGCGCGCATGGCTGCGAACATCGCCTCGTACGTGGCCGGCCCGTTCTGCAGCAGGGTGACGCGATTCCCGATTACGAGCGGGCTGTCCTCGTTGACGGTTTGCTCGAAAGCCAGGTGTTCCCGGAGCATTTCCGAGGCATCGAGCGCAGCGAGGATCTCGTCGCTCCGCGCAGCCGACACCGGGCCCGAAGGGCCCTCGAACTTTACCTGCTTGGGTTGCTGCTCGGCCATTGCCTGCCTGACTTCCGGGAGGGTGGCACACCCCGCGGCGCCCAGCAGGACGGCCGCTACCAGCGCAATCTCGCCCGGACCTTGACCGCGGACGCGGAGCATTTGCCGCCCGTCAACCCGGTAGCGCGTCGTTCCAGGCCCCCGCCGTACTTTCCTGCGAGCCTGCCGCGGCGCGACTTGTCCGCGGGTCCGCACCTGCGCCTGTGGCATGTCGCCAGCCGAGCGGACGGCGGGGCCGCACGGCGCCGGAGAAACGGTAATCTTCCAGGCTGCTGGCCTTGGCCTTGTACATGGCCTGGTCCGCACATTGCATCAGCACGAACGGGTCATCACCGTCATGCGGGCAGATACTGATGCCGATGCTCGCGCCCACCTTCACCATATGGCCGCCGATCGCATGCGGTTCCCGGATGGCGGCGAGCACTTTCTCGGCGACGCGCGCCGCGTCTTCCGGGCACGCGATCTCCGAGAGCAACAGGATGAATTCATCGCCGCTGCGACGGCAGGCGGTATCCGTGCTGCGTACGCAGGCCTCCAGCCGCCGGGCGACGGACTTCAATAACTCGTCGCCGGCCAGGTGCCCGAGGGAGTCGTTGACATCCTTGAAGTCATCCAGGTCGAGGAACAGCAGCGCGGCCTGCGTGCGATGCCGCCGTGCCAGGTCGATCGCGTATTTCATGCGTTCGCCCAACAGCGCGGGATTCGCCAGGCCGGTAAGAAAGTCGTGCCGCGCCAGGTGAGCCATACGCTCGGTCATGGCGCGCGACTTCACCACGTCATGGAACACGATCACCGCGCCGCAGACCGTGCCATCGCGCCGGTGGATGGGCGCGGCGGAATCCTCGATCGCGACCTCGGACTCGTCGCGACGTATCAGCACGGAGCCGGTTGCAAGGCCGACCGTCCTGTTCTCCTCGATGGCCTCTTGCGCCGGGTTCGGCACCGGGTCGCGCGTCTCGCCATCGATGACCCGGAAGACCTCGACCATCGGCCGGCCGATCGCGTCCGCGCGTGACCAGCCGGTCAGCGACTCCGCCTCCAGGTTGAGGTAGGTCATGTTGCCGGCGACGTCCGTGGTCAGCACGGCGTCGCCGATGGAGTCGAGGGTCACCTGGGCGCGTTCTTTCTCCGCAAACAGCTCTTCTTCCGCTGCGCGCAGCACCGCCTCGGCCGACTTGCGCTTGGTGATGTCCTCGACCATCAGCAGTCTCGCGGAATTCCCCTCCTCGACAGGCATCATGTCCGCATGCAGCCGCACCCAGGCGACGCTGCCGTCGGGTCGCCTGAAGCGGGCTTCGGTGCGAAACGTCGCCTTGCTCTGTGCCGCATCCCGCCATTCGGCCAGGACGCGCTCGCGATCTTCCGGATGCAAAGCGCTGCTCCAGGCCGTACCGAGGGCCCGGTCACGTGCCAGGCCGGCGACGTCATGGTAGGCGGTATTCGCGTAAACGCAGCGCTCGGCCGCATCAGACAGGAAGACGCCCAGCGGCGATGCGTTGAAGAGCCGCCCGACCCACTCGAGATCGGCCAGCTCCCTGCGTGCGCCCGCGGACACATGCATGGAAGCTTCGCCATTCGTACGGTTCGAGCCCAAGCGCCCTTCCTGTCGTCCAGACCTGTGATTCGATGCTCCCCACACTGGAGTACACGCAATACAGCGTCTGTGCGCCCGCGAACATATTGCGCGCCCTCCGGCCGGGTTGGGCGGGCACAGCCCTAACGGGTAGACTTGCGCCGCATGGAACGCATCGACGACTGGCTCGCCCCGCTCAGGGCCATCCCGTGGCTGGAAACCGCGGCCATGCTCGGCGCCCTGCTGGTGCTGGCCTTGA
>DATKAZ010000013.1:0-3624 GCA_035514535.1 Gammaproteobacteria bacterium
TGGCGTCGGCAAGGACACGTTTTTCACCTCGCTCGACTGCCTGCGCCCGCGCGGATTGATGGTGAGCTACGGCAATGCCTCGGGCCCGGTGCCGCCGATTCCGCCACTGGAACTGACGCGCCGCGGATCATTGTTCCTGACTCGGCCGACGCTGTTTCACTACACGGCGAAGTCATCGGAACTCGCGCGCGGCGCGCGGGAGCTGTTTGAGGTCGTCACAAGCGGCAAAGTGCGGATTCACATCGGCCAGACCTATCCGCTGGCCCGGGCCTCGCAGGCCCATCATGACCTCGAAGCCCGCCGCACGACCGGCAGCACGCTGCTGATTCCGTAAAAGGTGTCTGACACCTTTTTGACACCTTTTGCTACTGCGGCTCGGCCACCAAGGCGTGCCAGCGCGGGTCCGAACGCAGCGGCTCGAGGAAAGTGGAGCTCAGCATCTCAATGCGAAGCCGATAGACTCTTGCGCGTATGGCGGGCGCGGGAATCGGCGCATCCTCGGCCGCCTGCCTTGCGGCCGCCAATGCCACAAAAGCTTCGTTGGTCAGGCCCCGCAGGGTGAGCGCCTCGGCCAGCGAGATCCGGTCGGCTTCCGGGCCGGCAAGCACCAGCCGCTCGAGGGCGGCATCCGACTCTTGCCGGCGGCCGGGTGCGTTGGCCAGGAATGCGAGCCCGTGGTCCCGCGGCAGACCGGCCGGCAGCAGCTCGATTTCGACCTCGGCCTCGTCGTAGCGGTGCTGCAGGACCAGTGAGCGCAGCAAACCCGACCGAGCGTTCCAGTACAACTCCGGGTTGAGCTCCAGCGCCTTGCGGAACTGCGCCGCCGCCTGGTCCGCCTTACCGGCCCGCATGAGGAAGTGCCCATAGTTCTGGCGATCCGTCGGGGAGAGGGGGTCCCGCTCGACGAGCCGACGCCAGATTTCAGCACTGCCTTCGAAGTCGCCGCGCCGGACTGCTGCGTCGCTGGAAAAACCCAGCACCAGGGGATCGTGCGGATCCAGCGCCCTGGCCCTGGTGAAATGCGTTTCGCCTTTGCTGCGCTCGCCGACCTGAAAGTAATATTGCCCAAGGCGCGCGTGGGCGACCGCCAGTCCGGGGCCGAGTTCGACGGCCCTCATCGCGGCCTCGCCCTGCAGCGGCCTCAACTCTTCCTCCGCGCCCTCATTGCGGATCAGCAGCAGGTTGTACGCTCCCGCGAGGGCGGCCCAGGCGCGCGCGTACGAGGGATCGAGCGTGAGCGAATCGCGGAAGTACCGGGCGGCGCGCTCGAAGTCGCCCGGCGCGCGCCGGTTGAAGAAGAAGCGACCCTGGAGAAAGAGCTCGTAGGCTTCGGGTTTCACGGGCAGGCCCGTCCCGGACGATCCGGCGGCGAGGGTGACGCGCAACGCGCTGGCGACCGCTTCGGCGATCTCGTCCTGCACGGCCAGCAATTCGCCGACATCGCGATCGTAGGTCTCCGACCAGACGTGCGAATTATTGGCGGCGGCGATGAGCTGCGCGGTGATCCGCACACGCCCGCCCGAGCGTCGCACGCTGCCCTCGAGCACGTGATCGACGTCCAGCGTCTCGGCGATCTCGCGGATGTCCGCGCCCCGGTCTCGGAATGCGAATGACGAGGTGCGCGAGATCACGCGCAGGCTGCCAGAACGGGTGAGGCGGTTGAGGATTTCCTCGGCGATCCCGTCGGCGAAGAAAGCCTGGTCCTGCGCCTCGCTCATGTCCACGAACGGAAGGACCGCTATGGAATCGGCTGCGGCGACCGGCGGCGCGGCCGGTTCCTCGCGGCGCAGAACTGCGAACACGACCAGCGCCAGGATGGCGGCGCCGGCGCCTGCAGCCAGCCAATGGCGAATTGCCCGCGCAGGCGCAGGCGCGGACAACCGCGGCTCGAGTGGCGCGACCGTGCCGTTCAGCCGGTAGCCGCGCTTTGGCAGCGTCTCGATCAGTGTGCGATAGCGCTCGTGGCCGCCGGCGTGGCTCAGCTGGCGGCGCAGTTCGTGGATGCAGCGTGTCAGGGCGTCGTCGGTAACGACCGCATTTGCCCAGAGCTTCTCGTGCAGTTCCTCGCGCGCGACGACCTGGCCGGCGTTTTGTGCCAGCAGCAGCAGCACGCCCATGACCTTGGGGTCGAGCTTCTGGGCTCCACCGGGACCGATCACTTCACCGGTCGGTGGCAAAACCCGCAGTTCGCCGAGCTGAAAGCCTTGTTCGAACCTCTCGTCGGTCCGGATTACTGGCGGTGAATTCATCTGAATACCGTAGTCCGCGGGGCTGGCGAGACCCGAGCGAGAATAATATCAGCACGATATCAGGGCTTTATCAGGCGACGCCACGCCCCGCCGCAAAAGACTGTCTGGCTGGAAAACCAGTATTCGCGACAACGGCGATTACCGCCGCTCAGACAACGTCATTAAAGGTGGGGTGAATTATGAAAAACCGACATATGACATACCCGGTGCTGGCCGCAATCGCGGGCGCTGCGGTGGCAGTCACGGCGCTCGCGACTCCGGGCTCGGGGGTCCTGAGTGCGCCCGTGCTCGCGCGGGCGAGCTTCGTGGATCCCGTGGACATTAAGATCAAGATTGGGGATGGGAGGCAGGAAATTCTTCACATACGCAATGCACGCGAGAACGTCGTGCAGCAGATCGTAATCAGTCCGGGCGGCCAGACGGGCTGGCACAGCCATCCGGGTCCGGTCATCGTCCTGATCAAGGCCGGCACGATGACCTTCTACGATGGAGACGATCCGACCTGCAGTCCCATTACCTACTCTGCCGGGCAGTCGTTCATCGACAGCGGCCAGGGACATGTCCACATTGCGCGGAACGAGAGTGTATCGGTAGACCTCGAATTGTGGGCGCTCTACCTGGACGTGCCGCCGGCCGGTGCGTTCCGGATCGATGCTCCCGCTCCGGGGAACTGCGCTTTCTGATTGAGTTCGTTGAGACCTGATCGAGGTCGGTTGCGAGTCGATGATCGGGCCGCACGCCCCATGGGTGCGGCCCGAACTTTATGGACGCACGTCGTGAGCAAGCCCCTGTTGATGGTCAGTGCAGCGGTAGAAGTTGGCGCAGGTGTTGCGCTGCTCGCGGCGCCGCTCGTGATCGTCGGATTGCTGATCGGCAGCACGCTGGATTCGCCCACGGCACTCGCGGTCGCGCGACTGGCCGGCGCGGCGCTTGTGACGCTCGCCCTCGTCTGCTGGTTTGCGAGCCGCGATCCGCGGAGTCGGGAAGTGACGGAAGGCCCCGCATCAATGGATGTCGGGGCCTTCTTTTTTTCTGTCATGCAGGCAAGAAAAGCCCGCCAATCGTGTAGTCCCTTCATAATGACAGCGTGAAAATCACGCTGCTGCCGGCAGGCCGGGTGTTTCAGGCGCGGGATGACGAGCCCGTGCTGACGGCCGCACTTCGCGAGCATCTCAATCTGCCGCATAGCTGCAAGAGCGGCTCCTGCGGCACCTGCCGCGTGCGGGTCATCCGCGGAGGATTCGCCTATCCACGCGGCCGGCCGCTCGGGATCAGCACCGAAGAAGAAACGGCGGGCCACGCGTTGATCTGCCAGGCGCACGCGCTCGATGACCTTGTCATCGAGATCCGCGAAATCCGCCACGTGACGGATGTC
>DATKAZ010000014.1:0-46897 GCA_035514535.1 Gammaproteobacteria bacterium
TCTTCAGCCGTGGGAGCCGTTCTGCAGCGGCGGCTCGGCCTGTTCGGCGACGTAGCGGCGCATCATCATCGCCTGTTGCAGGCGTCCCTTGCGCACGTAGCTCTCGTAGAGGATGTCGCGCATGAACTCCATCAGCACGCCGGCCTCGACGGGCGTGACGAGCGGCATGCCCTCGCGCGCCGCATCCGTGTCGAACAGCACCCGACGCACGGCGTTGAACGTCGTGCCCTCGACTTCCGCCAGCTCACGGATCTCGTTGCATTGTTCGAAGATGCGCATCTTGCCGGTTTCGCCCAGGTCCTGGAACACGCACTGGATCGTGCGGCGGCACATGGACGCGAAGGCGTTCAGTGCATTCATGCTGTAGCATTCCAGCGCCTCGCGAAACAGCACCTCGGTCTCTTCCGGCAGGTAGGTGAAGTCGAAGCTTTCCTTCGGCCTTTCGAGCTCTATGAAGTTCGTCGACAGCTCGATGCGGTCGTCCGTGTAGGCCTTGACCGGAAAGCGCAGGAAGACCGGCGAGTTGCAATTGTCGCAGCGGAAGACGATGCCCGTCTCGGGCGGCTTGTAGCGCGACAGCTCCGCAAAGCTCGGAATCGCGACCGCCGTCATGTGTGCGAATACGCTGCACGACGGACAGTTCAGCGCAAAGTGCTGACTGTGGTCGTGCTGAAAGCCGCCACTCTTGTCCACGAACATGGGCATTCGCCCTGCTCCCCCCGCGCCCGTTGCAGGCGCCTCCGTGGCTGCAGTGTAGCTGAAGCGTAGCCAGCCGCGCCAACCGTCCGCTTATGTAAAATCAAGACCTTGGGAGCGAAATCTCATCAGCACCCGGAGTCTGCGCCGGGCGCTTCGAACGCGCCTTCCCGTACCAGGGACGCGAGCGCCGCGATATCGTGATCCAGGCGGCGGTCGCCACGGACGAACGGCGCGCGCGCGCGGATGCGGGTGTGCACTTCGGCCAGCGGCGGTGTCGTGCCCAGCGGACGCTGTTCGTCGATCGCGTGCGCCGCGGCCAGCAACTCGATCGCGAGCACGACTGTCGTGTTGTCGCACGCGGCCAGCAACTTGTGTCCCGCCCACGGCGCCATGCTGACGTGATCTTCCTGGCCGGCTGACGTGGGGATGCTGTCCACCGAGGCCGGATGGGCGAGCGTCTTGTTCTCCGAGGCGAGCGCAGCCGCCGTGACATGCGCGATCATGATGCCGGACTCGACGCCCGGCTCGTCGGTGAGGAACATTTTCAGGTGCGGATTGACGCGGCGCGCGAGCAGGTCGATGCGGCGCTCGGAGATGCTGGCCAGTTCGGTCACGGCGATTGCCATGAAGTCCGCCACGAAGCCGACCGGCGCGGCGTGAAAATTGCCGCCCGAGAGCACTTCGTCGCCGAACACGAGCGGATTGTCCGACACACCGTTGGCTTCCGCCTCGAGCACTTCGCGCGCATGCGCGAGCGTCGCCGCGACGGCACCGAAGACCTGCGGCATGCAGCGGATGGAGTAGGGATCCTGGACGCGATCGCAATCCACGTGACTGGAGTGGATCTCGCTGTCGGTCAGCAATCGCCGGAAGCGCGCGGCAATTTCGCGTTGCGGCGCCAGGCCGCGCGCGGCGTGAACGCGATCGTCGAACGGCGTATAGCTGCCCGCCAGGCCCTCGACGCTGAGCGCCCCGGCGGTGACGGCCGTGCCGAGCAGGGTCTCGGCGCGGCACAGGCCCTCGATCGCGAGGGCCGTGCTGAGCTGCGTGCCGTTCAGCAACGCGAGCCCTTCCTTGGCCTCCAGGCGGACAGGCGCGCGGCCGACGGCGTCCAGCACGGCCGGCCCCTCGAGCCGGTCCGCGCCCCGCATCGCCTCGCCTTCGCCGATCAGCGCGAGTGCGAGGTGCGCCAGCGGCGCGAGGTCGCCGGAGGCGCCGACGGACCCCCGCCCCGGGATGATCGGCAGCACGTCGGCGGAAAGCAGCGCGAGAATGGTGTCCACGACTTCCGCGCGGATGCCCGAGACGCCTACGGCGAGGCTGTTGGCCTTGAGCAGCAGGACGCGCCGTACCAGCTCGGCGGGCAGCGGCGCGCCGACGCCGCAGGCGTGGCTGCGGACGAGGTTGTATTGCAGCTGCGTCAGTTGCGCCGTCGAAATCCTGGCGTTGGCGAAGGCGCCGAAGCCGGTATTGATGCCATAGCTGGCCCGGCCGGACGCGACGACCCGGCGCACGGCCGCGACGCTTGCGGTCATCCGTTCGCGTGCGGAGTCCGCCAGCTCGAGTGGGCCGCGGTGGCGTTCCCAGTCGCGCAGCGCCGCGAGTCCGAGCGCGCCGTCGCCGAGCGTCAGCGGGATGGGGCGGGTGTTCAAATTCGTTCTCCCCCGACGTAGACCGCGTGCGGGCGCAGGCCGCCGAGCTGGTAACCGAGCAACGCCGGGCGGTCCATGTCCCAGGCACTGAAATCCGCGGCTGCGCCGGGTGCCAACCGGCCCAGCGGCACGTCGAGCACGCGGGCCGCATGCCGCGTGACGCCGGCGAGCGCCTCGGCCGGCGTGAGGCCGAAGCATACGACACCCATGTGCAATGCCGTCAGCAGGCTGACGACGGGCGAAGTGCCGGGATTGGCGTCGCTGGCGACCGCCATCGGCACGCCGTGCGCGCGCAGCGATGCCACGGGCGGCAGGCGAGTCTCGCGCAGGCAATACCATGCGCCGGGCAACAGCACGGCGACCGCGCCGTGCTGCGCCATGGCCCCCACGGCTTCGTCGTCGGCATACTCGAGGTGATCGCAGGAGCGCGCGCCGAGCCTGCAGGCGGCGGCCGTGGCGCCGCCGTCGGAGAGCTGGCCGGTGTGCGCCCGGAGCGCGAAGCCCAGCGCCCGGGCCGCGGTGAACAGGCGCTCCATGTCGCCGGTCGAGAAGGCGATCTCCTCGACATAGATGTCCACGGCGTCGGCGAGTTGCTGCTCGGCGATGGCCGGCAACATCCGCGTGACGACCTCGTCCAGGTAGTCGGCGCGCGAGCGGTTTCGCGGCACCGTGTGCGCGCCGAGGAACGTCGCCCGCACGCGCAGCGGCTGCTGCTCGCCGAGGCGCCTGATGGCCCGCAGCATCTTGAGCTCGGCGTCCAGGTCGAGGCCGTAGCCACTCTTGATTTCGACGCAGGTGACGCCCTCCGCCGCGAGGGCGCGCAGGCGGGGCAGGGCGAGGGCGACCAGCGTATCCTCGTCGGCTGCCTGCACGGCCTTCACCGTGGAGAGGATGCCGCCACCGGCGCGTGCGATCGCGGCATAGTCGCTGCCGGCCTGGCGGAGCGCGAACTCGTCGGCGCGATCGCCGGCCCAGACCAGGTGCGTGTGGCAATCGATGAAGCCGGGCATCACCAGCCGCCCGCCGAGGTCCACGCGCCGCGACGCCGCCACCGGCTCGCCGACGGACACGACCCGGCCCTCCTCGACGGTGAAGCAGTCCGCGACTTCTTCGCCGTCGGCCTTCGGGTAGACTCTCGCGTTGTGAAAAAGCACTTCTGCCATGGTGTGTCCGGTTTCGCCGGCGGATGAAGCGATGTTGCGGCAACTCAATTTCGCGCATATTGTCACGCCCGCCGGCATCGAGCACCACCGCTGCCTGCAGATCGACGGCCGGGGAAGAATCGGCGCCATCGAGGATAGTGGCCCGGCCGCACCGGTGGACGGCTGGCTCGCGCTACCCGGCATGCCGAGTGCGCACAGCCATGCTTTCCAGCGGGGCCTGGCCGGATACGGCGAGGCGGCACGCGGTGACGACTCATTCTGGAGCTGGCGCGAGGCGATGTACCGCCTGGCCGCGGGGCTGGATCCGGACGCGCTCTACGAGGTGTCGTGGCGAGCTTACCGGGACATGCTGGCGGCGGGATTCACTTCGGTCGCGGAGTTTCATTACCTGCATCGCCGCGCGGACGGCGAACGCGCGCCGGAGCTCGCCGAAGCGGTGATCCGCGCCGCTGCGGATGCCGGCATCCGCCTCGCGTTCATTCCCGTCTTCTACCAGCGCGGCGGCTTCGGCACGCCGGCCGGACCGCACCAGGTGCGCTTCCTGCACCGCGATGTCGAGGATTTCCTGGCGCTCGTGGCCACGTACGCCGGGCACTGCGCCGGCGTCGCGGCGCATTCGCTGCGCGCCGTGCCGGTCGAGATGCTGGCCGATCTGGTCGCCGGCGCGCGCGATTTGCTCGGCGAGCATTGCCCGGTCCACATCCATGTCGCCGAGCAGCCGGCCGAGGTCGCTGCCTGTGTTGCGGCGACCGGCCGCAGGCCGGTGCAGCTGCTGGCCGACAGCATCGAGCTCGGCCCTGCGTGGAGCCTCGTGCACGCGACCCACGCCGATGCTGCGGAGCGGGCGTTGATCATCGCCAGCGGCGCGACGGTCGTGCTCTGTCCGTTGACCGAGGCCTATCTCGGCGACGGCCTGTTCCCGGCCGCGGAATTCGCGGCGCGTGGCGGCCGCCTGGCGCTCGGCTCCGACTGCAATGTGCGCATCGACGCCGTGGACGAACTTCGCTGGCTCGAGTACGGTCAGCGCCTGCTGACGGGACGGCGCGGGTGCTTCGCGGATGGTGACGGACTGGGCGCGAGCCTGTGGCGGCGCTTCGCCGCGGGCGGCGCCGCGGCACTCGGCCTGCCCGTGGGCACGATCGAGGTCGGGGCATGCGCGGACATCGTCACGCTCGATATGGCCAACACGGTCTTCGCCGGCACCGACACCCCCGCCGCCACCCTCGATGCGCTCATCACTTCGGGCGACGGCCGCTGCATCGACCAGGCGTGGGTCGGCGGCCAGCGCGTCGCCCCCCGGGACGGGGGCGACTTCGGCGCCGCCGTGCGGCGTGCCATGACAGGGGGCATGAGCCGGTGAATGGTGAGGCTGCCACGGGCGTCGCGCCGTACGGATTGCGCGCGCCGACCGCGCCGGCCATTCCCGTCGTGGTCAGCATTCCCCACACCGGCACCTGGCTGCCCGCGGAGGTGCGCGCCCGGCTCGCGTCGCCGGCGATGGAGGCGCAGCCCATGACGGACTGGCACCTGCACCTGCTGTATGACTTTCTCCCGGGCCTCGGCGCGACCACGATCTTCGCCACGGCGAGCCGCTTCGTCGTGGATCTCAACCGTGCACCGCAGCCGCGTGTCCTGTATCCGGGGCGCTTCGAGACCGGCCTCGTGCCGCTGGAAACGTTCCACGGGGAGCCCGTGTTTCGTGCGCCGCCCGGGCCGGCGGAGATCGAGGCCCGCCGCCGGGCCTGGCATGCGCCTTATCACGCGCGGCTGCAGGCGCTGCTGGACGAGGCCCGGGAGAGGTTCGGCAGGGTCGTGCTGGTGGATGCGCACAGCGTGGCGTCGGCGGCGAACCGCATCCACGGCGCCTTGCGGGAGGAGATCTATCTCGGCGACCGGGACGGTATTACCTGCGGCCCCTGGCTGCGCGAGCTGTTGCGGGCCGGCTTCGCGGCCGAGGGCCTCGCCGTGGCCGTCAATGCGCCTTACAAGGGCGGCTATATCACGGAGCACTACGGCCGGCAGGACGGCGTCGACGCCATCCAGATCGAGATGGCCCAGCGCGTCTACATGGACGAGGACGACCCGGCCGGCGGGCCCAACCACGCGCGCTTCGCGGTTACGCGGGACCTGTTGCGCCGCGTGCTGGCCACACTGACCTGATCAAATGGGTCAAATGGGGACACTCCTCAAGGGTCAAATGGGGACACTCCTCAATCGGCCGAATGGGGACACTCCTGATTCGGCCTTTTCAGGAGTGTCCCCATTCGGTCAGAGCTTCACGAAGCGCAGCGTCATGCGATCGCTTTCGCCGATTGCCTCGTATTTCTCACGCTCCGTGTCGCCGAGCCGGAGGCTCGGCGGCAGGGTCCACACGCCCTCCGGATGGTCGGCCGTGTCGCGCGAGTTGGCGTTGATTTCAGCGCTGGCGGCCAACTCGAAGCCGGCTGCCCGCGCCTGCTCGACAACCCAGGCTTCCGGCAGGTAACCGGATTTCCTGCCTGCCTCCGGGTCGGCGCCGGCGGGGGCGCGATGCTGCACGATCCCGAGCACGCCGCCGCTCTTCAGCACGGCGAAGGCATTGGCCAGGAATTTCTCGTGGTTGTCATTGCCGAATAAGCTGTGCATGTTGCGAAACGTCACGACGAGGTCGGCACTGCCGGGAGCCCCGAGCGCGTTCTGCGCACCGGGCGTGTAGCCGATGACTTCGACCTGGTCGTACACGCCCGGCGCCGCGGCGAGCTTCTCGCGGAAGCCGGCCAGCGAGCGCTGGGCGTAGTCGGAAGGGGAGTCGGCCGGGAAGTGCGCGGCGATCAGCTTGCCGTGGCCACGCAAGGCAGGCGCGAGAATCTCGGTGTACCAGCCGCCGCCGGGAGAGATCTCGATGACGGTGAGGCCCTGCTTGAAGCCGAAGAATTCCAGCGTCTCCCGCGGGTGGCGCGCTGCATCGCGGGCGCTGTTGGCCTCGCTGCGGTGGGCGCCCGCGATAGCCTTCGCAAGCGCGTCGTGGTCGTGGGCGGCGACGGGCGCCGCCAGCAATGCGCCGGCGAGCAGCGCGGTCGAGTAGATCAGGGTTTTCATCGGTAGCTTCCTTGGGATGGCCCGGCAAGTCGAGGCGACAACTATAGCAAGTCCGGTTGTCCGGACGCGTGGCAAGGCTTGTGTTCGCCGGTCCTTACCGGGAAGATTCGCGCCCCATGGCCATCGAAACATTTCCCGTTGAGCTCGCCTGGCACCGGATGCTGACGCCGCACGTGCTGCATCTCGCATTTCGCCGCAGCGACGCGGCGGCACTGGATTTCATCCCGGGCCAGTTCATCAACCTGCACTTCGAAACCCCGTCGGGCGGCACGCACCGCAGTTACAGCATCGCCAATCCGCCGCGGCCGGACGGCCTGCTGGAGATCGCGATGTCGCCCATCGAGGGTGGGCTGGCGAGCGCGGCCCTGGCCGCGCTCGAGCCCGGCGACGTCATCCCGGCAAGCGGCCCGTACGGCCGCTTCGTGCTGCGTGCCGAGCCGCCGCGCCGCTACGTCTTGATCGGCACGGGGACCGGCATCACGCCGTATCGCGCGATGCTCCCCCTGCTCGCGGAGCGCCTCGGCGCCGGCTTCCGCGCCCATATCGTGCTCGGCGTCTGGCGACGGGAAGAGTTGCTTTTCGCGGAAGACTTTCTCGCCTTCGCCGCGGCCCGCGAGCAGGCGGAATTCACCGCCTGCTACAGTCGCGACCTGCCGGCCGCGCCGGAGCCGTGGGAGCAGGCCGGTTACGTCCAGACCCGCTTCAGCAGCCTCGGACTGGACCCGGACGTCGACACCATCTACCTGTGCGGTAATCCGGGCATGATCGACGAGTCCGTCGAAATCCTGCAGGCGATGGGCTTCACGCTGAAGCAGCTGCGCCGCGAGAAATATCTCTCCGCGCGCCCCGCGCGCTGACCGCTCAGATGATCTTCCGGTAGCGCAGCCGGTGTGGCTGGGCAGCTTCATCGCCCTTGCGCCGCTTGAGATCGGCCTCGTAGTCGGCATAGTTGCCCTCGAAGAACACGACTTCGCTGTTGCCCTCGAAGGCGAGCATGTGGGTCGCGATACGATCGAGAAACCAGCGATCGTGCGAGATCACGACGGCGCAGCCCGGAAATTCGAGCAACGCTTCCTCGAGCGCGCGCAGCGTCTCGACGTCCAGGTCGTTGGTGGGTTCATCGAGCAGCAGCAGGTTTCCGCCGGCGCGCAGCACCTTGGCGAGATGCACGCGATTGCGCTCGCCGCCCGAGAGGTTGCCGATCTTCTGCTGCTGGTCCGGCCCCTTGAAGTTGAAACGCCCGACATAGGCGCGCGACGGCGTCTCGTAACTGCCCACGCGGATGATGTCCTGGCCGTGGGAGATTTCTTCCCACACGGTCTTCTGCGGATCGAGCGCGTCGCGGCTCTGGTCGACGTAGGCGAGCTCCACGGTCGGACCTCGCTTGATCTCGCCGCCGTCAGCCTGCTGCGCCCCGATGATCATGCGGAACAGCGTCGTCTTGCCGGCGCCGTTCGGGCCGATCACGCCGACGATGGCACCTTTCGGCAACTCGAATGAGAGATCGTCGAACAGGAGGCGGTCCCCGAACCCCTTGCGCAGCTTGCGCGCCTCGATGACCAGGTCGCCGAGGCGCGGACCCGGCGGGATGTAGATTTCGTTGGTCTCGTTGCGCTGCTGGTACTCGCGCGACGACAGCTCCTCGAAGCGGGCCATGCGTGCCTTGCTTTTCGCCTGCCGGCCCTTCGGGTTGGTTCGCACCCACGCGAGTTCCTGTTTCATCGCCTTGACGCGCGCGGCCTCGCCCTTGGCCTCCTGCTCGAGCCGCTGCTCCTTCTGCTCCAGCCAGGAAGAGTAGTTGCCCTTCCAGGGGATGCCGTGGCCGCGGTCGAGTTCCAGGATCCAGCCCGCGACATTGTCGAGGAAGTAGCGATCGTGGGTCACCGCGATCACCGTCCCGGAGTAGTCATGCAGGAAATGCTCCAGCCAGGCGACCGATTCCGCATCGAGGTGGTTGGTGGGCTCGTCGAGCAACAGCATGTCCGGCCGCGACAGCAACAGCCGGCACAGGGCCACCCGGCGCCGCTCGCCCCCGGAAAGCCTGCTCACGTCTGCGTCCCAGGGCGGCAGGCGGAGGGCGTCGGCTGCGATCTCCATGGTGCGGTCGACCTCGTGGCCGCCGGAGGCCTGCAGCAGGTTTTCGAGCTCCGCCTGTTCCTTCGCGAGTGCATCGAAGTCTGCGTCGGGCTCCGCGTAAGCGGCATAGATTTCGTCGAGGCGAGCCTGTGCGCCCTTGACGTCGCCCAGCGCATCCTCGACGTTGCCGCGGACGTCCTTGGCCGGGTCCAGTTGCGGCTCCTGTTCCAGGTAGCCGATGCGGATCCCCGGCTGCGGCCGTGCCTCGCCCTCGATCTCGGTATCGATGCCGGCCATGATCCTGAGCAGCGTCGACTTGCCCGAGCCGTTCAGGCCGAGCACGCCGATCTTGGCGCCGGGAAAAAAAGAAAGCGAGATGTCGCGCAGGATGTATCTCTTCGGAGGGACAACCTTTGCGACGCGGTTCATCGTGTAGATGTATTGGGCCATGGGCTCTGCTCGGGACTGGGTAATTCGAGGGCGCGAGATTATGCGGCACTGCGGCCGGACAGGGAAATCGCCCCCGGCTGGCCGGCGCATGGCCCCGTCCCGTGTCAACGGGCCGGGGCCTGGTTTATGCTGCTCACAAGCGATTCGAGCCAGGTAGCGCAGTGTTTCTCAAGCGACGCAAGAAGGGCGACGTCCGGGTGCTCGCCGGTGAGTCGATTGCCGAGTACGGTTTCGGCAACGGGCACCCGTTCGGCCAGGATCGTCACGACGTGTTCCTGCGCAGCCTGCGCGAGCGCGACCTCGAGGACCGTGTCTGGATCGAGGGACCCGACCGGCCGGCGAGCCGCGCCGAGCTGGAACTTTTTCACACGGCCAGGCACGTGCGCTTCATCGAGCGCATGTCGGTCGAGGGCATCGGCTTCCTGGACGAGGGCGACACGCCGGCTTTTCCGGGCGTCTATCACACGGCGGCCAGTGTCGTCGGCGCGACGCTGCAGGCCGGCGACCTGCTGGCCACGGGCGAGGCCCGGCGCGTGTTCGTGCCGATCGCCGGGCTGCATCACGCAGCGCGCGACAAGACTTCGGGTTTCTGCGTGTTCAACGACATCGGGGTGCTGGTCGAGTACTTGCGCAAGCAGCACGGCATCCGGCGGATCGCGTACGTGGACATCGACGCACATCACGGCGACGGCGTGTTCTACGGCTTCGCCTCGGACCCCGACCTGGTATTCGTCGACGTTCACGAGGACGGCCGCTTCCTGTTTCCCGGGACCGGGCATCGCGAAGAAACGGGCGTCGGCTCAGCCACCGGCAGCAAGCTGAACATTCCGCTGCATCCCGGGGCCGGCGACGAGGAGTTCTTCGAGGCGTGGCAGGAGTGCGAGGCGTTCCTCGCGGCCGCCAGGCCTGAGCTGTACATCCTCGTGGCCGGCGCCGACAGCCTCGCGGGCGATCCCCTGACGCACCTGCAGTACAGCGAGGAAGCGCACGGCCTGGCTGCGCGCGCCGTCTGCCGCCTCGCGGATGACCACGCCGCTGGCCGGGTGCTCGCCCTCGGGGCCGGCGGCTACAACCGGCGCAATATCGCGGCCGCCTGGAGCCGGGTGGTCGCGGAGTTCGTCGACAGCGTCTGAGGACGGGGACGCTGCTCCGGGGACACTGCTCCGCAGGAGCTGTGTCCCCTTATTTGCCTCGAGGAAGGGGACACAGCTCCTGCGGAGCAGTGTCCCCGCAGCGTCCCCGGGGACGCTGGGGTAAAATGCCCGTTTCGCCCCCCGCCGGAGTACCGCGCCGATGTTCAGTCCCGAGATGAAGATTGCAGGCTTTGACGACGAACTGGCCACGGCGCTGCGGGCCGAGCTGCGCCGCCAGGAAGAACACGTCGAGCTGATCGCCTCGGAGAACTACGCCAGCCCGCGAGTGCTCGAGGCCCAGGGATCCGTGCTGACCAACAAGTACGCGGAGGGCTATCCGGGCCGGCGCTACTACGGCGGCTGCGAGTACGTGGACCAGGCCGAAGAGCTCGCCATCGAACGCGCCCGGCAGTTGTTCGGTGCGGACTATGCGAACGTGCAGCCCCATTCAGGCTCGCAGGCCAACGTGGCGGCCTACATGGCAATGATCGAGCCGGGCGACACCATTCTCGGCATGAGCCTGGCACACGGCGGGCACCTCACGCACGGCGCCAAGGTGAACTTCTCGGGCCGCGTCTACAACGCGATCCAGTACGGCCTGGATGCAAGCGGCGGCGAGATCGACTATGACGAGGTCGCATCGCTGGCGACCGAGCACCAGCCGAAGCTGATCATCGCCGGCTTCTCGGCTTACTCACGTATCGTCGACTGGGCGCGGTTCCGCGAGATCGCCGATTCGGTAGGTGCTTTCCTGATGGCGGACATGGCGCACGTCGCCGGGCTGGTGGCGGCGGGGGTCTACCCGAGCCCGGTTCCCCATGCGGACGTCGTCACGTCTACCACCCACAAGACGCTGCGCGGGCCGCGCGGCGGGATCATCCTCGCGAAACACAACGAAGCGCTGGAGAAGAAGCTGAACTCGCTGGTGTTTCCCGGCACGCAGGGCGGCCCGCTGATGCATGTCATTGCCGCCAAGGCGGTGGCCTTCAAGGAGGCGCTGCAGCCGGAGTTCAAGGTCTACCAGCAGCAGGTGGTCGAGAACGCGCGCGCGATGGTCGCGATGCTGATGGAGCGCGGCTACCGGATCGTTTCCGGCGGAACCGACAATCACCTGTTTCTCGTCGACCTGATCGACAAGGACATCACGGGCAAGGACGCGGACGCCGCGCTGGGACGCGCGAATATCACGGTGAACAAGAATGCCGTGCCGAATGATCCGCGCTCGCCGTTCGTCACCAGCGGCCTGAGGATGGGCACACCCGCGGTCACGACGCGCGGCTTCGTGGCGGCGGAGTGCCGCACGCTCGCGGGCTGGATCGCCGATGTGCTCGACGACATCGGCAACGAGGAGACCATCCGCCGGGTGCGCCGGCAGGCTCTCGAGCTGTGCGCGCGCTATCCCGTTTACGGCTGAGCCGCCGCCAGGGCTGAGCGCCTTCCGGAGCACCGATGTACTGCCCTTTCTGCCGGCACGAGGAGACCAAGGTCATCGACTCGCGCCTCGCGGGTGACGGCCTGCAGGTGCGCCGGCGCCGCCAGTGCCTCGGCTGTGACGAGCGCTTCACGACCTTCGAGGCCGCCGAGCTGGTGCTGCCGCGCCTCGTCAAGCGCGACGACCGGCGCGAACCCTTCGACGAGAGCAAGCTGCGCGCGGGCGTGATGCGCGCGCTGGAGAAGCGCCCCGTCGCGGCGGAAGCGGTCGAGGAGGCCATCTCGCGCATCCTGCAAAACCTGATGACGGCGGGCGAGCGCGAGGTGCCGTCCAGCTTCGTCGGCCAGCTCGTGATGGACGAGTTGCGCCAGCTCGACGAAGTCGCCTATGTGCGCTTCGCCTCCGTCTACCGCAGCTTCCAGGACGTCGAGGAATTCCGCCGCGAGATCGAGCGCCTGCGCGACACGACGCCCGGCCGCGAGCAGATGTCGCTGCTGCCTCGCGAGGGCAAGTGAGCGCTTCCGGCGAGTTTTCCGAGCTCGACCGCCACTGGATGGCGCGGGCGCTGGAACTCGCGCGCGAAGGCCTGTACAGCGCCGCGCCCAATCCGCGTGTCGGTTGCGTCATCACGCAGGGGCAGACCGTCGTCGGCGAAGGTTTTCATGCGCTCACCGGCGGGCCGCACGCCGAGGTCGGGGCCCTCGCCGATGCGGGCGCACGGGCACGCGGCGCAACCGCCTGGCTCGGCCTCGAGCCCTGCAGTCATGACGGGCGCACGCCGCCTTGTGCGCACGCCCTGGTCGCCGCGGGCATCGCGCGTGTCGTCGCGGCCATCGAGGATCCGAACCCCCGCGTCTCGGGCGGCGGCTTCGCCGTGCTCCGCGCGGCCGGCGTGCAGGTGGAAGTCGGGCTCCTGGCGGCAGAGGCGCGCGAGCTCAACGCGGGATTCATCAGCCGCATGCGCCGCGGCCGGCCACGCGTGACCGTCAAGATCGGCGCCAGCTTCGACGGGCGTACCGCGATGGCATCGGGCGAGAGCCGCTGGATCACGAGTGCCGAGGCCCGCGAGGACGTGCAGCGGCTGCGCGGCGAGAGCTGTGCCATCGTCACCGGGATCGGCACCGTGCTGGGCGACGACCCGCGTCTCGACCTGCGCCTGCCGGAGGCGGTCACGCGCGGCAGGCAGCCGCTGCGCGTCGTGCTGGACAGCGGGCTCCGGCTCCCGCCCGAGGCGCGTATCCTGGCGTCGCCAGGCCACACCCTCGTGTACGCGGACCAGGAGGATACGGCGGCGGCCACGGCCCTGCGCGCCGCGGGGGCGGAGGTCGCGGGCTTGTCGCGGGGTCCGGGCGGCCTGGACCTGCAGGCCTTGCTCGCCGACCTTGCGGCGCGCGAGTGCAACGAGGTGCTGGTCGAGGCGGGGCCCACCCTCGCGGGTGCATTCGCCGCCGCCGGCCTCGCCGACCGGCTCGTCGTTTACCTCGCGCCGGACCTCCTCGGCGGCGAGGCGCACGGCATGTTCGCGCTGCCGGGCCTGACGCGCCTTGCCGACCGGGTACAATGGCGCTTTACCGACGTCCGTCCGGTCGGCCGGGATCTCAGGATCACCGCCGAGCCGGGGTGACGCTCCCGCTCGTGCCCAGGAGGACTGTCCCGGCCATGTTCACCGGCATCATCGAAGCCGTCGGCGAGATCAGCGCGCTGGAGCCGCGCGGCGGCGACGTGCGCATGGCCGTGCAGTGCGGGGCGCTGGACCTGGCCGGCACGGGCGTCGGCGACAGCATGGCGGTCAACGGTTGCTGCCTGACGGTCGTAACCCTCAAGGGCGCGACGTTCGCCGCCGACGTGTCGCGCGAGACCCTGGGGCTGACGACGCTCGGGACGCTCGCGCGCGGCAGCGCGGTCAATCTGGAGCGGGCCCTGACCCTCGCCAAGCCGCTCGGCGGGCATCTCGTCACCGGTCACGTCGACGGCATCGGCCGCGTCGAGAGTCGCGCCGACGACGGCCGCTCGGTGCGCTTCCGCATTCGCGCGCCGGACGAGCTGGCGCGCTACCTGGCCCGCAAGGGTGCGATCTGTGTGGACGGCGTCAGCCTGACGGTCAACGAGGTCGACGGGAGCGTGTTCGGCGTCAACATCGTGCCACACACCCAGGCGGCGACCGTGTTCGGCACCTACCGCACCGGGTCGAGCGTCAACCTGGAAGTCGATATCGTCGCGCGCTACCTCGAGCGACTGGTGGGGGAGCCCGGCGGCATCAGCCGGGCGCGCCTGGAGGAGTACGGTTTTGTCAAAGGTCACTGAATTGAAGGACGAGGGTCCGCGGCTCGATTCGATCGAGGACGTGCTCGCCGACCTGCGGGCCGGCCGGATGGTCATTGTCATGGACGACGAAGACCGCGAGAACGAGGGCGACCTGCTGATGGCCGCTGCGATGGTGCGCGCCGAGGACATCAACTTCATGGCGCGCTACGGTCGCGGCCTCATCTGCCTGACCCTCACGCCGGAACGCTGCGAGCAGCTGCGTCTGCCGCTGATGGTGAGCAGCACCGATCGCGCGCGCGGCACCAATTTCACGCTCTCGATCGAGGCGGCGGAAGGCGTTACGACCGGCATCTCCGCTCACGACCGGGCGCACACGATACGCACGGCCGTTGCGCCCGGCGCACGCCCCGAGGACCTGCGCCAGCCGGGACATATCTTCCCCCTGATGGGCCAGCCCGGCGGCGTGCTGACACGCGCGGGCCATACGGAAGCGGGCTGTGACCTCGCGCGGCTTGCGGGACTGGAGCCGGCTGCGGTGATCGTCGAGATACTCAACGAGGACGGCACCATGGCGCGGCGGCCGGACCTGGTGTCGTTCGCACAAGGCCACGGCCTGAAGATGTGCACTATCGCCCAGCTGATCCGTTACCGGCTCGAGAAGGAGGAATCCGTCGAGCGGATTTCCGAGGACGACATCGAGACGGAGTTCGGACCGTTCCGCCTGGTGTGCTTCGAGGATCACGTGCATCGGGACGTTCACCTGGCCCTCGTGCGGGGCGAGGTCGGGGCCGGCGCAGTGCCGCTGGTGCGGGTGCAGCTCACCGACACCCTGCGCGACCTGGTGGGCATCCGCAGCGCGCATCTCGGCTGGCCGCTGCGCGACGCCATGCAGCGGATTGCGCAGGAAGAGCAGGGGATCATCGTGATCCTGCGGCGGCACGAGCAGCCGCGCGAACTGGTGGACTCGGTGTCCCTGTTGTCGGGCCGCCCCCTGGTGCCTGGCGATCATCGCGACGGCCATGAATCGCGCGTATTGCGCACCTATGGCATCGGGGCGCAGATCCTTCGCAGCCTGGGCGTGCGGCGCATGCGCGTGCTGTCCGCGCCGAAACAGATGTACGGCCTGTCGGGCTTCGGCCTCGAGGTCGTGGGCTACGTGGAACATTGAGCTGACGCCTGAAGGGAAACGCGATATGGACAAGCTGAGGACCATCGAAGGCGAACTGTCGGCGCGTGAGCTGCGCGTCGCCATCGTCGCGGCACGCTTCAATGGCTTCATCGTCGATAGCCTGGTGCGCGGCGCCGTGGACGCGCTCATCCGGCATGGCGCCAGCGAGAAGGACATCACCCTGGTGCGCGTGCCGGGCGCGTGGGAGATGCCCTGGGCGGTGAAGAAGCTGGCGGCGAGCCGCCGCTACGACGCGCTCATCGCGCTCGGCGCCGTCATCCGCGGCGCGACACCGCACTTCGACTATGTCGCCGGCGAATGCGCCAAGGGCATCGCGCAGGCGGGGCTCGCGGGCGACACGCCGGTGGCCTTCGGCGTGCTCACGACCGATACGATCGAGCAGGCGCTGGAGCGCGCGGGGACGAAAGCCGGCAACAAGGGCGCCGATGCCGCCATGTCCGCGATCGAAATGGCGCGGCTCCTGCCGCGGCTCGAGTCCTGAGGCGTGACGGCACGCACCGGCAGCAGGCCGCGCCGGGGGCGAAGTGCTTCGCGCGAGCTCGCCCTCCAGGCGCTGTACCAGTGGCAGCTGGGCGGCCAGGCAGGGTCCGACATTGTGCACGAGTTCCTCGCCGAGCGGATGACGCCGGCCGCGGACAGCGAGTTTTTCAGCGAGCTCGTCGTGCAGGCGACCGGCAGGAGCGCCGAACTCGACGCGGGCCTGGCGGAGTTTTCCGACCGGCCGGTGGTGCAGCTCGACCCGGTCGAGCACGCCATCCTGATGATCGGGTTCTATGAATTGGCGCACCGCCCGGAAATCCCCTGGCGGGTCGTCATCAACGAGGCCGTCGACCTCTGCCGGCGCTACGGCAGCAGCGACGGACACAAGTTCGTCAACGCGTTGCTCGACCGGGTGGCGCGGCGCTATCGCGCCCGCGAGACCGGCACCGCCGGCTGACCGGGCGAGGAGGCCAGTTCCATGCCGCTGCCGCCATCGCCAGAGCGCGAACCGATCCACCGGCGGGAGATTCGCTGCGGGGGCTTCCGGCGCGCCGACGGCCTGTGGGACATCGAGGGACGGATGACGGACACCAAGGACTACGCGTTCGACAGCCGCTACCGCGGGCGGCTCGAACCCGGTACACCGGTGCACGACATGTGGATCCGGCTCACCCTCGACGAGCACCTCGAGGTCCGGGATATCGCGGTCGCCTCCGACGACCACCCGTTCCCGAACTGTGCCGACATCGAGCCGGCCTACCGCACGCTCGTCGGGACAACTCTTGCGCCGGGATGGACCCGGCTGGTACGCGAGCGCCTCGGCGGCGTGGCCGGCTGCACCCACCTGACGCGCCTCGTCCAGGAACTGGCGGTCGTCGCCCTCCAGACCATCATGCCGCTGCGCAGCCGGGACGAGGCGGTCACCGAGGGCCAGCAGCACAAGCCGGCGCACCTCGACGGTTGTCACGCGCTGGCGACCGACGGACCGATCGTGCGCGAGGTCGCGCCCCGGTGGTACCGGGGCAAGTCGTGAGCGACGGTGAATTCTCGCTGATCGCCCGCCTGGTCGGGGCCCTTCCCAGCCGGCGGGCGGACGTGATCGCAGGCCCGGGTGACGATGCGGCGCTGCTGCGTCCGCCGCCGGGCATGGATCTCGCGCAGACGGTGGACAGCTGTCTCGAGGGCGTGCACTTTCCTGCCGGCCTGGCGCCCGGCGATATCGGCTGGCGCAGTCTCGCCGTCAACCTCTCGGATCTCGCCGCCATGGGCGCCGAGCCGGCCTGGGGCCTGTTGTCGCTGGCGTTGCCGCACGCGGACGAGGCGTGGCTCGATGACTTCGCGCAGGGCGTCGACGCGCTGGCCGCGGCCGCCGGGCTCGACATCGTGGGTGGCGACATGGTGCGCGGCCCGCTGGCGGTGACTTTCGCATTGACCGGATTCGTGCCGCCCGGCCTGGCCTTGCGCCGCGCCGGCGCGCGGCCCGGCGACGGCATCTGGGTCACGGGTGCGCTGGGCGGCGGGGCCGCGGGGCTGGCGGCCTGGCGCAGCGGCGATGCCGGCGGGGCGTCGGCCTTCCTGCGGCCGCGACCCTGCCTTGCGGAGGGCCGTGCGTTGCGCGGGCTCGCCAGCGCCGCCATCGATGTGTCCGACGGGCTCCTGCAGGATCTCGGCCACGTGCTCGCCGCAGGGGGTGTCGGCGCCATGCTCGAGCTCGAACGCGTGCCGCTGGTCGCCGCGGCGGCCGCGGTCGGCGCCAAGGCCGGCCTGGCGATGGCGCTCGACGGGGGGGACGACTACCAGTTGTGTTTCACGGTCCCGGCGGAGCGCACCGCCGAGCTCGAGGCCGTCGCCGCCGGCTGGCCCGAACAGCCGGTGCGCATCGGCCTCATCCGCGCCGCAACGGGACTGGAACTGCGTCACGAGGGACGCCCCGTGGCCAGGCCGCGGGGCGGCTGGGATCATTTCGCGGCGGGCTCGTAATGACGCCGGTCTCGCCACGACTGCTGCGCGAGCCCGTGCATTTCTTCGCGCTCGGGTTCGGGTCCGGCCTCGCGCCGAAGGCCCCGGGGACAGCGGGTACCGTCGTCGGCGTATTGCTCGATCCCGTGCTGCGCCTGCTCGGGCTGGAGCTGCGCATCCTGGTCGTCGCCCTGATGTTCGTCGCCGGCGTCTGGCTGTGCGGTGAAAGCGCGCGGCGACTGGGGACACACGATCACTCCGCCATCGTCTGGGACGAGATCGTCGGTTACCTGGCCCTGATGCTCGTGCTGCCCGCCGGCTGGCCGTGGGCCCTGGCCGGATTCGTGGTTTTCCGGTTCTTTGATATCGTCAAGCCTTGGCCGATTCGCCAACTGGATCACGGCGTGGGCGGCGGCCTCGGCATTATGTTAGACGACATCATGGCGGCCGTATGGGGGGCAGTAGTGCTTCTCGGGTCCGCCGCGCTCCTGGGGACGACATGAGTTCAAAAGACAAGTCGCTGGACGCGACCCGCCTCGATCGCCCGCAGATGCCGGAGAAGCTCGGCAAGTACAGCATCATCCGCGAAGTCGGGCGCGGCAGTTCCGGGACGGTCTACCTGTCGCACGACCCGTTCTACGGCAGGGATGTCGCCATCAAGCTCTACAAGGAGCCGGGTGCCGAAGACGACGCCGAGCAGCGGGTCGCACGCAAGATGTTCTTCAACGAGGCCCAGATGGTGGGCCGGCTGCAGCACCCCAACATCCTGCCGATCTTCGACGCCGGCGAAGAGGACGGCCGCTACTACGTCGTCATGGAGCACATCCACGGCGCCCGCACGCTGTCGGCCTACTGCCGGCCCGACAACCTGTTGCCGATCGACGAGGTCGTCAGGATCATCTTCAGCGCGACGCGCGCCATGCACTACGCGCACACGCGCGGCGTCGTTCATCGCGACATCAAGCCCAGCAACCTCATGCTGACGGTCGACAACGAGATGCGGGTCATCGATTTCGGCATCGCCCAGTGGCGTGACACCGAGGTCTCGGTCATCCGCGGCGTGGCCGGTTCACCGAGCTACATGTCTCCCGAGCAGGTCAAGGCGGAAGAGATCGGACCCGCTTCGGATCTCTATGCGCTCGGGGCGGTCATGTACGAGCTGCTGACCGGACGCCGCCCGTTCAAGGCGGCGAACCTCGCGCGTCTCCTCCACAAGATCGTTTTCGCAACGCCGCAGCCGATCCACAAGCTGCGCCCCGAGGTGCCGGAGGAACTCGAGGAAGTGGTCTGGCGGGCGATGCGCAAGAAGCCGCAGGACCGCTTCACGAGCGGGCTCGAGTTTGCCGCGGCGCTGACGCGCATCCACCAGGCGCTGCGCAGCACGCGCGATGCGCTTGACGAACGCGAACGTGTTGCGATCCTGCGCGGCCTGAGATTTTTCCACGATTTCTCTCATACGGAGATCCGCGAGCTTATCCGCGCGGCCGAGTGGCGCGAATACGCCGCCGGCCAGGACATCGTCCGCCAGGGCGATATGGACGATCGTTTCTACGTGATCATCAACGGCGATGTCGCCGTAGAGGTGGACGGCCAGCAACTCGGCCAGCTGTCGCGGGGCGATTGCTTCGGCGAGAGCAGCGTAGTCCCGAATGCACGTCGCCAGGCGACCATCCGGGCGCTCGGCGCAGTGACGCTGCTGCAGGTGAGCTCGACCATGCTGGAGACGCTGTCGACCGCCTGCCAGTTGCGCTTCAACCGGATGTTCCTGCAGACGCTGATCCAGCGGCTGCAGGGCCACGGCCACCCGAGCGCGTAGGGGACACTGCGGGGACGCTGCGGGGACGCTGCTTTCCAAGCAGTGTCCCCTTAAAGGCCGCGAGGCGGAACCGCGTGAGGTCCCCCGCGCTCAAAAAATTTCAATATCGCGCGGTGGACCTCACGCGTTCCCGCCCCGCTGCCGTGTCGATCGGCGCGACGCCTCTTGGCGCCTCGCCCGGCTCGGACGCGGTCATTTTGAGGCGCTGTTCTGAGGGTCAAATCGGCAGCGGTCCGTCCACGTCCTTGTCGCGCTGGATCATCGCGTAGGCCGAGTGATTGTGGATCGACTCGAAGTTCTCCGACTCGACCGTATAGGCGCGAATGCGCTCGTCCGCATTCAGCCGCACCGCGATGTCGCGCACCAGGTCCTCGACGAATTTCGGATTGTCGTAGGCTCGCTCGGTGACCCATTTCTCGTCGGGACGCTTGAGGATGCCGAACAGCTCGCATGAGGCTTCCTGCTCGGCGAGTTCGATCAGTTCCTCGAGCCACACGAACCCGCTGACCTTGACGGAAATCGTCACGTGCGAGCGCTGGTTGTGGGCGCCGTAGTCGGAGATTTTCTTTGAACAGGGACACAGGCTCGTGACGGGCACTACGACCTTCACCCAGATGATGCTCTCGCCCTTCTTGCGCTCACCGATCAGGCTCGCCTGGTAGTCCATCAGGCTCTGCACCCCCGAGACCGGGGCGTGCTTGTTGATGAAGTAGGGGAACGTCATCTCGATGTGGCCGGACTCCGCGTCCAGGCGCTCGGTGATCTCGGTCATAATGTCGCGGAACGACTTCACCGAGATTTCGCGCTCGTGGTTGTTGAGGATCTCCACGAAGCGCGACATGTGGGTGCCCTTGAAGTTGTGCGGCAGATCCACGTACATGTTGAAGTTGGCGACCGTATGCTGCTCGCCACCGGCCCGCTCCTTGATGCGCACGGGGTGATGGATGTCCTTGATCCCGACCTTGTGGATGGGGATCTGGCGCAGGTCGGCGCTGCCCTGGACGTCTGCTATCGGCTCGATGGTGATGGCTCCGGCCTCGCTGATGTCTTTCATGAATTATTCAGGCCTCTCCCACGGTGCGAAGTTCCGGCCGGCGCTGCCAGGAACGCACGCGTTCCAGTATGGAAGCCGCATCGAGGCCGGCAGCTGCAAGGCACTCGTTGCGCGAACCGTGCTCGATGAAGTGGTCGGGTATGCCGATGTTCAGCAACGGGATCAGCACGTGATGCGCCGCCAGGCATTCGCTGACGGCGCTGCCGGCGCCACCCATCAGGGCATTGTCCTCGAGGGTCACGAGCGTGCCGTGGCTCTCGGCCATGGACAATATCATCTCCTCGTCGAGCGGCTTGACGAAACGCATGTTGACGACCGTCGCGTCCAGCTCCGCCGCGATCTTCTCGGCGACCGGCACCATGGCGCCGAAGGCCAGCAATGCCACCCGGCGTCCGCGGCGCCGCACTTCGGCCTTGCCGAGCGGCAGTGCCCGCATGGCGGTCTGGATCGGGGCGCCGGGGCCGTGGCCGCGGGGGTAGCGGACCGCGCTGGGGCAATCCAGCGTGACGCCGGTGTAGAGCATCTGCCGGCACTCGTTCTCGTCGGCCGGCGCCATAACGATCATGTTCGGGATACAGCGAAGGAACGACAGGTCGTAGGCGCCATGATGCGTGGGCCCGTCGTTCCCCACCAGGCCGCCCCGGTCCAGCGCGAACACGACCGGGAGATTCTGTAGCGCGACGTCGTGGATCAGCTGGTCGTAGGCCCGCTGCAGGAAGCTCGAGTAAATAGCCACGACCGGGCGCACGCCCTCGCAGGCCAGCCCGGCGGCCAGCGTGACGGCGTGCTGCTCGCAGATGCCGACGTCGAAGTAGCGCTGCGGGAAACGCTGTGAGTATTCCACCAGGCCGGAGCCTTCGCGCATGGCCGGGGTGATGCCGACGACGCGATCGTCGGCCTCGGCCATGTCGCACAGCCAGTCACCGAAGATCGCCGAGTAGGTCTTGCCGCGGGACGCCGACTTGTGGATGACGCCGCGCGCCGGATCGAAGGGCCCGGGGCCATGCCAGCTGATCGGGTCGGCTTCGGCCGGCGCGTAGCCCTTGCCCTTGCGGGTGACGACGTGCAGGAACTGCGGCCCCCGCAGGTCGCGGACGTTGCTCAGCGTCTTCACCAGCACGTCGACATCGTGGCCGTCGACCGGGCCGATGTAGTTCATGCCGAGTTCTTCGAACAGCGTGCCCGGCAGCACCATGCCCTTGACGTGCTCCTCCGAGCGGCGCGCCAGCTCCCAGACGGTGGGCATGCGGCGGATCAGCTTCTTGCTGCCTTCGCGGATCGTCGCGTACAGCTTGCCCGACAATACGCGTGCGAGGTAATGGGACATCCCGCCGACGTTCTCGGAAATGGACATGTCGTTGTCGTTGAGGACGACGAGCAGGTCCACGTCCAGGCTGCCGGCATGGCACAGGGCCTCGTAGGCCAGGCCGGCCGTCAGGGCGCCGTCGCCGATGATCGCCACGACGCGGCGGCGCTCGCCCTGCTGCTTGGCGGCGATGGCCATGCCGAGCGCGGCGCTGACGGAAGTGCTCGAGTGCCCCACGCCGAAGGTGTCGTACTCGCTCTCGAAGCGCGTCGGAAATGGCGCGAGCCCGCCGAACTGGCGAATAGTGTCGAGCCGGTCGCGGCGGCCCGTGAGGATCTTGTGCGGGTAGGCCTGGTGGCCCACGTCCCAGACGAGGCGGTCGTGCGGCGTGTCGAAGACATAGTGCAGCACGGTCGCGAGCTCGACGGTGCCGAGGTTGGCGGCGAAATGCCCCCCGGTCTGCGCCATGGTCTCGATCAGGTAGGCGCGCAGCTCTCCCGTCACGTCTTCGAGCGCGTCTTCCGGCAACGCCCGAAGGTCGGCCGGGGCCTGGATGCGCGACAGCAGTGGATACTTGTCCTCGAGACCCATTATCAGTGCTTGCGGTGCCGGCCGAAGTCAGATCAATGGCCTGGATTATCCGCCAGTCTCGCGGCGCTGTCCAAAAGGCCGGCGCCCTTCAGTGCCGGCGCTCCGTCAGCCAGCCGGACAGCCAGCGCAGGTCGTCGGCGGCCGCCCCCAGCGGCTGCAGCGCGGCGACCGCCTGGTCGTGCAGCAGCCCGAGGCGGGCCCTGGCCGCGGCCATCCCCGCGATGCTCGGATAGGTGGGCTTGGCGCGAGCCGCATCGGCCTGTGCCTGCTTGCCGAGGATGCCGGTGTCCCCCTCGACGTCGAGGATGTCGTCCTGGATCTGGAACGCGAGGCCGATGGCCGCGCCATACTCGTCCAGGCCGTGCCGTAACGCGGGCTCGAGCGCGTCGGCGCTGGCGGCCGCCATCATCACGCTGGCGTGGATCAGCGCGCCGGTCTTGAGCCGATGCATCTGCTCCAGCGCCTCGAGCGGCAGGATGCGGCCGGCCGCCTCGAGATCCACGGCCTGCCCGCCGGCCATGCCAGCAGTGCCGGAAGCGCGCGCGAGCAGCCGGATGATGTCGAGGCGATGCGCCGCGGCCGGCACCATCGCGGGGTCTTCGGCGAGAATCTGGAAAGCCAGCACCTGCAGGGCATCGCCGACGAGTATTGCCGTGGCTTCGTCGTAGGCGCGATGACAGGTGGGGCGGCCACGGCGGAGATCGTCGTCATCCATCGCCGGCAGGTCGTCGTGTACCAGCGAATACGCGTGGATCAGCTCGACTGCGGCGGCCGGGCCATCGAGCCGACTCTCCGGTACGCCGAGCGCGGCGCCCGTGAAGTACGCCAGTACGGGCCGCACGCGCTTGCCGCCGCCCAGCACGGCGTAGCGCATCGCTTCGTGCAGTCGGCCCGGCGTCTCATCGACCTGCGGCAGCCAGCGCTCGAGACAGACTTCCACGCGGGCACCGCAGGCGGCGAGCCGCTCCGCCGGCGTCATCGCTCGGGCTCGAAGGGCTCAAGCTGTGCGTCGCCGGCATCCCGCGAGAGGATTTCCACTTTCTGCTCGGCCGCGCGCAGGGCCGCCTGGCAGCGGCGCGTCAGCGCGACGCCGCGCTCGAACGAGGCGAGCGCCTGCTCGAGCGGCTGGTCGCCGGCCTCGAGTTCACCCACGAGCTGTTCGAGTGCGGCGAGGGCCTGCTCGAAATCGAGGGTCTCCGTCTCGGCCGGCGGGGCGGAAGCGGCGGGTTTTCCTTTCGGCATCGGGGCTCGCGGGCGGGTGCTGGGTGGGTCGCTACGATACCGGTGGGGCCTTCCCGGAATCAATCCGCGGCGCCTCGAGCACGACGGCGCAAGTTGACAGCGGCAATGGCCGGGATTAACCTTCTCAGGTAGATTTAGACTAAGTCTAAATTGAGTCCAAGTCGCATCCGCGGGCCGCGTTCCGACGCGGGGCGCGCAGCAGTTTTGGCGCATGGCGCCCGGTCGTTCGATCGGGCGGCAATTCATCTCAGGAGGAAATGATTGATGGCTAATCTCAAGGGCAGCAAGACCGAGAACAACCTCAAGGAGGCTTTCTCGGGCGAGTCCCAGGCGAATCGGCGTTACCTGTATTTCGCCTCCAAGGCGGACGTCGAGGGCTACAACGACGTCTCCACCGTGTTCCGCTCGACCGCGGAGGGTGAGACCGGCCATGCGCATGGCCACCTGGAGTATCTCGAGGCAGTGGGCGACCCGGCCACAGGTCTGCCGATCGGCAGCACTTCGGATAACCTCAAGGCCGCGATCGCCGGCGAGACGCACGAGTACACCGACATGTACCCGGGCATGGCAAAGTCGGCCCGCGAAGAGGGCTTCGACGAGATCGCAGACTGGTTCGAGACGCTGGCGAAGGCCGAGCGCAGTCACGCGAACCGCTTTCAGAAGGCGCTCGACAGCCTCGACGCCTGATCGCTGACGACCAGGGGGCGCCGTCGGCCCGGGGCCGGCGGCGCCCGATCGGCTGCGCACTGACAAGGAGTCTTTCGATGTCCCCCGACACCCCCCGCCGCGAAGGCAGCCTCGACGCGCCGACACGGCACCCGGTCGCATGGAAGTCCCCGGAATTCTGGGACGAGGACAACCTCTTCAAGGAAATGGAGCGCGTCTTCGACATCTGTCATGGATGCCGGCGCTGCTTCAGCCTGTGCAATTCATTTCCGACCCTGTTCGACGCCGTGGACGAGTCCGATAGCGGCGAGGTCGATGGCGTCGCGCGCGAGGTGTACTGGCAGGTCGTCGACCATTGTTACCTCTGCGACATGTGCTACATGACGAAGTGCCCCTACGTGCCGCCGCACCCGTGGAACGTGGATTTCCCGCACCTGATGCTGCGCGGCAAGGCCGTGCGTTTCCGCAAGGAAGGCGCGAGCCGCCGGGATCGCATCCTGACTGCCACCGATGCCGTCGGCCGACTGGCCGGTATCCCGGTCGTGGCTGAAGTCGTCAACGCCGTGAACGCGAGCTCCGGCGGGCGCAAGCTGCTCGAGAGCGTACTCGGCGTGCATCGCGACGCGCCCCTGCCGAAGTACCACGCCAGGAGCATGCGCAGCCGCCTGAAAGGCCGGCCGGCGAACCCCGAGGCGACTCCCGCCGCGGGCACCCGCGGGCGCGTCGTGCTGTTCGCGACTTGTTACGGCAACCGCAATACGCCCGAAGTCGGCGAGGACCTCGCGGCAGTATTCGAGCACAACGGCATCCCCGTGCGGCTCGTCGACGAGGAACGCTGTTGCGGCATGCCGAAGATGGAGCTTGGCGACTTCGAGGCCGTCGAGCGCGCGATGGAGGCGAATATCCCGGTCATGGCACGCGCCGTCGATGAGGGCTGGGATATCGTGGCGCCGGTGCCGTCCTGCGTGCTGATGTTCAAGCAGGAACTTCCCCTGCTGTTCCCGGAGCACGAGGGCGTGAAGAAAGTCGCGGCCGCGATGTACGACCCGTTCGAGTACCTGGCGATGCGCCACAAGGCGGGCAAGCTGCGCACCGATTTCTCTCAGGCGCTGGGCAAGGTCAGCTACCAGGTCCCGTGCCACCTGCGGGTGCAGAATATCGGCCTGAAGACGCGCGATATCCTCGCGCTGGTTCCCGACACGCAGGTCGCGGCCATCGAACGCTGCTCGGGGCACGACGGCACCTATGCCGTGAAGAAGGAGTTCCACGAGACGTCGGTCAAGATCGCGCGTCCGGTGGTCAACAGGGTGAGGGATGCCGCCGCGGACCACTTCGTCAGCGATTGCCCCATGGCCGGCGAGCAGATTGCACACGGCCTGAAGGACGGCACGACCGCCAGGCACCCGATGACCCTGCTCAGGATGGCCTACGGACTCTGAGGCTTCGCGCCACGCAGGAAATCGTCCACGCGCACCGGCGCCCGGAATTTGGAGAAAGATACATGCCCCGACTTGCCGCAAGCGACCTGATGAGCCTGGAACAATACGCGCGCGAGCGTCCGGAATTCCGCGCCAAAGTCCTCGCCCACAAGAAGAACCGCCAGGTTGCGCTCGGACCGAACGCGACCCTGTATTTCGAGGACAGCCTGACGATCCAGTACCAGGTCCAGGAAATGCTGCGGATCGAGAAGATCTTCGAGGCCGAGGGCATCGAGGATGAGCTCGCCGCCTACAATCCGATGATCCCGGACGGCAGCAACTGGAAGGCCACTTTCATGCTCGAGTATCCGGATGCGGAGGTGCGCAAGCGTGAACTGGCGCGCCTGATCGGTGTTGAGGACAAGGTCTGGGTGCAGGTGGAAGGCCACGACAAGGTGTATGCGATCGCCGACGAGGACCTCGAGCGCGAAAGCGAAGAGAAGACTTCCTCGGTCCATTTCCTGCGTTTCGAGCTGACGCCGGCGATGATCAGCTCGCTGAAGGGCGGCAGCGCCGTCGCCATGGGCGCCGACCACGACAACCTCCAGGTCAAAGCCACCGTATCCGACCAGGTGCGCGGCGCGCTGCTGGACGATCTCGACTGAAGAAGAAGGCTCGCGCGGCGGCGCGGAAAGAAGGCTCGCGCGAAAACTCTTTATGTCCGGAGGCAGAAGCCTATCCCGCCGGCAAGCTGGTAAAATGCCGGCCAGCCCGGGTGATCCGCCCGGGATCACAGGGCATTCATGAGTCACGACTACAACGCCTCCTCGATCGAGGTCCTCAGCGGGCTCGATCCGGTCCGGCGCAGGCCGGGCATGTATACCGACACCACGCGTCCCAACCACCTCGCGCAGGAAGTGGTGGACAACAGCGTGGATGAGGCTATCGCGGGACACTGCAAGCGCATCGTCGTGACGCTGTTTCGCGACGGCTCGCTGCAGGTCGAAGACGACGGGCGCGGCATGCCCGTCGACCTGCATCCGCAGGAAGGCATCCCGGGTGTCGAGCTGATCCTCACGCGGCTGCATGCGGGCGGCAAGTTTTCCAACAAGAACTACCGCTACTCCGGCGGCTTGCATGGCGTGGGCGTGTCGGTGGTGAACGCGTTGTCGCGCAATCTGGAGGTATGGATCCGCCGCGGGGGACGCGAGTTCAACATGAGCTTCCACGGCGGCGACAAGAGCGGTGAGCTCGAAGCCGTCGGCACGGTCGGCAGGCAGAATACGGGCACGACCCTCCGCTTCTGGCCGGACGAGAAATACTTCGATTCGCCGAAGTTCTCCCTGCCGCGCCTCAAGCACCTGCTACGCGCCAAGGCCGTGCTGTGTCCCGGGCTCGAAATGCGGCTTCACCAGGAGTCGAACGGCGAGACCGACACGTGGCGCTACGAAGGCGGACTGGGCGATTACCTGGGCGAGGCGCTGCAGGGCCTCGCCGCGATACCCGCGGAGCCGTTCACCGGCAGCGCGCAGGGCGGTACCGAGGCGGCGGACTGGGCCCTCGCCTGGCTGCCGGACGGCGGCGAGCCGGTGGCGGAGAGCTACGTCAACCTCATCCCGACCGTGCTCGGGGGCACCCACGTGAATGGATTTCGCGCCGGTCTCACCGAGGCGCTGCGCGAGTTCTGCGAGTTTCGCAACCTCCTTCCGCGCGGCCTGCGCCTCGCACCCGACGACGTCTGGGCGCAGGTGGCCTACGTGCTCTCCGTCAAGCTCGAGGACCCGCAGTTCTCGGGCCAGACCAAGGAACGGCTCGGCTCGCGCGAGTGCGCCGCGTTCGTGTCAGGCACCGTCAAGGACGCGCTCGCCATCTGGTTGAACCAGCACCCGGAAGCGGGCGAGAGCATCGCGCAGCTGGCGATCGCCAATGCCAGCGCGCGCCTCAAGGCCAGCCGCAAGGTCGTGCGCAAGCGCATCGTGAGCGGCCCCGCGCTGCCCGGGAAGCTCGCGGACTGCAGCGCACAGGATCCCGAGCGTTCCGAGCTGTTCCTCGTCGAGGGCGATTCCGCCGGCGGCTCTGCCAAGCAGGCGCGCGATCGCGAGTTCCAGGCCGTGATGCCGTTGCGCGGCAAGATCCTGAACACGTGGGAAGTGGATTCCGCGGAAGTGCTCGCCTCGCAGGAGGTCCACGACATCAGCATTGCGCTCGGCGTGGACCCGGGTTCGCGAGAGCTGCGCGGGCTGCGCTACAACCGCATCTGCATCCTTGCCGACGCGGATTCCGACGGGCTGCATATCGCGACCCTGCTGTGCGCGCTGTTCCTGCGCCACTTTCCCGCTCTCGTCGATGCGGGGCACGTGTATGTCGCCATGCCGCCGCTGTTCCGGATCGATGTCGGCAAGCATGTGTTCTATGCGCTCGACGATGCCGAGCGGCGCGGCGTGCTGCACCGGATCGAGGCTGAGAACCTCAAGGGCAAGGTCACGGTGACGCGCTTCAAGGGTCTCGGCGAGATGAGCGCCATGCAGCTTCGCGAAACGACGATGGCGCCCGAGACGCGGCGCCTCGTGCAGCTGACGCTCAGCGAGGGCGACCAGACTCACGAGCTGATGGACATGCTGCTCGCCAAGAAGCGCGCGAGCGACCGGCGCGACTGGCTGCAGGCCAAGGGCAACCTGGCCGAGGTGGCACCGTGAAGGAGCTGAGCCTCGATTTCGAGGGCGTCGAGCGCCTGCCGCTGAAGGAATTCACGGAGAAGGCATACCTCGATTATTCGATGTACGTGATCCTTGATCGCGCCCTGCCGCATATCTCGGACGGACTCAAGCCGGTGCAGCGGCGCATCGTCTACGCGATGAGCGAGCTGGGGCTGTCCGCCGGGCAGAAGCCGAAGAAGTCCGCCCGCACGGTCGGCGACGTGATCGGCAAGTTCCATCCGCACGGCGATTCGGCGTGCTACGAAGCGATGGTGCTGATGGCGCAGTCCTTCAGCTATCGTTATCCGATCATCGACGGGCAGGGCAACTGGGGCGCGCCGGACGACCCGAAGTCGTTCGCCGCCATGCGCTACACGGAGGCGCGCCTCACGGCCTATGCGGCGGCGCTGCTCGTCGAACTGGGGCAGGGCACGACGGACTGGCAGCCGAATTTCGACGGCACGCTAAGCGAGCCCGTGCGGCTCCCCGCGCGCCTGCCGAACGTGCTCCTGAACGGCGCCTCGGGAATCGCGGTCGGCATGTCGACCGACATTCCGCCACACAACCTGCGCGAGGTCGCGGCCGCCTGCATTCACCTGCTCGAGAAGCCCACGGCGACGCTCGACGAGTTACTGGAGCATATCCGCGGCCCGGACTTCCCGACGGGCGCAGAACTCGTGACGCCGTCAGCCGATATCCGGGCGATTTACGCCACCGGCAACGGCACGCTCAGGCTGCGCGCGCGCTGGGAGCGCGAGGACGGCGAGATCGTTGTGCATGCGCTGCCCTGGCAGGTATCCGGCAGCAAGGTCCTCGAGCAGATCGCGGCGCAGATGCGCGCGAAGAAACTGCCGATGGTCGAGGACCTGCGCGACGAATCGGATCACGAAAGCCCGATCCGGCTCGTCGTCGTGCCGCGTTCCAACCGCGTCGATTGCGACGCCTTGATGGCACACCTGTTTGCCACCACCGACCTCGAGCGGACGGTGCGCGTGAACATGAACATCATCGGCCTCGACGGGCGGCCGCGCGTGATGGATCTGCGCGGCCTGCTGGGCGAGTGGCTCGAGTTCCGCCTCCACACGGTCACGCGTCGCCTCGGCCACCGGCTCGAGAAGGTCGAGGCGCGGCTGCACGTGCTCGAAGGATTGCTTGTCGCCTACCTCAACATCGACGAGGTCATTCGCATCATTCGCTCCGAGGACCAGCCCAGGCCGGTGCTGATGTCGACCTTCGGGCTGTCGGAGCTGCAGGCCGAGGCGATCCTCGAGCTGAAGTTGCGACACCTGGCGAAGCTGGAGGAGATCAAGATCCGCAGCGAGCAGGCCGAACTCGCCGCCGAGCGGGCCACGCTGCAGAAGATCCTCGGCAGCAAAGCGCGCCTGAAGCGCCTGGTGCGTGATGAGCTGGCGGCCGACGCGGACAAGCACGGCGACGAGCGCCGCACGCGGATCGTCGAGCGGGCCGCGGCCCAGGCGCTGGACGAGAGTGCTTTGCTGCCGGCGGAACCGGTGACGATCGTCCTCTCCGAGCGTGGCTGGGTGCGCGCCGCCAAGGGCCATGACATCGATCCGCTGGCGCTCAGCTACCGCTCCGGCGACGCGTTCCTGGCGGCCGCGCAGGGGCGCAGCAACCAGGCCGCGATGTTTCTCGACAGCACCGGGCGCGTCTACAGCCTGCCCGCGCACGGCCTGCCGTCGGCGCGCGGCCAGGGCGAGCCCTTGTCGGGCCGGCTCAATCCGCCCGACGGTGCCACCTTCGCGGGAACCCTGATCGGCACGGCGGAAGACCGCTGGCTGTTGACCGCCTCCGACGGCTACGGCTTCATCGCGCCCCTTGCCGAGCTCGCGTCACGCAATCGCAGCGGCAAGCACGTGCTGAAGGCCGGCAGGAAGGCAGCGGTGCTGCGGCCCAGCCCAGTGCCGCCCGACGACGGGGGGCTCGTGGCGGCGGTCAGCGATGTTGGCAGGCTGTTGTGTTTTCCCGTGGCGGAGCTGCCGGAGCTCGCACGCGGCCGCGGCAACAAGTTGCTGGGGATCGACGCGAAGAAATTCGCCGCCGGCGGGGAGGCGATGGTGGCGGCGGTCGTGCTGCCGCCGGACGCAGCGCTGCGGGTCGTGTGCGGCCAGCGCACGATGACGCTCAAGCCGCGCGACCTCGAGGGCTATGTCGGCGAGCGCGCCCGGCGAGGTGTGCTCCTGCCGCGCGGCTGGCGCAAGGTCAACGACCTGGCCGTCGATTAGTCTTCGGCGAGGACGACCTCGGGCTCGCGAATCTGGTAGCCCTGGATGTAATGGACGCCGATCTGCCAGAGCACGGCCATGGTGTTCGCGTCTTCGACCCGTTCGGCGATCGTCTTGATCTCGTGGTCGCGGGCTTGCTGGACGATCGCCTTGACGCGTTCCTGCAGCGGTTCGTCGGCCGCAAGGCCCTGCATGAGCGCGCCATCGATCTTGAGAAAGTCCACGGGCAGATGATCCAGCATCTTGGTCGCCGCGGGGCTCGCCGTGAAGCCCTCCAGCGCAAAGCCGAAGCCGATGTTCCGCAGCTTGATCGCCATCTCGCGAGTCTGCTTGAGGTGATTCGCGGCGACGTCCTCGGCGACCTGGAAAATGATCACGCCTTCCGGCAGCCCGGTATTTTTCCGGCAGGTCTCCAGCCAGGCCGGCAGCATCGAATCGAGCATCGTGTCTTTCGAGAGGCGCACGAAGACCTTCGATTTCGGGTGTGACAGGCAGAACGAGATCGCCGCGCCGATGACCCAGCGATCGATATTCTTGATGAGGCGGTTGCGCTCCGCGGCCTGCATGAACTGCGTCGGGAGCACCTCGTCGCCCTGTTCGTCGATCATGCGCACGAAGAGATCATGCAGGTCCTGCGTCTCGCCGGTGAGGCTCGCGATGGGCTGGTCGGCGAGGCGAAAGCGATTGTCCAGCAGGGCGCGCTTGATACGCTTGACCCAGAGCTGGTCGAGCTCCTCCATCTTGGTCGAGTCTTCCTCGTGGCTGCTCATGCCGACCTGGCCGGGCCCTGTTTCTGTGACCCGGTCGAGCGCTTCGGCGGCTGCGGCGTACAGCACGTCGATGTCCATGCCGCGACGATCGACCAGGGCGATGCCGGCGCTGATCGACAACGACACGGACCGCCCGCCGGCCTCGAACATGGTGCGCGCAACCTTCGCGATGACGCTTTGTCCCCAGGCCTTCAGGTCGCGCCGCGTGCCGCGGGCCACCAGTGCGCCGAATTCGGCCGTGCCCAGGCGCCCGTACAGGTCACGCGACTGCACCGAATCCCGCAGCAGGTCGGCGAGCCCCGCAAGGACGATGTCGAGCCCGCGCGCGCCGACCTGGCGCTGCACGTTCGGCAGGTCGTCGAGGGCGAACAGGACCAGCGCCTGCACGCCGGCCGATGCTTCTTCGTTGATACGCGTCTCGAGGCGCTTGAGAAAATGCAGTCGGCCGAACAGGCCGGTGCCAGGGTCGAGGCGCAGCGCTGCATGCAGACGATCCGCGAGCGCCTCGTCGTCGACTTCGGCGCGCGCGGCAATGCGCACCCTGACACAAGGCTCCTCGTCGAAACTCGCCGGCTCGAGCTCGAGCAGCACCGAGATCGGCTTGTCGTGTCGCGTGACGCCCGTGGCCTTGATGCCTTGCGGCGGCCAGCGGCCCTGGGCGCAGGCGACGAGCGCGCCCTTGATCGCGGGCTGATGCTCGGGCTGAAACAGGTCCATGAATGTGAGTCCGGGCATTTCGTCTTCGACTTCGAAGCCGAACAATTGCGCCCAGGCGCGATTTGCGTCCAGCACGATGCCCTCGCCGATATGCGCGATGGAGTCGGCCGTGCCTGCGACCACGCGCCGGAGTTGCTCGCGGTAGCTCGACGCACTGGAGATTGCTCCTCGCAGCGCGCGATCGAGTCGACCCAGGCGCAGTGCCCGCTCGAGGACCGCGACGAGGCGGTCGGGCCGCCGCAGCGTTACGGCGTCCTGGGCGCCGCCGGCGATATCCACGGCGATGACGTCCTCGTCGAGGATCTCGTGGCAGCTGATCAGGGGCAGGTCGACGCCGGCTGCGTCGACCACGGCCGCAGCAGTGATCAGCAGGTTGTCGCTCTCGTCCGCGAACACGACCAGCAGTTCGCAGGGTTCGTTGCCGAGATGCTCCGCCAGGTCGCCGGCGTCGTCGAGCCGCAGCACGTGGGCCGCACGTCCGCTGTTGCGGAGAACGCGATTGATGGCCTCGGCATTGTCCTCGTGCCTGCTGAGCACGATTACCGGGACAGCGGTCGTCTCGCTCAAGTGTTAATCCTCGTGCCCCGCAGGTCGGCGTCGCATTCTAGCACCCGTCCGCGAGATCGCCAGCGGACGCGACAGGCACCTTGGACGGCGCCCCGGGGACCTCGCGCACCAGTCGCGGCACAAGGTAGCCGGGCAGCCGGCGCCGCAATGCTGCATGCAGCTCGATGGCTTTCGTTTCCGGCGTGTCGAAATGCGCCGCGCCGGCGACGCGGTCGAGCAGGTGCAGGTAATAGGGCAACACTCCCGCGGCGAACAGTTCGCGCGAGAGCTGCGCCAGCGTGCCGGCGTCGTCGTTGACGTCCTTGAGCAGTACGGCCTGGTTGAGCAGCGTGGTGCCGCCGGCCGCCAACGCCGCCAGTGCGGCTCGCACGTCGGGCGACAGCTCGCGCGGATGATTGACGTGCAGCACGATAACAGTGCGCCAGGGCAAGTTGCCCAGCCACGCGAGCAACAGCCCGTCGACGCGCGCGGGCAGCACGATCGGCGTACGCGTATGAATCCGCAGCCGGCGCAAGCCGGGCAATTCGCAGAGCGCGGTGCTGATGCGTGCCAGGCGCGCGGTCGGCAACGCGAAGGGATCGCCGCCGGAGAGGATCACCTCGTCGAGATCCGGCATGGCGGCCAGCGACGCGACCGCCGCGGCAAGCCGTGCCTGGCTCAACGCGCCGGCCTCGTAGGGAAAGGCGCGCCGGAAGCAATAGCGGCAGTGGACCGCGCAGGCTCCGGTCGTCAGCAGCAGCGCGCGACCCTGGTACTTGGCAAGCACGCCGGGGGCCTGGAGGGCGGCCAGGTCGCCGACGGGGTCGGACTGGTAGCCGCGCACGGCCCCGGCTTCGGCGCCGAGGGGCAGGACCTGGAGCAACAGCGGGTCGCGCGGGTCGCCGGGCCGCATGCGGGCGATGAACGAGCGCGGCACGCGCAGTCCGAACAGCTTCGCGGCGCGTCGGGCGGCCGGCAGCAGGGACGGGTCGAGGCCGAGTATCTGCAGCAGTTCGGCCGGGTCGGTGACCGCTGCCGCGAGTTCCCTGCGCCACGGCTCGAAGTGACGCGCTGCCGCACCGGGCGGTATCATGGCTCGCTCAGCTGCACTGCTTTCCATCGACAGCCCACCCGCGGGATATTACATGGCGACCTATAGTACCAACGAGTTCAGGTCCGGCCTGAAGATCCTTCTCGACGGCGATCCCTGCGTCATCCTCGAGAACGAGTTCGTCAAGCCCGGCAAGGGCCAGGCCTTCAACCGCGTGCGCATCCGCAACCTGAAGACCGGCCGCGTCAACGAGAAGACCTTCAAGTCCAACGAATCGGTCGAGAGCGCCGATGTCGTGGACACGGACATGCAGTACCTCTACTACGACGGCGAGTTCTGGCACTTCATGGTACCGGACACCTACGAGCAGCACGCCGCCGATGCCAAGGTCCTGGAAGAGGCGAAAGACTGGCTCAAGGAGCAGGACCTCTGCCAGGTCACGCTCTGGAACGGCCAGCCGCTACTCGTCTCGCCACCGAATTTTGTCGAGCTGAAGATCGTGGAGACCGACCCCGGCGTGCGCGGCGACACCGCCACCGGCGGCCAGAAACCGGCCAAGCTCGAGACCGGGGCGGTCGTCAGGGTGCCGCTGTTCATCGAGGAAGGCGAGGTCATCCGCGTCGATACGCGTACCGGTGCCTACGTTTCGCGCGTCAAGTAACGGTCCCGACTGGCGCCCCGTCGCCTCGCTTGCGACGCTGCGGCTGCGGGCGCGCGCGCTGCAACGGGTGCGCGCCTTCTTCGCCGACCGCGGCCTGCTCGAAGTCGACACGCCGCAGTTGTCCGCGGCGGCGGCCACCGACCTGCATCTCGAGAGCCTGCAGGTATCGCAGCCCGGCGGTGCGGCGCTCGGCTGGCTGCACACCTCGCCCGAGTTCCCGATGAAGCGCCTTCTCGCCGCGGGTGCGGGCGACATCTGGCAGCTCGCAAGAGTCTTTCGTGGCGCCGAGTCAGGGCGGCGGCACAATCCGGAATTCACTCTGCTTGAGTGGTATCGCGTCGGCTGGAACGCCGCCGCGCTGATGGACGAGGTGGACGATTTTCTGCGCGCCGTCGCCGGCCCCGAAAATCGGGGTCAGATACCCATTGAGGTACGGCGGCTGAGTTACCGGGAAGCTTTCACGAGCTACGCCGGCTTCGATCCTTTCGTGGCGGCCACCGACGACATCGTGCGGCAGCTCGCGCGGCACGGCGTGGCGGTGCCGAACAGCCTCGGCGACGATCGTGCTGCCTGCCTGGACCTTGCGATGGCGACCCTTGTCGAGCCTGCCCTGGATCCTCGGCAACCTACCTTCATCTGCGATTTTCCCGCCACCCACGCAGCACTCGCGCGGCTCAAGCCGGGGAATCCGCCTGTTGCGGATCGCTTCGAACTGTTTCTCGGCGGCATGGAACTCGCCAACGGGTTTCATGAGCTGACGGACGCCGCCGAGCAGGCGGGACGCTTCGAGGCGGACCTGGATGCCCGCCGGGCGCGCGGCCTCGTCGAGCCGCCCATGGAACGGCGCCTGATTGCGGCCATGACGCAAGGCCTGCCCGACTGCGCGGGCGTCGCGCTGGGCTTCGATCGCCTCGTGATGATTCTCGCGGGCGCGTCGCACATTGACGAGGTGCTGGCATTCCCATGGGGACACTGCTGAAATGGCCATTTCAGCAGTGTCCCCATCCGGCTTGACCGGCAGTGACTTCCATGCATGAACCGACAGGCCCGGATTACAGCGACAAGGCATTGTTCTATGCCGAGCTCGCGGGGCAGGCCAAGGCGCTCGTCGCGGGCGAGCCGGACCGCATCGCGAATGCAGCGAATGTCGCCGCGCTCATCTTTCATGCGCTGCCGCGAATCAACTGGGCAGGGTACTATTTCCTGCAGGGCGACGAACTCGTGCTCGGCCCGTTCCAGGGCAGGCCGGCCTGCGTGCGTATTCCCGTCGGCCGCGGCGTCTGTGGTACGGCCGTCGCCGCGGGGCGCAGCCAGCTCGTCGCCGATGTGCATGCTTTCCCCGGCCACATCGCCTGCGATATCGCCTCGCGATCGGAAGTCGTGATCCCGTTGCGGGACCCGCTCGGGAAGATCTTCGGCGTGCTCGACATCGACAGCCCGGAGGTCGGACGCTTCGACGATGCAGACCTCGCCGGCCTGGAACGCATTGCCGGCCTCATGACCAGCTGAAGCGCGGGCCCGCGTCAGCGCGCGAATACTTCTCCCACCCGCACCTGGCGTCCCGCGGCGATCTCCGGCACGAGGCGCGGGCCGTGCTCCGGCAGGACCACGATTACCGTCGAGCCCATGTTGAAGCGCCCGAGCTCCTCGCCCCGCGCGAGCCGCACCGAGCCCGCGCCATGGCCCGGGTATTGCCAGCTCGAGGCCTGGCGGTCGGGTCCCGGTGCGACTTGTCCCGCCCAGGTCGTGGCGATCGAGCCGACGTTGAGCGCGCCGACCAGCACGACGGCCAGCGGCCCGAAGTCCGCCTCGAACAGGCAGGCGACGCGCTCGTTGCGCGCGAACAGGCGCGGCACGGCTTTGACGGTCGCGCCGTTGACGCTGAACAGCGCACCGGGCAGGTAACGCATCTCGACGAGCCGCGCGTCGGCGGGCGAATGGATACGGTGGTAATTCCATGGCGCCAGGTAAATCGTCGCGAAGCTGCCGCGGGTCAGCGCAGCGGGCGCCGCGCCGCCCATGAGGCGGTCGAGCTCATAGCTGAACCCCTTGGCCTGCAGCAGCCGGCCGCCCTCTATGGCCGCACTTTCGCTGACGGTGCCGTCGACGGGACAGGCGAGTGCGGCCGGATCCCGCGGGACATCGCGTACGCCCGGCGCCAGCGCCCTGGTGAAAAACGCATTGAAAGTCGGGTACGCGGTCGGCTCCGGCTCGGCCGCGTCCTGCATATTCACCTTGAACCACCCCATGAACCCGCGAATGAGCAGGTTCTTGACCACAGGGTGCTCGATCATGGCCAGCCGGCCGACGAGTCGCGACAACGCGTGCTGGGGCAGCAGTCGCTGCAGCCAGGCGAACAGGCGTCCGCCCATCAACCCCCCGGCTGGCCGGCCTGGGCCGCGAAGTCGAGGCGCTCGCCGCCTTCGAGCAACAGGCTGAGCTCGATCGTGCCGCTCGCCGGAATCTCCTCGGCGGCCTGCATCAGCATGAGGTGGAGGCCGCCGGGCTCGAAGCGCACGGTCTCGCCGGGCGCGACGGTGACGGTTTCCTGGTGGCGCATCCGCGCCATGCCGTCCTCCACGACCGTGCCGTGCATCTCGATAGAGCCGAACAGCGGGCTCTCGACGCCGACGACCACGAGCGGCTCCGGACCGGGATTGTGGAGGCTCAGGTAGCCGGCCGTCATGCGCGCGCCAGGGGGCACGGGCCGGATCCAGGCATCGCGGATCGCCGGGGCATCGCTCGCGGCGGACGTGACTTCCGCGGCGGGCGGCGCCGGCTCACCCGGGTCGGGCGCGCAGCCGCACAGGAGTGCGGCGAACAAGGGAAGCAAGATTCTCATCGGGGATTCTCCAGCTTGATGATGCGGTACAGGTCGGTGGCGACGCCCTCGGCCGTGTGCGGACCGGGCAGCACCGCGGCTACCCGCGCCTGGCGATCGACGAGAAACAAAGTTGTCGTGTGGTCGACCGTGTAACTGTCCTCACCGAGCGGCGCGTAGCCATAGGTCGCGCCGAAGCCGCGGGTGAGCTCCGGAAGGTGTTCGTCGGCCACCCGCAGCCCGCGAAACTCCGGGTGGAAGAATGGCACGTATTCCGCCAGGCGCTCGGTCGTGTCGCGACCCGGGTCGACGGAAATCATCAGCACCTGGGGGAGATCCTGTGCCGGCAGGTCGTCGAGCAGCCTGCGCGCCCCGGCCAGGACATGGAGCGTCGCCGGGCAGACGTCGGGGCAGTGCGTGAAGCCGAAGAACACGAGCGACCACCGGCCCTCCAGTTCCGCGCGGCTGAACGCCTTGCCGGCATGGTCCACGCCCGGCACGACGGGGACGGGGCGGGGCGTGGTGAGGACCTGGGCGCTGGTCGGCTGCGCCGGCGCGCTGTGGCGACCGGCAAACCAGGCGCCCGCGACGGCGGCGAACACTGCGAGCAGGATCGCGGCGACTACAGTATTTGCGGGAGTCATGCGTGCCATTATCTCACAGCCGCGTGCCGGTCCCGCCACTGTGCGGTCGCTCGGTTATGATGGCGGCCGATGCACCCCGGCAAGTGCATGGAGAAGCCGAGCGTGAGCCAGGATGACAAGGCTTTGCCCGATCTGCATAGCATCACGGACTTCGTTCGCTGGGGCGCCAGCCGCTTCACGGCAGCCGGGCTGCACTTCGGCCACGGCACGGACAACCCGATCGACGAGGCGCTGGTGCTGGTCCGCCATGCATTGCATCTCGGCCACGACCTGCCGCGGGAATTCTACGCCGCGCGCCTGACGGACAACGAGAAGCGCACTGTGCTCGACCTGCTCCGGCGCCGCATCACCGAGCGCGTGCCCGCGCCGTACCTGACCGGGGAGGCCTGGTTCGCGGGCCTGCCGTTCTTCGTCGACCGCCGCGTCCTGATACCGCGCTCGCCGATCGCCGAGCTGATCGAAGCCGGTTTCGCGCCGTGGCTGGACGCGGCGCGGGTCGAAGACGTGCTCGACCTTTGCGCGGGCAGCGGCTGCATCGCCGTCGCCTGCGCATTCGCCTTCGCCGCGGCCCGCGTGGATGCGGTGGAATTGTCGGCGGAGGCGCTGGAGGTCGCGAGGTGCAACGTGGAACGGCACGGCGTGGGCGACCTGGTGACGCTGCTCGAGGGTGATCTGTGGGCGCCGGTCGCGGGACGCCGCTATGACCTGATCGTCAGCAATCCCCCCTATGTCAGCGACGCCGAGATGGCGGCGCTACCGCCCGAGTATGGCCACGAGCCGGATCTCGGCCTGCGTTCGGGAGGCGAGGGACTCGACGTCGTGGCGCGCATCCTGGCCGGCGCGCGCGACCATTTGCGACCCGGGGGCGTGCTCGTGGTCGAGGTCGGCAGTGCCGCCGAGGCGGTCCAGGCCGCCTGGCCGGAGCTGCCGTTCACCTGGCCGGAGTTCGCGCGCGGCGGCAGCGGCGTGTTCCTGCTCACGGCGGAGGAATTGTCCTGATGTCCGGCAACACCTTCGGTCGCCTGTTCACCGTCACGACCTTCGGCGAAAGCCACGGCCCCGGGCTCGGCTGCATCGTCGATGGCTGCCCGCCGGGGCTGGCGCTGGCAGAAGAAGACATCCAGCAGGACGTCGAGCGCCGGCGCAGCGGCAAGTCGCGGCACGTCAGCCAGCGCCGCGAGCCCGACCGGGTGCGCATCATGTCGGGCGTCTTCGAAGGCGTGACCACCGGTGCGCCGATCGGCCTCGTGGTCGAGAACCTCGATGCCAAGCCCAGGGATTACGCGAAGATCGCCGACCTGTTCCGGCCCGGCCACGCCGACTACACGTGGGCGCGCAAGTACGGCATCCGTGACTATCGGGGTGGCGGGCGCTCCAGTGCGCGCGAGACCGTCATGCGTGTCGCGGCGGGCGCGATCGCGCGCAAGTACCTCGCGAGTCGTCTCGGCATCGAGATCCGCGGCTGGCTCGCGCAGCTCGGGCCGATCGTGCTCGAGCCGGTGGATCTCGACGCCGTGGACGACAATCCGTTCTTCTGCCCGGATCCTGCGCGGGTCGCGGAACTGGAGGCCTACATGGACCGGCTGCGCAAGTCGGGCGACTCGATCGGCGCGCGCGTCAGTGTGATCGCGACCGGCGTACCGCCGGGGCTGGGCGAGCCCGTGTTCGACAAGCTGGACGCCGACATCGCCCACGCGATGATGGGCATCAACGCCGTCAAGGCGGTCGAGATCGGCGACGGCTTCATGGTGGTGGAACAGAAGGGCACGGAACACCGCGACGAGATGAGCCCGGAGGGCTTTCTGTCGAACCATGCCGGCGGCACGCTCGGCGGCATCTCGTCGGGACAGACCGTCAGGGTCAGCATGGCGCTGAAGCCGACTTCCAGCCTGCGGCTGCCCGGTCGCACTGTGAATGTGCGCGGCGAGGCCGCGACGGTAGTCACGACCGGGCGGCACGACCCATGCGTCGGCGTCAGGGCGACGCCGATTGCCGAGGCGATGCTCGCACTCGTATTGATGGACCACGTGTTGAGGGATCGCGCCCAGAATGCGGGCGTCGTGCCGGGAGCGCCGCTGATTCCCGATGCCCCCGCGTGACGGCGCGGGCCCGGACCCCGGGAGGGCGGAGACGCGCGTGAGGGAGTCGCGCGGCCTGTATCCGCGGCTGTCCGCCTTCTACCTGTGCTATTTCGGCGCGATCGGCGTCTTCGTGCCGTTCTATTCTCTCTACCTGCAGCGGCAGGGCTTCGGGGCCGTGGCGATCGGCCAGTTGATGGCGATCCCGATGGCCATGCGGGTACTCGCGCCCGGGCTGTGGGGCTGGGCGGCCGATCGCAGCGGCCGGCGCGATATCGCGCTCAGAATCGGGGCGCTGCTGGCCACGGGCGGTGCCTCCGTGCTGCTCGGCGCGACCGGCTTCATCGCGGTGGCGCTCGGCCTCGCCGCGTTTGCATTGCCCTGGAGCGGCCTGCTGCCGCAGTTCGAGGCCACCACGCTCAGCCATCTCGGCGCCCACCCGCAGCGTTACGGGCTGGTCAGGTTGTGGGGATCGGTGGGCTTCATCCTCGCTGTCGTCGCGGGCGGAGTGCTGTTTGCCGGCGATCGCGTCGCGGCGGTACCGCTCGTCCTGCTGGCCCTGGTGGGCGCCACCGCGATCGCCGTGTGGCGCGTGCCGTCGCCGCCGGCCGTGCCGGCCCGGCAGGCGCCGCAAGAGCTCGGTGCCGCGCTGCGCCGCCCCTGGGTGCTGGCGCTGCTGGTCGTGTGCGTGCTGCAACAGGCGGCATTCGGCCCCTACTACGTCTTCTTCACGATCTATCTCGACCGCCTGGGCTACGGCACCGGCGCGGCGGGAATGCTGTGGGCCTGGGGCGTGGCTGCCGAGGTCCTCATGTTTATCTATACTCCGCGGCTGATCGAGAAATTCGGTTCGCGCATGTTGCTCGTCGCCGCACTCGGCGCGTCGGTCGTACGCTGGCTCCTGACCGCCTGGGCCGCCGCGTCGCTGCCGCTGCTGCTGCTTGCCCAGACCCTGCACATGGCGGCTTTCGGCCTGTTTCACGCGGTGGCCGTATTGCTGATCCACCGGGGTTTCGGCGGTCGCCTGCAGGGCAGGGGCCAGGCGTTGTACAGTGCGCTCGGGTTCGGCGTCGGCGGCGCACTGGGCAGTTTAGGCAGCGGCTACGCCTGGTCCGTCGCGGGGCCGGCCGGGGCATGGACAGCCGCGGCGCTGGTGGCCGCGATCGCGATGGCGGTGGCCTGGTGGGGCCTGGCACGCGACGCCGGCGGCCGGACGGGAAACGAAAGTCGGTACGGGACGGGACATGAGCGCGACTAAGGGTTTTTCAGTGGCGGTCGTCGGCGCGACGGGGCTGGTCGGCGAGGCGATGCTTGCCTGCCTGGAAGCGCGCAAGTTCCCGCTCCGCGAATTGCACCTGCTCGCGAGCGAGCGCTCGGCGGGCACGCGGATCAGGTTCGCCGGCAGGGAGCACGTGGTCCGCGACCTGGCCGACTTCGATTTCGGCGGCGTGGACCTGGCGTTGTTTTCCGCCGGCGGGTCCGTCTCCGGGGAGCACGCGCCGCGCGCGGCCGCGGCCGGCGCCATGGTCATCGACAATACGTCGTGCTTTCGCTATGACGACGATGTGCCGCTGGTCGTGCCGGAGGTGAATCCGGAGGCTCTCGAAGACGCCGCGGTACGCAACATCATCGCGAATCCCAACTGCTCGACGATCCAGATGGTGGTCGCGCTGAAGCCGATCTACGACGCGGTGGGCATCACCCGGATCAACGTGGCGACCTACCAGTCCGTCTCAGGGGCCGGGCGGCGCATGGTCGAGGAACTGGCACACCAGACGGCGGAGCTGATGAACGGGCGCGCCCTCGGGGCGATCCTGACGCCGCGCCAGCTGGCCTTCAATGCCCTGCCGCAGATCGATGTATTCGAGGACAACGGCTATACGCGCGAAGAAATGAAAATGGCCTGGGAGACGCGCAAGATCTTCGCCGACGACGACATCGGCGTGAATGCGACTGCCGTCAGGATACCTGTTTTCTTTGGCCATTCCGAGGCCGTACACTTGGAGACCGTGGATAAAATCACCGCCCAGCAGGCACGAAAGCTGCTTCGCAAGGCCCCCGGCGTCACCGTGATGGATCGCCGCGTGCCCGGCGGGTACCCGACCGCGGCCACCGAGGCGAGCGGCGCGGATGCGGTCTGGGTCGGGCGGATCCGCGAAGACATTTCCCACCCGCGGGGCTTGAGTCTGTGGATCGTGGCAGACAACATTCGCAAGGGCGCGGCATTGAACAGTGTGCAGATCGCTGAAACCTTTGTAAAAAAATATCCATGTGCTTATAGTTAGCCCTCTATCATGAAGTGCTTTCTCATGATGGGGCGTCGGGGTCGGGCGGTGCCGCGGGCGCGAGTCGCATGCAGGGAGTGACAAAGTTGCGCAAGCTGATTTTTCTAGGGATGCTCTCCCTCGTCCTCGCGCCAGGCGCGGCCTTGTCCCTCGGGCTGGGCGAAATCCGCCTGAATTCCTACCTTAACCAGCCGATGGACGCGCAGATCGCATTGACCGTGTCGCCGGGCGAAATCGATTCCCTGCGTGTCGCGCTGGCGTCGCAGGATGTCTTCAGGCAACACGGCCTGGATCGCCCCGCGTATTTCGACGACCTGCGATTCAGGGTGCGCAGCACCGGCCAGACGACGGCCGTGGTCGAGGTCAGTTCGGCGATCGCGATCGTCGAGCCGTTCCTGACTTTCCTGATCGAGGCCCGCTGGAGCGGCGGACGGATGGTGCGCGAGTACACTGTGCTGCTCGACCCGCCCGTGTTCATGCCCGGGCCCGAGGTCGATACGGCACCCGCACAGGCGCGGCCCCCGGCCGTCGACTCACCCCGGCAGGCACCCGCCCCCGTGTCGCGGCCCGCGCCGCCCCCGGCGCAGGTCGCCGAGCCCGGCACGGCAGGAGCGGCCGCGTCCTCCTCCGAGTACTCGGTACGGCGCAACGACACGCTGTGGGCCATTGCCCAGCAAGTGCGACCCGACCCGGGGCTGACCACGAACCAGGTCATGGTCGCGTTGTTCCGCGAGAACCCCCATGCGTTCGACGGCAATATCAACCGGCTCCGGGCCGGCACGATCCTGCGCGTGCCGGGTCGACAGCAGATGGCGGCGACTCCGGGTGGAGAAGCCACTGCCGAGGTACGCCGCCAGACCGATGAATGGCGTGGCGCGGCGCCCGCGCCGGCGGACCGCCGGCTGGAACTCGCCCCGCCGACGGAGACCGCGAGTGCCCGTGCGCCGGTGACGACGCCGGTGCGCGACCCGGCGGCGCCGGCACCGGAATTGCTGGGCGCGGTCGAGGATTTGCGCAGCGAACTGGCGGAGACGCGCCGTCTCATGGAAGTCAAGGACGCGGAAATCGCCGCGCTGCAGGCGCGCCTCGCGCAGCTCGAGACCGAGGCGCCGCCCGCATCGCCTGACGACGAGGTGCCGCTCGCGGCCGAACCCGAGGCGGCCGCCCCCGAGGCGGAGCTTGAGCCCGCGCCGACGCCTGCGCCGGAGGCCGCGGCACCCGCGCCCGCACCGGCGCCTGCCCCGGCACCGACGCTGATGGAACGCGCCTTTGCCGTGCTCGGCAGCCTGTGGTTGTGGCTCGTGCTCGCCGTCGTGCTGATCGCAGCCGCGATCGGGATCTTCCTGAGCAAGCGCAAGGATCACGAACGATCGATCGAAGAGGACCTGGCCGAGACCGGGACCTGGGGCACGCTGGAGGATACCGGCGGCAAGAGCGCGGCCACTGCATCGGCCGGCGGCAAGGCCGAGGCCCGGCCGCGGCGCGGCGAGAATCTCGAGTCCATCCTCGTGGAGGAGTCCGAGCCGCCGGCGCCACGCGAGAAGCCGCAGGCTCCCGCGGCGCGCGCCACGCCGCCGCCCGCCCGCCCGGAGGCGGACACGGGCGCCGAGGAGGACTTCCAGTATCCCTTCGAGGACACGATCGCCGGCGAGGCCGGGATCAACCTCGATCAGTCGGACCCCATGGCGGAAGCCGACTTCCACATGGCGTACGGTCTTTATGACCAGGCCGCCGAGATCATCAAGAAGGCCGTAGATCGCGAGCCCGACAGGTACGACCTGCGCCGCAAGCTGATCGATATCTGCTTCGTGTGGGGCAATGCCGACGAGTTCCTGGCCCAGGCCCAGGCGATACGCGGACTCAAGGACGAAAGCGCCGCCGCGGACTGGGGGAAGATCAGCATCATGGGCCGCCAGATCTGCCCGGGCGAGCCGATGTTCGCCGGCACGGACACGGGCGGGGTCGACCTCGACCTGGGCGGCGAGGACGCCGTCCCTGCGGAGTCGGGGCAGGATGCCCCGTCGACTGACGAGTGGCTCGACTTCGACGTCGGCGAGTCGGACGAGTCCCTGCAGGCGCTGGGCGATACCCGCGAGCAGCCCACGCCGGGCCTGGAGTCCGTGTCCCCGGAACACACGGCCGAGCTGAACCTCGAGGAGCTCGGCATGGACCTCGACTTGGGCGAGTCCGGTGAACACGCGCTGCAGGATCTCGCGGAGAGGGCACCCGAGTTCCTCGATGAGCCCGAGGACGAAGAGGCGGGCGATCAGGCCGAACGGGCCGAAGAAGAGGACGTCAGCGGGACGCAGATGCTGGAGGCATCGAAGCTGCGCCGCAGCGCCGAGGAGCCGACCCAGCGGGGCGAGGGCTGGGAACTCGAGGAGGACGAGCCGACGATGTCCGGCGGGGGTTTCGAGGAAGACGGCGATAACCAGACGCTGGTCTCCGACCGGGATACCGCCGGCGGCGAAGAGACCGTCACGGGTCTGGGCGACTTCGAGGCGGACGAGGGCGACGAGTCCGATCACACGCTGATCAAGAAGTTCGAGCCGTCCCAGGAAGCGCCGACCATGGAAGTCGGCGGTTTCGAGGACGAAGACGAGGGAGACCTCGATCTCGACGAATTGACCCACGCCCTCAAGTCGGACCTCGATGCGGCGGACGAGCCGGTCGATGAGACGCAGGAGACTCCCCGGCTCGAGCCGGAACGGGAGCCGGAGCACGAGCTGGGTGACACTGCGGAGATGGCGCCGTCCGAGATGGACGAAGTCGGCACGAAGCTCGACCTTGCGCGGGCGTACATCGACATGGGTGATCCGGACGGCGCACGGAGCATCCTCGAGGAAGTCGTCGGGGAGGGTGATGAGGCGCAGCGGGATGAAGCCCGCCAGCTCCTCGACAGCCTCGACTGACGCCATGCGCGCAGATCCTGCCGGCACAGCGCCGCGTCCGGTGCCCGTGGTCGGCCTGCACCCCGCGTTCCGCATCCTGTTGCTGCTGGTGCTGGCGGGGATGCTGTTTCGCTATTCCCTTGCAGCCATGACGATTACGCTTGGCATCCTGCTGTTCGGCGCGGCTGTGACCGGGCCCGGCGCGATGCGGGGCATCCTCCGGTCGCTGCGTCGCATCCGCTGGCTGCTGCTGTCGATCGTCATCATCTACCTGTGGGTGGCGCCGGAGCCCGGCCTGGCGGGACGCCCGTGGTATTTGCCCTCCTGGAGCGAACTCGACACGGCGCTGCGGCGCGCCGGCGTGCTCGTCGTACTCGTCACCGCGGTCGAACTCATGCGCCGCAACACCGAGGTGCCCGCGATCGCGGCCGGCCTGGTGCTGCTGCTGGTTCCGCTGGCGCGCCTGGGCGTCGATACCGGCGTATTCGCGCGGCGACTCGCGATGACGCTGGATGCCGTGCCGCTGACGGCCGAGCGCGTTGCCCACGCCGCCGCCGAGCGCCGCATCGGGCGGGGAATCGCGGGCTGGGGCGACGCCGCGGCCGCGCTGGTGCTGGAGATCGAGCGCGGGGCCGCGGGTCCGGCTCGCGCGGCCGCGCTGCCGGCTTTGCCGCGCCCGGGTCGGCGCGACTGGCTGTGGCTCGCCGCCGGGGTCGCCGCCTGCCTGCTGGCGGGCCGGCTCTGAGGTGAGCGGGGGTCAGTCGCCATGAGGATTGCCGTCGGCATCGAGTATGACGGTAGCGGCCTGTTCGGCTGGCAGTCGCAGAAGGACGGGCCGAGCGTGCAGGACGCGCTGGAGCGGGCCCTTGCGGTCGTGGCCGACGAGCCGGTGCGGGTCACCGGCGCGGGGCGTACCGATTCCGGCGTTCACGCCACGGGGCAGGTCGCACACTTCGACACGAAGTCCGCGCGCGCGCCGCGCTCCTGGGTGCTCGGCGGCAACACCGGCCTGCCGCCCGGTATCTGCCTCCGCTGGGCACTTGAGGCGCCGGCGGATTTCCATGCGCGTTTTTCGGCCCGCTCGCGCAGCTACAGCTACCTGCTGCTGAATCGCGAGACGCGTTCCGCGCTGTGGCGCCGGCGGGCGTGGTGGGTGCACCGGCCGCTGGACGCGGCGAGCATGCATCGCGCCGGGCAGGCGCTGGTGGGCGTGCACGACTTTTCCGCGTTCCGTGCCGCAGAGTGCCAGTCGAAGACGGCGACGCGGCGCGTCGAGCGGCTGGCGGTCACGCGCCGGGGGGAATTCCTGCGGCTCGACGTGACGGCCAATGCCTTTCTTCATCACATGGTGCGCAACATGGTCGGCACACTCGCCGCAGTCGGGCGCGGCGACCGGCCGGAAGACTGGGTCGCGGAGGTCCTGCGGGGCCGCGACCGCTGCCTCGGCGGCGCCACCGCGCCGGCCGAGGGCCTCTACCTCGTACACGTCGACTACGGCGCGCTCATGCCGACCCCGCCACCCGAACTTCCCGGCCCGTTGCCATGACCCCCGGGGACGCTGCTAGGGGACACTGCTCGGGGACACTGCTTTCAAGCTGTGTCCCCTTCTTGAATCGAGCTGGACCGCGGGACCGCGCCGTCATAGGCTCCCTTCGCTCAAGGAATTCCAATATCGCTCAGTGAGCCTATGACGTCCCGCTCCCGCTGGGCCTTCGACCGTGGCAGCGCTTCAGACGCCTCTCCGATCAACGCGGTAGCGGGATCGGGACGTCACATGCCCGCTGAGTAACCGTCTTTCGTGTCAAGCGTGATGGTGCTCCGGATT
>DATKAZ010000015.1:0-36909 GCA_035514535.1 Gammaproteobacteria bacterium
TTTTCGGTCGAAAACCGTATCTGACCCCGTTTTTCTGACCCCGTTTTTCTCCGTTTTTCTAGTCTTCCTGGATGAAGGTGATCGCCTGGTCGGAACCCGGCTGCACGATGCGGCCGAGGCCGATGACGCCCTCGCCGCTGATCGGCACGCTGTCGCGCCGCACGAACAATTCCTCGCCTTTGCGCGTTACGACGAAGGAGCCGTTGGTGGACTGGTCGATCAGCAGGAAGCGGTCGCGGTTCATCTCGATGCGGGCATGCAGGCGCGAGATCAGGTTGCCCTTGATCACCAGGTCATTCTCGTCGCTGCGCCCTAGCGTCGCATGGGGCCGCGTGGAGTCGACCATCACTTCCTTGCCGAGGTAACGGATCCGCATCCGGCCCCGCGCCTTCTTCTTCTGGTCGCCCCACGTGATCGTGGGCAGCATGCTGGTGATGTCCTCGGATTGCCACAGCGCCTCGTACATCGCGACTTCGCCGCTCTTGCCCTTCAGCGGTGCGAGGTCGATCTGGCGCACGGCCGCGCGCCAGTCGCCGCCGAGGTTCGCCACCATGTTGTCGGTAATGAGGACCTGCGCGGCCTTGGCCTGGCTCGTGACGCGATTGGCGGTGTTCACCGTGGAGCCGAACACGTCCCGCTGCTCCGGAATGACCGGGCCGAAATCGCAGCCGACGCGGATCGCCAGCGGCGCGCCGCCGCCGGAAACCACCTCGCCCTTGCTGATCGCGACCTGCATGTCGCGCGCGGCGTTCATCGCGCCGTCCGCCGTCGGGAAAGTCGCCATGACCTCGTCGCCGATCGTCTTGACTACGCGCCCATTGTGCGTTTCCGTGGCCCGGCGCATGACCTCGATGCACTGGCCGACTGTCTCGCGCGCCTTGAAGTCGCCGAGCAACTCGTAAAGTTCGGTGCTTCCGACCACGTCAGCGAACAGGACAGCGACTGATGATTCCCTTGACATTTGTCCTCGGCCCTATTTCGCGGCGGGATATGCCCGGGGGCGGCCATATCCGCCCCGAGCATACTCGCAGGAGAGCGGGGCAATCAACTCGAGGGCGGCGACTTGCGGCGCCATCAGCGACGCCGCTCGTTGCGCTTCGTCGCGGCCACGTAGGCGATCCAGGCGGGGTCCGCCTCGCCCCGCTCGACGATCGAAAACTCTCCGCTCGGCTCGCCGTCCTCGTCCTCGCCCTGCCAATAGACGACCGACCGCGTAAAGCCGGCCTCGGCGAGCAACTCCCGGGTTTCGGGCAAGGTCCATAACCGCCAATCGTAGCTGAAGGCCCGCGGCAGCTCGGAGCCGTCCGGAAAGCGGAAGTGGATGTGGCAGATGTAGCGCGCACTGACCGGATCGAAGGCGTGCTGGTCCCACACATAGGTGAACAGGCCGAAGTCCGTTTCCTCCTCCTGCTCGTCGTAGGCGTCCGAACCGCCGTAGATATCGAGCACGAACATGCCGTCCTCGGCGAGTGAATCGTGCACCGCCCGGAAGTATCCCAGCAGCTCCTGGCGCGTCTTGAACGTCCACCAGCTGAAGTTGAACGCGACGGCGATGTCGACGATCCCGGTCTCCGCGCTACGCACGTCGCCCTCGACGAGGCGCACGCGGGCACGCTCCTTCGGCTTGAGCGACGCGACGTGCCTCTCGCGCCCCCAGTTGAGCACCTGTGGATCGATGTCCACGGCTACCGCCTGGCGGCGGCGCCGGCCGCGCACCCATTCGCAGGCCGCCGCGGCCGTGCCGCAGAAGTCCTCGCGCAGCGTGACGGCCTTGCGCCCGGTCAGCTCGGTGAACGCCAACTCGAGGAACTCGACCTCGTCGCGCACGCTCTGCACCGACGCCTCGTAGAGCTCGTGCCGGTCGGCCAGGTCCGCCATGCGCACCTTCGCCTTGCGTTTCTTGTGTTTCTTGCCACCGCTGCGTTTCGCCGCCATGCCCGGTCCCTGTCCCTGGAAAGCGCGCCATTCTAGCGGAATGTGGCCGCCAGCTGTCGCTCCCTCTTTTTCCGTCTGGTATACATTAGCCCCCCGTCCCCGGTCGTTGGAGTCCGCTACATGTCCCGCTGCCAGCCTGCGGTGCTCGGCTTGTTGCTGCTGAGTGCCGGCGCCCTTCCCGCCGCGGAGCCTCCCGCCGAGCTGCTCGCGGAAGCCGCCGCCCTGCGCGACAGCGCGCTCGCGGAGGCCGATGCCTGGCGGCACGCCCGGTCGTTGACGACGGAAGTCGGGCCGCGCCCGGCCGGCTCGGCCGGCGACCGGGCGGCCGTGGCCTGGGCGCTGGCCAACCTCGCGGACCTCGGCTTCGACGAGATCCGGCCTCAGCCGGTCGTCGTCCCCGCCTGGGTGCGCGGCCAGGCAGAGGCGCGCATCACTCAGCCATTTCCCCAGCAGCTTGCGGTAGTGGCGCTGGGCATGACGATCGGCACGGCGGAGGAAGGCATCGAGGCGCCCGTGGTCCGTTTCGAGAGCCTCGCGGCCCTCGAGGCGGCAACTCCCGAGGACGTTCGCGGCCATATAGTATTCATCGACGAGCGCATGGAGCGCGCGCGCGATGGCAGCGGCTACAGTGCAGCGGTCACCAAGCGCCGCAACGGTCCGTCCGTCGCCGCGGAGCGCGGCGCCGTAGCGGTCGTGATCCGTTCCGTCGGTACTTCGGATAACCGCCTGCCGCACACCGGCGGGACGCGCTTCACAGAAGGCGTGCGGCCGATTCCCGCGTTCGCGCTGGCCGGTCCCGACGCCGACATGCTGGCCCGGCAGGTCGACTCGGGGCGCGGCGTGCAGATGGTCGTGTCATCCACCGCGCGCAGCCTGCCGCCGGCCCGTTCGGCCAACGTCATCGCCGAGATTCGCGGTGCGACCCGGCCGGAGGAAATCGTCATCCTTGCGGCCCACCTCGATTCCTGGGACCTGGGTACCGGCGCGATCGACAATGCGTCGGGAGTGGCAATTCTCATGGAGGCCGCGAGCCTGATCGCGCGGATGCAGCGGCGCCCCGCGCGCACCATCCGGCTGGTGCTGTATGCGAACGAGGAAGCAGGCCTCGACGGCTCGAAGACGTACACCGCGGCGGCCCTCGAGTCCGACGAGCACCACGTCGTGGGCATCGAGGCCGACGCCGGCGCGGGGCTTATCTTCGAGCTCAACAGCGGCGTGGGCGAGGCGGCCCTGCCGGTCGTCGAGGCCATGCGCGGCGTGCTGGAGCCGCTGGGGATCGCGGGCGGCGACAACGACTCGACCGGCGGCGCCGATTTGTCGACGCTGCGCGCGGCGGGGATGCCGGTGCTGTCGCTGCAGCACGATATGAGTTCGTACTTCGACTGGCACCACACCGCCAACGACACGCTCGACAAGATCGATCCCGAGGCGCTGAAGCAGGCGGTCGCCGCGTATGCGGCGGTCATCTGGATCGCGGCCAACATCGAGGGCGACTTCGGCGCCTTCCCGGCCGTCCCGCCTCCGCCCGCCGATCCCGGCGACAGTTCCGACTGAGGCGCCGGTCGCCGGGGACGCTGCTCTGAATCCGTGTCCCCGGCTCCCTCAGGCCACCAGGCGCAGCGCCGCGCGCACCACGTCCGCGCCGGCGCCGGGCGCACAGGCCCCCTCGGCCAGGTGGCGTCGCCAGCCGCGCGCGCCCGGACGGCCGAGGTAAAGGCCCAGCACGTGGCGCGTCATGGCGGACAGGCGCACGCCCTCCGCCAGCCGCCGCTCGATGTACTCGAGGAACGCCGCCATGATGTCCCCGCGCGCCGGCAGCTCCGCCCCATGCAGGGCCTGTGCCAGTTCCGCCAGGAAATACGGGTTGTGGTACGCCTCGCGCCCGATCATCACACCGTCCACGCGGGCCAGGTGCGCGTGCACGGCCGCGAGATCGCGCACGCCGCCGTTCAGCATGATGAACAGCTGCGGGAACTCTTGCTTGAGGCGGTAGACGTATTCGTAGCGCAGCGGCGGCACCTCGCGATTCGCCTTCGGCGACAGCCCGGAAAGAATCGCGTTGCGCGCGTGCACGATGAAGACGTCGCAGCCGGACTCGGCGACCGTGCCGACGAAATCGCGCAGGAAGCCGTAGTCCTCGTGGTCATCGATGCCGATGCGGCTTTTCACCGTGACCGGTACGTCGACGGCGCCGCGCATCGCCGCGACGCAGTCCCGCACGAGTGCCGGCCGCGCCATCAGGCATGCGCCGAAGCGGCCTGACTGTACGCGGTCGCTCGGGCAGCCGACGTTGAGGTTGATCTCGTCGTAGCCGTAGTGCGCACCGATCTTCGCCGCGCCGGCCAGCATGTCCGGGTCCGAGCCGCCGACCTGCAGCGCCAGCGGCCGCTCCGCCGGATCGAAGGCCAGCAACTGGTCGCGGTTGCCGTAACCGATCGCCTGGGCGGTCACCATCTCCGTGTACAGCAACGCGTGCGGGCTCAGCAGGCGCAGGAAATACCTGCAGTGGCGGTCCGTCCAATCCATCATGGGCGCCACGGCAATTGCGGGAATTGCGGGAATTGCGGGTCGGACCGTCATAGCTAATTGATTAATAGACATTATTGATTGAAACGGGGCGGAATATCATGCTTAGAAGCGATCTTTTCGCCTGAATTCGGCTTTCTAAGAGAATCGCTCTTTCAGAATCTGGCCGATCGCGGCAGCTGCCCTCGTCGTCGAGGCTGATTCAGGTCTGGCGCTCTCTTAGAACGCTGTTTGCGGCCATAAATCTGCTCTGTAACGCGAGAATCCGGTGGTTTTTCGCTATGAATTGCAATAGTTACAGTTAGTTACGTCGGTCCGACCCGGGATTCTTCGATGAGCATGTCGACCACCGCCTCGAGCGCCTCGCGCTGCGATGACCCCGCGGCCATGGCGCGCTCGTAGGCCGCGACCTGGCGATGCGCGCTGGTGCCGCGGTCGAGGATCTTCCACGCATGCTCCACCTCGGCGAGGCAGCCGAGCGCATCGGCGTCGTCGCGGATCAACTCGATCAGCTCGCCGAGGTTGTCCTTGTGCGGCACGACCTCGCCCCGGCCGAGGTCCACAAGGCCCTCGTCGAAGCTGTAGCGCATCGCGCGCCAGCGATTCTCCATCAACAGCATGCGCGCATATGTCCGCCAGCGCTGGTTCCTCCGGCGCAGGCGATAGAGCATGCGCAGCAGGCTCACGTTGATGGCCGCGATACAGATCGCGTCTTCCATGCGCGTGCACACGTCCATCACGCGCGTCTCGAGCGTCGGGTAGCGGGCGCTCGGCCGCACGTCCCACCAGATCTTGGTGCCGTCCTCGATGAGACCCGCGTCCACCATCACCTCGACATGCCGCGAGTACTCGGCCCAGCTCGAGAAGTTCTCCGGCATGCCGGTCCGCGGCAATGCATCGAACACCGTCAGGCGAAACGATTTCAATCCCGTGTTCTCGCCCTCCCAGAACGGCGACGAGCAGGACAGCGCCAGCAGGTGCGGCAGGAAGTACGCAAACTGGCTCATCAGGTCGATGCGGGTTTCCTCGTCTTCGATGCCCACGTGTACATGCATGCCGCAGATGAGGAGCCGGCGCGCCGCCGCCTGAAGCTCGCGCCCGAGGCTGTCATAGCGTTCCTTGTCGGTGTGCCGCTGATCCAGCCATTTCGCGAACGGATGGGTCGAGGCGGCGATAGGCGCACATCCATGGCGCTCGGCAACGTTGCCCACGCACGTGCGCAGGCGCCCGAGCTCCTGCCGAACTTCGGCAATGCTGCTGCATACCTTGGTACCGATCTCGATCTGCGAACGCAGGAACTCCGGACTGACCTGGCCGGAAGCCTCCATTTCCGCTTCGCATTCCTCGATCATCGACTCGGGCATGTCGGTGACCAGGTCGCGCGTCTCGCGATCCACGAGCAGGTATTCCTCTTCCACGCCGATCGTGAAGCTTGGTTCCTTGTGGGCCATCTCAGGTCTCCTCGAATTTCCTGTACAACCCCTCGTCATCGAGAATTTTCTCGAGCACGTCACCGAGCAGGCCGGCCCAGTGGTCGGCGCCCTCTGCATGATCGATCAGGTCCTGGCGAATCTCGATGGAAACATGGGGCAGGCCACCACCTTCGGCGTGGTGGTCCACCGAGTGGTCCGCCGGTGCCTTGCCTGAGTAAGGTTCGTTGTCGCCCACCGCGATACCGCGCGTGCGCAGCGCGGCGATCAGCGGCACCGGGATGCGCGGGTCCTTGTCCCAGAGGATCCCGATCTGCCAAGGGCGTCGCACCCGCTTGAAGACCGGCGTGAAACTGTGCACGGCCACGAATGCGGGCACGATGCCGCGTCGCTTGAAGCTCTCGAGACGACTCCGGATCGCGTCATGGTAGGGATGAAAGAACTGGCGGGCGCGCTCGTGCTTCTCGGCGTCGCTGAGGCCCTGATTGCCCGGAATGAACTCGCCGTCGCTGACCGCGAGGATCGACGTCGGGTCTTCCAGGCTGCGATTGCAATCCACCACCAGTCGCGAGTACCCGGCCAGCACGGCCGGTGCGTCCAGTCGCGCCGCCAAGCGCTCGGCCACGTCGCCGGCACCGATATCGCTCGCAATGTGCCGGCCAAGCGCCAGTTCATCCAGGCCGAGGTTTTCCAGGGCGGCCGGGATGCGTGGACTCGCGTGATCGCAGACGACCAGCACCCGCGCCCTCCCCTGCGGATTGAGCACGCGAAACGGCGCCGGTTCACCGGCACCGATCAGTTGTCCATGAGGCCCGGCCGCTTTCCGGGCAGCCTCGTGCGCGGCCTCTCCCTCGGCACCGGGCAAGCCGCCCGAAATTCTCCCCATGCGCCGAGTGTACCCCGACACCCCGGATGGGGACACTGCTAAAACCGCGGTTTTAGCAGTGTCCCCATCCTCGTCAGGCAAGCCGCAAAAGCGGGCGGCCGCTGCGCGAGGCGAGGCGCGGGAAACGCGACACGGGCGCGGGCGCGGCGATATGGAAGCCCTGCACGAACTCCACGCCGATGCGCTCGAGCAGCTCGAGCGTCTCGCGGCATTCGACGTGCTCGGCGATCATGCGGATGCCCATCGCCTTGCCGACGCGGTGGATCGCGTCGACCATGCACTGGTGCACGTGGTTGGTGGTGATGTTGCGCACGAAGTTACCGTCGATCTTGATGAAATCCACGGGCAGGTTCTGCAGGTAGCTGAACGACGACAGGCCGTTGCCGAAGTCATCCAGCGAGAATTCGCAGCCGCGCGCCTTCAACTCGCTCATGAAATGCGCCGCGCGCGCAAGCCTGGTGATCGCCGCGGTCTCCGTGATCTCGAAGCAGATCGTGCCCGGCGCGGGCCCGTAATCGTCGATCGCCTTGATCACGAACTCGAGGAACTTGTCGTCGTTCAGCGAGGTTCCGGAGAGATTGATGGCCAGCGTATAGCCGTCCGGCGACCCATCGAACTCGGGCCGATAGACCAGGTTCTCGAGCGCATGGGTGATCACCCAGCGATCGACCATCGGCATCACGTTGTAACGCTCTGCCGCGGGGATGAAGGCGTTCGGCGGCACCATGCGCCCGTTCTCGTCACGCATGCGCACCAGCAGCTCGTAGTGCCCGCGCCGGTCCGAATTCTCCCCGATCGGCACGATCGGCTGAAAATACAGCTCCAGCCGATCCTCGTCGATCGCGCGCGTCACGCGCGAGACCCATTGCATCTCCGCATGTCGCTCCGGCGCGGCACCATGCTGGTAGACATGCACACGGTTGCGCCCGAGGTCCTTGGCCGAATAGCACGCGACGTCGGCCGCCGACAGGAGGCTCTCGATGCTCTCCGAATCGGCGCGGATCGCGACCAGGCCGATCGAGGCGCCAATCTCGAAGGCCGCATCTTTCGCCACGAAGCGGTAATCGCGTATCGCCGCGCGCATGTCGTCCGCAATTTCGATCGCACGCTCCAGCGTGCAGTTCTCCAGCAGCACGCCAAACTCGTCGCCGCCGAGTCGCGACACCGTGTCCGCGGTCCTGACCAGCGCGCGAATCAGCGTCGTGACCTGCTTCAGCAACTGGTCGCCGGCACCGTGTCCGCAAGTGTCGTTGACAACCTTGAACTGGTCGAGGTCGATATACAGCAGCACGTGCGCTGCGCCGTCGCGCGCCGATTCCAGCGCGTTTTCCAGTCGCACCTCGAACTCGCGCCTGTTGATCAGGCCGGTCAGCGAATCATGCGCGGCATGGTGCGCCAGTTGGCGGCGCAGCTGGCGCTCCTTGCTGACGTCGTGCACCACGAGCACGACGCCGGCGAGCCGGCCCGACGTGTCGCGAATCGGCGCGGCGGAATCCTGGATCGGGATCTCGTGACCCTCGCGCGTGATCAACACTGAATGCTGACCCACCTCCGTGACCGCGCCCTCCCGCAGGCACACCTCGGCAGGATTCTCCAGCGTGTGGCCTTCGACGTCGTGGCGCAGCATGATGATCTCGCCGACCGGTCGGCCGCGCGCTTCCTCGAGCGGCCACCCGGTGAGCGATTCCGCCACCGGATTGAGGTAATCCACGAGGCCCGCGTTGTTGGTCGTGATCACGCCGTCGGCGATCGAGTTCAGCGTGACCTGGGCGCGTTCCTTTTCGGCGCGCACTGCGAGCTCAGCCAGCTTGCGTTCCGTGATGTCCGACACCGTGCCCTCGTGGCCGATGATCTTCCCGGATTCGTCGCAGATCGTGCGCGCATTCTCCAGCACGAAAATCTCGCGCCCGTCCTTGCGACGCAGCCGGAGCTCGGCGTTGCGCAGGTTACCCTCGCGCGTCAGCGCCTCGATGAGCACCGCGCGTTCCTCGGGGTCGACGTACAGCTCGGCGGTGCCGGGGAGCGCCATCAGCTCCGCCTCCGACTCGTAGCCGAGCATCTGCACGAGGCTCGGGTTACAGGCGATGAATCTGCCGTCGGCCGACACCTGGTAGACGCCGTCGAGCACCTTTTCGAACAGGCCGCGGTAGCGCTGCTCGCTATGTCGCAATGCGCGCTCGTCGCGCTTCCGCGCAATGGCGATGCCGGCCAGGCGGATCATGCGATCGAACAGGTCGAGGTGATGCGCGAGTGCGATTTTCCCGGCGGCGAGGTAGGTGGCGAACGCGCCGAGGACGCGGCCGTCGGCGTCGCGTATGGGGGCCGACCAGCAGCCCTGGAAGCCATGCCGCGCAGCGAGTTCGCGATGCCCGGCCCACACCGGTGCCGTGCCGATGTCGGCCATGCACACCGTCTCGTCAAGCGAGCGCGAAGACGTCGAGTGGTGATCGAGCTCGGCAAAGCGGATGCGCTCGACGGCGGCGCTGAACTTGTCCGACAGACCGGGCCCTGCGAGCAGCTGCAGCGCGTTGGCGGTCTCGTCCAGCACATAGAGCGCGGGGCGCACGCCGGGTACGATCCCCGTGACGGTCTTGGCGACGGTCACGAGTACCTGCTCGAGCGGTGCATTGGCCGCGATCAGCTCGAGGATGGTGCGCTCGCCGGCCGACTGGAGTTCGGCACGCTTGCGCTCGCGAATGTCCATGATGGAGGCACGCACCATGGCGCGCCCGCCGAAGTCGATCCTCACGAGGCGGACTTCGCACGGAATCCGCTCGCCGCGCGTATCAAGGTGCAGCCACTCGAAGCAGTCCGTCGCGCCGCTCATGGCCGCCTCGATGAATTCCTGCGCCGCCTTTTCCGAGCTGCGCCCGTCAGGCTGGGTCGGCGGGCTGAATTTCACGGGGCCGTGGCCGAGCAGCATGGCGCGGCCGGTCCTGAACAGCTGCAGCGCCTGTTCGTTGGCATCGGCGAAGCAGCCCGAGATGGGGTCCAGTACGACGATGGCCTCCGGCGCGCTGTCCACCAGGGAACGGTAGCGAGCTTCGCTCTCGCGCAGTGCGCGTTCCGCCTCGAGTCGTTCGCTGGTATCGCGGATCGCCAGCACGTAGATCCTGCGCCCCCCCACCTCGGTGGCGCTGGCCACGAGGTCGAGCGGGAACTCCCGGCCGTCCGCGCGGCGCCCGACGCCGGTGCTCGGTGACAGGTCGAGCTGCGTGTTCTCGCGTATGCGCGACAGGTCCTTGAGGTAGTCGCCCTCGCGGCGTGTGCCCGGAATCACCAGCAGCACACCGAGACTCTGGCCGACCAGCTCGGTGGCGTGGCGGCCGAACATGCGTTCGGCGGTGACGTTCATCGAGCGGATTCGGCCGAGCGCGTCTACGGAGACGATGCCGTCCTTAATGTTGTCGAGCAGAACGCGCAGGCCCTCGTCGCCTTCCGCATCCCATCCCGACGGCGAAACATCATTTTCATGCTCCGCCAGCCTGCGCTCGAGGACGATGAGTTCCTTCTCGTAACGGCGATACTGGTGGTGGACCGATTGCACCAGCGCCTCGAGCCGCGCCTTCTCGGGCGCCGGCTGGCCTAGCACTGCCTGGAGCTGCTGGCGCAGGATCGGATGCATGTAAACCCCCGGTTCGCGGCTATGACATAACGCACCGCTTGTTGACGGCGACTATAAGGACGCCCGGGCCTCAGGGTACGTGAATCACGTCACGATTTCGGGTCGGACCGTCATTAGTGCTTGAGGTCTAATGGGGAAATCCCGTTTCGGGGCCTGTTTTCGGGCTTAGAAACGGGATTTCCGGCCGAAATCGCTTCCCTAAGGAGAGGCTGGAGGTCCTCTGAAATGTCGGGCGAACCCGCCATGCCAGGGCGCCGCTAGAGAGCGCTTTTTGCGTCGAAATCGCGTTCCTAACGCAAGATCTGGGTGTATTTTCAGGCTTTTCTATATTTCTTTCAGCTGGTTACAGCGGTCCGACCCGCGCGTTTGCGTTCGTGTTCCTTGAGATGGCGCTTGCGCACACGGATGGCGGCCGGCGTGATCTCGACCAGCTCGTCGTCGTCGATGAACTCGAGGGCCTGCTCCAGCGTGAGCCGGATCGCCGGACTCAGCACCAGATTCTCGTCCTTGGAGGCCGCGCGGATGTTGGTGAGCTGTTTTGCGCGCAGCGGGTTGACCGTGAGATCGTTCTCGCGGCTGTGAATCCCGACGACCTGGCCCTCGTAGACCTCATCGCCCGGGCCGGTGAACAGCCGGCCGCGCTCCTGCAATCCGAACAGGCCGTAGGCAAGTGCCTTGCCGGTGCCGTTTGAAATGAGCACGCCGTTGGTCCGCTGCGCCAGCGAGCCTGACCTGACCGGCGCGTAGCGATCGAACAGATGATGCATGAGCCCAGTGCCGGAGGTCATGCTGCGGAAATCGGACTGGAAGCCGATCAGCCCACGGCTGGGGACGCGATAGTCGAGTCGCACCCGGCCTGCGCCGTCCGGCAGCATCTCGACCAACTCGCCCCCCCGCTCGCCCAACTGCTCCATCGTCGCGCCCTGGTGGCGCGTCTCAACATCCAGCATGACCAGTTCCCAAGGCTCCTCGATGACGCCGTCGGCGCGCTCGCGCGTGATCACCTTCGGACGTGATACTGCCATCTCGTAGCCCTCGCGCCGCATCGTCTCGAGCAACACCGACAGGTGCAGTTCGCCCCGGCCGGAAACGAGAAAGCGTTCCGGGTCGTCGGTATCTTCGACGCGCAGAGCCACGTTGTGCACGGCTTCGCGGTAGAGCCTTTCGCGCAGCTGCCGGCTCGTCACGAACTTGCCGTCGCGCCCGGCGAACGGCGAGGTGTTGGTCTCGAACGTCATCTGGATGGTCGGTTCGTCCACCGTCAGCGGCGGCAACGCCTCGGGCCTGGCAGGGTCGCACAGCGTGTCGGAAATGCGCGGGTGATCGAGCCCTGCGAATGCGACGATCTCGCCGGCCTCCGCCTCGGCAACCTCGACGCGCCTTAGGCCCAGGAAGGAATAAACCTGCATGACGCGTTCGTTGCGCACGGAGCCGTCCGCGCCCACCACGACCACGGGGCTGTTGCGCACGACGCGGCCGCGCTTCACTAGGCCGATGCCGATTGCGCCTACATAGCTCGAATAGTCGAGCGCGCTGACTTGCAGCTGCAGCGGTCCCTGGTCGTCCACGTCCGGCGGCGGGCAACGCGCAACGATGGTCTCGAAGAGCGGCTGCATGTTGTCAGCGAGCGCCTCCGGCGCGTAGCCGGCACGACCGAGCAGCGCCGAGGCATAGACGATCGGAAAGTCGAGTTGCTCGTCGCTGGCACCCAGACTGTCCATCAGGTCGAAGGTCTTCTCCACGGCCCAGTGCGGCCGCGCGCCGTCGCGATCCACCTTGTTGATCACGACGATGGGCTTCAGGCCGTGATCGAACGCCTTGCGGGTCACGAAGCGCGTCTGCGGCATCGGCCCGTCGACGGCGTCCACCAGCAGCAGCACGGAGTCCACCATCGACAGTACGCGCTCCACCTCGCCGCCGAAGTCGGCGTGGCCGGGCGTGTCGACGATGTTGATACGGAATTCGTTCCAGCGGATGGCGGTGTTCTTGGCGAGAATCGTGATGCCCCGCTCGCGCTCCTGCGGGTTCGAGTCCATCGCCCGCTCCTGCAATTCCTCGCGATCCTCGAGCGTCTGCGACTGCCTGAGCAGCTTGTCGACGAGCGTCGTCTTGCCGTGGTCGACGTGCGCGATGATGGCGATGTTGCGAAGCTTCATTCGGGTCGGACCGTGGCAAGTGGCTGTTACAAATAAGAAAAGGGCCGAAAACAGCCCTCCTGGAGCGCTTAGGACGCAATTTCCAATGCGAAATATGCTTTCTAAGGCAGCCGGGTATTCTACTCCGAAACGCGCTTACGCGTCGTAACCGGGCGCCGCCTCCCTCAGGCACGACACGTCATCCTCATCGACCAGCTGCCGCGTCCGGGCCCGCGGTCCCAGTGCGGCTTTGAACTGCAAGAGGAATGCCTCGCTGCCGACGGCCAGGCTCTCTGTCCATGCCTCTTCCCGGTGTACGCGTGGGCTGCGCAATGCCTCGTCGGTCGCGGCCGCGAGGCGCGTTCGGAGTGCCTCCGGCGACTGACACTCCAACAACCGGCCAAGCTCTACCCTGTCGATGATCCGATAGCGCTGTGGCAGGCGCTGGATTTCACAGTATCCGCTTTCGCGCCATTGAGACGGATGCGCCACGGCGCCCGCCCGCACCATGTTCAGGTCGATGTAGGTCATGCACCTCAGCAGGTGCCGGTCACTCTCGACAGCGGTGGCGTGATAGCGGTCCTGCCAGAATGCCCCCAGCCTGTCCTTGCGGTCGTTGTAGGTCTGCGCCGTGCGCCCGGCCACCAGCTGCACGGCGCTCGAGATCTCGCCTGTGCCGCGATCACGTACCAGTAAGTGAACGTGGTTGCGGGTCACGACATAGTTCAGCACGCAGAGCCCATAGCGCCGGCGCGCCTCGAACAACCACGCGAGCCAGCAACGGCGGTCGCGCCTCACCTTGAGCAGGAAGTCACGCCGGTGGCAACGATGCGTGATGTGCCAGATGTGGCCGGGTATGAAGACTCGATTGGCGCGCGGCACTTGATAGCTCCCCTGGAATACCGATTTATTCCCGGAAAGCGCATTCTAAGGTCGAAAATCGGCCTATGCCAGCCACAATTTCCCGACGATACAAGTGCTTATGACGGTCCGACCCGACGGATTCCCCGACGGTTTCCGCCCGATCCGGGATATCCCCCGCAAGCCGGCGGAACGAAACATGAACCCAGTAACATTCGGCGGGCATCCCGGTTGCTATCATCCCGCACCAATTTCAGCTGCGGAGCTCCTGGATGGCTGACGGAATTCTTGTCACCGGTGGTGCCGGCTATATCGGCAGCCACGTCGTACGCCAGCTCGGCGAGGCCGGCGAACGCGTCGTTACGCTCGATAACCTCTGTACCGGCTTTCGCGAGGCGGTGACACACGGCGAGCTGGTGGTAGGCGATACCGGCGATCGCGACCTGGTCGCACGCGTGCTTGCAGAGCACCGCATCGACACCATCTTGCATTTCGCGGCACATACGATCGTGCCGGAATCCGTCTCCGACCCGCTCAAGTACTACCGCAACAACACCTGTGGCACGCGCAATGTCCTGCAATGCGCAGCCGAAGCCAACGTCAGGCACATCGTGTTTTCGTCGACTGCGGCGGTATACGGCCTCCCTGCCGGGGGCATAGCGCGCGAGGATTCGCCGCTCTCGCCGATCAATCCGTATGGCACTTCCAAGCTCATGAGCGAGTGGATGCTGCGCGACCTGGCTGCTGCCGGCGGACCTTCATACGTCGCGTTACGCTACTTCAACGTCGCCGGCAGCGACCCCGGGGGTCGCATCGGGCAATCGACGCCTAAGGCCACTTTGCTGGTTAAAGTTGCCTGCGAGGTTGCAGTCGGGCGCCGCGATGTGTTGACGATATTCGGAACCGACTACGACACGCCGGATGGCACGGGCGTGCGCGACTACATCCATGTCGAAGACCTCGCCACCGCACATCTCGACGCGCTGCGCTGGCTCCGCGACGGCGGCGACAGTCAGGTGCTGAATTGCGGTTACGGCCACGGCTACAGCGTCCGCGAAGTCGTGCAGGCTGTCGAACGCGCCACGGGCGAACCGCTGCGTGTGCGCGAGGACCAGCGGCGTGCCGGCGATCCGCCAACCCTGGTGGCCGACGCCAATCGCATCCGCGAGCTGCTCGGTTGGACCCCGCGGTTCGACGATCTCGATCGCATCGTAGCGACATCCCTTCACTGGGAACGCAATGCGACCTACGGCCCTGGGGTCGGACCGTCCTAACACACTGTTTCCTCACAAATAACTGAAGGATCTAGCCCCGGAAACGGCCTTAGAACGCAGGTTTCGGGCAAAAATCCTGCTTCTAAGGGCGTCCCGGCTTTTCAATAAAAAAGGCCCGTTCGCGAACGAACGGGCCTGTCCCCCCCACTTGGCTCGACGCGTTGCCAGAGCTTCTCTTGTAGGAGTCTTGGCGTACGCGAATTTCCCCAACGATGCCGAGCCCGGAGGACGCTTCCTCCTGCTATTTGGTATTCGGAGTCAGCATCCATGCGACGGTGCCCGGTGCAGTAACGGATGCAAGATCTGCACCAAAAATACAATGTGCATAAAAATCAACTTATTGGAGCCGCGAGCTTTCAGCGCCCAACCTTGGACTGTAAATTCTCTCGACGGCGAGCGCCGCGCGTACCGGACTCAGCACGTCGATTTCGGCCGAAAGCCGGAACGTCAAGCGACAACTAAAGAATTGCCGGGGCTCCGCCTGGCCGTTGAGAAACTTGACGAGAACCGAGGGCGACCTGGGTTAAACCGCGGCCATGAGAAACCGTCACTGCGTCACGCCCGATCACTCGACTCGCCGCGTCCTACACCAGTCCCCTGCTGAGTGCGAGCGATCCCGATTCCAGCACCTCAAACTGGGCTTGTGCGCATCCCACTTCGGGCGCTCCACCCCCGGGCCCGACCCATTTACCTCACCTGCTTAAAACCTCGATTTTGCCCCGGAATCCGCATTCTAAGACCGTCCAGGGACGTCTACAGGCTGCTTTCGTTTGTTCAATCAGATGCTTGCGACGGTCCGACCCGAAACTGGGACGCGGGTCACATAATTCTGGCGGCCTTCTGTTACCCTGAGCCCCGCTGACAAGGGCAAACTCGCCGAAAGGCGGGGACGCAAAACCACCGGTCTAAGGGACGATGTCCTAAGACAGCGGGGTTGCCGAAACAAGGTTCGCGCCTGTTCTCCCCCCCCTGGGCGCCGACTTCCCCCCGGCAACTTCCTGTGACATCGACCCGACGGCCACGTCTTTCGGCGGTTTGCCCTTCGTCGGTACGCGCCCGGCAACGGGCTTGTCGACATACTACTTGTAGAACAAGTCGAGGCCACTGAAAAAGGCAAACTCACTGAAAGGTGAGGACGCAAAGCCACCGGTCTAACGCACCCCAAGGGGGCTATGACAGCGGAGCCGCCAGGAAACATGGGAAGACAAGCGTCACACCAGAGGGTAAGCAGCCGCCTGCGGCTCACGACCCACTTTCCACCCCCGGCACGTCCGATCCGGCGCGAACTTTCGCGTTTCAAGCACAGCACTGCTACCCGTGAGTTGAACTTTTCTGTGGCCATGTTGCGAAGCGAGGTTTCGCCATGGCTACCCGGAATACATTAAACGCAGGGCTCTCGGCCCTCGCCCTCTCCCTGCTCCTGGGCGTCGCCGGCTGCGACCTCGAGCCCCTCGAGTCGCTCGAGGCCCCGTCCGAGACGCGCGCGCCGGCGGACGGCACCGCCCTTGTGAGCTGGTACCCGCCGACCGAGCGCACCGACGGCAGCCCGCTGCTGGACCTCGCCGGCTACCGCGTGTATTTCGGGGAAGACCCCGACCGAGACCGCTACATCATCGAGGTCACGAATCCCGGCCAGACGAGCCAGTTCATCGACAACCTGGACCAGGGCACGTGGTACTTCTCGGTGACGGCCTACGACCGCGAGGGATTCGAAAGCGCGAAATCCGCGCCGGCGAGCAAGACCATCGGCTGAACGGCTCGGGCTACCTGGCGCCCCGCCGCCTCTGCACCACCCCGAAGTGCATCCGCTTGCTGCGAGTGGTGATTATGTCAAAGACGAGCCGATGTTTCCGGCCAATGATGCCGACGGGCTGTCCGACATCCCCCTCGACCGGCAGATCGAACGTTTCGCGTCCGGCGGGATGGTGGCAGAATTCGCCTCAGTACGCACCGCCCAGAGCTTCCGCACCACCCGGTGCACGCGCGGTGAGGGGGCTGCCGTTATGCTGGAACTGAGTCCTGCGCAGGGCCGCAACGAGCGCCTGCACATCCTGTGTATCGGCGCGCATTGCGACGATATCGAGCTCGGCTGCGGCGGGACGCTGCTGACGCTGCAGGCGGCCGGCCGCGTGCGGCGCGTTGACTGGATCGTGCTCGGCAGCGACGCGACGCGGCGCTCCGAGGCGGAGCAGGCGATGCGCGCGCTGGTCGAGCCGGCGCTGCGCGGCCGCCTTTTGTTCGGCGACTTCAGCGACGGCTCCATGCCGGGGCAGTACGGCCCGGTCAAGGCGTTTTTCGAAACTCTCAAGGAGCTGCCCGCGGCGGATCTCGTGTTCACCCACGAGCGCGACGACCGTCACCAGGACCATCGCATCGCCGCCGAGATGACCTGGAACACCTTTCGCGATCACCTGATTCTCGAGTACGAGATCCCGAAATGGGACGGCGGGCTGGGCCAGCCCAACTGCTACGTCCCGATCGCGCGCGAAGCCGCGGAGCGCAAGGTGGCGACACTGCTCGAGAGCCACGCCTCACAGCGCCATCGTGACTGGTTCACGGCGGAGACCTTCATGGCCCTGCTTCGCCTGCGCGGCCTCGAGTGCCGGGCGCCGAGCGGCCTCGCGGAGGCCTTCCACGCCCGCAAGCTGCGCCTGTCGGCCTGAGGCGGTCCGCCCGCCGGTGCGGGCGCTTTGTTGTATTCATTCCAAGTATGGGATACTGCGCGTATCAAGACGGCGCGCCAACCTTTTGGGCCTGCGCCGATAATTCAAAAGACTGGGGGGGTACCCGGGGAGCGGCACCGCGAGTGTCATGCCCCCGGGTGGTTGCGCATGTGAGACGAGGATCACGCCGTAACTCCACTAGAAGGCATAAGCTTACGGATGAAATGCCAGCAAACCGAGAGCTCGGGGATGAAATGCCGGAAGACGAGGGGCTGGCGAAGGCCGGCCTGCGGGTCGTGAGCAGTTCATCCCAGTCCATTCCCCCGTTAAGCGGCCATCCCGGTGGCTGGCGGATCTCCCGTTCCTCCGTGCGGCTGTTCAACCAGGACGTGGACTTCCGCATGCTGCTGCTCGGCGTGGTCGAGTTCCTGCTGCTCGTGGCCGCACTGCAGCTGGGCACGATCGCCTGGTTCGGCGGCGACCTCGCAGCGCTGCGGGAAGAGCTCGGCTCGATCTGGGCGGAGTCCATCGTATTCGCGGCCGTGATGCTGGTATCGCTGCTGGCGATGGGGCTGTACAACCGCCGCCTCGACCAGCGCACGGTCGGCATCCTCGCGCGGCAGCTCGTCGGCCTGGCGATCGGTACGGCCGCCATGGCGATCCTGATGTACCTCACCGACGCGATGCGCCTCGGCCGCGGCGCGCTGCTCCTCGGCGTGGTCATCGCCTTGCCGCTGCTCGCGATCTCGCGCGTGCTGTTCGTCATGGCACTCGGCCGCGATCGCTTCGCGCGCCGCGTGCTGGTCGTCGGCGCCGGCGAGACGGCGTCCGACCTGACAAACATCCGCGTGCGCCAGGACCTGCGCGGCTTCGAGGTCGTGGGCTTCATGCCCACCGACAAGGACACGCGCCGGGTCCCCCCGGAGTGGCAGCTGGACATCGGCCATGAAATGCTGCGCGCGTTCGTGAGCGCGCACGACGTGGATGAAGTCGTAGTGGCGGTGGATGACCGGCGGCGCGGCCTGCCCGTGGCGGCCTTGCTCGATTGCCGCCTTGCCGGCGTGCCGGTCACGGACGCGCTGACATTCATCGAGCGCGAGAGCGGCAAGGTCGAGCTGAAGATGCTCTACCCGAGCTGGCTGATCTTTTCCGAGGGCATCAACCCGCGCGGCATCTCCCGCCTCATCACGCGGTTGTTCGACCTCGTCGCCGCGTCGCTGCTGCTGGTCATCACCCTGCCGCTGATCGTGCTGGCGGCTGTGGCGATCTGGATCGAGTCGGGGTCCAGGGGGCCGATTCTCTATCGCCAGGAGCGCGTCGGGGCGGAGGGGAAGTCGTTCACCCTGTACAAGTTTCGCAGCATGGAGCCGGACGCGGAGTCCAACGGTGCCCAGTGGGCGACGGAGAACGATCCGCGCGTGACCGCGGTGGGTCGCCTCATTCGCCGCACGCGGATCGACGAGCTGCCGCAGCTGCTCAACGTCCTGAAGGGCGACATGAGCTTCGTCGGGCCGCGGCCGGAGCGGCCGGAGTTCGTCGAGCAGCTGTCTGCCGACATTCCCTACTACCGCGAGCGTCACTGCGTGAAGCCGGGGATCACCGGCTGGGCACAGCTTTGCTACCCTTACGGCGCCTCGGCGAGAGACGCGCTGGAGAAGCTGCAGTACGACCTGTACTACGTCAAGAACAAGAGCTTCATGTTCGACCTGATGATCCTGCTGCAGACGGTCGAAGTCGTCCTGTGGCGCAAGGGCGCGCGCTGACAAAAGCCGCTTAGCGGCGACGCTGCCATGATGGCTCGCGACTGGCAGCCCGGCCGTGGCCGACCGGGCTGCCACGGTCGCTCAGCCGCCGATGCGCTTGCTGACCTCCTGCGACGGCTTGCTCTCGAGGCCGTCGGCATCGATCGCCGTGACCGCGAAATACCAGGCGCCCCTGCCCAGGGTGTCGACGACGTAGCGCGTCAGGCCCGGGTTGTCGAGCTTCGTCTCGAAGACGTAGACGCGGGAACTGGGGCCGTAGAGGACCCGGTAGCCGGCCAGCTCCCCGATCGGCGAGCCGTCCGAACGCTCTGTCGGTGGCGTCCAGCTCAAGGTGGCCGTGCCCGTCGCCGCGCCGTTCGCGGCGACCGCAATGTCGAACGGCTTCAGCCTCACCACGTTGACGCCGTCGCTGACAGACACCACCACGTTCTCCCAGGTGCCGACATCGCCCTCGTCGGGTGTTCCCATCAAAAGGCCGGTGGCCGGATCGAACGTGGCCCAGGGCGGCGCGTTCTCGACCGAAAACGTCAGCGGCTCCCCATCGGGATCCGCGGCCACGGGCGCGAAGTGCCAGCTGATGCCGACGGCCGTGCCGTCTGGCGGGTCGCCCACCACGATCGGCGGGCTGTTGGTGCCTCCCACGGGCGGTGGCGGGTTGGCGCCGGAATCGTTGTCGAGGGTTTCGTCATAGCCGCCACAGGCGACAAGTGACAGGCAGGCCAGGGCGGCCAGGGCCGGATGTCTGATTTGGCTCACGGGACCTCGCAGATTTTTTTTTGGGCCGGCGCCCACCGCGCCAGCGTGGCGGCGCGTTGTAACAGCTCACATTACGTTAAACAACACGTGGGGTCCGTGGCGTCGCCCAAAGCATGAAAACGGGCAGGTAGCCGGATCTCCTGACGAAAAAAATATCTTGTAACATAATATCTTACAATAGAACACTAATGTAAATTATAAGACTGCTGGGGCCGACTTCTCGATACGTTGTCAGGAATCGCTCGTAGCGGGTTGTTGCGGCGCACGAATAAAGGCCTCCGTGGCGCTTTGTGGCAGACCGCACAGACTCGGCACCAACAAAAATGCGCAGGCCACTTGCGTGACCTGCGCATGGGAACCGGCCCTTGCGGACCGCTGCACTGCTCCCGAGACCTCGTACCGACGAAGGGCAAACCGCCGAAAGGCGTGGCCGTCGGGTTGATGTCACAGGAAGTTGCCGGGGGGAGTCGGCGCCCAGGGGGGGAGAACAGGCGCAAACCTTGTTTCGGCAACCCCGCTGTCTTAGGACGTCGTCCCTTAGACCGGTGGCTTTGCGTCCCCGTCTTTCGACGGGTTTGCCCTTGTCAGCGAGTGTAGTTGTAGCAGCGGTGGGGCGCGGCCGCAATAGGGGACTACGAAGATCTGTGACGCGCGTCACGACTTCTCTGGGTCGGACCACGTCAAGTCATTGAAAGCACTTCGTTCACGGTCTGAAAACGGCTGTTCCGGGACCTTAGAACGCACATTCTGGCGCAAAAAAAACGTTCTAACGCGTCCTAAGGTGGGATGCGGGCCCGGCCACCAAGCTGACCTTCCGGGCGCTCAGGAACATCACCACCAAGTGGAAACGACCACCCAAGAGATGGCATGCTGCCATAGCCCAGCTGGCGATCCAGTTCGGCAGCCGATTCGAGTGTGACACCCTGACCGTGACACCGTGATGCGCCTGACTTGATACCGATTCGCCTGCAAACCAGCGACGCCGTCTCGCCGTTGTACGGCGCGTGGAAACAACTCTGGCACCGGCAGGATGCCGATCCGTTTCTCCACCCGGCATGGCACACGGCATTCGTGGTATCGCGCGGCGCGAAGCTGCGACCGGTCATCGTTGGCGCGTGGCGAGATGCCGAACTCGTGGGCGTACTCCCGCTGCGACGGGACCGGGACGGCGTGCTGAGGTTCCTGTCCGCCTCGCAGAGCGACTACGAGGACGCGCTGCTCGACGAACGTCACGGCGCGGCAGTGCTCGAGGCCTTGGTCGAGTACCTGCTTGGGGAGAGATTCGACCTGGCCGAGGTGCCGGAGGAGTCACCGCTGGGCCATGCGCTGGCGTCGAGAGGCCTGGTCCCTCGCCCCGGGGCCCCCTGTCCGGGGGTCGAACTTACGCCGGACGCATTCCTTGACGTCACCGGACGGAAGAGCCTCCGCCGGCACCAGAATAAACTGGCGCGCCGCGGATTCACCCGGCTCCTGGCGGTCGACGGAGCGCATCGCCTCCAGGCCCTGCAAAGACTTTTCGACCAGCACATTGCCCGCAGGACGGCCGTGGGCGATGACAGCCTGTTTCTCAATCCAGTCAATCGCGCCTTTTATCGCGAGCTTACCGGGCATGCGGACTTTCCCGAGTTTGGCGACTTCCAGGTGTTGAAGTCCGGCGATGATGATGCCGCCTTTCATGTCGGACTGCGCAATCAAAGGACCTTCATCTGGTACAAGCCGACCTTTAACCTGAATCTCGAAACGGAAGGGCCCGGCGAGGTCCTGCTCAAGCTGCTGTTCGAACATGCACGCGACATCGGCACGTCGTATTTCGATTTCTCGCGCGGCGAAGAAGCCTTCAAGCTCCGATTCGCGAACACCTCCCGCGCAAACCGCCGCTTCATGCATCGGCTTCCAATGGCCGGCAGGCTTGTGTCCCGCCTGAAGCGCCGCGGGCTGGAAGTCCGCAGTACGGTTGGCGCCACGGTCCGGAGGCTGGCCGGGCACTGGCACTCCGCCGAGGCTAATGGCATCGAAACTATGCTACCGCCTGGTGATCCACCTCGGGCACTCGAAGGATACGAGGCCAGGTATGGTGAGGTGGATCTCGTCGAGTTCGGCGCACTGCGCCTGCACTGCCCCGCATACGTGACACGCGAGAAGATGCAATCGGCCCGGGAGCGTCGCGCGCGCGGCGACAAGCTGTTGATCGTTCGCCGGCGCAGCGACGGGGTCCCGGTGCACCTCTCCTGGGTACGGTCGGAGAACGCGGAGCATCCGCGGTCGCCGGGCCGGGGGGCCACGCCGGGCAGCGCACGCATCCAGGCCGTGTTCGATTCCTGGACAGCTCCGGGCCGGTCGTCGAGTGAAATCCGGCGCTGGGCGGCGGACTGGGTGGCCTACCATGCGGGTCGCGATGATGCCCGCGGATCGGTGCATGAATGACGCGGACAGCGAACTGATTCTTAACTCCTGAGCGCACGATCTGCTAGGCTCCGCAAACGTTTTCTGAACCAATCAGTCCGGGCGGACGCGGGGAATCGAAGATGGGTACGAACGTACTGTTTGACTCCGACATGGACGACGACGCAAGACGTGCGCGCCTGTTCGCGGGCGACATATTCATCTACTCCCCGCGGGACTCCGTGCGCGCCTTTGCCGCCTTCGCGCGCGAACTCGTCGAAGAGGCCTTCGCACCGCTCGATCCGCCGACGGCGCAGTTTCACATGCCGGTGCAGGAATACGCCGAGCTGCTCGGGCGGCTGAAGCCGCATTTCATCCACCATCCGGAATCCAAGGCCCACCTGCGGGCGATATTCGAGGACTTCGGCTGTGATGCGGACAAGAATTATTTCGATGTGCCGCGACTTCGCAGCTCGACGAGCGACAATTACCTGACATCCGGAATCGCCTACGCCTGGCATCCGCATCGGGATACCTGGTACTCGGCGCCGCCCTGCCAGATCAATTGGTGGTTGCCGATCTGGGACATCACCGCCGAGAACGCGATGGCCTTCCATCCCGTTTACTGGAATCGCGCGGTGCGCAACAGCTCCGAAGGTTACAACTACTACACGTGGAACAATATTCATCGTGGCGCGAGCATCACGGGCCACATCACGGCGGACCCGCGTCCATTGCCGCGCGCAACCGAAGAAATCGCCATTGAACCGCAGCTGCGGCTGCTCTGCCCTGTCGGCGGAATCATCCTCTTCTCAGCGGCCCAAATGCATTCCAGCGTGCCCAACACCTCCGGGGTCACGCGCTTCAGCATCGACTTCCGGCATGTGCATCTTGACGATGTCGCAAACCGTAAAGGCGCGCCCAACACGGATGAAGCCTGCACCGGCACGACCATGCGTGACTATCAACGGGGTGCGGATCTCGCCCGTCTGCCGGAGGAGCTCATCGCTCTTTACGACGACGATACCGCGGCCGAAGGCCGGCTTGTCTATGAGCCTGGCCCGGAGCGCAAGCCAATTCGGCGAGTCGATCAAACTGCTGAGCCAATGGCCGCTCCACCCGACCCAAAAACTCGCGCAGTTCGTCGCTGACCTCTCCGGCCCGTGCCGTCAGGTCGTCGAACAAGGCCAGCAGGCCATCACGATCGAAACGCCGGATATCGACGCAGAGGGCTGACTGCCCGACGTCGCTCATGTGTGCGTCCACCTTGCGGTCAAAGGAAATCGCTAACGTCGGCAGCGCCAAGCGGTGTGCCAGTATCACGCCGTGAAGACGGCTGGCCACAACCAGGTCGCACATGGTCAGCGCGTCCAGGAGCCGACCCACGGTTGACGTGTCGGCGACTTCAATCAGGTCCGACCTCGTGGCCGGCGCCTGCAGGACACGAGCCACCAATTCCGTCACGGTGGCGCGATCCATCCGCCCGGTCGTATAGAGGAGCACTCGCAGGCCCCGTGCAGTGATGCTTGATACGAAGGCGGCCAGCTCCTCCAGGTAGCGCGAGTACACCTCCTCATCAGCCACAGGCCAGGTACCCTGGCGCGCGAACGCGATCGGACTGATGCCCACCCTGTTCACCTTTCGATTTGCACCCTGAACCCGCTCGCCCCGCAACGGCAAGGCAAGTGCAATGTCCGGCACGACACTTCCTGGATCAATCACCCCGATGGCAGCGGCGTTGGCCGCAGATCCCGCGTCGCGATAGCTGCAGTAATCAGCGCGGCCGAGGGCGCCGGCTGCCAAGCGCCGACCGACAGCACTGTGCAGCTTGCCCCAACCGACGCTCACGATCGCAATCCGGCAACCTCGCAGCCTGGCGAGCGCGGTCCAGCGCCAAAGCGCGAATGGAAGGCTCCATGGACCGCCCCAGGTCTCGTCGAGCTGCCCGCCACCAGCGACAACCAGCAGGTCGCCCTTCCGTAGCAATCTGGCCGCCCGCACGGTAAAAACCAGTTCCCTCGGAACTCGAAGCAAGATTTTCAATCCACGGCGCAACGCTCGAAGAGTCGCCCGTGCCAACCGAAAACGTCGTGCTCGCGCACCGATGACCTGCTGTGCCTGTCTCGCCGGGCTCCGGGGCAAAATTCCCGTCGCTGCATCCACCGGAGCAGTCAACGGAACCTCTACGGGATCCGTGAATGCAGGCTCCGGCAGCTGCAGGTTGACTCCGCCGTGGCGATCGGCCACTTCGGCCGACAGGGGAAAGCACGGAAATCCATGCACGGCCACGGTAACACGCGGATTCTGTGTGATACCTATGAACTGGGCAGTTCGGCACCGACCCGCGAGGTTGGCGACGAAACTCTGTTGGATGGCCTGGTCGCCCAGGTTCCGTCCCGTGTAGGGCGTGAGCAAAAATATTTTCAGTGGTCGCCCGCCATTCACGTCATTGCTTGTCGGCACTGGAGCTCGGCGTGCCGCCACTCCGGTGCGAGCTCGGGCTGAAAACAGGCCTCACCGGTCGGCCGACCAGGTACTTCTCGATCCCCTCCTCCAGCGCCTTCTTATAGACCACCAGCGCCTCGCCGACCGCCTCGATGGTTCTCGCAATGTCTGCCTCGGTGTGGGCATAGCTGACGATGAGCGAGGGCATCAGCAGGCCTCGCCTGATGGTCTCCTGCAGAAACAGCGTGCGAAACGGCTGTGACGGATTTTGCTCCTTGTCCAGGGTGCCGTAGACAAGGCAACAATCCTTGCCGTGAATCTTGAAGTAACCGTGGAGATCGAGCTCACCGACGATTTCTTCGATGCCCTCGCGCAGCCGCCGCCCGCTCTCCCACATGCGCTCGATGACCCCGAGCTCGCGGTAGGCGCGCAAGGTCGCTTGGGCCGCCGCCAGCGCGTGCGTCTCCGCGCCATGTGTCTGCGACATCAGGAACACCCTTTCACCGGGCGGATCGATCCCGCCGAGCTCCATGTACTCTTTCTTGCCCATCAATGCCGAAACGGAGAAGCCGTTGGCCATCGCCTTGCCGAATGCCGAAAGATCCGGATCGATGTCGTAATAATGCTGCCCGCCACGCAGGTCCCAGCGGAAGCCGGTGATCATTTCGTCGAGCACAAACAATGCGCCGCGCGCATGGCATAGGCGCTTCAGCTCGTGAAGAAAGTCATCCTGCGGGTCGTCCTCTTTCGCCGCCTCCAGCACCACGCAGGCAATCTGCCCCGGAAATTGGTCGAACAGCGCGCGGGCGCTGGCGATGTCGTTGTAGCGGAACTTGACCGTCATCTCCCTTATTCGATCGGGAATTCCGCCCGGCATGGCGGTCGCCCCGATGAACCAGTCATCGACCGAAAAGAAAGGCTGCTGCTCGGGAATCGCCACGAGGTCCCGTCCCGTGTGAGCGCGCGCCAGTTTCACCGCCGCGCTGGTCGCGTCGGAGCCGTTCTTGCCGAACTTGACCATTTCGGCGCCCGCGATGAGATCGACCAGCTCCTCGGCGTACTCGCCCTCCAGCACCGACGGCCTGAGAAAGTTCGTGCCGAGCTTCATCTGCCGGCAGGCCGCGTCGACGACGGGCTCAAAGCCATGGCCCAGGGTGACGGCGCGCAGGCCCATGCCGTATTCGATGAACTCGTTACCGTCGACGTCGAACACGTGGCTGCCTTCGCCGCGGACGATGAATCCCGGCGCCAGTTCCGGGTACTGGTCGTCACCCTTCGAATAGGTATGGCAGCCACCCGGGATCAATGCATGCGCACGGAATCGCAGTTCGGCGGACTTTCTGAAGCTCATGTTGGTGATTTTACTCATGCTAGGCCCCGGCCCGGTTCTGCGTGTTGCCGCTCCTGCGGCGCGCGATGACCACGAGTTCCCGGCCGATCAACAGGCGCTCCTTGAACCGGTCCACACGCGCCCGCCCGAAAATTCTTCCCGACAAACCTGAGATGTATCGGCTATTTACAATTTTCAGGATACCGCGGTCACCGCCCGGCACCAGGGACGATACATTCAAAATCGAGAAGTCGGCCCTCAACAGTCTCCAGATCCTTCGCAGTGTCGGCCAGTCCCGATACTGACCTGGTTGCCTCGGCTTGAGGTAAGAACTGCGGCTCCAGACAAATGCATTCTGCGTCATCAGGATGAGCAGCCCGCCGGGCACGAGCACCCGCGCCACGAAATCAACAACGCGCTGTTGATCGGGTATATGGGCGATCGCATCCGCGGTGACGACCACATCGAAAACCCGGTCTGCCGCCAGGTCCAGGACGTTGCCACTAATGAATTCCAGGTCCGGATAGGTTGCGCGTGCCTGCTCGATAGCTAACGGCGATAAATCCACACCCGTCACAACTGCGCCGGATTCTCGACTAAGCTCGCCGCCCAGCCACCCCGTGCCACAGCCAATCTCCAGGACTCTTGGCGCTGGTACGGTCGAGGACCGCACCCACTCCAAGGCCGCAAAAAGCTGGCGCGCCATGAAAGCATCCAGGCCCCGGGTGCGATGCACCCTGTTCCAGTCGTTCCAGAAATCTTCCTGTTCCAGTCGGCTCGGCGTCCTCTCGTCCATCCTGAATACGGTAACAGCGTCTCGTCATGGCCGCCGCGCGGAACCCGCCGGGCTCAACATGTCCCACGGACACTCCCCGCGTGCCTCCATGCGGTCGAATGTGATCTTGTCCTTGTAGGTGTCCATGCATTTCCAGAAACCGTCCCACTTGAAGGTGCTCAGCCGGCGCCGCTCGATCAGCCTGCGAAACGGCTCCTCGACCAGTTCCTCGCCTTCCTCGATGTAATCGAAAACCTCCGGCCGCAGCACGAAGAAGCCGCCGTTGATCAACAGTTCCTGTTGCGGCGAGAGCCCGAGCGCGCTGACCAGGCCATCCTGGTCGGACTGGACCACGTGGAAACTCTGCGGGCTGCGCACCGCGGCGAAATCGGCAATCATCCCGCTGTCCAGGAAGCGCTCAACCTGCCGATCCAGCGGAATGTCGGACAAGCCGTCGGCATAGTTCGCCAGGAACACGTCCTCATCCTGTACATGCTCCCGCACCCGCAACAGTCGCTGTCCGATATTGCTGTGCAGGCCGGTATCCACGAACGTGACCTTCCAGTCGTCGAGGTCGCGGCCATGCAATTCCACGCGTCCCGCCCCGGTGTGCAGGGTGAAATCGTTGGTCATCTCCTCGCGGTAAGTCAGGAAATAGTCGCGGATCATGTCGCCGCGATAGCCGAGGCACAGAATGAACTCCCGGTGGCCGTAGTGCGCGTAAAAGCGCATCAGGTGCCAGAGGATCGGCCGGAAACCGATGTTCACCAGTGGCTTGGGCACAGTGTCGGAGTGCTCGCGCAGCCGCGTGCCGAGCCCCCCGCAAAACAGCACAACCTTCACGGCATCCTCCCTGTCCCGGTTTCGTCCTGCCCGAGCGCCCTCAGCAGATCGGTCTCCTCAAGGAGGCCGGCGGCGCGTTCGACCTGGTCAAACGGTAAGCCGGATCGCTCGGCAATCGCAAGCAGGTCCATCTCACCGTCGGACTGGTTCAGCACCCACAGCATCGCCTGCTGTATCTCGCCAGGTGCCCGCCCGCCCATGCCGCCGTAGAGGCCACGCTTGCCGAGCCGCGGCTCGCCGCGCGGCGACAGGTTCAGGCAGGTCCGGTTGCGGTCCAGTGTGTCGATGAGCTGCAGCAGCGCATGCATCGACTGGGCCAGGTACGGCGCGCCGACCAGGTCCGGGTCGTCCGCCGAGCTGTGGTACTCCGGGTAGCAACCGTTGGGCGAGCGCGTCAGCCGGCCGACCGGCAGGTTGAACCCGGGCGAGCAGAACTGGCGCTCGTCATAGCCGTAGGGCTCGAAATCCGTCAGCCGCGCCGCCGGATCGATGCGTGGCAGCACATGCCGGGCGGCCCGGTCGACGACCGCGTCACCCCGGCGGGAGGCCTTGTACGTCAGGGGGCCGGGATCCCCCAGCAGCCCGATCACCAGGCCGTGGACGATGTTGCCGAGCCGCGCCTCGTTGGCCGACAGCCAGGCCAGCGACCCGATCGTGCCCGGCCCGAAGACGAAACGCCATCCCAGTTCGAGGTCGTGGCCCATGAGCTCGCGCGCCAGCAGCGCCGCCGTCGCCATGCCCGTGAGATTGTCGTTGGCGAGCGAAGGGTGACAAGTGTGCGTGTAGATCAGCGCCTCGCGCCCCGAACGGCCCGGGACCAGCAGTTCCGCATAGCTGAGGCTGCCCGGCTGCAGCGTCGTGTCCACGACGACCTCGTAATCGCCGGGCGCCAGCGCCTCGAGGTCGCGGTGGCGCAGACAGAAGCCCCAGTTTTCCGTGTAATACGAGGTGCGGTAGGGAATCCAGTCGGGATGCTCCGGCATGGAATGCAGGTGGGGGCGCAGCGCCTCGAGGCTCATCCGGCCGCGAAACGGCACCGAGTAACTGACCAGGTGCAGCGAGTGAGCGGCAAAATCCACGACCTTTCGGCCGTCGGGATCCTTGATCCAGGCGGCCTTCACGTTCCATTCGCGCGGAATCTCCCAGTCGAACACCGGCGTGCCGCTCGGCACCTCGCGCCGCTCGAGCGGCACGATCTCACCCAGCCGGTCCAGCGTCCGGCGCACGCCGTCGCCGGTGATGCTGCGGCAGACCGGGTAGAGCTCGCGCACCAGCGCAAGGGCTTCCTCGGCCAGCGACCCGCAGTCGCCGGCCGCCGGACCTGCGATCGTCCCGCCTGGCGCAGTGCGCGTCATCCCGACCCCCAGCCCGGGCCGGCGCTCGCCCGGTCCACGTGCGCCGCCCTGTCGAAGTCCGGGCAATCGCGGTCACGCGGCGTGATCCGGCCCACCGGCAAGGGCCAGTCAATGTCGAACGCCGGGTCGTCGAAGCGGACCCCGCCGGCCAGTTCGGGCGCGTAAAAATCGGACATGAGATACAGCACGCGTGTGTCGTCCTCCAGCACCTGGAAGCCGTGGGCCACGCCGGCCGGGATGAACAGGGCATTGCCGCGCGCGGCCTCGAGCACGACGGCAATATGCTCGAGAAAGGTCGGCGAATCGGGGCGCAGGTCGAGCGCGACGTCGTACACGGCGCCCTGTTCGCAGCGCACCAGCTTGCCCTCCTGCGACGGCGGCCACTGGAAATGCAGGCCGCGCAAGGTGCCGCGATCTGCATTATGTGAAACGCTGGCCTGGACGCAGGCGTCAGGCAGGCCCTGGGCGGCGAACTCCCGGGCGCACCAGGCCCGGGCAAAGTAGCCACGCTCATCCTCGAGACGCTGCAGCAGCACCTCGCAGGTTCCCGGGATGGCGGTGGCCTTGAACTGCATCGGCTCAGGTCCAGAACAGATCGTCGTCCACTTGCCCGGTGGACAACAGGTACTTCAGCTGCTTGAGGCGGGTGAAGGCCCGGAACTGGTAGGTCTCGGCCGACATCTGGATGCGCGCAAACAGCGCATGAAGCTGCCGCGCCCCGTCGCGGGCGGTGAATCGGCACTGGAAGCCCGGCAACTCGGCATGAATCCGGTCGAAGCTGACCCGGTAGCTGCGGTTGTCGCCCGAGCTGGGCCCCGTGGTGACTTCGCAGCCGGGAAATTCCTCGCCGATGATCGCGGCGATCTCGCGGATGCGAAAGTTGTCGGAATTGCGGCCCACGTTGAACAGCTTGCCCTGCACCGCCTCGTCGGGCGCGACTAGGCTGCGGTAGATTGCCTCGCAGGCGTCCTCGACGTGCACCACCGGCCGCCACGGGCTGCCGTCGCTGATCATGGCGATGCGCCGGGTGGTCCAGGCGAGCGCCGAAAGATCGTTGATGACGATGTCGAATCGCATGCGCGGCGACGGCCCGTAACAGGTCGCGTTGCGCAGGAACACCGGGCAGAAGTCCTCGCCGGCCATGGCGCCGAGGTCACGCTCGACCAGCACCTTGCATTCCGCGTAGGCGGTCTGCGGATTGACCGGCGTGGATTCATCGAGGAACTCGCCGGTGCCCGCGCCGTAGACGCTGCAGGACGACGTGTAGACGAATCGCCTGACGCCGGCCTCGCGAGCCGTCTCGGCCAGGCGCACCGAGGCCAGGTGGTTGATGTGATGGGTGACCTCCGGCCGGTTCTGGCCGAGCGGGTCGTTCGACAGCTCGGCGAGGTGCGCCACGGCGTCGCAACCGGCCAGGTCGTCCGCGCTGACCGCGCGAAGGTCCTTGTTCAGGGTGAGCGGCGAGCGGGGAAAACGTTCATTGTCGCTGTACAGCCAGCCGTCCTGGTAGTAGCCGGTGTCCAGCCCGAGCACCTCCAGCCCCCGCTCCAGCAGGTACGGCCCGAGGACCGCGCCGATGTAGCCATTGACGCCCGTGACAAATACTCTCACCCGTGCTCCCCCATGGCGGCAGTTGATCGCGCTATGCTAGGCAATCTTGCCACTTTTGTTCGTGAATGACAGGGAACGCCATGCGTCGCATTCGTCTCACCGTACTCGCTGCCTTGATCCTCGGCTCGACGATGGCCGCCTGCGGCGGAGGATCGTCCGGGGGCGGATCGCAGCCGGCAGTGCCTTCCGTGACCGTCCAGGCCTCCCCCGCCACCGTATCGGTCGGGACTTCGACCAGCCTGGCATGGTCTTCCACGGATGCGTCCGCCTGCGTGGCCTCCGGGGCGTGGTCGGGCGCCCGGAGCACGTCCGGGTCTGAATCCACGGGACCCCTGGACGACGCCTCGACCTACTCGCTGTCGTGCACGGGCCCCGGCGGTGAGCACAGCGCATCGGTGACTGTTGAAGTCACGTCCGCCGATACGCCTGTGGTGTCGCTGACTGCCGCCCCCGTGAGCGTGCCGGCCGGCGGCAGTTCCTCGCTCGCCTGGAATGCCTCGAGCGCCACGACTTGTACCGCCTCGGGTGCCTGGTCCGGCACCCGCCCACTGAGCGGAACCGTGTCCACGGGTGCGTTGGACTCCAGCCAGAGCTTCTCGCTCTCGTGCGAAGGGCCCGGGGGAACGGCAAGCCAGTCGGTCACGGTTGCGGTGGACGCGCCCGCGCCGCCGCCGGCGGTCCAGTTGACGGCGAATGAGGACCTTGTCCCGCCTGGCGACAGCGCGACGCTGAACTGGGTCACGACCAACGCCACGACGTGCACCGCGACAGGCGACTGGAGCGGTACACGGGCTGTCTCGGGTTCCGAGTCGACCGGCCCGCTCACGGAAGGCGCCAGCTACACGCTCGAGTGCTCCGGGGCCGGCGGATCGAGCGCGAGCACGGAGATGATCCAGGTACGTTCCGCGGACTCGACCTCGATTTTTCCGCTGCGCGTCTCGGCCAACGGCCGATACCTCGAGGATCGCTCCGGGAAACCCTTCCTGCTGCATGGTGATTCGCCCTGGTCCCTGATGGTGCAACTGTCGCGCGAGGACGTGGAGTTGTACCTGCAGGATCGCCGCTCGCGTGGTTTCAACACGCTGCTCACGAGCCTCATCGAGCACAACTTCGCCGATGACGCGCCGCGCAACTGGTACGGCGATGCGCCGTTCCTGACGCCGGGCGATTTCTCGACCCCCAACGAGGCCTATTTCGCCCATGCGGACTGGGTGCTGCAACGTGCCAGGGACCTGGGTTTCACCGTGTTCCTGACGCCGGCCTATCTCGGTTACGGCGGCGGCGACGAGGGCTGGTACAAGAAACTGGTGGCCAGCACCGCAGAAATCCGTCGCGGATATGGCCGCTTCCTGGGTGCGCGATACCAGGACATGAAAAACATCATCTGGACACACGGCGGCGACTACAACCCGCCCAACCGGGACGTGGTCCGGGACGTCGCCGAGGGCATTCGGGAGTACACTCCCGGCCGCCTCGAAACGGCACACTGTGTCAGGGAGACGGCTGCCGCGGACTACTGGCCTGAACCCTGGCTGACGCTCAACAATGTGTACACCGGCCGCTCGGTGTACAGCGACTCCCTTGAACAGTACAAACGGCCCGGCCCGCTGCCTTTCTTCTTCCTCGAGGGCCTGTACGAGAACGAACACTCGACCACCACCACCCGCCTCCGCACGCAGGCATACCACGCCCTCCTGTCGGGCGCTGCCGGACAGATTTTCGGCAACAATCCGATCTGGCATTTCGACGGTCCCGGGCTGTACCCGGCCCCGGTCACCTGGAAGGAGGCCCTCGATGGCCCGGGCTCGCGGAGCATGGCCATCGTCTGGAGCCTCTTCTCCTCCTTGCAGTGGTGGATGCTGGTTCCTGATGTCGATAACCAGGTGCTGGTCGCCGGCCTGGGTGACGGACAAGGGCGTGCCGTGGCCGCACAAACCGGCGATGGTGGCCTGGCAGTCGTCTACGTGCCTACCGTTCGGGATATCGAGCTGGATTTCTCCACCTTTTCCGGGCCACGGGTGGCTGCTGAATGGCACGACCCGACCAGCGGCGCGGTCACCTCCGGAACGGGATCGCCGCAAGCCTCGAACGGCCTGCAGACCCTGCGCCCGCCGGGCGCCAACGCTGCCGGCGATTCGGATTGGGTGCTGGTGTTGCGTTCCGTTGAATGAATCGCTTTGCAAGGAGGCCGTAGATTCAAAAAATTGCCAGCCGAAGCTACGAAATTGCGCGGCACCGGGTCTGGAAAGCCAAGGAAGCGTTGACAGGCTATCGACGGCTGCAGGCGTCCGCGTCACGGCGGCTCGGCTATGCGGTCAACCTCAAGGAACCCCGGTCGTTCAACGAGAAGGTCATCTGGAAAAAACTTTGGGACCGGAACCCGCTGTTGCCCGTCACAGCAGACAAGGTCCTCGTCCGCGACTATTTGAGACAAAGGCTGGGCGAGTCGTTGGCGAGCCAAGTGGTCATTCCCACACTTGCCATTGCTGACGACCCGGGATCCATCGATTTCAACCGATTGCCGTCCAGTTTCGTTATCAAGGCGAACCATGCCAGCGGGACCAACCTGATCGTCAGGGAGGGTTCCGTCACCCGCCCCGAAATCAAGCGGCTCGCAGCGAAATGGATGGCCGACAATTACGGCTGGTACCAGCACGAGTGGGCATATCAGCATATCCGGAGAAAACTTCTCGTGGAGCCGCTGATCGAGGACCGTGCGGGACGGCTGCCCGACGACTACAAGTTCTACATGTTTCACGGGGCATGCCGATATATCCGACACATCGGCGGCCGCTTCGAATCGCAACGACACATGGCCTTTTACACCCCTGAATGGGAACACCTGGACATCGCGCGCGGCAGAGCCCGCCTGGGCTCACCTGTGATGCGACCTGACACCCTTGATAGAATGCTGAAGCTCGCAACACAACTGGCGGCAGAATTCGATTTCGTGCGAGTCGACCTCTATTCAGTCGAGGACACCGTGCTGTTCGGCGAGCTGACACACTATCCGGCCTCGGGAATGTCCCCATTCAAGCCTGGCTCGTTCGACTTCCAGCTCGGGAGCCTGTGGACGATCGACCCGGACTACTGGCGAGTTGGGTGAAAGTCCGGCCTCAACTCGCCCTTCCTGGACTACAACGATGCACCTGACCCATTTGGAACAGTCCCATCAACCCCGTTGCCGATTCTGTGAGCAGCCGCTGCGCACGACCTTCGTCGACCTGGGCATGTCGCCGCTGTGCCAGACACACATCACGATCGAGCAGCTCAACCAGGCGGAAACGTTCTATCCGCTGCACGCTTATATTTGTGAGCATTGCTTCCTGGTGCAGCTCGAGGAGTTCGTCACGCCCGGCGAGATCTTCACGGAGTACGCCTACTTCTCGTCGTTCTCGGACTCCTGGGTCGCGCATGCGCTCCGTTACTGCGAAGACATGCGGGCGCGGTTTTCCCTCGGCCCCGGGAGCCGCGTCGTCGAGCTGGCCAGCAACGACGGCTACCTGCTCCAGCATTTTCTCGCCATGGGCATCCCGGTGCTCGGCGTCGAGCCGGCCGCCAACGTGGCGGCCGCCGCGCGCGAAAAAGGAATCCCGAGCGTTATCGAGTTCTTCGGCCGGGAAACCGCCACGCGACTGAAGGCGGAGCACGGACCCGCCGACCTGCTGCTCGGCAACAACGTGCTCGCCCACGTGCCCGATCTCAACGACTTCGTGGCCGGCATGAAGATCCTGCTGGCCGCCGACGGCGTCATCACCATGGAATTTCCGCACCTCGAGCAACTGATGGCCCACAACCAGTTCGACACCATCTACCACGAGCACTTCAGCTATTTCTCGTTCAACACCGTCGAGCAGGTGTTCGCGGCCCACGGCCTGGTGCTGTTCGATGTGGAGGAACTGCCCACCCATGGCGGCTCGCTGCGGATCTACGGCCGCCACGCAGAGGATGCCTCGAAGCCGGTCGGCCCGCGCGTCACCGCGCTGCGCGCCCGGGAACGTGACGCCGGCTTCACGACGCTGGCGAAGTACGTGGCGTTCGAGGAACGGGTCAAGGCCACCAAGCGCCACATCCTCGAGTTCCTTATCGAGGCGAAGCGCGCCGGCAAGACCGTCGCCGGCTACGGCGCGCCGGGCAAGGGCAACACCCTGCTCAACTACTGCGGCATCCGCAGCGATTTCCTCGATTTCACGGTGGACCGCAATCCCTACAAGCAGGGCAAGTTCACGCCCGGCACGCGCATCCCGATTCTCGCGCCCGAAGCCATCGCGGAGCGCCGTCCGGATTACCTGTTCGTCCTTCCCTGGAACCTGGTGGACGAGATCAGCGCGCAATGCGACTACATCCGCGCCTGGGGCGGCCGCTTCGTGGTGCCGATCCCTGCCGTCAGGGTGCTGTGAGGTGGGTGCCATAACGGAGAATCCCGCCCCCAAGGTCAGCATCGGCCTGCCCGTGTACAACGGCGCGATGTTCCTCGAACACACCATCGCCACTCTCCTGGGGCAGACCTTCGCGGACCTCGAGCTGATCATTTCCGACAATGCTTCCACGGACTCGACCGAGAAAATCTGCCGGGAGTTCGCCCGCCGGGACCCGCGCGTCAGGTACTTCAGGCAGCCGCAGAACCGCGGCGCCGCGTTCAACTGGAATTTCGTCGTGCACCAGGCCCGTGGCGAGTTTTTCAAGTGGGCGTCGGCCAACGACTACTGCCACGAGACTTTTGTCGCGCGTTGCCTCGAAGTGTTGGCCGAGCACGCGGACGTGGCGCTGTGCTACTGCCGGACCCGGATCATCTCGGACGCGGGCGATTTCATCGAGTACGACTCGCATGACGCGCCCGCGCTGGACCCGACCGCAGCCGCCAGGTTCGTCCGCCTGATGTCGAAGGGCGGCACGCTCAACGAATCGTCAGGCCTGATCCGGACTGCGGCATTGCGGCGCACGCGTCTGGACCGGCGTTACCCGGGCGGCGACCTGGTGATGCTGGCCGAGCTGGCGGCCCTGGGCAAGTTCTGGCTCATTGACGACGCGCTTTTCTACCGGCGGATGGGCTCCGCATCGTCCCTGACCCGCTCCGTCTCGCACGCCGAGCTGCAGGAAATTCACGACCCCGAGCGAAAGTATTTCCGGTCGTTCGACAAGTGGATCCAGCAGCTCGACTTTGTCCGCGCCAGCCTGGCCGCACCGGTCCCCTGGCTGCAGAAGCCGCGGTTCTTCCTGGCCGTGATGCGGCGGATCGCCTGGCAGCGTAACGCCATGGCGCGCGAGATCGCCAACTTCTTCAGAGGATCCGGCAAGCGAGCCGGCTGAGCGCCCCGCCCCCTACTAGTCTTGTGGCGACTGAAGCTCCAACAGGTAGATATCCCGCTCATGACCTCGCCGTTCGCTGTCTTCCGTTTCATCGATACACTGCTTAGCGATGATCTTCAGCCCCAATTCGGAGAAGGTCCGCAGCACTACGGCGCGCTCGTGAATCACCGAGTCGCTGCGTTTCCTGAACTTGTAGAACCTCATCTTGAGCTGCCGGAGTAACCGGCCGAAACCCGCCGGCCACGGGAGTCCCAGCATCGCGAAGGGAACATACGCGGGGACGTACACCACGATGGCCACCCGCGTGACCCGAACCAGCTCCGCCAGGGCAGTGGCAAGATCCCTCTCGCCCACCCAGTCCATGAACCGGATACAGACGGACACATCAAAGTGATTCGCGGGATAGGCGATCGAGAAAATGCTGCCTTCCTGTAGCGTGATCCCGGCGGATAAACCGGCGGCCTTGTCCCTTGCATGCGCCAACATGTCCGACGAGATGTCGAGCCCCGTCACCGTGAATCCTTGCTCAACGTAAAAATCAAGGAATCGGCCTGTACCCACGGGGATATCAAGGATGGAGGTTCCTGGCGAAAAACGCCGGAGGTATCCGGTGACGATGTCGTTTTCCTGCTCCCACTGGGGTGTGCCGATCCGCAACGCATCGTAGGTCGCACTCATTTTCCCGTAATATTTTTTTTCGAGCTTTCTCTTTTCCATAACACTCACTGTATCTAGCGACCCGGCCAGGTGGACCTAACTATATACGGATCCATCTCTGGCCGGTGCCAGCCGCGCAGCCCGGCGGCGGCGTTCCTGTGGCCGCTGGCCGACCTCACCTCCGGTTGCGCCGGACCAGTTTTTTGACCGCGCTGCGCAGCCTGGCGCCGAGCACGCCGGAGACGGCATCCTTCGAGCGCCGGGCGACACGGGTCCGCACCATGCCGACGGAATCGCCCACCGGCACCGCCAGCAGGCTGGGACCGGCCTGCGACAGGGCCCAGCCA
>DATKAZ010000016.1:0-2183 GCA_035514535.1 Gammaproteobacteria bacterium
GAATGAGATTGGCCGCAATCGCGTTGCTGAGCGTGTTATTCGTGGCGGGGTGTGCGAGCTCCGCTGGTCCGGCCAACTCGGCCAGGCAAATCGACCGGGATGTCTTATCGCGGGAGGAGATCCTGCAAACCGGTTCCAGAAACGTATACGATGCCATTCTGGCCCTGCGCCGAAACTGGCTGGTAACGCGCGGCGTCGACAGCCTGAACAACCCGGTCCAGGTCCAGGTCTACCTGGATGATTCGCGGCTCGCGGGCGTCGAGACCCTCCGCCAGATCTCAGTAATCGACCTCGATTTCGTTCGGTACTACAACGGCCGGGAAGCGTCGGTCCGGTGGGGGTTGAACCACGGACAAGGCGCGATTTACGTGGCTACCATCCGGTGAGTTCGCCGGACAACTCCTGACGCGGCGCCAGCGGGCGTGTGGTGGGACAACGTTACCACACTGACAAGCCAAGTCGCGGGCAGCGCCCGCCGCCAACCGACGGTGAGAAACAATGAGTAGGGGAGCGACACATGTGTTGCGAGCGGCAGCGATAGGTTCGCTGGCGTTGCTCGTGGCCGCCGAGCTGTGGGCACAGGACCCCGATGTGGGCAAGCGGGTCGGGCTGACGGCGGCAGAATGCGAGAGCGCCGCCCTGGCCGCCACCGTGCCGCCCGGCTCGATCGGCGAGCCGGTATCCGGTGTTGTGCTCGACTCGATGACCTGGGTGCCCGCGGGCCAGGGTGGGCCGGCACACTGCCGGCTCGCGGGCCGCCTGCTGCCGGTCGATACCAGCAGCACGGCGCCACCGATCCGGTTTGCGTTGGCGTTACCGGAAGCGTGGAACCGGCGAGCGATTCAGGTCGGTGGCGGCGGCATGAACGGTCGCGTGCCCCGCCTGACCGGCATTGTCGCGGGTCCGTTCGGTGGCCCCTCGGACTTGCAGCAGGGCTTCGCGACCTACGGCAGCGACTCCGGCCATGGCAACGACCCGAGCTGGCTGTTGAACGATGAGGCTATCCGCAACCTCGGGCACGCCCAGATGAAGAAGACGCACGACGTAGCGATGGTGCTGATCGGGCGCGCATACGGCGAGCGGCCGACCTTCAACTACTACGTGGGTGGTTCGCAGGGCGGACGCGAGGCCCTGACCGTGGCGCAGCGCTATCCCGAAGATTACGACGGCGTGCTGGCGACCGTGCCGATCGTCGGCTTCTCGACACTGATGCTGGCGCCCTCGCTCACCCGCATACAGGAGAAGCAACTGGAGCACTGGGTGCCGCCGACGAAGGGGCAGGCCATACTCGCGGAGTTCATGCGCCAGTGCGATGACCTCGATGGACAGGTCGATGGCGTGATCAACAATTACGCCGATTGCCGCGCCCTCTTCAACGTCAATGATGGCGGCCGCGAGCCCGATCCGTGGGCGAAGCTGCGCTGCCCCGGCAACGCCGACCCGAATCCGCAGAATGCATCGATCGGCGACTGTCTCACCGCCGAGCAGATCGAAACCGTGAACTTCGTGTTCTCGACCTACATGTCCCCTGCCAACCTCGCAAACGGCCGGGAGACGTTCGGCATGTGGGCGCCGTCGACGGCCGTGGCCGGTGCCGGCGGTTTCGGCCCGCCGCCCGGCTCCGGCGCGCCCGGGCGCGGCGCTCCGGTCAGGGCAATGGCACCGCCCGGCGCGCTGTTCGTCGCGGAGCGGTATCGAGGCCAGGAAGGCGCAGCCGACGACGCGCCGATATTCTCGACGCTCGGCTCCGAGGGTGTCAACGGGATCACTATGCAGGAGCTGAGCGCGAATCCGCTTGATTACGACGTCGAAAAGCACCGTGCTCGCCACGAGCAGATATCGCCCTGGCTCGACTCGACCGATCCGGACCTGTCGGGCTTCCGCAAGAGCGGCGGCAGGCTGATCGTAGTGGTCGGCACCGATGACCTGGTTGCACCGTCAGGCGAGCAGCTCGATTACTACCAGTCCGTGCTCGATACCATGGGGCGGAGCGCCGTCGACGAGTTCGCACGCTTCTACGTGCTGCCCCAGACGGGGCACAGCCTGTCCGGCTTCTCCGCTTCAGTTGACGGCCGCGGGGCTGCCCTGCAACCTGCGCCGATTCCAAACGGCATCGACAGGTTCGCGTTGCTGCGCAATTGGGTCGAGAGGGGGGAGGCCCCGGGCAGGAGCGAGGTCGTTAC
>DATKAZ010000017.1:0-82167 GCA_035514535.1 Gammaproteobacteria bacterium
GCGGCCGCTGGTGCTGGCGGGCGATCCGGTGGCCGTGCTCGTCGCGGACAATCTTCGCCATGACGTCTCCGCGGAGACGTTCCGCTGCACGTGGGATGGCGCGCCGCCGGACTACGGCACCATGGTGCAGTTGCTGGACGAGAACTCCAGGCCTGCAGCCGCGCGGCGTGCTACTGGAGCACGTCCGGGGTCTGCCAGAGCCACTCCTGCCCGTCCACGAAGGACAGGCACCGGAACCCGGTTCGGTCGGCGGGCTTGAGCCCCTTGATGACTGCGGCGCGCTTCAGCATCTCCGGATGCGGATCGAGCAGCCTGCGGCCGAAACCCGGCACCAGGTTTTGCAGGTAACGATCCGGTTGGCCTTGCAGGACCTGGGCCGTGCTGAAGCACACGGCGGTGCCGAACCCCGCAGCGAGGGTCTGCATCCGCGCGGCGCAGTTGAGCGGGTAGCCGACGAAATCCACCTCGCTCGACTCGCTCAGGTGCGGCTCGAGCTGGATGCGGATCGCCTCGCCGATGGAGATCCCGATACCGTAACCGGCCGGCGCGGGATAATGGAGTGATTGGGTGAGTGTCCCGTACCCCTTGTGCAGGTCGAGGGCGGCGTCGAGCGCATTGGTGAGGCACCGCCCCAGGTCATTGTCGCCCTCCAGTTCCCACAACATCACGAAGCCGTCGCCGAGAAACTTCTGGAAGGGGTGATGATGATCGTCACAGATCTGCATGACCTGGCCGAACTGCAGCCTGACGAGGTCGGCCACGCGGTCGAGCGGTTGCGTCTCGCTCCAGTTCGAAAAGCCGCGCATGTCCGCGAACAGCGCCACGATCTGTGAACGAACGCCGAAGCGCTGATGGCTGCCGGGCGCCAGGTTGAATGCCGAGTGTCTTCTGTACATGCGAATACATGCCAGTCCGGGGAGAATTTGCCAGTTTAGCCCCTGCTGGGCTCTGGGGGCGAGCCATGCGTGCGCCGGTGGCGCTGTGGTTCGACGAGCTGGATGAAGACTACGGCCGGTATTTCGGCGAGTTCGTCGACTCGCACGACGCGGTCGGCATCGCCGGCGCATTGATGAGCTCGGACGCAGGAATCAATCGTAGTGGCTCCACAGCCGCAACACCTTCACCACTCGCGCCTCCTCGAGTACCTGGTAGACGAGGCGATGCTGGATATTGATTCGCCGTGAATACGCCCCGGCGAGATCACCGACGAGCTTTTCAAAGGGAGGCGGTTTCCCGAACGGGTCCTCGGCGAGAATGGCCAGCAACTCCTGTGCCTTGGGCTTCAACCCGCTGGCCGCCAGCTTCTTTGCATCTTTTTGCGCTTGTTTCGTGTAGACGACGCGCCAGCTCACCAATCAATGTCCTCGACACACTCGTCGACCGGCGTTTCCATGCCCTGTCGGATCGAGTCCCGCATGCCGGCGACGGAGAGCAGGAAAAGCGTCTCCTGGATTGCCTCCCAGTCTTCCTCCGAGACGAGCACCGCATTGTTGCGCTTCCCGGAGATCTTCAAGGGCTGGTGCGACGCGGCGGCCTCGTCGATCAGGCGGTACAGGTTCGCGCGCGCCTCGCTGGCGGTGATTGCAGCCATGTCATGTCTCCGATCGGGTGCTTGCTGGGGAAATAGTACGCAATCACGTACGTACGTCAAGAGGTACGGAGAGTTGCCGATTCGCAGGCGCCACCGCCCGGAACTCTGGACGAGAACTTCCGTCACGTGCCCGCAAGATATTCGTCACGCCCCGGATAAGTGAATTTCATGATCGCAGCCTAGCCTCGGTGCGGCGTAATTCCCACCACCCCGAGGCATCCGACCATGAGCGAAAGACTTCCCGTCGAGATTGAAGTGGACTCCGGCGACGAGCCGATGAGCAACCACTCGAACAACCCTCATTTTTCCAGCATCCTCGAGAAGCGCCTGTCGCGCCGGCAGGTGCTGAGCGGCAGCCTGACCGTGGCGGTCGCCGGCATGTTCGGCGCGGCGACGCTGGCCAGCGCTGCCTCCGCGAAGCTGCTTCCCCCCGCCGCCAAGGCCCGCCCGCCGTTCGGGCTGGATCCTTTGCTCGGCTTCGACGCCATCCCCGTCACGCGCGCCGACGCCGCCACCCTCCCGTACGGCTACAAGGCGCAGGCGCTGGTGCCTTGGGGCACACCGATCACCGGCAGCTTTCCCGCCTACCGCCCGGGCGGCAACAGCGGCGCCGAGCAGGAGGAGCAGGTCGGCTCGCACCACGACGGCATGCACTACTTCCCGATGGCCGACGATCCGAACGGCCACGGCCTGCTGTGCCTGAACCACGAGTACGTGGACCAGCGTGTGCTGCATGCGAACGGCCCGACCTTCGTCGACGGCCGGCGCCCGACCGACGAGGTGCGCAAGGAAATCGCCGCGCACGGCGTCAGCGTGGTCCAGATCCGCAAGTCCAACGGTCACTGGGACGTCGTGCCGGGCAACTACAACCGCCGCATCACGGCAGGTACGCCAATGCAGATCGCCGGGCCGGTGCGCGGCAGCGGCCTGGTGAAAACTCTGTACAGCCCGGACGGCACGATGGCCCGCGGCACGATCAACAACTGCGCCCACGGCTACACGCCGTGGGGCACGTACCTGACCTGCGAGGAAAACTGGGCGGGCTATTTCCTCAACGGTGGCGAGCTGCCGCGCGAGCAGGCGCGCTACGGCGTGCGCACCACATCGAGCCGCTACGGCTGGGAAACGGCGGAGAGCGGCGAGGACCAGTACATCCGCTTCGACGTGTCGATAAAGGGCGCGGCGGCGACGGCCGACTACCGCAACGAGCCGAACGGCCAGGGCTGGATCGTCGAGATCGATCCCTTCAACCCGGGCAGCACGCCGGTCAAGCGCACTGCGATGGGCCGCTTTGCGCACGAGGGCTGCGTCTTCGCGCCGCCACAGCCGGGCCAGCCGCTGGCCTTCTACATGGGCGACGACGCACGGAACGAGTACGTCTACAAGTTCGTCACCCAAGCGCGTTACCACAAGGGGATGAGAGGCGATGCACTGGACGAGGGCACATTGTATGCGGCGCGCTTCAACGACGACGGCAGCGGCGACTGGCTCGCACTGGACATCAACGCCGCCGACTTCCTGGCCGCCGCAGCAATGGCCGGCGTCGAATTCAAGGACCAGGCCGACGTGCTGGTCAACACGCGGCTGGCAGCCGACGTGGTCGGCGCCACGCGGATGGACCGGCCGGAATGGGGCGCCGCGCATCCGCAGACGCGCGAGATCTACATGACCATGACCAACAACAGCTCGCGGCGGCCGGAGACCATCGACGCCGCCAATCCGCGCGGCCCGAACCCCACCGGCCACATCATCCGCTGGCGCGAACAGGGCAACCGCGCGTTCGCGAAGAAGTTTGAGTGGGACATCTTCGTGCTGGCCGGACCGCAAGGCGCCAGCCAGGTCCTGCCGGCCGAGGGTGGCCCGGCGCTGACCGAAGACAACATCTTCGCCAGCCCGGACGGCGTGTGGATCGACCAGTTCGGCATCGCGTGGATCCAGACCGACATGAGCGGCAGCCAGCAGGGCAACGGGCCCTACGGAGAGAACGGCATGCTGGCGGCCAACCCGATCACGGGTGAGATCCGGCGCTTCCTCTCCGGGCCGTTCAACCAAGAGACCACGGGGGTGGTCTCCACGCCCGACGGCAAGAACCTGTTCGTGAACTTCCAGCACCCGGGCGACCGCTCCGGCGTCGGCAGTTTCACCAGCAACTGGCCGGACGGTGGCACCATCTACCGGCATCCGGGCGATCCGTCCCCGCCAGTGAACCCGGCCGGACCGCGGCCGCGCACGGCAACGATCGTCATCACGCGCGAGGACGGCGGCGTAGTGGGACTCTAGAGCAACACGCTTGAAGGACGGATTTGGGCAGGGACGCCCATACACCGGCCGCCGGCAAGCTACAATTCAGTCGATACTTGAACGCAGGAGTCGGCGCCATGGACAGGCCCCTCACCACAGTCTTCGGCGGCACCGGTTATCTCGGCAGCCGCATCGTCCGCGAGCTGGCGACCCTCGGCAGCCGCGTGCGGATCGCGGCGCGGCAGCCGCGGCGTCCCGGGTGGTCGACCGACGTCGAGACAGTCGAACTGGTGACCGCCGACGTCCGCGAGGACCACAGCGTGGCGCGCGCGGTGGCCGGCGCCACCAGCGTCGTGAACGCCGTCAGCCTGTACGTCCCGTCACGCCGCCACGGCAGTTTCGAGGACATCCACGTCCACGGCGCGGCGCGCGTCGGGCGCGCGGCGCGGGCCGCGAGGGTCGAGCGGCTGGTGCTCGTCTCGGGTCTCGGCGTGGATCCGCGCTCGCGGTCGGCCTACGTGCGCGCCCGCATGAGCGGCGAACAGGTCACGCGCAAGGCCTTCCCGGGCACGGTCTCGGTGCGGCCCAGTGTCCTGTTCGGCCCGGACGACGCGTTCCTCGGCGCGCTGGCGCGCGTCGCGCGGTTGCCGGTCATCCCGCTGTTCGGGCGCGGCGACGTGCGGCTGCAGCCGGTGCTCGTCGACGACGTGGCGCAGGCCGTCGCCAAACTGGCCCGCGGCGCCGGCGGCACTCACAAGGTGTTCGCGCTGGGCGGCGCCGAGGTCTACACCTATCGCGACATCGTCGCGCTGGTGCTCGACTCGCTCGACCGCAAGCGGCCGCTCGTGCCGGTGCCGTTGCCGGTATGGCACGCGCTGGCGACGCTGCTCAGGGTGTTGCCGAATCCCCCGTTGACCGTCGACCAGGTCGTGTTGATGCAGCAGGATAACGTCGTGACCGGCAACTTCGGGCGCTTCGAGGATCTCGGCATCGAGCCGCAGTCGCTGGCGGCTTTCCTGAAGTACTGAGTTAAGCTTGTAGCGGGTTTACGCAACACGGGCAGATTCCATGGCGACGCCGACGGGAGTGCTTGCCGAATCGCTGGCGAAGTCGCGCGCGTTCCTGGCGCGCATGATGGATCGCTCGGCGCCGCGGGTCATGCTGCTGACCTCCTCGCTGGGGTCCGGGCACATGATGGCCGCGCAGGCGCTCACCACCGCGCTGCGCGCCGCCGGCCGGCCGGTCGAGATCGAGACCTTGGACGTCTGGTCGCTGGTGGATCCCGAGGTGGCCACGGCCCTGCAGAGTGCTTATCTCGAGATGATCGTCGCGGAGCCGGAGCTGTTCGATGCCGTCTACCGCCTCGGCCAGCGGACCTGGCGCAGCCTGTTCGACGCGGACAAGTCCCTCCCGCCGCAGCTCGAGACCTTCTTCGAGCATTTCAGCACGCGGGTCGATCGGGCCAAGGGCACCGCGCCCGAACTGGCCGACGGCGAGCGGCACCCGTCGGACCGCCTCCTGCTGCGCTACCTGCAGGCCTCGGTGGCGCGCCGCCGGCGCAACGGCCCCGGCACCGTGTTCCGCCCGGTGCTCGCCCGCTGGGCCTGGGCGCGCGTCGCGCGCCGCCTCGAGCAACGCGTTGCCGATTTCGGGCCGCACGTCGCGATCGCCACGCAGATGAGCCCGGCCGTGTTACTCGCCTCGATCAAGCAGCGCCGCGACCTCGAGCTGCCGCTGATCGCGGTGCCGACGGATTTCGGCATCCACGACGCCTGGCTGCAACCCGGCATCGGCCACTACTGCGTCGCCCACGACTCCATCGCGTGCGCGGACCTGCCCACGGGCAGCGTGCTCCTCGCCACGGGGATCCCGCTGCAGCCCGGCTTCCGCCACCCGCCACCGCAAGCCTCCGCGCGCAGGACCCTCGGCCTGCACCCGGAACGACAGGTCGTGCTGGTGGCGGGCGGCGGCCTCGGGCTCGGCGTCGCGAAACTCGCCGAGCGCCTCCTCGCGGAGGTGCCGGAGGCGCGGATCGTCGCGGTGAGCGGGCGCAATCGCGAGGCGCGCGACGCGCTCGCGGCGCTGCAGCCCCGCGACCCGGGGCGGCTGGTGGACTGCGGCTGGACCGAGCGCATGCCGACGTGGCTGTCCGCCGCGGACGTGGTCGTCGGCAAGCCGGGCGGCCTGACGGTCGCCGAGTCGCTCGCCTGCGGGCGATACCTGCTGGCGATCAACAGCCCGGGCGGCCAGGAAAGCTTCAACGTGCGCTTTCTCGCCGAGCACGGCGCGGGCGCCCTCGTCGGCGAAGCGGAACTCGGCGAACGTTTGCGTGCCCTGCTGGCCGATCCCGCGCAACTGCTGGCGCTGCACGCGCGGGCCGCGGCGGTGGGCCGGCGCGACGGCGCGGCGTGCATCGCCGCGCTCGCACTCGACCTGGTACACGCGGCGCGCGCCGCGCGCTGGAACGGGGGCCCGACGTGAATCGTCTCCGCCTGTTCGCCCGCCGGATCCTGGAGCGCGTCGACCGCCTGTACCGCCGCTGGCATCACCTCCGGCCCGTGGGCCCGCTGATGTTCGTCGGCCTCACGCGCTATCGCGGCCCGGCACGCAGCTTCGCCGACGGCGCCACGCTCGCGCCCGGCGACCCGCTCGGCACGCTGCACTTCGACAACGCGCGCCTCGCCGCGCTCGGCCACGATTCGCCGAACGCCACGGGGCTGCAGTTCGCGCGCCAGCTGTTCCGCTCGATGCGCAGCCTCGGCGAGCTGGCGATGCACGACGAGGAGTTTCGCGACGTGGCGGTGTTCCAGGGCATCGGCTGGATCCGCCACGGCGGCGAGCTCGGCCTCGTCCACGAGCCGTTTCCGCCGGGGCCACGCCGGCGCTTCCTGGCGCGCTACCTGCGCCTGCTGGTGTGGGCGTTCGCCGCCGACGAGCGCACCGCCGCGCAGGTGCATCCCGAGCCGACGGTCACCTGGCTGACGCGCGACGTGCTGCTCGAGCGCTTCGCACGCGCGGGCCGCCATGGCTGAGGCGGTGTACCTGACCTTCGACGACGGGCCCGACCCGCGGTGGACACCGCGCGTCCTCGAGGTCCTCGCCGCCCACGACGCGGCCGCGACCTTCTTCATGGTCGGGCAGCGCGCGCTCGCGCAGTCCGGCCTCGCGCGCGCCATCGTCGTGGCCGGCCACGGGCTCGGCAACCACAGCTTCAGCCACCGCCACCCGTGGACGATGTCCGCAGCGGCCGCGCGGCGCGAAGTGCGCGACGGCGCGGCCGCGCTGGCGGATGCCTGCGGCCGGCCCGCGCAGTTCTTCCGCCCGCCCTACGGCCGCCTGCGTCGCTGCATGAGCGACGAGGCCGCGCGCGCCTCCCAGCGCGTCGTGCTGTGGGATCGCGCCGCGATCGACTGGGGCCCGCTCGGGCGCGGCGCGGCGATCGCCAGGCGCCTCGGTCGCATCCGGCCCGGCGAGATCGTGCTCATGCACGACGGCGCGGCGCGGCGCAATCACCCGGAGGAACTGCTGCGCGTCCTGCCGGGGCTGCTCGACGATCTCGCGGCGCGCGGCCTGCGCACGCTCAGCCTGCCAGCGTCGCCACCTGCTGGTGCAGGAACCAGCGCTCCGCCACCACGCGCCGGGTGAACCACTTGCTGCGCATCAGCACGGGGGCGGCGAGTGCCTTCAGCCACACCGGCAACGGCCTCGCGGGCTCGTCGCCGCGCCGGCCGAAGCGTGCGCGCAGCGCCTGGTCGTAGGCTGCCGGCACTTCTTCGGGCGCGTCCTGGTGGTGCGCGAGCAGGCGCGCGGCGATGAGCGCCGACTCCACCGCCGGGCGGATGCCCTCGCCGCTCTGCGTGTAGGCGAGCCCCGCCGCGTCGCCGACCAGCAGGCAGCCCGGCGCGGACAGCGGCCGTCGCGCGTGGCCGTACAGCAGGTAGGCGTGGCCCTTGTAGCGCGCCGGCAGGTCCGCGGGGATGCGCCCGTCGGCCTGCATGCTCGCGACGAACTCGGCGAGGTGCTCGCCGAGATGCAGGTTGTCCTCGCGCCCGAGGCCGATGTTCAGGTACGCGCCCTTGCGGAACACCCAGGCGTAGCCCTTCAGGTCGCGGCAGAACCACAGCTCCGGCGTGTCGCCGCGCGCCGCGCAGTGCTGCTGCTGCTCCCGCGTCATCTCGAACTCGACTTCCTTGGCCGTCACCGCGAGCTCGTGGCTGCCCGGGCCCTCGCCGAGCTGCGCCGCCACCGGGCAGAAGTGGCCGCCCGCGCCGACCAGCCACGGCGCGCGATACCGCTCGTCGACGATCCAGTGACCGTCCTCGCGCACCAGCTCGCGCACCTGCTCGCCGAGCACGCGCTCGACGCCGCTCCGCTCAAGCAGGTAATGATCGAACTCGCAGCGCCGGATGCCGTAACTCACGGGGATCTCGCCGTGGCGGTTCTCGCAGCACGGCTGGCCCATCAGGCCGATGCGGAAGCCGTGGATCGGCTGCAGCACGTGCTCGCGCGCGTATTCGCCGGGCTCGATCTGGAGCGCGTCGAGCACCGCCGGCGTTACCCAGCCGGCGCAGGTCTTGTCGCGCGGGAACTCGGCCTTGTCGAGCAGCAGCACGCGCCAGCCCTGCGCCCGCAACGCGCCGCCCAGCGTCGCACCGGCGGGCCCGCCGCCGACGACGAGCAGGTCGTAGTCACGCATAGAGGTCGCGACGCGTCGCCGGCAGGCTGTTGCTCTCCGCGGGCGCGAACACCACCTGGAAAAGCTGCATGGTGCCGGTCACGAATGCGGCCCGCGCCCCGGCGAGGTACAGCTCCCAGGCGCGCGCGAAGTGCTCGTCGTAGTCGGCCTGCACCTGTTCGCGTACATCAAGATAGCGCGCCCGCCAGTGCTCGAGCGTGCGGGCGTAGTGCAGCCGCAGGTTCTCCACGTCCAGCACCGAGAAGCCGCCGTCCTCGAACAGCCGCATCAACTCGGTGATCGAGGGGACGTAGCTGCCCGGGAAGATGCGCTTCTCGATCCAGCCGTTGACCGGCCCCGGGCGGTTGCGGCCGATGGTGTGGACCAGGCCGAGGCCGTCGGGCTTGAGCGTGCGCGTGATGACGCCGGCGAGCGCCGCGTAATTGGCCGGGCCGACGTGCTCCAGCATGCCCACCGAGACGAACCTGTCGCAGCGGCCCGTGATGTTGCGGTAGTCGTCCTCGACGAATTCGACGCGGTCCGCGAGGCCCTCGCGCGCCGCCCGCTCGCGCGCCCACGTGAGCTGCTCGCGCGAGATGTTGAAGGCGCGCACGCGCACGCCATGATGCTGCGCCATGTAGCGCGCGAGCCCGCCCCAGCCGCAGCCGGCCTCGATCACCTCCTGGCCGGGTCGCAGGCGCAGCTTGCGGCAGACGTGCTCGAGCTTGGCGAGCTGCGCCTGCTCGAGGGTCCTGTCCGGCGACTCGAAGTATGCGCAAGTGTACTGCATCGCCGCGCCGTCGAGCCACAGGCGGTAGAAATCGTTGCCGAGGTCGTAGTGATGCTGGATGTTGTGCCGTGCGCCGTCGAGATCGGCGCCGCGGCGTCCCCGGCTGCCCCACAGCGCGGCGAGCCAGGCCGGCCAGCCGCGATGCGCGCGCTCGATGTGCCGGTAGGCCTCGACGAGCATGTCGCTGAGATCGCCGTGCACGCGCACGCGCCCGGCGCTGTACAACTCGCCGAAGTTGATGTTCGGGCTGCGCAACAACCGGTACAGCGCGCCGCGGCTGAGAATCTCGATCGAGTAACGCGCGCCGCCGGGCCCGACGGCGTAGCCGTCCCACAGCAGCAGCCGGATCGGCGGCTCGCCCATGAGCCGATGCAGCGCCGCGACCAGCGTGCGTTCCAGTCCGGCGGCCGGACCGAGCCGTCCCTGCTCCGCAGTGCCCGCATTGAGCGCACCGCGCTGGCGCGAGGGAGATAGCCGGGCGTCGTGACGTCGCATGCCGACCTCCTTTGTTGCTTCCTGAGTATAGGAAGCGGTGATGCGGGGGACAAGCCGCTCGGCGTTTCCGCGGAAACGTCGCCACGAAAATGAAAAACGGGCGAGCCCCGCAGGGCCCGCCCGGTCTGGCGCGCGCGTAGTCGAGCTCGCCGGCGCCCTGGCACTTGCAAGGCAGGCGTTACAGCAACTCCATGAAAGCGACCATGTCGGCCTTGTCCTGCTCCGTGAGTTCGATGGGCAGCCCCAGCTGCTGGAAGAAGAACTCGTAGTGGTCCACGAGTTCGGCAAGCGTCTTGGCCGAGTTGTCGTGGAAATACGGTGCCGTGTCCTTGACGCCCCACAGCGTCGGGGTCTTGAAGAAGTTGGCGAAGAACGCGCGCCGCAGGCCCTGTCTCGCGATTACGAAGTCGGGCGGAATGGCACGTTCCGCGAGGAGACGTCCATTCGGCGTTATCAGCATGCCGAGGTCCGGCGTGGTGACTTCCACCGGGTTTCCCGGATCGATGGTGTCGTAGATCAGGAACGTCTGCTGCGGCAGTCCGAGCAGGTTGCGCTCCGAGACCAGCACGTTGTGGTCACGCACGCCGGGCGGATTGCCGAACACGGGAGTCGAGAAGATATTCGCCGTGTCCAGCATCGGCCCGCTGTGGCACAGTCCGCAGACGCCCGCCTTGCTGGGCGGATTGAATGGGGCATCGATGAAGAACTCGCGGCCACGTTTTTCTGACGGCGTGTTGCCGGCGGGCAGGACAGGCGGCGCGCCTCCAGTGGCGAACCGGTACAGCTCGTGGCTGGAGAAGAAGCGGCGGTCGGTGCGCTGGAACTCCGCGATCAGGTCGAGCTGCAACGGCGTCGCGCTGTCGGATTGAGCGTGCGCATCGATCGCGCCGAGCGCCTGTTCCTGCAGGCTGTTGTTGCGGCGATCGTACATCAGCACGGGATCCAGGGCCGGCGTATTCTTCGTCGTCGGCGTGCCGCGCAGGAAAGTAACTTCGGTCGCCGCTGGATCGTGCTTCAACTTGATATTGGGCGGCAGCGGCAAGGTGATGCGCACGGTCGCGTGCTCCAGGATGCGCGCGATGCCGCTGGTGCCGTCGTCGGTGCCGTCGTGGATGAACAACGGATTGTCCGGGTCGGTGACCAGCAGTTTCTGGACATCTTCCGGCGAGAACGTACCGGTCTTGCGCGAGTGGCAGGTCTCGCAGGTGCGGCCATTGCCGCCGAAGGTCTCCTCCGTGAACAACCGCTCGCCTTCCTGGTGCCGCTTGATGGTGCACAGTTCGTTGAGCGGCGGCGCGAGTTCCGCCGGTTCGCAGTCGAGCGGCAGTGAGTGGTATGCCGACTGCTCGCCGGCCAGCGACGTGCCCGCAAGGCATATCGCGAGCATTACGAGGCCGCGGCCCTGGAAGCTGCTTGTAAGCGAATTCATCCTCTACCCCTTCACGATGGTTCAAGACTGACGTTAGTAGCGCGCGCCGGGCTCGCCAAGGGGCCAAGGACAGACATTCCGGGGGATGTCACGCTTTGTCAGCTCGTTGGCTACGCCTCGATATGTCTCCTAGAATCGTTCTTAGGTGGAGATACGGATTGCGGAGGGCACTTGAGCACGCCCGATCGATCGGCGGATTCCCCGGACGCCCCGTCGCGCGGCCGGCGGCTGGAGTCCTGGAAGGCGATCGCGGCCTACCTGAAGCGCACCGTGCGGACGGTCCATCGCTGGGAGAAGGAGCAGGGCCTCCCGGTCCATCGTCACCTGCACCTCAGGCAGGGCACCGTCTACGCCTATACCGGCGAGCTCGACGCGTGGTGGGCGCAACGCAGCATGCAGCCGCCCGCGGTGCGGCAGCCATGGTTGACGCCGCGGCGCGCCGTGCTCGCGCTACTCGTGGCGGCGGCTGTAGCGGTGGCGGCGCTGGTGACCCTCAACCAGCCGGCTTCCGACCGGCCCGGCGTGACCCAGGTCCCCGATTCGATCGCCGTGCTGCCGTTCCGGACGCTCGGCGGCGACGACGACGACGCACTGCTCGGCTATGGCATCGCCGAGGAAGTGCTCGACCGCCTCGCCCGGACAGGTTCGCTCAACGTGATCGCGCGCACGTCCGCGTTCGCCTTCGGTGAGGCACCGCTGGACCCGGTGGCAGTCGCCGGGCAGCTTGGGGTCGAGTACCTGCTGACCGGCGTGGTGCAGCGCGACGGAGAGCAGCTGCGGGTGCGCGCCCGACTGCTCGATGAGCATGGCCGCCAGCGCTGGAGTCGTTCCTTCGACTTTCCGCCGCAAGGACTTTTCGAGCTGCAGGACCGGATCGCCGATGCCGTGGCCGCGAGCCTCGCACCGCAACTCGAGGGCCTGCAGGAAACGGGCCACCGCCCGCATCCCGAGGCCTATCGGGACTACCTGCTCGGTCGCGAGCTATTGCGGCTGCGCGACAGGTCCGCCGCCATCGCGGCTTTCGAACGCGCCATCGAGCGGGACCCGCAGTTCGCGCGGCCATACGGCGGCCTCGCCATGGTGCACGCCATACAGTCGGGCCAGGTCATGGGGCGGCTGGACTACGCGCGGGCGACCGAGTCGGCGCAACGCGCGCTTGCGCTCGACCCGCAGCTGGCCGAAGCGCACGCCGCACTCGGCCTGCTCGCCATCGAGCAGGGGCGGCTCGAGGACGCCGATGCCTCGCTGCGGCGCGCGCTGGAACTCGATCCTAATCTCGTCGACGCCCGTTACTGGCTGACCACTTACCTGCAGGAAGCGGGCCGGCACGAGGAAGCCGAGCGCGAACTGCAAACGGCGCTGCAGATCGATCCACTGCATCCACTGCTCAATACCAGCCTCGGACTACGCTACTGGGGCCGCGGCGATTACGCGGGAGCGCGCGAGCGTTTTTTGCGCGTCCTCGAGCTGCCACGTCCGACCATCGAGCCCTACGTCCGGCTGGTCGCGCTCAATCGCGACTTCGGCCGCCTCGGGGAGGCCCTGCGCTGGGCGAAGGAGGCCGTGCTCCGTCATCCAGGCTTCGCCACGCTGTCGCGGCTCGTCCATACCTTTAGCCAGCTCGAGCTCGACGAGGACGTGGCGCGGTGGATGGAGCGGGTGCGCACCCTGGAAGGCGACGGACCCCCGCGGCTCGGGCTGCACAGCGAGGTGCTGTTCTACCGCGGCGACTTCGAGGCCATTTACCGGATGAAGATGGAGTACCTGCAACGCGCGGGGCGGCCGCTGTCCGAGCTGCCGTTCGTCATCCGGGAGACGCTCGGCGGCATGATGGTCATGACCGGGCGTTACGAGGACGGCATCAGGGTACTGGAACCGCTGTTCGGCGAAAACTTCCGCATCCCGCAGCACCTGGGCGGCCTGGATTTCGCACTCACTTTCGCCCAGCTCCTTGCCCATGCCTATCAACAGGTCGGCCGGCACGAGGATGCGACGGCGTTGCTGCACCGGATCCAGGCGCACATCGCCATGCTGCGCGCGGCGGGCTCCGGGCACCGGCCCCGCCTGTACATGGTCGAGGCGCGCAACTTCGCGCTGCTGGGCGAAACTCGCAAGGCGCTGCAGACCCTGCGGCTGGCCGTCAATTCGGGCTGGCGGGACCCTGCCTTCGAGCGTCACATCCCGGCGTGGGATGCACTGCGCGACGACGCCGAGTACCAGGCGCTGATGGCCCTGGTCGAGGCGGACGTGGCTGCCCAACGCAGCCTGGTCGAAGCCCAGGGGCGAGACGTGGCCTTCGAAACGGCGGCGCTGGCTGCGCTCGGGCTGCCGGGCGACCCCTAGGTCGGGGAGTCCGCGCTACGGCCGCAGCGCCACCCCGAAGTTCCTCGCCATGAACGGGAACGGCATGTCCGACAGGTCGCAGCGTCCGGTGGTGCGAATCTCGACGACTTCGCCTTCCTCGACCCGCAGCGATCCTTGCTTCGGGCAATGGACGGGCGGCGCGGGCGGGGCATCGAACTGGTCGATCTTCAGGCCCTGGCCGGTGACGCGGCCCGTGAAATACGCCTCGTAGGGCAACGGCCACGGCGGCGGCACGGGCGCGCCATCCTTCGTCATGCAGGTCGTGCTGTAGTGCGTCAGCATGCCGGAGAAGTTCGCGCCCGACTGATTGATGACCAGCACGCCGTTGGACAGGATGCAGGTCATGTGGAGCACGTCTTCGGCCGGCTTGAGGACGAGCTGGGTGGTCTCCGCGTAAGTCCACGTGCCGCTGATGTCGTGCGGCGGCGGTGCGGCCACGGCCTGCCCGGCGGTGGTCAGCAGGGCCACTGGCAGGCTCCAGCGCAGCATGTTGATGATCGAGTGCTTGCGGTTCATGTCGGTATCTCCCGTGGTCGTGCGATTGGTGTGACGACGCTATGCCAGGGCGGCACCTGCCGGCCTGCCGTTTCTCTGGAGAAATTCTTGAGATTTTCCGCCGGGCTATACTCGACGCCTGTTCTTAAGCATCGAATCACCCATGAGCGCGCAGAGCAGTGGTTCGTTCACCATCGGCGACTGGCTCGTCGATCCTTCCGCCGACCGCCTGTCGCGCGGCGATCTCGAGGTACGCATCGAGCCCAAGGCCATGGCCGTGCTGTTGCGCCTGGCGCGGCGGCCGCGGGAGGTGGTCAGCACCGAAGTCCTGATCGAAGAGGTCTGGCGCGGCCGACCGATGGGCGACAATCCGGTCTACAAGTGCATTGCGCAATTGCGCAAGGCGCTGGGTGACGGACAACAGGCTCCGGCCTACATCGAGACGATTCCCCGCAAGGGCTATCGGCTGATCGCGGCAGTCGGGCCGGCAGGTGCAACGGTCGTCTCGTCGCAAGGCCGCCGCATCCCGGTTCATGCGGGACCTCGCAGTGCCGCGTCCACGATTGCGGTATTGCCGTTCCTGGATATGAGCGCCGAGCAGGACCAGGCGTACTTCGCCGACGGCATGGCCGAGGAGTTGCTCAATGCACTCGCGAAGACTCCAAGCTTACGCGTGATCGCACGCTCCTCCTCGTTCGCGTTCAAGGGTCAGAACCCGGATATCGCGACGGTGGCCGGGAAACTCGATGTCAGTCACGTGCTGGAGGGCAGCGTACGCAAGTCGGGCGACCGCCTGCGCATCACGGCGCAACTGATCGATGCGCGCGACAGTGTGCACCTCTGGTCGGAGACCTACGACGCTTCGCTGGGAGACGTACTCGCCCTGCAGCACGAGATCGCCACGGAAATAGCCGCGGCACTTCTGCCTCGACTGGATGCCGCTGCGGGACGCGCGTCCGCGAGACTGAACGCGACACCAACGGCAGCCTTCGATCATTACCTCAAGGGGCGATATTTCCTGCAGAAGTTCGAGGAGGCGTTCGTCAGGCAGGCGCGCGACCATTTCCAGCAGGCACTCGACCTGGACCCGACCTTTGCCCAGGCCTGGGCCGGCCTCGCCGATACCTACAAGACGCTCGATTACTTTGCCGTGCTCTCTCCCGCAGAGGCCGCGCGCGGCACGCGGGCCGCGGCGGAGCGCGCGCTGGAACTGGACGCCGGCCTCGCCGAGGCGCATACCTCCCTGGCGATGGTGCTCACCGACTATTACTTCGAATGGGAATCCGCGGAGCAGCATTTCCGCGACGCATTGCGCCTGAATCCGAGCTACGCCACGGCGTACCAGGCCTACGCCGAGTACCTGCGCGACATGGGCCGCTTCGACGAGGCGCTGACAATGATCGGTACCGCCCAGCGACTGGATCCGCTGTCGCCGTTCCACCTGTTGGTCGAAGGGATCATCCTTGACCTCGGCGGCCGTCCCGCGGAAGCCATCGCACGCTACGAGCGACTTCTCGGGATGCACCCCGGGTACCGGATGGCGCATTTCTACGCCGCCCTGGCTTATGCGAACCAGGGACAACACGAGGCGACGCTCGCCAGCATCGGCAAGGTCGACCCGGAGGGCCGGCTTCCGGATGCCGTTGCGGTGCGTGCGGCCACCCTTGCGGCCCTGGGCCGGACGAGCGAGGCACACGAGGTCCTCCTGGAGCTCGACGACCTGGCGGCCGAGCGGTACGTGTCGCCGTTTCTTCGCGCGCTCGTTCGGCTCGCCCTTGGAGAACATAGCCGGGCCATCGACCTGCTGGAGCAGGCGGTTGAGGAACGCAGCTGGTTCGTGCGCCTGTTCGGGGTTCTGCCGGGGCTCGACCCGTTGCGCGGGGAGCCCCGCTTCCGGGCCCTGCTGCAGGGCGTGGGACTCGGCGGTCGGCGGCCGGCGGCGGCCGAACCCGACTGAGCTTGAGCGCTACGTTTCCGCGGAAACGCCGTTCGCCTCGGCGGCCATCAGCTCGGCCACCCAGCCTTCGAGCTTCTCGAGGTCGGGCACCAGCGGTGTCTCGTTGACGACGCGCACGCGGCACAACACCGGCGCGTCGGGCAGCTCCGTGCCGCCGGAATCGAGCTCCAGTACGTCGGCGCTGACGCGCACGAGCTGCGGCAGGCCCTGGCAGAGCAGCGCGATGCCGCCGCGGCCGAGCCGCCCGGTCAGGCTGCGCAGGATCACCGCGCGGCTGCGCCCGCCGATGTCGGGCACGGGATCGCCGCAGGTCGCCTCGAAGGACACCAGCGGCACGAGGTAGTCCGACCACGCGACTTCGCCGAGCAGCCACTCGGGCTCCTGCTCGCGCAGGCGGAAGCGCCCGAGGCCGATCACTTCGGCGACGCAGGCGCGCGGCACGATGAGGCGCCGCCCGACGAGCGGCACGAGCAGGCTGTGCAGGATGTTCTGGTCGTCAGTCATGGTTCTGGTTTGCGGCGCGCGGTCGCACGAGGCTGCTGATCGCATTGAGCAAATCGCTTTCCTGGTAGGGCTTGCCGAGGTAGTGGTCGACGCCGATCTCCATCGCGCGGTTGCGGTGCTTGTCGCCGACGCGCGACGTGATCATCACGATCGGGATGTGCCTGAGGCGCGGGTCGCTGCGTACGTGGGTGGCGACCTCGTAGCCGTCCATGCGCGGCATCTCGATGTCGAGCAGCATGATGTCGGGCTGGTGGTCCTGCAGCAGCGAGACGGCGTCGACGCCGTCCTTGGCGGTGATCACGCGCATGCCGTTGCGCTCCAGCAGCCGCTCGGTGACGCGCCGCACGGTAATCGAGTCGTCCACCACCATGACGAAGGTGCGATCGTCTTCCTTCGGCGCGACCGGGCTGGGCGGCGGCGCCTCGGGCGCGCGGGCGCGGGCGCGGATCAGCGCGGCGATGTCGAGGATGAGGACGATCTTGCCGTCGCCGAGAATGGTGGCGCCGGCGATGCCGCGGATGCCGGTGAGCTGCGGGCCGAGCGGCTTCACCACGATCTCGCGGGCGCCGAGCATCTCGTCGGTGAGGATGGCCGTCGGCCGGTCGCCGGCGCGCACCAGGATTGCGGGCACCGTGCCGGTCTCGGGCGGCGGCGCGGCCTGGCCCTCGACCAGCGCGCCGACGTGCTCGAACGTGTACTCGTCGTCGCCGTAGCGGAACGGGATCGGATGCGCGCCGAGGTAGCGCGGCAGCTCGTTCGCGGGCACGCGCACGACGCCCTCGACGGCGGGCAGGGGCAGCGCGTACCACTCGTCGCCGGCGCGCAGCACCAGCGCCTGGGTGATGGCGCGCGTGAACGGCAGGCGGATCTCGAAAGTCGCGCCCTGGCCGGGACGGTTGTGCACCTCGAGCGCGCCGCCGAGCTGGCGCACCTCGCTGGCCACGACGTCCATGCCGACGCCGCGTCCCGCACCCTGGGTGAGCTGTTGCGCGGTGGTGAAGCCGGGGCGCAGGATCATCCCCGCCGCTTCGGTGTCGCTCAGTTCCTGGTCATGGCCGACGAGCCCGAGCACCAGCGCCTTACGCTTGATGGCCTCGAGATCGAGCCCGGCGCCGTCGTCGCTGACCTCGACGACGATCTCGGCGCCCTCGCGCAATACGCTTACGGTCACGCGCCCGGTCGCGGGCTTGCCGGCGGTGGTGCGCCGCTCGGGCGGCTCGATGCCGTGGATGACCGCGTTTCTCAACAGGTGCTCGAGCGGCCCGAGCATGCGGTCCATGATCTGGCGGTCGAGCTCGGCGGTGCCGCCGACGACCTGCAGGTCCACGCGCCGGCCATACTCGGAGGCGACCTGGCGCACGAGGCGCGAGAGCCGCTGCGCGTGGCGGTTGAATGGCACCAGGCGCGTGCGCATCAGGCCGTCCTGCAGCTCGCTGACGGCACGCGACTGCTGCACGATCAGGCTCTCGGACTCGCGCACGCGCTCGCTGATGATCTGCTGGATGCTGGCGACGTCGCTGGCGGTCTCGGCGAGGGCGCGCGACAGCTGCTGGATGGTCGAATAGCGATCCAGCTCGAGCGGATCGAAATCGCCGCGCGCCTCCATGTCGCCCTGGTGGCGATGGATGATCTGCGCCTCGGTCTCGATCTCCATCTTGCGCAGCTGGTCGCGCAGCCGGATGAAGGTGGCGGACAGCTCCTCGAGGTTGAACTGCACCGCGCCGAGCTGTTCCTCGAGGCGCGAGCGGTAGATCCCCACTTCGCCGGCGTTGTTGAGCAGTGACTCGAGCAGCTCGGCCTCGACGCGCGCCAGCTCCTGGCGCGGCATCGGCGTGGCCGCCAGCGGCGGCGGCGCCGGCTCGGGGGCGGCAGGCGGCGGCTGGACTTGCTCGGGCTCGGGCTCGGGCTCGGGCTCGGGCTCCGGCTCGGGCTCCGGCTCGGGCTCCGGCTCCGGCTCCGGCTCTGGTTCCGGCTCGGGTTCCGGCTCCGGTTCGGGCTCCGGCTCGCGCTCCGGCGGAAACTCGATCAGCGGCGGCGGATACTCCACCGGCGGCGGTTCGACTTCTTCTTCCTTCGCGGTCTCCGCCTCCGCCGCGTCCTCCGCGCGAATCTCTTCCTCTTCCCCGCGAACCTCTTCCTCTTCGCCCGCCAGCGCCGCCGCGAGCTTCTCCTGCAGCCCCGCCGGCACGTCGGGCATCCGGCCCTCGGCCGCGACGTCGCGCATCGCGTGGATGGCGTCGAGGCATTCCTGCACGACGTCGACCAGGCCCGGCGCGGCGACGCGCCGTCCCTCGGCCAGGCCCTCGAACAGGTTCTCGAGGTCGTGGCTGAGATCGCCGATCGAGCGCACGCCCGCGAGGCGCGCGCTGCCCTTGATGGTGTGCAGGTGGCGCTGCAGGGCGAGCAGCGGTTCACCCGCGCCCGGCTGTGCGCGCCAGGCGGCCATCGCGCCCTGCGCTTCCTCGAGGATCTCGCCGGCTTCCTCGCAGAACAGCGCGAGGATATCGGGATCGAACTGCTCTTCCGCGGCGACTTCTTCCGGCTCGACTTCTTCCGTGGCGCCCGCCTCGGCGCGCACCTGGTAGTCCTCGTGCAACGCGCGGATCTCGACGGCGAGCGCTTCGTCCCCGGGGCCCGGATCGTGCCCCTCGCGCAGCGCCTCGACGACTGTATGGATCGCCTCGACGCCGCGTCGCACCAGCACCAGCCCCGCCTCGGGCAGCCCGACGCGGTCGTCATGCAGGTGGCGCAGGTACTCGTTGAGGGGGCGCGCGACCGCGACGGCGGGGGCGACGTCCGCCATGTTGGCGCTGCCCGCCAGGGTGTGCGACGCGCGGTGCGCCGCTTCCGTCACGGCGTAGGGTGCCGTGCGCAGCGCGCAGCCTGCGATGAACTCGCGCAGGCTGTCGAGATGGCCGCTGGCCTCGCGGGTGAAGATGTCGCGCAGCACCGGGTCCATCTCGCTGCGCGGCGGCTCGGGCTCCGGCTCCGGCTCCGGCGGGGGCGCGCCTTCCGGCGCGGCGGGCCGGGCCTCGAGTAGCGCGGCAAGCGTGTCCGCTGCGCCGGGTGTATTGTCGGCAAACGCGTTCGCCTGCACGATCCAGGCCTGCACGTCGGTCTCGGGCGCGCGCCCGGTCTCGAGCTGCTCGATCAGCCCCGGCACCAGGCCGATGGCGTGGCCGAGGTATTCCACCACGGCGTCGCTGCGCTCGACGCGCTGCTCCAGCAGGGCGTTCATGAGCCGCTCGATCGCCCAGGCGTATTCGCCGACCAGCTTGGCGCCGACCATGCGCCCGCTGCCCTTGAGCGTGTGGAAGCAGCGCCGCACCGTCCCGAGCTCGGCGGTGTCGCCGTCCGCCGCCCAGTGCGGGAACTTCTCCCGGATGACCGCCTCGAGTTCCTTCGCCTCCTCGATGAACAGCTCGAGCAGCTCGGGGTCGGGACGCTCCTCGCCCTCGTACACCGGGGCCCCGGGCTCGGCCGGGGGGGTGGCGAAGGTCGGCGCGCGCTGCTCCGGCTGCGCGGGCGCCTCTTCCGCCGGCGCCTCCTCGTGCAGCGTGACCGTGTCGCCGGGCAGCGTCTCGACGGGGGCGTATCCCGGCAGCTCTCTCGCCAGCTGCGGCATGGCCTCGAGACAGGCCTCGGCATTTTCCAGCATAAACACCGGCACCTTGCGCCCCGCGCGCAGGGTCTCCATGAAATACTCGACGCTGACGATCGCGTCGGCGAGCCGGTCGAGCGCGCCGCGGTGCATGTCGTCCGCGCCGGGCTCGAGCATGTTGCGCACGTGGCTCGTGATGCGCTCGAGCACCGCGACCGCGCGCGGGTAGTCGAGCATCAGCAACGCGGCGGTGATGCCCTTCAGCAACTCGGGCACGGCGTCGGCGAGCTGCGGATCGACCGGGCCGGTGAGGCGCTCGCTGATGGCATCGCGCACCCGCGCCATGTTGAACAGGCATTCGCGCAGCAGGGCGTCGCGGACCTGGCGCAGCTCGGCCTCGCTCTCGTCGACCGGCACTTCGCCCGGCTGCGGCGGCTCTTCCACCACCAGGCCCACGAGCCGCTCCTCGAGCCGGTCCTCGACGCGCAGCAGGGAGGCCGCCACGGCCAGCAGTTCCTCGTCCGCGTCGCCCGGCGGCTTGCCCAGCAGGGTGCGCAGCCGCTCCGCCTCGAACTGGACCTCGTCGCGGAAGTCGCCGAGGCCGAGCACGCCGAGCGTGTCGCCGATCTTGCCGAGCATCTGGAACTGGTTGTCGAGCACCTCGGTGGGAATGCTGCTGGTGCGGGCGTGCAGGTCGAGCGCATCCTTCACCTTGCCGAGGTCGTCGCGGATGGCGCTGGCCACCGTATGCATGAGCTGCACGCTCGGTCCGCCGAGGCTGTCGCGCGCATCGGCGAGGTCGCCCTGGTCCGGCAGCAGGTCGCCGAGGCTGAAAGTATCGCGGATCAGGCTGACGCGACTGCCGCGGGTCGCGGAGCGCGCCACGTAGAACAGCAGGCTGTTCAACAGTTCCACCGGCGGCGCGGCGGCCAGGCCGTCCTCGCCCTCGTCGACGATTCTCCTGATCTGCCGGTCCACCTGGCCGAGCAGGCGCTTGATCGCGGCGCTGGCGGGCAGCCCGCCCTGGCGCAGCCCCTCGATGACGCCGCCGAGCACCCACCACAGCTGGTAGACGGAGGTCTCGGCCGCGGCGTGCTCGAAGGCGCTCGCCACGTCGGCGATCACGGCGAGGCTGCTGTCCGGCCGCTCGCCGCGGATCCAGGACAATAGCGCCGCCTGGTAGCGCGGCCTGAGCTTGCGCGCCAGCAGCACGATGTCCTCGCCGCTCGGCTGCGGGCGCGCGCCGCGCGCGAGCAGCTGGCGGTCGGAAGGGAGGTTCAGCAGAAGGAGGGTGTTCTCGGACAGCAGCGGCGAACCGCGTGCCGCGCGCAGGTCGTTCAGCAGCGGGAGGAGCACGAGCGGGATGTCCCGGCCGCCGGAGGTGACGCGCTCGAGGTACGGCGGCAGCTGCACGACGGCGCGCGACAGCGCGTCGAGGCCCTCCTCCGGGGAATGGCCGGAGGCGACGCCGCGGTGCAGGTGCTGCGCGAGCTGCTCCATCTCCTCCGCGAGCAGCGACGCGCCGTAGACCTCGGCGATCCTGAGCGCGCCTTGCGCCTGGTGCAGCATCTGCGCGCAGCGCTCGATGGCTTCCGGCTCTTGCGGTTGCTCGGCGAATTCCTCCAGCGCGATGCGCGCATCGCGCAGCGTGCCGGCGATCTCGCCGGTCACCCATTGGAGTTGCGGGGAAGCCTGCTCGGTCACTTGCGGGGCGGCTCCGGCAGCCTGAAGCCGGCCGCGGAATTACGCAGCTGGGTGGCGAGGTCGGCCAGCTTGCCGATGGACTGCGAGGTCGCCCCCGTCGCGTCCGCCGTCTGCTCGCTGACCTCGCGCAACACGTTCATGTTGCGCGTGATGTCGCCCGCGGCGGTGGCCTGGTCGCGGGCCGAGCGCGAGATGTTCTGCACCAGGTTGGCGATCTGGTTGGAGACGCTCTCGATCTCGTCGAGCGCGGCGCCGGCGTTTTCGGCCAGCAGCGCGCCCCCGACCACGTCCGTGGTGCTGCGCTCCATCGACACCACGGCCTCGTTGGTGTCCGACTGGATGGTCTTCACCAGCACCTCGATCTGGCGCGTGGCATTGGCGGCGCGCTCGGACAGTCGCTGCACCTCGTCCGCCACGACCGCGAAGCCGCGGCCCGCCTCGCCGGCCATGGAGGCCTGGATGGAGGCGTTCAGGGCGAGGATGTTGGTCTGCTCGGAGATGTCGTTGATCAGCTCGATGATGTTGCCGATCTCCTGCGAGCTCTCGCCGAGGCGCTTGATGCGCTTCGAGGTGTCCTGGATAGTCTCGCGGATGGTGTTCATGCCCTCGATGGTGCGGCGCACGGCGGCGCCGCCCTTGTGGGCCACGTCCACCGAGTGGCGTGCCACGTCGGCGGCCCGCTCCGCGTCGCCGGAGACGGCCTCGATGGAGGCCGCCATGCGGGCGATCGACTCGGTCGCGTCGCTGGCCTGGCGCACCTGGGTGTCGCTGGCGTCGGCCATGTGGGTGGCGGTCGCCTGCGTCTGCTTGGCGGCGGCGTCCACCTTGATGGCGGACTCGTTCATGGTCGCGACCAGGCCGCGTAGCGCCTCGATGGCGTAATTGATGGAATCGGCGATCGCCCCGGTGATGTCCTCGGTGACCGTCGCCTGCACGGTGAGGTCGCCGTCCGCGAGGCTGCCGAGCTCGTCGAGCAGGCGCAGGATCGCCTGCTGGTTGCGCTCGTTCTGCCGCGCGTGCTCCGTGGCGCGCTGCCGCGCCTCCTCGCCGCGCCACAGGGAGGCGATCAGCACCACCGCGAGCACCAGCGCCGACAGCGCCAGCCACAGGGGCAGGGCCGCGCCGGAGAACAGCGCGCTGTCCGGCGGCAGGCTTCGCCAGGACAACAGCGCCGTCAACAGGATGACCAGCACCAGGATCACTCCCAGTACCGGCAGCAGGGCCGCGCCCCTCGAGTGCTGTCTCATATGCGATTCCATTATCTCAGCCATCCTCGGCCGCCCGCAGGAACGTCGAGCTCTCGCCCAGCGCCGCGAGACTGAATACCGGCCAGTTCGTGTCGCCCTGCACGAATGCACCGGCGAGAAAGCGACGGCAGCGCAGCGCCGTCTCCTCCGGCGCGTCGCCGCGCGCCGCCTCCGCAAAGCGCCGGAAGCCGAGCACCTCGTCGACCAGCAGGCCGGCGCCCAGCTCGCGGTGGTTGATCACCAGCACGCGGCTGTCCCGACCGAGGCGCGTCGCGCCGCCGCCGAGAAAGGCCTTGAGGTCGATCACCGTCAACAGCTGGCCGCGGATGCTGATCAGCCCCGCGACCCAGTCCTTCGCCCCCGGCACCCGCGCCAGCGCGGCCGGGCAGGCTACGATTTCCCGCACCTCGTCGCGCGGCGCCAGGAAGCGCTCGTCGCCGAGCCGGAAGCCGATCCCCACCCAGTCGCGCGTTTCGGGCGCCTCGCCCTGCTCGCCGGCCACCCGCCAGGCGCGCTGCTCCATCTCGCGCAGCAGCGCGAAGGGCTGCTCGCGCAGCGCGGCCAGCGGCGACTCAGTCATGATCGCCCAGCGCGGCGCGAACCTTGTCGACCAGCTGCGCTTCCGTGACCGGCTTGACGAGGTAGTCCACCGCGCCCTGGCGCATGCCCCAGATCTTGTCCGTCTCGAGGCCCTTGGTGGTGACCATGAGCACCGGGATCGACGCCGTCTGCGGATCGCGCGCCAGTTCGCGCGTCGCCTGGAAGCCGTTCATGCCCGGCATGACGACGTCCATGAGGATCAGGTTGGGCCTGAGCTCGCGCGCCTTGTCGATGCCTTCGCGGCCGTCCGCGGCCGCGACCGTTTCGAAACCGTGCTTCTCGAGGTAGCCGCTCAGGACATGCACCTCGGTCGGGGAGTCGTCGACGATCAGTACCAGCGGCATGCGTTCTCCTCCGGCCGCGCGCGCTCGCGCGGTCAGGCCTTGACGTGCGTCTCGATGGCGGACAGCAACTCGTCGCGGGTGAACGGTTTCGTCAGGTACTGCTCGGAACCGACGATCCTGCCGCGGGCCCGGTCGAACAGGCCGTCCTTGCTCGACAACATGATCACCGGCGTCGACTTGAATACCTTGTTGTGCTTGATCAGCGCGCAGGTCTGGTAGCCGTCGAGGCGCGGCATCATGATGTCCACGAAAATGATGTCCGGATGATGATCGGCGATCTTGGAAAGGGCGTCGAAGCCGTCAACCGCAGTGTAGACCTCGCAGCCTTCCTTGCTGAGCAGTGTCTCCGCCGTTCGACGGATGGTTTTGCTGTCGTCGACGACCAGCACCTTGAGTCCGTTCAGGCTGCGCGACCCGTCTCCGTCCACCATCGTTCTCCACTTGAAGTCCGCCACGCACGGGCTTGTTTTCATTCCGGACACAGGCGGGCGTTTTAACATATCGGCGGCACCCCCGCCATGCACTGCGTCCCGTTGCGCTTGATATAGTTGCCACCAGCCGAACATGAGCCTGGAGACTGCCCGTGAACGAGTCCCGTATCCGTCTCGGGGTGGTGATGGATCCCATCGACCGGATCAAACCGGTCAAGGACACCACCCTCGCGATGCTCCTCGAGGCGCAGCGGCGCGGCTATGCGCTGGAATACCTGACCCAGGCAGACTTGTGGGTGCTGGAGGGCCGCCTCGGGGTGCGCCTCCGCGCCCTGGCGGTGGTGGACGACCCGGAGCGCTGGTTCGAGCTCGGCCCGGTGCGAGAGGCGGACGCCGGCGAGCTGGACGTGATCCTGATGCGCAAGGATCCGCCCTTCGACATGGAGTACATCTACACGACCTTCCTGCTGGAGCGGGCCGAGGCCGCCGGCGTGCTGGTGGTCAACAAGCCCCGCGCGCTGCGCGACGTCAGCGAGAAAGCCTACACCATGTGGTTCCCGGAGTTCACGCCCGCGACCCTGGTGACCCGCTCCATGCAGGATATGCGCCGCTTCGTCGAGCGCTACGGCGCGGCCGTGGTCAAGCCGCTCGACGGCATGGGGGGCCGCTCGATCTTCGTGCTGCGGCCCGGCGATCCGAACAGCGGCGTGATCCTCGAGACCATCACGGAGCACGACCGGCGCTTCGCCATGATCCAGTGCTACGTGCCGGAGATCGTCGCCGGCGGCGACCGGCGCATCCTGGTGATCGACGGCGAGCCTTACGAGCACGTGCTCGCCCGCATCCCCGCCGAGGGCGAGAACCGCGGCAACCTCGCGGCCGGGGCGCGCGGCGAGGGCCGCGACCTGACGGCGCGGGAGCGCGAGATCTGCGCCCGCGTCGGGCCGGTGCTGCGCGAGCAGGGCATCCTGTTCGCGGGCCTCGACGTCATCGGCGACCAACTCACCGAGATCAACGTCACCAGCCCGACGGGCGTGCGCGAGCTGGACAAGATCTACCGCGACAACATCTGTGCCCCGCTGTTCGACGCCATCGAGCGCCGGCTGGAGCGGGCTTGAGCCCAGCGACCGCGTCCCGTGCGGCGGCGCGCGCCGCCGTCCTGCTGCTCGCCGCGCTGCTGCTGGTGGGCTGCGGGCGCGGCGACGAGGAAGTCCGCCATCGCTTCATGGCGATGGGCACGCTCGTCGACGTCACCACCTGGGGCGTGCCGCGGACCGAGGCGGAGGAAGGCGCCCGTGAGGTCGAGGCGCTGTTCCTCGCGCTGCACCGGGAGTGGGACCCGTGGGGCGACGGCGCGCTCGGGCGCGTCAACCAGGCGCTGGCCGCGGGCGAGGACGCGGCCCCGGATGAAGACCTCGGCGCACTGCTCGCCGAGGCAGCCGCGCTCAGCGCCGCCAGCGACGGCCTGTTCGAGCCCGCGATCGCCACATTGGTGAAATTGTGGGGCTTCTCCCGCGAGGAGACCCTACCCGAGGCGCCGCCGCCGGCCGACGAGATCGCGGCGCGCCTCGCGGGCACGCGCCCGCTGGCCGCGCTCGTCGGCCCCGGGGGGCGCGTCAGCGGCCCCCCCGGGGCGCAGATCGACCTGGGGGGCTTCCTCAAGGGCGTGGCGGTCGACCGGGGCATCGAGCTTTTGCGGGCGCGCGGCGTGGATCACGCCATCGTCAATGCCGGCGGCGACCTGCGCGCCATCGGGCGACGCGGCGAGCGGCCGTGGCGCATCGGCATCCGCGCGGCGCGCGAGCAGTCGATCCTGGCGGCGCTGGAGGTCGAGGGCGACGAGGCGGTCTTCACCTCGGGCGACTACGAGCGCTACTTCGTACACGATGGGCGGCACTACCACCATGTCCTCGACCCGCGCAGCGGCTACCCGACGGCGGGCATCGTCTCGGCCACGGTGGTGCACCGCAACGCGGGTCTTGCCGATGCCGCCGCCACCGCGCTGATGGTGGCCGGCCCGGACGACTGGCCGGCGACGGCCCGCGCGCTCGGCGTCGACAGCGTGATGATCGTGCACGAGGACGGCCGGATCGAGCTCACCGGGGCGCTGCGCCCGCGCATCCGGTTCCGCGACGAGGCACAGGAGCGCGGGGCGAGCGTGCGGCCGCTGCCGTGAACATCGTGCGCCCCGCAGACGCGGTCGTGGTCGGTGTGGCGGCGCTGCTCGTCGGCGCCGCCTGGGCGTCGCTGTGGGGCGGCGGCGGGCCGGGCGAATTCGCGCAGGTCTCGGCCCCCGGCGCGCCGCCGCGCCAGGTGGCGCTGGCGCGCGATGCGACGCTGGAGGTGGGCGGGCGCCTCGGGCCCAGCCGGCTGGAGGTCCGCGCGGGGCGCGTGCGGTTCATCGACTCGCCCTGCGTGGGTCGGCTGTGCGTGCATACCGGCTGGCTGTCGCGCAGCGGCCAGGTCGCAGCCTGCCTGCCCAACGGTATCGTCGTCGAGGTCACGGGCGGGGAGCGCGAGTTCGATGCGGTCACCTTCTGAGGCGCTCGGCCGCGACGACCGTCTCATCGCCGGGTTCGCGGCCCTCGCGATCGCCATCCACATCCTGGAAGCGGCATTCCCGAGCCCGCTGCCCGGCGTCAAGCCGGGGCTCGCGAACGTCATCACGGTCATCGTGCTGTTGCGCTACGGCTGGTACACGGCCGCCTGGGTGGCGGCGCTGCGCGTGCTCGCGGGCAGCCTGCTGGTCGGCACCTTTCTCAGCCCCACCTTCATCATGAGCGCCAGCGGCGCGGTCGCCGCACTGGCCGTGCTGTGGCTCGCCCAGGCCGGCGCCGGGCGCTGGCTCGGCCCGCTCGGCTACAGCGTCTGCGCCGCGCTCGCCCACATGGGAACGCAGCTGCTGGTCGCCTGGCAGCTGTTCATCCCCCACCCGGCGCTGCTGAAGCTGGCGCCGTTCCTGCTGACCGCGGCGCTGGTGTTCGGTATCGTGAGCGGCGTGATCGCTGCATTCGTGCTGAGCAAGCTCGAGTCCGAGCCCGGAGCGGCGCGGCCATGAGCGCCGCGGCGGGCAGCACCGCGGCCGGCGAGCGCCTCGGCTGGGCGCTGTTCATCGCCACCGCCGCGCACGGCCTGCTGATTCTCGGCCTCGGCTTCGCGCCGCAGCAGCAGGACGGACCGCAGGAGGTGCCCACCCTCGAGGTGACGCTGCTGGACGACCCGGTGCCGGACCAGCCGGCACCGGACGAAGCGCAATACCTCGCCCAGGCGAGCCAGGAGGGCACCGGCAACATCGACGAACAGGTGCGGCCGGAGTTTTTCGACGACCCGCCGGCGCCGCAGGAGGCGGAGTCGGCGGAGCACGGCCTGGACGCCGAGTTCGTGCCGGCCGCGCCCGAGGAGGAGGCGGCCGAGCGCGTGACGTCGTGGGCCGGGGCGATGCAGGCCGACATAGCACCCCGGCCGGCGGAAGACGGGGCGCGGCCCGCCGCCGTGCAGCCCGAGGGCGGCGTGACGCGCGTGACGGCAAGCGGCGAGCGTGAATTGTTCATATCGGTCAACGCCCGCGAGAGCGTCTTCGCGGAATACCTGGCGGCGTGGAAGGCCCGTATGGAACGCCTCGGGACGCTCAACTATCCCACCGTGGCGCGCACCCGCGGCGGCAACCCGGTGCTGGAGGTGGCCGTCGCGGCGGACGGGCGGCTGCGCGAGGTACGCGTCATCCGCAGTTCCGGCCACGGCGCGCTGGACCAGGCCGCGATCGACCTCGTGCGCCTCGCCAGCCCCTACGACCCCTTCCCGGCCGGGGTGCGCGCGCAATACGACGTGCTGCGCTTCGCCTACGAATGGCGCTTCATCGAGGGGCGCGCCTCCCCCGGCCGGCTGCGTGCGTCACCGGACTGAGGCCGGCGGCAACTTGCCGCCTCCACGACGCGGGCGGATACTAGTGGCATGAGTGACGGACCCTATTTGACAGGCCAGTTCCTGATCGCCATGCCGGCGATGGCGGATCCCAATTTCGATCGCACCGTCACCTACATCTGCGAACACAACGACGACGGCGCGCTCGGCATCATCGTCAATCGGCCGACGTCGCTGTTGCTGGGCGAGATTTTCGGCCAGATGGACCTGCAGATCACCGACCCGACGCTCGCGGCGCAGCCGGTGCTGCAGGGCGGCCCGGTGCAGCCGGAGCGCGGTTTCGTTATCCACGATCCCGGCGGCCACGGCTTCAACTCATCGCTGACCGCGCCGGACGGCCTCATGGTCACGACCTCGCGCGACATCCTGGTCGCGCTCGCCGAGGGCCACGGCCCGCCGCGGGCGGTCATCGCGCTCGGCTACGCGGGCTGGGGCGCCGGCCAGCTCGAGGTGGAAATGTCCGCCAATGCCTGGCTGACCGTGCCCGCGTCCGCGGACATCATCTTTTCGGTGCCGTTCGAGCGCCGCTGGGAATCCGCGGCGGCGCTGCTCGGCGTCAGCATCGCGTCGCTGTCCCCCGAGGCGGGCCACGCCTGAGCATGGCGCCCGGCGGGGAAACCCTGCTGGCCTTCGACTACGGCCGGCGTCGCATCGGCGTCGCCATCGGCAACACCCTGAACCGCGATGCGCGCGCCCTGCTGACTCTGGACGCGGGCGAATCCGGGCCCGACTGGACGCGGATCGCGAGCCTGCTGGACGAATGGCGGCCCGCCCGGCTGGTCGTCGGCGTCCCGTATAATGGCGGCGCTTCCGGCGAGGCGATCGCGGCGGAGGCGCAGCGCTTCGCGCGCCGCCTGCGCGGCCGCTTCGGCCTGCCGGTCGAGACGATAGACGAGCACTTGAGCTCCGCCGCGGCACAGGACGGGCTCAGGGTGGAGCGCCGCGCGCGACGACGCGGGCCGATCGCGAAGAAGGACATCGACAGCGCGGCCGCGGCCGTGATCCTGCAAGACTGGCTGGACAACCACACCTGAGGATCCCATGGCATCCCAGTTCGACGCGCGGGGCAGGCTCCGCCACCTGATCACCCTCGAGGACCTGTCGCGCGCGCAACTCGTCGAGCTGCTGGACCGGGCCGAGAGCTTCCTCACGCCGCCGGGCGCGTATCCGGCGCGCAACGACGCCCTCGCGGGACGCACCGTCGCCAACCTGTTCTTCGAGCCCAGCACGCGCACGCGGGCCTCCTTCGAGCTGGCCGCGCGGCGCCTCGGCGCCGACGTGCTCAGCCTCGACGTCAGCATGTCCTCGCGCGCCAAGGGCGAGAGCCTGCTCGATACGATCTACACGCTGCAGGCCATGCAGGTAGACGTGTTCGTCATCCGCGACGCGCAATCCGGCGTGCCCGCATTCATCTGCGAGCACGTCGCCCCGCACGTCGCGGTCCTCAACGCGGGCGAATCGCATCTCAACCATCCCACCCAGGGGCTGCTCGACGTGCTCACGATGCGGCTGCACAAGGGCGACGTCGCGGACCTCGTCGTGACCATTGCCGGCGATATCCAGCACTCGCGCGTCGCCCGCTCGGCATACCACGCCCTTGCGACGCTCGGCGTCGGCGAGCTGCGCCTGGTCGCGCCGCCCGCGCTCGCCCCCGACCCCGACGAATTCGCCGGCGCGCGGCTGCTCGACAATATCGAGGCGGGCGTCGCCGGTGCCGACGTCGTGATGTGCCTGCGCATCCAGCGCGAGCGCATGGAAGTCAGCCGCAATCCCGACGCGGCGGACTTCCACCGCGAGTTCGGCCTCACACCGGAGCGCCTCGCCCTCGCCAGGCCGGACGCAATCGTCATGCACCCCGGGCCGATGAACCGCGACGTGGAGATCGCGGCGAGCGTCGCCGACGGGCCGCAGGCCGTGATCGCGGAGCAGGTCACCAACGGCGTCGCCGTGCGCATGGCGGTGATGCAGACCGTCATGGCAACCATTCATGGCTGAGCGCGGCACGATCTTCCTCGAGGATGCCGAAGTGCTTGACGTCGAGGGCTGGCCCGGCGAGCAGTACATCATGCGCGTCGTGGCGCCGAAGTGCGCCGCGCATGCGCGCCCGGGCAGCTTCTCGCACGTGGCGTGTGACCCGCTGCTGCCGATGCGCCGCCCCCTGTCGCTGATGCGCGCCGATCCCGGCTCCGGCGTGATCGAGTTCCTGTTCAAGACCGTGGGCGAGGGCCTCGCGCTGCTCGCGCAGCGCCGGCCCGGCGAGCTGGTCAGTGTGCTCGGGCCGATCGGGCGGCCGTTCGCGCCTTCGCCCGGGCGGCGCCGGCCGCTGCTGATCGGCGGCGGCGTCGGCATTCCGCCGATGGTGTTCCTCGCCGAGTCGCTCGCCGAGGGCGTGCGCGACGGCCGCGCCCCGCTGGTGCTGATGGGCTCGGAGATTCCCTTCCCGTTCACGCTCGCGGAATCGCGCCTCGCGGTCGACGGCCTGCCGCAGGGCGTCACGGCGGCGATGCCGCTGATGGAGACGCTCGGCGTGGCCAGCCGGCTCGCCAGTGGGGCGCCGTTCGACGGGTGCTACCGCGGCTTCGTCACGGAGCTGGCGCGGGACTGGCTGCGCTCGCTGGACGAATCCGAGCTGCGCCAGGTCGAGATCTTCGCCTGCGGCCCCACGCCGATGCTGGCGGCCACGGCACGCCTCGCACGCGAGTTCGGCCTCCCCTGCCAGGTGTCGCTCGAGGAGTTCATGGCCTGCGCGGTCGGCGGCTGCGCCGGCTGTACCGTGCTCGTCAACACCTCGGCCGGACCGGCGATGAAGCGCGTGTGCGTGGACGGGCCGGTGTTCGACGCGGCCGTGCTCGACTGGGGCTGAAGCTCCGCTCATCTACCGTTCAGGTTCGCCCCCCTAGACTCTGTCCCGAGAGCGATGCCCGGTCATTGCGGAGGAACAGACATGCCTGCATACCTGAAAATCGGCACTTTACTGCTCGTGCTGCTGGCGTTGGCGGGCTGCGACAGCGAGACCACCGTGGTCGAATACGGTTGCGCCGGACCGGACCTCGGTCTCGACGGCCACTGGTTCGGCGCCATGGAGGACGACACCGGCACGCTGTTCACGCTGGAATGGGAGGTCTGCGGTGACCGCATCGGCCCCGAGATCGTCGGCGGCTTCAGCTCCGGCGTGACCGGCCGGCTGTGGCAGACGGGCCCGGGCACCTGGCGCGGCACGCTCAGCGACGGGACGGAATTCCGCATGCTCACCGACGCCGCGCGGCACCACCTCGTGATGGTCAACGATTTCTTCGAATTCGCGGTGCTCGAGCGCGGGGCCCGCGACCTGCCGGGCTGGTTCTTCAGCGACCTGGACGGCCACTGGAGCGGCCGCCACGCGCGGCTCAGCTGGAGCTCGGTGAACGTGCAGGAGGCCTGGGCGCTGTGCGGCGCGGGCCGCTGCGACACCAACGAGGCCGGCGGCGTCTCGGCGACGATGTGGTTCGACGTGCTGGACGAGGAATTCGGCATGTACCGTGGCGAGTACGTCGATTCCTGGGGTGACGAGGGCGTCGCCGGCGCGCTGATGAGCCCCGACCTGCTGTTCCTCGGCACCTACACCTGCCCGCTCGGCTACCGCGGGCCGGAGGATTGCACCTTCGGGGCGCTCCGCTTCGACTGAGGGTGCGCCGCGCTAGCCGAAGTTGATGCGTGCTTCCAGGTCGACCGAGGAGTCGGCGTAGGCGAGCGCCCGCTCGAGATCGATGATGCCTTCCTTGTAGAGCTTGTAGAGCGACATGTCGAAGCTCTGCATGTCGCCCTGCGAGGTCTCGCGGATCGCCTGCTTGATGGCGCCGATGTCGCCCTTGATGATCTGCTCCGCGATGTGCGGGGTGTTCAGCAGCACCTCGACGGCCGCCACGCGCCGGCCGTCCTTGCCGATGACGAGGCGCTGCGCGATGACACCCGCCAGGTAATGCGACATGTCCATCAGCACCTGGCGATGCTGGCCCACCGGGAACAGGTTGATGATCCGGTCGAGCGTCTCGGCGGCGTTGTTGGCATGCAGCGTGGCGATCGCGAGGTGGCCGGTGCCGGCGAGGGTGATCGCCGCCTCCATGGTCTCCTGGTCGCGGATCTCGCCGATCAGCACGACGTCGGGCGCCGCCCGCATTGCACTCTTCAGCGCGCGGGCATAGGAATGCGTGTCGAGGCCGAGCTCGCGCTGGTTGATGATCGACTTCTTGTTCGGGTGCAGGAACTCGATCGGGTCCTCGATGGTGATGATGTGATCGCTCATCAGCTCGTTGCGATGATTGATCATCGCCGCAAGCGTCGTGGACTTGCCGGACCCCGTGGCCCCCACCATCAGCAGCAGGCCGCGCTTGCGCAGCGCCAGCTCCTTGAGGACCTTCGGCAGGCCGAGGTCGTCGAGCCTGGGCATGTCCAGCGTGATATAGCGCAGCACGAGGGCGAGGTTGCCGCGCTGCTGGAACACGTTGGCGCGGAAGCGCCCCAGGCCGTGCTCCGAGATCGCGAAGTCCAGTTCGTGCTCGCGCTCCACGTGGCGCTTCTGGTCCTCGTCCATGATCGACAGCGCGATCTCGTTGACGAGCTCCACCGTCATGATGTCCTTGCCGACCGACATGATTTGGCCCTCGATCTTGATCTTGATCGGCGCCATGGGCGTGAAAAACAGGTCGGACGCCCGCTTGTCGGCCATCAGCTTGAGATAGGGCCGCAGGTTGAACAGCGCCGGCGTGGGCGGCGCCGTCACGGACCGCTGGGTCTCGTCCACTTCAGCTGTCTTTGCCATACTTCTGTGCCTTTGCGTCGTCGGCCAGGCGCAGGCTGTCCGCGCCCTCGTCGCGGGCCTTGAAGTCCCGCTTGCTCTCGAGCTTGATACGCAACCTGATCTCATTGCGCGAATCGGCGTTCCTGAGGGCGTCCTCGTAGGAGATCTTGCCGTCCTCGAAGAGATCGAAGAGCGCCTGGTCGAAGGTCTTCATGCCGAGGCGGTTGGACTTGGCCATGACTTCCTTGATGCCGTGCACCTCGCCCTTGAAGATCAGGTCCGAGATTAACGGTGAGGCCAGCAGCACTTCCATGGCCGCGATGCGACCCTCGCCGGAGGCCCGTGGCAGGAGTCGCTGCGCGATGATGCCCTTGACGTTCAGCGACATGTCCATCAGCAACTGGTCGCGCTTCTCCTCGGGAAAGAAGTTGATGACGCGGTCGAGCGCTTGGTTGGCGCTGTTGGCGTGCAGCGTCGCGAGGCACAGGTGGCCGGTCTCGGCGAACTGGATGCCGTATTCCATGGTGTCGCGATCGCGGATCTCGCCGATCAGGATCACGTCCGGCGCCTGGCGCAGGGTGTTCTTCAGTGCGACGGCCCACGAGTCCGTATCCATCCCGACCTCGCGCTGCGTGACCACGCAGCTCTTGTGGGTGTGGACGTACTCGACCGGGTCCTCGATGGTGACGATGTGGCCCTTGGAGTTGTCGTTGCGGTAGCCGAGCATCGCGGCGAGCGTTGTGGACTTGCCGCTGCCGGTGCCGCCGACGATCAGCACGAGGCCGCGCTTGGTCATCGCCACGTCCTTCAGGACCGGCGGCAGCTCCAGCTCCTCGAAGGTCGGGATCTTGGTGTTGATGGTACGCATCACCGCGCCGCTGTTACTCTGCTGGATGAAGGCGCTGACACGGAACCTGCCGATGCGCGGTGGCGCGATCGCGAAGTTGCACTCCTTGGTCGCGTCGTATTCCTTCGTCTGCTTGTCGTTCATTATCGAGCGCACCAGCGCCGCGCTCTGCTGCGGCGTCAGCGGCTGGTCGGTGACCGGCTTGACGCGCCCGTCCACCTTGATCGCGGGGGGAAAGCCCGCGGTCAGGAACAGGTCGGAGCCCTTGACTTCGACCATCTTGCGCAGCAGTTCGTGAATAAACCTGATTGCCTGATCGCGTTCCATTAGAATGCGTCCTTATTCTGGGCCCGGTAGCGGGCTTCCTCGCGGCTGATGAGGCCCTTGCGAAGCAGGTCCTGCAGGCACTGGTCGAGCGTCTGCATGCCGATCGCCTGGCCGGTCTGGATCGCCGAGTACATCTGCGCGATCTTGCCCTCGCGGATGAGGTTCCGGATCGCGGCGGTGCCGATCATGATCTCGTGGGCCGCGATGCGTCCACCGCCGACCTTCTTCATGAGGGTCTGGCTGATCACGGCGCGCAGCGACTCCGACAGCATTGAGCGGACCATTTCCTTCTCGCCGGCCGGGAACACGTCGACGATGCGGTCGATCGTCTTGGCGGCGGAACTGGTATGCAGGGTGCCGAATACCAGGTGGCCGGTCTCGGCGGCGGTCAGCGCCAGGCGGATGGTTTCGAGGTCGCGCATCTCGCCCACCAGGATGACATCCGGGTCCTCGCGCAACGCGGAGCGCAACGCCTCGGCGAAGCCGAGCGTATCGCGATGCACCTCGCGCTGGTTGATGAGCGACTTCTTGCTCTCGTGGACGAACTCGATCGGGTCCTCGATGGTGAGGATGTGGTCCGGCCGGTTATTGTTCACGTGGTCGATCATCGCGGCGAGTGTCGTGGACTTGCCCGAGCCGGTGGGACCCGTGACCAGGCAGATCCCGCGCGGGTACATCGAGATGTCCTTGAAAATCTTCGGCGCGTTCAGGTCGTCCAGCGTCATGATCGTCGACGGGATGGTCCGGAACACCGCGCCGGCGCCGCGGTGCTGGTTGAAGGCATTCACGCGGAAGCGTGCAAGCTCAGGAATCTCAAACGAAAAGTCCGTCTCGTAGAACTCTTCGTAGTCCTTCCGCTGCTTGTCGTTCATGATGTCGTAGATCATGCTGTGCACTTCCTTGTGCGTCAGCAGCGGCATGTTGATCCGCTTGACGTCGCCGTCGATCCTGATCATCGGCGGCACGCCCGACGACAGGTGCAGGTCGGACGCACCGTTCTTGACTGAGAAACGGAGCAGCTGCTCGATGTCTACGGCCATCGTCTATTCCTTGGTCTGCGGCCCGAGCGGACTCGTGTGCGCCCCCTGGCGATGTGGGCCCAAAGTATACATAACATGGTAAAGGGGAATATGACGGGGTTCTCAGATCAAGCCATCGCCGCGCGCCTCGCCACAGTACGCGATCGGGTGGCCGCCGCGGCCGGTGCGGCGGGGCGCGATGCTGCCGGAATACGCATCGTCGGCGTGAGCAAGCGCCAGCCTCTCGAGGCCGTGCGCGCGGCCCTCGCCGCCGGCCTGGAGGACTTCGGCGAGAACTTCCTGCAGGAGGCGCTGGCGAAGATGGATGCGCTCGGCCCGACCCGGGCGAGCTGGCATTTCATCGGCACGCTGCAGTCCAACAAGACCGCGGCGGTGGCGGAGCGCTTCGACTGGGTCCACAGCGTCGACCGCGCCAGGCTCGCCGAGCGCCTCGCGCGCCAGCGCCCGGCCGAGCTGGCGCCGCTGAACGTCTGCGTGCAGGTCCACGTCGGCGGCGAAACCAGCAAGGCGGGCGTGGCCCCGGACGCCGCGGCAGCGCTCGCCCGGCAGGTCGCCGCGCTGCCCGGGCTCAGGCTGCGCGGCCTGATGGCGGTCCCGCCGCCGGAATCGGACCCGCTTCGTCAGCGGACCTGGTGCCGCCAGCTCGGCGCGCTGTACACCCGCCTGCGGTCCGAGGGGCTGGTGCTGGACACGCTGTCGATGGGCATGTCCGATGACCTCGAGGCTGCGATCGCGGAAGGCGCCACGCTGGTGCGCATCGGCACGGCGATCTTCGGCCCAAGGGGTTGATCCCCGATTGGCCCTTTCAGCAGTGTCCCCTTATCCTAGCGGCATGAAGGACACGCGCATCGCGTTCATCGGCGGCGGCAACATGGCCCGCAGCCTCGTCGGCGGGCTGATCGCGGACGGCGTCCCCGCGGCGCGACTCGAAGTCGCGGAACCGGACCCGGCGAGGCGCGCCGCGCTGCAGCGGGAATTCGGCATCGGCGTCACCGCCGACAACGCCGAGGCGGCCGGGTCCGCCGACGTCGTCGTGCTCGCGGTCAAGCCGCAGGTGATGGCGGGCGTCGCGCGCGCCCTCGCCGCCCCGCTGGCGCAGAAATCCACCCTCGCCATCTCGATCGCGGCGGGCATCCGCAGCGCCGATCTCGCCCGCTGGCTGGGCGGTGACGCGCCGGTCGTCCGCGCCATGCCGAACACGCCCGCGCTGCTCGGCTGCGGCGCGACGGTGCTGTGCGCGGGGCCGGGGGCCCGGGCGCGTCACCGCGAACAGGCGGAGGCCATCCTGCGCGCGGTCGGTTCGGTGAGCTGGGTCGAGGACGAGGCGCACATGGATGCGGTCACGGCGCTCTCGGGCAGCGGCCCGGCGTATTTCTTCCTGCTCGCCGAGGCGCTCGCCGACGGCGCGGCCGAGCTCGGCATGGCGCCTGACCTGGCGCGCCTGCTGGCCGTCGAGACCGCGCTCGGCGCGGCCAGGATGGCCATCGAGAGCGATGCCGATATCGCCGACTTGCGGCGCCGCGTGACCTCCCCCGGGGGTACGACCGAGGCGGCGATCGAGGCGCTGGAGGCCGGCGACTTCAGGTCGCTGGTCGCCACGGCGCTGGCCCGAGGGCAGGCGCGCTCCCGCGAGCTGGCCGAGCAGTTCGGCAAGGAATAAGGAAGGCGGCCGCGCCGCCGGGATAATCACTGGGGAGCACCCGCGAGATGAATGCCGCGCTGTTTTTCGTCATCAAGACGCTGCTGGACCTTTACCTGATCGCGTACATCCTCAGGTTCCTGCTGCAGTGGGCCCGGGCGGATTTCCACAACCCCCTGTCGCAGTTCATCCTGCGCATCACCGATCCGGTCCTGCGTCCCCTCAGGCGCGTCGTGCCGGGCTGGCGGGGCGTCGACCTCTCGCCGCTGCTCGCGCTGCTGCTGTTACAGCTGGTCGTGACCGCCGTGCTGATCTTCCTGGCCACGGGCGCCGCCATCAACCTCGGCATGCTGCTCTACTACGCGGTCCTGCGCATCATCGTCGGCACCATCCGGCTGTATTTCGTCGCCATCCTGATGCACGTCATCCTGAGCTGGGTGAGCCCGGGCCACTGGAATCCCCTGGTCAGCGTATTGCACAGCCTGACCGGGCCGGTGCTGCGGCCGGTGCGCCGGATTCTGCCGCCGATCGGCGGGCTCGACCTGTCGCCGCTGTTCGTGCTGATCGGGCTGCAGGCGCTGCTGATCATGATCCGTCTGCCGGGCTATCTTGCCTGACGACTCACCGCCCGGATCATCTCGCCCTGTAAAATACCGGCTGAAATCGTCGCATTGAGCGCGCCGAATCGCGGCGCATGCGCTATAGTTAGCGCGTTCACCGCCGCTCGGGGAACGGGAGCCCTGCTTATGACCCGCACAGCGATCGTGCTCGCCTGCATCGTGGCCTCGGCCGCCGCGGGCCTGACGGCCTGCGGCCAGGACATCTCGACGGCGACGCGCGCGGTTCCGCAGGCGCAGGAAGTCACCCGCGCGAGCTTCGAGACTTTCGGCGATCACGTAGTGCACTTCAACGCGCAGTCGACGACGATGCTGCCGGCGGAAGTCGCGCGCGCGTTCGGCATCCGCCGCAGCAGCAACCGCGCAATGTTGAATGTCACGGTGCTGCGCCGGGGAGAGGCCGGCGGCGACACGCCGACGACCGCCGAAGTGGTGGTGAATGCGACCAACCTGCTCGACCAGCAGAAGGACGTGCGCGTCCGCGAGCTGCGCGAGGGAGAAGCGATTTATTACATTGGCGAGGTACCGATCGCCAACGAGGAAATCATAACGTTCAGCATCAGCGTGCGCCCCGAAGGCGTGGCCAGGCCGCACGTGATCCAGTTCCGGCAACAGTTCTACACGGACTGAGGCAAACCGGGCCGGCCCGCCAGGGCAGGCCCATCATCATCAAGACGAAAAAAGGCAGGAGAACCAGATGGCCGTAAAGAAGGCAAAGCCGCCGACCAAGTCGGAGATCATCACGCAGATCTCCGAGAAGACCGACCTGACGAAGAAGGACGTGGGGGCCGTATTCGATCAGCTCAACGGGATCATCAAGAAGTCGCTCAGGTCCGCCAACGAATTCTCGATGCCGGGCCTGATGAAGATCCGCGTCGTGAAGAAGCCCGCCACCAAGGCGCGCCTCGGCAAGAATCCGTTCACCGGCGAGGAGATCATGATCAAGGCCAAGCCGGCACGGAAGGCCGTCAAGGTCACCGCCCTCAAGGGCCTCAAAGACATGGTTTGATGGCGTGGGCCCGGCGGACCGCGCCGGGCCTGAGTCACTCCCGGGTGTCCGTGTGCCTCTCGAGCACGGATGCCCGGATATTCGCGTACTCCGCGCGTCGCAGGTAGAGCAGGTCGGCAAGCTTCGACAGCAGGTGCTGCTCGTGCTTGTCGAAGTGGCCGTCGGCGGCCGCGACTTCCGCGACCATCTGCACCACCGTCCGGCGTTCCGTCGCCGACAGCGTGTCGTTCAGCACGCGCGTGAACTCGTACAGCGAGACGGCGTGCTGCAGGCTGTCGTCGGCGCGCGCCAGGAGGGCCTCCGCGGCTGCCCGCTCGATCGCGAAATGCCGCGCCAGCATCGCCTCCGCCGCGCGTCGTTCCGCGGGCGTTTCCTCGCGGTCGGCGCGCGCCATCTCCAGCAGCAGCGCCGCGGTCGCCAGCCTGAGGTCGTGCCCCCCGGCCTCGTCCTCCTGCTCGCCAAGCGTCTCGCGCAGCAATTGCTTCAGCTTCGTGATCACCGTGTGTCCTGTGCCTCCAAGGTAGTGAGAAAGTCCTGCACGACTTCCTGCAGGGCGCCGAGGCGGCCATGGAAGAAGTGGCTCGTCTCCGGCAACAGCGCGACTTGCGGCACCTCCGGCCGTGCCTCGGCCCAGGCGACGACGTCGCGCCAGGCGACCAGTTCGTCGGCCTCGCCCTGCACCACCAGCCAGGGACAACCCGGCTCCGGCGCCTCGCCGAGCGAAAACCGCTCGACCGGCGGCGCGACCGTCACGAGGGCCGCGGGGCGCGCCGCGGGGGCCGCCCGCAACGCGACGAAGGCGCCGAAAGAAAAGCCCGCCAGCCACAACGGCCGGCCCGGCCAGCGCCGGCGCGCCCAGTCGATGACTGCCAGGGCGTCTTCGGTCTCGCCGCGACCCTCGTCCCACGCTCCGCCGCTGGCCCCGACGCCGCGGAAATTGAACCGCACCGCCGGCGCGCCGCGCCGGTTCATCGCCCGCGCGACCGTGTGCACCACCTTGTTGCGCATCGTGCCCTGGTACAGCGGGTGAGGATGACAGACCACGGCGAGAGCCGGCGGTTCCCCGCCGGGGTCCTCCACGATGGCTTCGAGCGGGCCCGTGGGGCCCGGAATCTCCACGGCTTCCGGCCGCGGCGGCCGGCCCGGCAGATCACGGTACAATCGCGTCATTCACATAGAATGCCGCAAGGGGAGGGACGTGTGCCATGCACCCGCTCATCGAGCTCGAAGATCGCTACTGCGCCCACAACTACCACCCGCTGCCGGTCGTGCTGGTGCGCGGCGAGGGGCCATTCGTCTGGGACGACCAGGGGAAACGCTACGTCGACATGATGAGCGCCTACTCCGCGGTCAGCCACGGCCACGCCCACCCGCGCATCGTCGACGCGCTGGTCAGCCAGGCGCGCACCCTGAACATCGTCTCGCGGGCGTTCCACACGGACCGGCTCGCGGCATTCCTCGAGCGGGTCTGCACGCTCACCGGGCAGGACATGGCGCTGCCGATGAACACCGGTGCGGAAGCCGTCGAGACGGCCCTCAAGGCGGCGCGCAAGTGGGCCTGGCAGGTCAAGGGGGTGGCCGACGGCGCGGCGGAGATCATCGCCTGCGAGGGGAACTTCCACGGCAGGACCATCGCGGTTTGCGGCCTGTCTACGGAGCCGCAGTACCGCGAGGGCTTCGGGCCCTTCCCGCCGGGGCTCCTGACCGTGCCCTACGGCGACGTCGCGGCGCTCGAGGCGGCCATCACGCCCAACACCGCCGCCTTCCTTGTGGAGCCGATCCAGGGCGAGAACGGCATCGTGATCCCGCCCGACGGCTACCTGGCGCGCTGCGCCGAGATCTGCCGCCGCCACAACGTCATGCTCATCGCCGACGAGATCCAGACGGGGCTGGGACGCACCGGCCGACTGCTCGCCTGCGAGCACGACGGCGTGAAGCCCGACGGCCTGGTGCTGGGCAAGGCGCTCGGCGGCGGCGTGCTGCCGGTGTCCATGTTCCTCGCGCGCCGCGAGCTGATGGGCGTGTTCCGGCCCGGCGACCACGGCAGCACTTTCGGCGGCAACCCGCTGGCGGCCACGGTCGGGCTGGAAGCCCTGCAGGTGCTGGAGGACGAGGACCTCGTCGCGCAGAGCGCCGCGAAAGGCGCCTGGCTGCTCGGCGAACTTAAGAAGATCGACAGCCCGCTGATCAGGGAGGTTCGCGGCCGCGGCCTGTTCATCGGCATCGAGATCGATCCCGCCAGGGCGCGGGCGCGAACCGTGGTCGAGCGCCTCATGACCCGCGGGCTGCTCAGCAAGGAAACCCACGCGACGGTCGTGCGCCTGGCGCCGCCTCTCGCGATCCCGCAGGCCCTGCTCGAGTGGTCGCTCGGGCAGATTCGCGAGGCGCTCGCGGAGACGGACGCGCTGGCGCAGGCCTCATGAACCGAAGGAGAGCACGACCATGAAACTGATCGTCACAGGCATTGACGACGACAAGCCGATCCCGGAGAAGTTCGCGTTCGGCGTGCAGGACCCGGACAGTCACGTGCGCCTGGGCGAGAACCTCAACCCGGCGGTCCGCTGGGAGAGTCTCCCGGAGGGCACGCGCAGCGTGGCGCTGATCTGCGTCGACAGCGACGCGCCGACGAAACCCGACGACGTCAACCAGGAAGACCGCAGCGTGCCGGCCACGCTGCCGCGCGGGCGCTTCTTCCACTGGGTCATCGTCGACCTGCCGCCGGAGTTCGAGGGCATCGCCGAGGGCGAGTGCAGCCGCGGCGTCACGCCGCGCGGCAAGCAATCGCCGCAGGGGCCGAAAGGCTCGCGCCAGGGCAGGAACGACTACACGGCCTGGTTCCAGGGCGACGAGGAGATGGGCGGCGTGTATCTCGGCTACGACGGCCCCTGCCCGCCGTGGAACGACTCCATCCCGCACCATTATCACTTCGTGCTGTATGCCACCGACCTCGAGCGCTGCCCGGTCGAGGGCGCGTTCACGGCCGAGGAAGTCGAAACAGCGCTCACCGGCCACGTGCTGGAACGCGCCGAGGTGACGGGCGTCTACTCGCTCAATCCCGCGGTCCCTGCGGACCGGTAGACGACGCCCTCCTTCATCACGAAGTGCACGGCCTGCAGCCGGCCGACGTCGGCCAGCGGGTCACCCTCGACGGCGATGATGTCGGCCAGCTTGCCGGGCTCGATCGTGCCGAGCCGGTCCTCGACGCCGAGGAACTTCGCCGCCACGGAGGTGGCCGCGCGGATCGCGTCCATCGGCGCCATGCCGCCCTCGACCATGAACTCGAACTCGCGCGCGTTCTCGCCGTGCGGCCCGACGCCGCAATCGGTGCCGAACACGATGTTCACGCCGGCCTCGTGTGCGCGCGCGAAGGTCTGCTGGATCTGCGGCCCGATCGCCGCCGCCTTGGGGCGGACGATGGCGGGGAAATAGTCCGGCTCCTGCGCCTTTTCGCCGACGAAACGCCCGGCGAAAATCGTCGCTACGTACCAGGTGCCGTGCTCCTTCATCAGGCGGATGACCTCGTCGTCCATGTAGGTGCCGTGCTCGATCGAGTGGACCCCCGCGCGAATGGCGCGCTTCATGCCTTCCGCGCCGTGGGCATGGGCGGCGACGTGGAAGTCGTAGTCGTGCGCGGTGGCCACGACAGCCTCGAGCTCGTCCTGCGCGAACTGCGGGTTCTCGCCGCTTGACGCCAGGCTGAGCACGCCGCCGGTGGCGGTGACCTTGATGAGGTCCACGCCGTCCTTGTAGCGCTGGCGCACCGCCTTGCGCGCGTCGGCGATGCCGTTGACCACGCCGTCGGCCGGCCCGGGGTCGCCCGCGATGTGGGCGGCCCAGCCATTGGTGGGATCCGCGTGTCCGCCGGTCGTAGCGATCGACTTGCCGGAGGTGAAGATGCGCGGACCGGCCACCTCGCCGCGCGCGATCGCGTCGCGCAACGCGACCGAGATGTTGTGCCTGTCGCCGAGGTCGCGCACCGTCGTGAAGCCGGCGTCCAGCGTGCGCCGCGCGTACACCGTGGACTGCAGCGTGATCTGCGGCGCACCGTGCGTGAAGCGGACGATGTACGAGTCCGGCCCGATCTCGGAAGTCAGGTGGGTATGCATGTCCATCAGCCCCGGCAGCACCGTCGAGGCGGACAGGTCGATGAGCTCATCGCCCTCTCCGGGCGCGCGATGGCCGCGCTCCACCGCGGTGATCCGGCCGTCCTGCACGACGATCGTCGCAGGGCCGCCGGCGCGATCCGCGCGCCCGTCGATCAACGCCCCGGCATGGATGAGAGTCGCGGCGTGGGCGCCCGGCAGGGCGAGCAACGCCAGCAGCGCCGCGGCGGAGTAAATTCGCATCAGCAGGATTCGCATCCGCTCGCCCTCATTCGATGCCCAGCAGTTCGACGTCGAACAGCAGCGTGGCATCCGGCGGAATGACGCCGGCGGCGCCGTTGCTCCCGTAGCCGAGATGCGGCGGGATGAGGAGCCGGCGCTGCTCGCCGACCTTCATGCCCGCGACACCCTGGTCCCAGCCGCCGATCACCCGGCCCGCGCCGAGCGGAAAGCGGAACGGCTGGCCGCGATCCACGGAGCTGTCGAACTTGTTCCCCTTGCCGTCTTCCGCGGCGGGATCGAACAGCCAGCCGGTGTAGTGCACGACGGCCGTGCTGCCCGCCGCGATGGCCTCGCCTTCGCCGGCAGCCAGCTCCGTGATCACGAGTCCGGCGGGAGGATCCGCGGGCGGCGTGCCGCCGGCCAACGTGGGCACGAGGAACGAGGCAATCAGCATGGGGAAACGACGCATCGGGGAGCTCCTGGTAGAGGGAGCCCGCACCTTAGTGCAGGGGGCAAGGGGCGCGCAAGCGCCCTAGCAGCCGTCGGAGCCCGCGTCGCGCAGCCGCGTCAGTTGCGCGAGGTAGGGGTCGCCGTCATCCGCGGGACCCTCGATGCGCGGCGCGCGCCCGGCCGGCGGCGGGCGGTGCTTGCGCCCCTCGAGCGCGAGCGTCGCCAGGTACGGATCGTTGTCGCCCTGCCAGCTGCGCTCGTCGTCGAGAATCTCGGCCGGCAGATCGCGCGGGTACGGCGGTTTCGCGTTCATGGCGCTAGCCCCACAAGCCGGCGATGCGGTGACTGAGTCGCGTGAGGCGCTGCCGGGCGGCGCCCACCAGGTCGTCGAGATCGTCGGCCCACTGCAGCAACACTTCCACTGAACGACTCCATGCTCCGGATACCCGGAATCAGGCTGCCATGCGTGGCACCGGGTTACCGTGATGTACTTCGCGGAAATCGCCGCGGCCGCTCACAGCCAGCGGATATCGTCGACCGCGACGCGCATGAAGTCCTGGCGATCGTCCGTGCCGATGCCCCAGGCGGCGACCAGCCGCGAGGGGACACGGAAATCGCCGAAGCGCGCCTCCTCCTCGATGCTGACGCCGAACGACGAGAGCGAGGTCTCGCCGTTCGCCGCGACCCGCCGCCGCATGACGCTGGCTTCGCGCAGGCGGCCGTCGTCGGCCACCACGACGGTCATGGGCGTGGCGCCGCCGGACGGCGTGACGACGGCGCGGTCGGCGTCGCCGCGCGCCCAGCGCGCGCCGCGCTGCGGCGTCAGGGCCGACGGCAGCCAGATGAGCTCCACCACCAGGCGCCCGATCGCCGAGCGCGCCATGTCCGCGCCGCGTCTGGTGAGGATCGGCCACCATCCGCCGAGGCTGTACTCGACTCCCGCGTCGTCGCCGAACAGCCAATCGGCGCCCGCCACCTGCAGGCGGCCCAGGGCCGTGATGTGCGCCTCCCAGATGAAGCCGCGCTCGGCGCAGATGCGCTGTCGCGCCTCGAACGGCACCCAGTCATCCTCGCCGACTTTCAGGCTGCCGCTCATGTGGATGTCCGCCGTGCGCGGCAAGGCGGTGTCAGCGGCGAGCGCGTGCCGCAGGTAGTTCGCGGCGGGGACCGGCAGGCCGTCGACGGAGTCCGCCAGGAAGCGATCGTCGCCGGCATTGGCCTGCACGAGCTGGTCGCCGAGCCGAGCGAGCCGCTCGGCGCGCAGGCGACGCTCCCGCGCCAGCCAGCCCAGGCCCGTGAGCACGCCGAGAAGGATGAGCAGGGTGAGTAGCGGCATCCGCTCAGGAATTCCGCTGCCGCGCCGGTCCGTGGTCCGGCCGCGACGTCAGTCGTCGCGAGGCTCGCGCGACTCCGCGTCGGGCTCCGCCTTGTCCACGAGCTGCGGCGTGGCCGGCTCGAGCGCGCGCCGCGCGGCGGCGCGGGCCCGCAGAATCCACGACCAGCTGTCGAGCGCTTCGGCGTCGAATACCTGTCCCGCCTGTTCTTCCCCGGAATCCTTGATCACTTCTGTAATCCCCCTGCATGAGTCTCGCGTCCCTTGTCCCCGGGACGACGGGCAGTGCTGCTCCGGTGCGTTCATGACTCGGCATCCCAGGCCGCCTTGACCCGGGCCGCCCAGGCCTTGTAGCCGCGCAGCGTGTAAATGGAATCCTCGTCGCCCGATCCGAGCGCGACGCCCGCCGGGACCTGTCGGGGCATGCGCCCCGCGAGCGGTGGCGGCAGGATCGGCAACCGTGCCCGGCGAGCGGGTCGCTTGCGTTGTGGTCCGGCCATGAGCGACGTCCTTCTGTTTCGACTGGAGCGCAGAATAGGCGTCGGACCGAAAGACTCACCGTGACCCGTCTCACAGCAAATTTGCCTTTTTTTGAATGTGCCCTGGTAATGTGAAGGACATCACGCGAAGCCGGCCCGGGCGCGCCTTAGGCGACGAGACGGTAGCAGGGCCGGTATTCGGATCCCGGCAGGCGCATGCGTTGCTGGGCGACGAACGACTCGAGGAGCCGATCCATCTGCTGCATGATTTCCCGGTCCCCGTGCAATTTGAACGGGCCGTATTGCTCGATGCGCCGGATGCCGTCGTCCTTGACGTTGCCCGCCACGATGCCGGAGAACGCGCGCCGCAGGTCGGCCGCGAGCAGGTGCGGCGGCTGGTCGCGGCGCAGGTCGAGCGCGGCCATGGCCTCGTGGGTCGCGGTGAAGGGGCGCTGGAACTCCGGCTCCACGCGCAGCCGCCAGTTGAAGAACCAGGCATCGCCCTTCTCGCGCCGGTATTCCTTCACCTGCGCCATGCCCGCGCGCATGGTACGCGCGACTTTCTCGGCATCGTCCAGGATGACCTGGTAGCGCCGCGCGGCCTCCATGCCGAGCGTGCCGCGGACGAAGCTGTCGACCTGGTCGAAGTACTCGGCCGCGGACGCGGGCCCCGTGAATACCAGCGGGAACGGCAGCTGCGCGTTGTCCGGATGCAGCAGGATGCCGAGGACGTAGAAGATCTCCTCGGTGGTCCCCGCGCCGCCGGGGAACGTGACGATGCCGTGGCCGAAGCGGGCGAAGGCCTCGAGGCGCTTCTCGATGTCCGGCATGATGACGAGTTCGTTGACCATCGGGTTGGGCGCCTCGGCGGCGATGATGCCGGGCTCCGTGATGCCCACGTAACGGCCGTCGGCGATGCGCTGCTTGTCGTGGGCCACCGCCGCGCCCTTCATCGGGCCCTTCATGGCGCCGGGGCCGCAGCCGGTGCAGACGTTCAGGCCGCGCAGCCCGAGGTGGTAGCCGACGCTCTTGGAGTAGTCGTACTCCTCCCGCCCGATCGAGTGCCCGCCCCAGCACACCACGAGGTCCGGTGCGACGCGGGTCCTGAGCACGCGCGCGTTGCGCAGGATCTGGAACACGGCATCCGTGACGGCCGCCGGCGTGTCCAGGCCGTTGCGACCCTCGATCTCGTTGCTGACATAGATGACGTCGCGCAGCACGGCGAACAGGTGCTCGCGGATGCCGTGGATCAGCTCCCCGTCGACGAAGGCCTGCGCGGGGGCATTCTTCATGCGCAGCCGGATGCCGCGCTCCACCTGCAGCAGCTCGATGTCGAAATCGGCGAAATGCTCGTAGACGGCGCGCGCATCGTCGAGCGTGCTGCCGGTGTTCAGTACCGCGAGCGCGCAGCGCCGGAAGCGCTCGCGCAGCCCCCCGTGGCCGACGTCGCGCAGCTTGGCGACCTCGATCTGCGACAGCAGGTCCATCGTGCCGACCGGCGAGACCGTGACGGTCTCGGAGAGCTTGTCCGTCATGGCAGGATGGTGATGGGCGTGTCGTCCGGCACGGACAGCCAGATGTCGATCATCGCCGAGTTGCTGACGGCGATGCAGCCATCCGTCCAGTCCGCGGTCAGGTAATGGTTGGAAGGATGGCGCGGCTCGTTGGGCAGCCCGTGGATCATGATGTTGTTGCCGGGGTGCACACCGCGCCGGCGCGCGCGGCGGATGTCTTCCGCGTCGGGATAAGAGACGCGCATCGCCAGGAAGAAGGCGCTGTCCTGCTTGCGAAGGTCGAGCCGGTAGGTGCCCTCGGGCGTCCGCTGGTCGCCCTCGCGCTGCTTGTGTCCCTCGGGATTGCCGCCCAGTGCGATGGGGAAACTGCGGAACACCTCGCCGTCGTTGAGCAGGTCGAGGCGCCGATCCGCCTTCCTGACGATGACGTGATCCGCCATCGGGAAATCGTCGTCCACCGCGGCGAGCTGCGTCGCGGCGTCGCCCCAGGCCGCACCGGGCTGGCAGCACAGTGCGGCGAGCACCGCGAAGAGAGGGCCGGCGAACTTCACTCGGGAATGGCTTGCGCGTTCATCACGGCTCGTATTCTAGAGGCGCCGGGCCGATGACGATATAGCGCAACCGCGATCGGGTTCACAGTCCCAGCAAGTGCTCGCCCTGGCGGAACTCGACGGCCGCCGGAAGACCGGCGGCCTCCAGGCCCTCCAGGTCCGCACGCAACTCCGGGCGAAGAGCGGCCAGGCTCGCGACCAGGTCCGCCGCGCCGACATAATCGCCGCCGCCCTGGAGCGTGAGCAGCTGGGTCGCGAACGCCTCGATCGCCGCGGCCATGTCGGCCTCGACGACGCGGTAGCGGCCGGTGGCGGCGTCCCGCCGGAAAGCGCCCCAGTCGCGAAAATAATTGAACAGCATCATCTTCGCCTGGCCCGACGCGCTGTAGGCATCGCCGCGCACCGCATGGAAGATGCCTGCGAGGAAGCTCACGTAATGCGCCGTGCGCGTGGTCTCCGGCAGTTCACCCGCGGCGCGCAGCCAGTCGGCGATCCACAGCGACAGCACGGCGGCCTTCGCCTCCTCGATCGTGTCGGCGTACTCGCGCAGGGCATCGGCGACCGTGCCGCGGTCGTCGATCGTGCGGCGCAGGCCGAGGCCATGGGCCATTTCGGTGAAGATGGTGTTCAGGAACCAGGCGTCGAAGCTTGCCGTGGCATGCTGCTCGGGGACGACGAGGCGCCCGGCGACGGGCATCGCCAGGGCATCGAAGCGGGCCCGCATGACGTTGCGCAGGAGCAGCCTGCCGGCGCCCTGTCGCAGCCGCACGCGCTCGTCGCCGGCGTGGTACAGCAGGTCGTAGACGCCCAGCTTGCCGGCGACGTCCGGGATCTCGTCCTTGAAGGCGCCAGACACCGGGAGGCTCTGCTGCAGTTGCGGCAGGAACACCGTCAATTGCGCGAGGCGCGCGCCCCAGGCCCAGTCCTGCAGCAGGACCCGGGCGCCGAAGGCCGCCTTGAGGCCGTACTCGCGATCCGCGCCACTGCCGATCGGGCCGACCAGGACGTCGAGGTCGCTGTGGCGCAACTTCACCCAGGCCGCCTCCGCGCGCGCGTAGTCGCCGGTGATGAGCGCGCGGGCGCGCAGCGTCAGGTAGCTGCGCAGCGCTTCGTCGTCGGTGATCTCGGCGGCGCGTGCCAGCAGGCGGGCCGCCTGGCCCAGCTCCCGCGGCCACGCCTCGTGATACGGCACCGCCTCCAGCGCGCCCACCGCATTGCGCCGGATGCGCGTATAGGGGCTGAGGGCCGCAGTATCCGCCCAGGCCTCGAACTCGCCGCGGCTCATGTCCGCCGGGTACAAGCCGCCCGGCGCGAGCTGTTGCCGGTACAGCGTCTCCATGATCCGCGCAGCGTCGATCAGCAGGCGGATGGTCTGGGCGTCGCGCAGGCTGGCATGGCCGAGGTCCGCATCGAGATCGATCGCGACGACCGCGTCGCTCTGCGGAGCCGCGCCGTGCACGCCGGGCGCCGCGGCGAGCACGCCCGCCACCAGGCCGACAATCAGCAGCTCGATGAAACGCGGCATTAGTCTTCGCCGGTCGAGACCCAGCGGCCACGCGCGTCGTAGAACCAGTCGGGCTCGCCGAGCAGCGGCAGTTCGAAATCGAGCTGCTCGACCGGTACGGCGTGCAGCAGGCGCCCGCCGTCCAGGTACAGCAGGAATACGCGCCCCGTACGCATCCCGAGCCCGCAGGGTACCCAGTGACTGCCGACGGTCACGCGATGCGGCGTCTGCGCCTTCCAGCCCTCGAGCACCTCGAACACGTAATCGGTCCGCGAGCCTCCGGCGCCCCCCTCGCCCGGCCCGTCCAGCTCGACGTCCAGCCTGAGCGCGAGGCGCGCGGCGACCACCGAACTCGCGTCGTGCAGCAACTGCCCGGCGGCTGTCGCGTCGTAGGGGTAACCGTCGAGGATCGGCGGCCGGGGCGGATCGGGGTTGCAGGCGGCCGCCGGCAGTCCGTAAGACAGCAGCAGGAGCATGCAGGCGGCACAGGTGTGAACGTTCAGCGGCTGCCCTCCGACCAGGCGGCGGTCCGCCCGTTGAAATTCAGGACCCGGCGCGAGGTCAGCAGGTAGCCGGCCCAGTCCTCCGCGCGCACGGTTTCAAGCGTCTCGCCCGGGCGCCTGCTGAGCGATTGCCAGGACGCGGTGTACACACTGTAACCGATGAACCGCTGGTTGGTGGCCAGCACCAGCATCGCGCCGGACGAGGCTGTTTCCTCGATGATTTCGCGGCCGCGCAGGCGCAGCTCGTCGGTGCGGCTGAAGCGCACGTTCGCGACGATCACGCGGTCGCCTTCCGTGTGCCAGAACAGCAGGCGCGCCGGCGGACCGTCGTTCGCCGCCGCCGGCACCGCGAAGAGCACAAGCAGGCAGGCCAGCAGCGGTGTCAGCGGCAACCTCATGGCGATGCGTCAGCCACCCCAGGCCTTGAGGTTGAGGAACTCGCGCCGCGTCCTCGGCCCGTAGGTGAGGTAGTTCGGGTCCGGGCGATTGCGGTAGTTGTCCCGCTCCCGGGCGATCCGGTCGTGCCCGAGGTGTTCCTCCAGCAGCGACTCCGGCACCGGGTAGATCTGCAGTGCGTTCAGGCCGAACACGGCGGCGCGGATCGCCGGCGTGACCTCGGGATAGCCGTGTTGTTCGCGCAGGTCGGGCGCGATCTGGAAGGCGCGGAAGGCCTGGATCTGGTCCTGGGGGCTGCCGTACCAGATCGAGTCCGTGCCCCACAGCACGTTCTTCGGCCCGAGGTACTTGAGCAGTTTGCCGAGCCCGTGCGCCGCCGACGTCGGGTCACGCATGAGGAAGCGCCATGTCGAGCCGAGCTCGGCGTACACGTTGCTGCCGTGGCCGAGCCCGGCCTCGCGCAGCGAACTCACCAGCGAGTCGATGCCGTCCTCGCGCGCCGGGTCGTACGGGCCCTCTGCCGTGCCGGTGACGAAGCCCGAGTGGTAGATGAGGAAATTGACGTCCGGGAAACGCTTCGCGACGCGGCCGATATCAGCGCAGGTGCTGTGCTCGTAAGAGCGCCGGCCGAACGGCAGGCCCTTGTGGATCGCGATGTTGCGCACGCCCAGGCTGCGCGCCTTCTCGATCATCGCGAGGCCGGGCTCGTCGTCCATCCAGAACCCGGTGGCGCCGTCAGGTCCCCACTGGGTGTAGGTCTTCCAGGCGCTGATCGGGTAATTCGCGGCGAGCATCTCCATGCCCTCGAGATCGCCCGGCTGGTTCGGATTGACCCGGCCATGGAGGTAGAGGCGGTGGCTGCCGTCGAGTCGTTCGACGATGCCCGCCGTCGCCGCGGCCTCCTCGATGGTCAGCGGCTCGCCGGCGCGACTGGAGGGCACGAACGACAGCACCACGAGCGAGGTGTCCGAATCGAGGAACACGTCGCGGATGAAGGCATCCGGGCCGAGGCACTGCAGGTGATCGAGCGGGCCGGGCATGGCGGCGGCGGCGCAGCGCTCGCCGGCGAAACTGCTCAGCGGCCGCGCATCGTCCGGCAGCGTGCGGGTCCAGGCGCCCGTCGGGTTCACGAAGTGCCCCTGCACGTCGAAGATGAATTCGCCTCCGCCGAGCGCCGCCGCGGCCGCGTCGCCGTCGAGCGCGGCGTCGGCGCCGACCGCGAAGTAGCCGCCGGTACTGCCGCTGGCCGCATAAGCTGCGTTCATCGCCAGCAACGTGGTGGCCGCACCGCTGGCGGTGACGAGGAAGTCGCGCCGTGACACGCCGAGCCGCCGCGCGTTGCGCGTCGCCGCTTCGAGCGCGAGCTTGCGCGCGTGGTAATGCTGCGCCTCAAGCGGCACCGGGCAGAACTCGCCGTTGCTGGTGCTGTCAAGCTTGATCGGCAGGCGGAGGCCGTCGGGGTCGTTGCGCTGCGGCATGGGGCATCTCCGGATGCAATTGATCCCAGTGCAGAAGTTTAGCCGAGGCCGTGCGCGCTCACACGCCGCGGACAAAAAATTCATATTGAACTCCCGCCGCGGACCATCATCAGACACATGAAGGAGGTAGGAAAATGAAAGTTCATGAATTGATGACCGACAAGCCCCGCTTCGTGTCCGCCGCGACCACCCTGCAGGAGGCGGCGCGCCTGATGCGCGACCTGGACAGCGGCTTCCTGCCCGTCGCCGACGAGCGGGAGGAAAAACTGAGCGGCGTGGTGACCGACCGCGACATCACCGTGCGCGCGGTCGCCGACGGGCTCGACCCGGCGAAGACCACGGTGACGGACATCAAGTCCGACAGCGTGCTGTATTGCTTCAAGGACGACGACGTTGCGGATGCCGCGAAACGCATGCGCGACAAGCAAGTGTACCGGCTGATCGTGCTGGACAACCGCGAGAACAAGAAACTGTGCGGCGTGGTGTCGCTGGGCGACATCTTGCGTCACGGGCAATCGGCGCTTGCCGCGAAGACTGCCGAGGGCATCGCCGCCTGAGGCATCGCCGCCGGGCTCGAGGAAATCCACAGCGCAAAGTCAAAGGAGGCATCATGCAGCCGTTGAGTCGAAAGGACCTGGAAACCATGAACGAGCAGGCCAAGGATGACTTCGTCCTGGTCAACGTGCTGCCCCGGGAGGCCTTCAACGAGGCGCATATCCGGACGTCCATTAATATCCCGCATGAGGATCCGGATTTCACGGCGACCATGGCGAAGGTCGCCGGGGACAAGTCGCGCAAGATCGTCGTCTATTGCGCCAGCTTCGACTGCGACGCCTCGGAGAAGGCGGCGCGCAAGCTCGACGAGGCCGGCTTCGGCAAGGTCTTCGATTACGAGGGCGGCACCAAGGACTGGCTCGAGAATCACTAGGTTGCGCGCGGCGCGCAGGCGAGCCGCAAAAGAAAGGCCCGCACGAGGCGCGGGCCCAAGGGGGGAGACCCTTTACGTCAGCCGCATTTCGAGTCGCCGCAGTTCAGGCAGGTCATGCAGCCGTCCATCATGACCACGGCGGTCGTGTTGCACTTGGCGCACAGCTGGGCCCCTTCCGGGAAGGGGCTCTCGGCGAAGGCGTCCTGCTGCGCGGTGCGCGCCTCGAATTCGGCGCGCTTCTTTTCGACCAGTTCGCGCTGGTGCTCGTCCAGCCCGGGTGAGCTCATCATGCCGATGCTGATGAGATGTTTCTCGACCACCTCGCCGAGCTCGGCGATCAGCGAGGGCATGTACTTGCCGCCCGGCTTCCAGTAGCCGCCGCGCGGGTCGAACACGGCCTTGAGCTCCTCGACCAGGAAGGTGACGTCGCCGCCCTTGCGGAACACCGCCGACATGATGCGCGTGAGGGCGACGATCCACTGGTAGTGGTCGAGGTTCTTCGAATTGATGAAGATCTCGAACGGCCTGCGCACCTCGTGCTTGGTGCCGTGATTGAGCAGGATGTCGTTGATCGTCACGTACATCGCGTGCTCGGCCACCGGCGGCTTGATCTTGTAGGTCGCGCCGATGAGCATTTCCGGGCGCTCGAGCTTCTCGTGCATCCGGATGACCTTGCCCTCGGTCCCTTCCTCGACACGCGGCTTCGGCGGCGCCTTTTCCTCGGGCTTGGCGACGTGGTAAGCGACGATCTTCTTGCTGATTTTCTGTGCTGTCATGATTTTTCTCAGAACTTGCCGTAGTAGCCTTCCTTGAGGGCATCGAAGAGATTCGCGGCGGAGTGCAGCTCGCCGTCGTACTCGACCTCCTCGTCACCCTTGAGCTCGACGGTGCTGCCGTCCTCGAGCTCGAACACGTAGGTCGTGTTCTTCAGGTCCTGCTCCTTGACCAGCACGCCCTGGAAGGCGGCCGGGTTGAAGCGGAAGGTCGTGCAGCCCTTGAGGCCTTGCTCGTAGGCATACATGTAGATGTCCTTGAAATCCTCGTAAGGATAATCCGTCGGCACGTTGGCCGTCTTCGAGATGGACGAGTCCACCCACATCTGCGCGGCCGCCTGGATGTCGACATGCTCGCGCGGCGTGATGTCCTCGGCCGTGATGAAACATTCCGGCAGCTTTTCCTCCGGCCGCTCGGAGCCCGGCAGCGCCCGTTCATTGACCAGCGAGCGGTAGGCCAGCAGCTCGAAGGAAAACACGTCGACCTTTTCCTTCGACTTGCGGCCCTCGCGGATCACGTTACGGAAGTAATGGTGCGCGAAGGACGGCTCGATGCCGTTCGAGGCGTTGTTGGCGAGCGACAGCGAGATCGTCCCCGTCGGCGCAATCGAGCTGTGGTGCGTGAAGCGTGCACCCACCTCGGCCAGCTCGTCGACGAGCTCCGGGTTGACGTCCGCGACGCGCTGCATGTAGCGGCTGTAGCGGGCGTGCAGGATCCTGCCCTTGACGCGCGCCCCCACGCGCCAGCCGTCGTTCTTCATCTCCGGGCGCTTGCGCAGCATTTCCTCGGTGACCGTGAACTCCTCGTCCATGATCGGCGCGGCACCCTTCTCGCGCGCCAGTTCAAGAGCACCTTCCCAGCCGGCCAGCGCCAGCTCGCGGGCGACGTCCTGCGTGAAGGAGACGGAAGCCTTGCTGCCGTACTTCATCCCCAGCATGGTGATGGTCGAGCCGAGCCCGAGAAAGCCCATGCCGTGACGGCGTTTGCGGTAGATCTCGTCGCGCTGCGGGCCGAGCGGCAGGCCGTTGATCTCGACGACATTGTCGAGCATGCGCGTGAAGACCTTGACGACCTCGCGGAAGCGCTCCCAGTCGAACTTCGCCTCCGGCTTGAACGCATTGACGATGAAGCGCGTCAGGTTGACCGAGCCGAGCAGGCAGGAGCCGTAAGGCGGCAGCGGCTGTTCGCCGCAATTGTGGGCGTGCAGGCCGTTGCCGTCGAACGTGTTGATGCCCGGCACCTGGACGTCGAACACGTCCTCCGAGCCGTGCGGCACGATGGACTCCACCGTGGCGATGAAGCGCTCGCGGTTGAGGCGGCGACAATAGCCGGAAAGCAGGGCCTTCAGGCGGTTCGCCTTGGCGACGTCCGAGAAGCCGACGCGCTCGGCGAACTGCAGCAGGTTGTCACCGCTGATCACGAGCTCGTGCTGCGCGCGGGTCGGATAGGCGCGCCGGCCGCCGCGGCCGTCAGGCAGCAGGGACGTGCCGGCGGCGCGGCGATCGCGGTACAGGCGCGACGCGATGCCGATGCGCAGCAACATGCGCTGGGCGGCCTCGAGCCGCGCCAGGTCGGATTGTGCCAGGCGCACGCTGACGCCCTTCTGCTGGGCACCCTGCACCGAGCCGTCGGCATCGAACAGGCCGCGCAGGAAGCCGCGATGAAATTCGCTGGAGGTCTTTTCCATGGCCGGCGTGACGGCCTTGTCGCCGGGGCGCATGCCCAGCTCGAACGCGAGATCGCGCAGGGCAGCAAGCTTCAGGCGGTGCTCACCGCGGCCCTGGACCGCCATCCAGCCGGCAAAGTCGGCCCGATGCGGCAGGCTGCGGGCGCAACGCAGGGCCTCGTCCATCAGCGCCAGCGGGACGTCGTCCGTGGCATTGACGGCCTTCGCACTCGACCACACCGAGAGCACTGCGGCGTCCTGCTTGAGGGTGCCGTCGCCGACCAGCAGCCCGAGCAGGAAGCCTTCCTCGTAGTTGCGCGCGCCCTGCCACTCGCCTGCGTCGCGATGGTTGTTGAGCAGCACGCGGTCGCCGGCGGCCAGCTTGCCGGCCTCGCTCCATTCCGTCTCGACCGACCAGCGCGTCTGGCGAACGACGCGGCGGACGCGATGGTTGGCGGTCAGCCGCAGCGCGTGGCCTTCTGCAGTCTGCAGGCGGACGACATCACTGGTCGCGGTCCTGAAGAACCCGCGTGCGCCGGTCGGGTGATCGACGCCGTCGATGCGGGCCAGGAACGGGCGGCCGAGCAGGTCGGCAACCTGGCGCGGACCGTCAGCGGTTTGCACCCAGGTGTCGGCCGTCACGCAAGGATTGGTCGCGCGGATATTCTCGCACCACCAGTTGTTGTTCATCTCGTTGACGCGGTCGATGAGGACGAAGCCGGGCTCGGCGAAATCGTAGGTGGAGGTCATGATGACGTCCCAGACGCGCCGCGCCGGGACGGTCTTGTAGACGCGGCAGGCCACCAGGCCCGCGTCGTTGCGGACGTAGTCGCCGTTGCTCGGCCACTCGCGCCAGACGATCGTCTCCGCATCCTCGAGGTCCAGGTTCTCGTCTTTCAGCTCCTTCAGGCTGATCGGGAAGGCGAGCCGCCAGGGCCCGTCGTTGCTGACAGCCTGCATGAACTCATCGCTCACCAGCAGCGAAAGGTTGAACTGCCTGAGCCGGCCGTTCTCGCGCTTGGCACGGATGAACTCCAGCGCATCCGGGTGACCGACATCGAAGGTGCCCATCTGCGCGCCGCGCCGCCCCCCGGCCGAGGACACCGTGAAACACATCTTGTCGTAGATATCCATGAACGACAGCGGGCCGGAGGTATACGCGCCGGCGCCGGAGACATAGGCACCGCGCGGCCGCAGGGTGGAGAACTCGTAGCCGATACCGCAGCCGGCCTTCAGCGTGAGGCCCGCCTCGTGCACCTTCTGCAGGATATCGTCCATCGAATCGCGAATCGTGCCGGAGACCGTGCAGTTGATGGTCGAGGTTGCGGGCTTGTGCGCGAGGGCGCCGGCGTTGGAGACGATGCGCCCGGCGGGGATCGCGCCGTTCCTGAGCGCCCAGAGGAATCGCTCGTTCCAGCGATCGCGACGGTCGTCGGGTTCGACGTCGGCCAGCGCGCGCGCGATCCGCTTGTAGGTGTCGTCCATCGTGTGGTCGAGCACCGTGCCATCCTTGGCGACGAGCCGGTACTTCTTCTCCCAGATGTCCAGGGATGCCGCCTGGAACGGGATGTCGTTGACCGACTCCACCGGATTCACCTGATCTTGTTGCAGCGCTGTTTTCATTATGCCTCGCCCCCCGCGGGAGTCCCCCCGATCGTGAAATGTCGTTCGTCCGTTGAGCAACCGCCCGGTTCCCCGGCGCCTGTGCGGCGCGCCCCGGGCTAGATGTGAGCAACCACAATATGTTGTGTTACGGGATGGTTAAGGTAAGGGTCTGACCGGGTGCTGTCAAGCATTAATGCACCCCTGGGTGCCTGTAATAATAATTCTATATTTCAATATATTAGACAATCTTTATAGAAAAATTCTATGGACTTCGCCCGGTCGATTCAAAAAAAACTTTTTCCGCGGCGCAACACAATATCTTGTGGTTCATTCCCTGTTGACTCGCGCCGGGATCTGCGTATCGCGGGGGCTTGAAATCGGCGCGCCCGCCCATATTCAGGGGCCATGAATCCAACCAAGCAACCTATTACAGGAGGTGGAGAAATGAGCCTGGTTCGTTACCAGCCCTGGGGCCTGATGCGCTCCCTGCACGACGATCTCGACCGGCTGTTCGAGCAGCGCCTCGGCATGGACGAGACGGCCGGCAGCGTCGCCAACTGGACGCCCCCCGTCGACATCCGCGAGGAAGAAAACCGCTTCGTGCTGAACGCCGACATCCCGGGCGTCAAGCCCGATGACATCGAAGTGACGATGGAGAACGGCGTGCTGACGATCAGCGGCAGCCGCGAGGAAACGACCCGTGACGAGCAGAACGGCTACCGTCGGGTCGAGCGCGTCTCCGGCCGCTTCTTCCGTCGCTTCACGCTGCCCGACACGGCCAACGCCGAAGGCATCAAGGCCAAGAGCCACGACGGCGTGCTGGAGGTTATCATCCCGAAGCACGATCGCGTGATGCCGCGCCGGATCAGCGTCGACGTCAATTGAGCGCGGCCCCGCGCGCCGTCGCGACCTTCCGGGTCGCTGCGGTATCCTGATGGTGATGGCGGACGGCCGGCGGCCGTCCGCCATCGTCCGCTGCAGGGAACCCGGACCGGGTCCGGGCATCGAACTGCACTATCGCCACAGCAAGCCAGAGAGAGTGACCCAGATGACCGCACGTCCCATCGCCGCCCTGGCGGCCGTTCTCGCCCTCGCGGTCGCGACGCCGCTCGACGCGCAGCTGCCCGCCACCGTTGACGGTGCGCCCCTGCCCTCGCTGGCACCCATGGTCAAGCGCACGGCGCCCGCCGTCGTCAACATCGCGACGCGCGGCAGCGTCGAGGTGCGCGGCTCGAACCCCTTTCTCGACGACCCGTTCTTCCGCCGCTTCTTCGATGTGCCGGAGCAACCGCGCCAGCGCCGCCGGACGCAAAGCGCGGGCTCCGGCGTGATCGTCAATGCGGCGGAAGGGCTGGTGCTCACCAACGCGCACGTCATCGACGGCGCGGAGGAGATCCGCGTCACGCTGCAGGACGACCGCAGCTTCGATGCCGAGGTCGTCGGCACGGATCCGGCGTCCGACATCGCCGTGTTGAGGATTCCCGCGGAAAACCTGAGCGAGCTGAAGATGGCCGACTCCACGCGCGCCGAGGTCGGCGACTTCGTGGTGGCGATCGGCAATCCCTTCGGCCTCGGCCACACCGTCACCTCCGGCATCGTCAGCGCGCTCGGGCGCGTCGGCATCAACCCGGACGGCTACGAGGACTTCATCCAGACCGACGCCTCGATCAACCCGGGCAATTCCGGCGGCGCGCTTGTCAACCTGCGCGGCGAGCTGGTGGGTGTCAACTCGGCCATCCTCTCCCGCGGCGGCGGCAACATCGGCATCGGCTTCGCCATCCCCTCGAACATGGCGCGCTCGGTCATGGAGCAGCTGCTGGAATTCGGCGAGGTGCGCCGCGGCCTGCTCGGCGTCAATATCTACACCATCACGCCGGACATCGCCGAAGCCTACGGCGTCGAGGAGACGCAGGGCGCGCTCGTCTCGCAGGTCATGGAGGGCTCCGCGGCGGAGCAGGCCGGCCTCGAGGCCGGCGACATCATCCGCAGCGTGGACGGCAAGGCGGTCAACAATGCCAACGAGCTGCGCAACACCATCGGCCTGAAGCGCAGCGGCGATACCGTAGAGCTGGATGTCCTCCGCGACGGCAAGCGGCGTAAATTCAAGGCGCAGCTCGGCGAGCAGGCGGCCGCGGTGCAGGTCGAGGCGGAGGAGATCCATTCCGGCCTGCAGGGCGCCGAGCTCGAGACGCTCGATGCGACGTCGCCGCGCTACGACGGCGAGGCGGGTGTGCTGGTGGCGACCGTGGCGCCCGGCAGCCCGGCCGCGCAGCGCGGCCTGCGCCCCGGCGACGTCATCATCGGCGTGAACCGCCAGCAGGTGACCAACCTGCAGCAATTCAGGGAACACGCCCAGGGCCAGTCGCTGCTGCTGAACATCCGCCGCGGCAACGCGCAGCTGCTGCTGCCGATCCGTTAGGCGCTGGAAGGGGACACTGCTTTAAAGCAGTGTCCCCATCTTGAGCAGTGTCCCCTTCACCTCCCGAACAACATATCGCCGGCCACCACGAGCAGCAGCACCGCGAACAGGACGCGCAGCTGCCTTACCGGCAGGCGGTGCGCGAGGCGCGCGCCGACAGGTGCCGTCAGCATGCTCGCGAGGGCGATCACGCCGATGGCCGGCCAGTAGAGGTAGCCGGTAGACCAGCCGGGGATCGCCGCGCCCTGCCCGGCCAGCGCGTAGCCGAGCGCGCCGGACAGGGCGACGGGGAGCGTGCACGCGGCCGCCGTGCCCACGGCGATGCGCAGGGGCACGCCATGCCAGGCCAGGTACGGCACGGTCATGATGCCGCCGCCGATGCCGCCGAGCGCCGAGACCGTGCCGATGACCGTGCCCGCGCCGAGATAGCCCGGCAGGCCCGGCAACGGCCTGCGGGCCGCGGGCTCGACGCGGGGCGCGCCGCCGATCTGGAGCGCCATCAGCACGGCGAACACGCCGAAGACGATCTCCAGCGAGCGCGTCGCCAGGGCATCCGCCAGCCATGCCCCGAGCAGTGCGCCGGCCACGACGCCCGGCGCGAGTCCCCGCACGGCCGGCCACAGCACCGCGTCGTAGCCGTGATGCGCGCGCACGGAGGACAGCGCCGTGAACACGATCACGGCCAGCGAACTGCCGAGCGCGACGTGCATGCGCGCATCCGGGGCCATCGCGACGATGCCGGCGGCGAACACCGCGTTGAGCGCCGGGACGATCACCAGCCCGCCGCCGATGCCGAACAGGCCCGCCAGCACCCCGGACAGCGCACCGATGGCGGGGAAGATCAACAGCAGTGCGACCGTCGTCGGCATCCGGGGCCAGCTTGTGAACGGCGAAGCGGGGAGCATAATGGTTAAGCCCCGGAGCCGCGAGGCCCGCAAGTACGAGAGATCCGACCCGCCATGCCGCATTCCGCCCTGCTGACGACCCTTGCGCTGCTGCTGGCGTTCACGCCCGCCTGGGCGACGAAGCTCGAGGCGCAGCGCGAGGCATTTCGCACCGCGCTGCCGCTCGCCGAGGCCGGCGCCTGGGAGCGGGTCGAGCCGTTGCTCGGCGAGCTGGCCGGCTATCCGCTCCTGCCCGACCTGCGGGCCGCGTGGCTGCGCAGCCGCCTGGGCCGCGTCGCGGACGCAGAGGTGCGGGCGTTCCTCGAGCGCCACCCGGAACTGGGCTTCAGCGCCGGGTTGCGCCGGCAATGGGCGGACTCGCTGGCACGGCGCGGCGCGTGGGCCGACTATCTCGCGCTGTACGAAGCGCATTACGCCGCCGCCGGCGACAAGGTGCTCGACTGCCACGCGCTCGCGGCGCGGATCGCGCTGCGGCGCACGGCCGGCGTCGCGGAGGCGGCCCTGCGACACTGGCTCTCGCCGGTAAGCCAGCCGCAGGAATGCGATCCCGCCTTCGAGTGGCTCGAGGAGCAGGGCGCGCTGACGGCGGAGCGGCGTCGCGAGCGCATGGAACTCGCCCTTGGCGCCGGGCAGTTCGGGCTCGCACGCTGGCTGGCCCGCCCGCTCGGCGACACGGCCGTGGCCGAGGTCGGGCGCTGGCAGCGCCTGCATGCCGATCCGGACCGGCACATCGCCGCCCCCGGCGACTGGCGCGACACGCCGCGGGAGCGCGCGCTGCTGCTGTACGCGTTCCACCGCCTCACCGCGACCGATCCCGAGCGCGCGGCGCAGCGCTGGCCCGCGTTCCGCGAGCATTTCGCGTTCGCGACCGACGAGCGCGCCGCCGTCGATCGGCACATCGCGCTGCTGCACGCGTGGCGCCACCTGCCCGGGGCGGCGGCGCTGCTGGAGGCGCTGCCGGCCGAGAGCCAGGATGGCAGGACGCGCGAATGGACCGTGCGCATGGCGATCCGTGCGCAGGACTGGGCGGCGATCGAGAAGGGGATCGCGCGGCTCGACCCGGACGTCGCGGCACAGCCCGTGTGGCGCTACTGGCAGGCCCGCGTGCTCGATACCAAGAGACTGCCCGGCGCGGCCGAGCCGATCTATGCCGAACTCGCCGCGGAGCGGGGCTACTACAGCTTCATGTCGGCGGACCGGCTCGAGGCCGACTACAACTGGCGCGACGCGCGCACGCCGCCCGACGAGGAGGTCATCGCGGCCCTCGAGGCGCGGCCCGATTTCATCCGCGCGCGCGAGCTGTTCTTCACCGGCCTGGACGCGGACGGCCGGACGGAGTGGCAGCGCGCGGTCGCGCAGCTGTCCGTGGAGGAGCGCGCCCAGGCGGGCATCCTGGCGAGCCGCTGGGGCTGGCATTCGCGCGCGATCACGGCGGCGTCGGGCGCCGGCGCGCACGACGACCTGGACCTGCGCTTCCCGCTGCCGTGGCGACCGTTGTTCGAGGAGCAGAGCCGCCAGGCGGGGATCAACAGCGCCTGGGCGTACGGCATCGCACGCAGCGAGAGCCTCTTCATGCCCGACGTCAGCTCCGGCGCCGGCGCCGTCGGCCTGATGCAGCTGCTGCCCGGGACCGGGCGGCAGACGGCGCGGCGAGCCGGCATCTCCTATCGCGGCCGCGAGACGCTGCTCGATCCGGCGGGCAACGTCGCGCTCGGCACGCATTATCTCGCCGAGATGCTGGCGCGATTCGACGACCATCGCGTCCTCGCCACGGCCGCCTACAACGCCGGGCCGGCGCGCGTGGACCGCTGGCTGCCGCAGGACGGCATGCTGCCCGCGGAGGCCTGGGTGGACTCGGTGCCGTACAACGAGACGCGCGGCTACATCCAGCGCGTGCTCGCCAGCGAGGCGGTGTTCCAATGGCGCCTGTCGGGCGAGACGGTGCGCATCACCGAGGCGATGCGGCCGGTGCCGGCGCGCAAGCTGCGCTGAGGCACTGCATGTTCGTTCCTGCTGGTCCGCGGCAGCGCGCCGTCACAGGCTCCTTTCGCTCGGGAACTCTTATCTCGCTCAATGAGCCTGTGACGTCCCCCTGCCGCTGGCACATCGACTGCTTCGGCGCCTGTCGTGCCCCGGCGACGGCGCAGCGGGGTCGGGACGTCACGTGCCCGCTGCGCGAAATTGTCAAGTTTCCTGAGCGCAGCGGGCATGTGGCGGTTCGATCCCGCGGTCACGGTGCGAATAAGGGGACACTGCTTGAAAGCAGCGTCCCCGAGCAACGTCCCCAGTCAGCTGCCGCCCGGGCTTTCCGCGAGCGCGAGCAGGCGGCGGAACTCCGTGTCGCGCTCTTCTTGGGAAAGGTCGGCGAGTCGATCGCAGGCGGCGTAGAACGCCTCGAGATCGCCGTCGGCCCGGTGCAGCAGGATGCGGAACGCCGGCACCAGCCCGCGATAGGTCGCGGACGGGACCAGGCGCGCGTTGTTGAGCGGCGCGTCGAACCAGCGGTCGTAGCCATCCCAGCCGTCCCACGACGCCTTCAGCGCCGCGTAGTCGCGCTCGAGTTGCGCGAAGGCCGCCGCCTTCGCGGCGCGCATCTCGGCTTCCGGCATGCCCGCGGAGTAGACTTCCTGCAGGCGGCCGCGCGTGCGCGCCAGTAACTGCTCGAAGGCGAGCACGCGCGCGCCCTGCGCCTGCCATGCGGCGAGCTCGTCCAGGCGCTCCGCCTGCCCGAGCCAGCGGCGCACGCCCTCCTCCTCGACGGCCGTCGCGAACGCCTCGTTGAACGCCGAGTCGTCCTTGACGTACAGGCGCTGGTGCGCCAGCTCGTGGAAGAGCTGCGCCGCGAGGCGCGCGTCGTCCTGGTACAACATGGTCGACAGCAGCGGATCCTCGAAACGCCCGAGGGTCGAGTAGGCGGATGCGCCGCCCACCCAGGTGTCATAGCCACGCTCCGCATAGCGCGTGGCCTCGCGCTCGGCGCGTTCACGCGCGAAGTAGCCGCGATACACCACGCAGCCGGCCACCGGGAAACACCAGGTCTTCGGCTGCAGCGAGAACTCCGGCGCAGCGAACACGTTGTAGACGACCGCCGGGCGCTCGAGCTGCACGTAGCGCGTGTAGCTGCCGTTGTCCGGCAGGCCGAGCCGGGTCACGGCGAACTCGCGCGCCGCGAGGGCGACGCGCAACCGTTCGCGCACGGCTTCGGGCGTGGCGGGGTCGGCGATGACGTCCGCGATCGGCACGCGTGCCGACATCAGGCTGAGGTGCCCCGAGACCGCCTGCGTGTAATAGCCGAGCGTGCCGCAGCCGGCCAGCGGCAGGCAGGAAAGCAGGAGCAGGATCGGCAGGCTCGGGCGCACGGGCGTCACGATAGCAGCCCGCGGGCGCGCCGTGGCGGGGACGGTACAATGCGGCGATGGAAACCTACCTGGTCGGCGGCGCCGTCCGCGACGAATTGCTCGGCCTGCCGGTCGGCGACCGCGACTGGGTCGTGGTCGGCGCGACGCAGCAGGACATGGAGCGCGCCGGCTACCGGCCGGTGGGGCGGGATTTCCCGGTATTCCTGCATCCGGTCAGCCACGAGGAATATGCCCTCGCGCGCACCGAGCGCAAGACGGCCCCGGGCTACCGCGGCTTCGTCGTCAACGCCGCGCCGGAGGTGACGCTCGAGGACGACCTGCAGCGCCGCGACCTGACCGTCAACGCCATGGCGCGCGCGCCGGACGGGCGCCTCGTCGATCCATGGCGCGGATTGCCGGATCTCGAGGCGCGTGTGCTGCGCCACGTCTCCCCGGCCTTCGTCGAGGACCCGGTGCGCATCCTGCGTACGGCGCGCCTCGCGGCGCGCTTCCACGAGCTCGGCTTCACGGTGGCGCCCGAGACCATGGCGCTGATGCGGCAGATGGTCGCGGCCGGCGAGGCGGACGCCCTCGTGGCGGAGCGCGTCTGGCAGGAGACGCGGCGGGCGCTGGGCACCGCGCGGCCGGATATCTTCCTCGAGGTGTTGCGCGACTGCGGCGCGCTGGCCGCGGTATTCCCGGAGATCGATGCGTTGTTCGGCGTGCCGCAGCCCGCGCGCTGGCATCCCGAGGTGGACACCGGGCGACACATGCTGCTGTGCATGCGCGCGGCGGCGCGGCTCGGGCTCGACGTCGAGACGCGCTTCGCGGTGTTGCTGCACGATCTCGGCAAGGGCACGACGCGGCCCGAGTTCTGGCCGGCGCACCACGGCCACGAGGAACGCAGCGCGAGCCTCGCGCGGGAATTGTGCGAGCGGCTGCGCGCGCCGGCGAGTTATCGCGAGCTCGCCGAGATCGTCGCGCGCTTCCACGGCCTGTGTCACCGCGCGGGCGAGCTCAGGCCCGCTACGCTGCTCAAGCTGCTCGAGGGCACGGACGCGTTGCGCCGGCCGGAGCGCTTCGAGAAATTCCTGCTCGCCTGCGAGGCCGATCTCAAGGGTCGCGACGGCCTCGAGGAGGCGCCTTATCCACAGGCGGCCCTGCTCAGGCGCGCGCTTGCAGCCGCCGCGGCCGTCGATCCGCAGCCGCTGGTGAGCGAGGGACTGACGGGCGAGGCGCTGCGCGAGGAGTTGCGCGCACAGCGCGTCGCGGCGATCGCCGCGGCCTGCCCCCGCGATGCACCGGCGCCGCGTCAGGCGTAGATCCAGAACAGCACCGCGGCGAGGAACAGGCGGTAGATCGCAAACGGTGCCAGGCCCATGTGTCCCAGCAAGGCGATGAAGCCGCGGATGGTCAGGTAGGCGACCACGCCGGCGGCGAGCGCGCCGATCCCGAGCATGAGCCAGTCGGCCGGCGCCGGCTCGCGCAGCAGTTTCACCAGCTCGTAGCAGGTGGCCGCGAGGATCACCGGGATGGACAACAGGAACGAGAAGCGCGCGGCGGCCTGGCGCTCCAGACCGAGGAACAGCGCCGCCGTGATGGTGATGCCGGAACGGGAGGTGCCGGGCACCAGCGCCAGCGCCTGGGCGAGCCCGATGAGCAGGGCGGCGCGCCAGCCGAGCGTCGTCTCGTCGCGGGCCCGCGCCCCGCGGGCGTCGGCGAGCCACAGCAACAGGCCGAAGCCTGCGGTGGTCGCCGCGATCACCAGCGGCGAGCGCAGCGCATGAGCGACATAGCCGCCGAACAGCCCGCCGAGGATCACCGCCGGGAGGGTGCCGATCAACACCCACCAGGCGAGGTCCGATGCCGGCGTGCGCGGCCCACCGCGCAGCGTGCCGAGCGCGTCGCGCGTCATCGGCCCGAGCTCGTGGCGGAAATAGAACACCACCGCCGCGAGGGTGCCGAGATGGACCGCGACGTCGAACGCCAAGCCCTGGTCCGGCCAGCCGAACAGCACCGGCACGAGCACCAGGTGGCCGGAGCTAGAGATCGGCAGGAACTCCGTGAAGCCCTGCACGATCGCCAGCACCAGCGCTTGCACGAGGTCCATCGGCAATGCCTCCTAGAGCCGTCCGGCCAGGTCGCGCAGGCGGAAGCCGGCCAGCGCCGGGCCGAGCCCGCGGCTCAGCCCCATAACCCGGAAGCGCTCGCCCATCTCGCCGGGCAGCAGCAGGCGCTTGGCCTCCTGCGCGAGGCGGATGGCCGCGGCATCGCCCGCGCCCGCCTGCAGCATGTGCTCGAGGCCGTTGCCCGCCAGGAACGCGGCCTGCGTGGTGTAGCCCTCGAGCGTGAGGCCGGCGTCGGTAGCCGCCTCGGCGATCGCCGTGAAATCCACCCACGCGCTGATGTCCTGCAGGCCCGGCCAGAGAAACGGATCGGCGTGGGCGCGATGACGGTAGTGGCAGATCAGCGTGCCGTCGACGCGCTCCGCCGCATACAGTTCCCGGCGCGGCAGGCCGTAGTCGATGAGCAGCAGGAGGCCGGCGTCGAGGCATGCCGCGAGGCTGCGCACCCAGGCCTGCAGCATGGGACAGAACTCGCCGCTGTAGCCTTCCGGGAACGGTTGGCCGAGTTCAATCTCCAGCGCGTGGACCACGCCGGCGAACGCGGGCTCGGGGGCCATGAGCGTCCACTCGAGGCCCGCATCGCCGACGCCCACGCCGAGGCGGCGCGGCTCGCCGTCGCGGATCGTGAAACGCTCGACGGGCAACGCGTCGGCGACCTCGTTGGCGACGATCACGCCGCGGAATCCGCGCGGCAGGGTGTCATGCCAGCACACGCGCTCGCCGAGCCGGGCACGCTGGCGGTCGCGCAGCTCCGCGCTCGGCTCGAGCATGTGCCAGCGGAGCCCGTCGCAGGCTTCCGCGAGGGCCGCCTCGGCGAGCGCCCCGCTGCCGCCGCCGAGCTCGAGGACCTCGCCGCCGCCGATCGCGGCCAGCGCCTCGAGCGCCTGGCGCGCGACGCAGCGCCCGAAGAGCGCGGAGACCTCCGGCGCGGTGACGAAGTCTCCCGCCGGCCCGAGCTTGGCGGCGCCGCCGCTGTAGTAGCCGAGGCCCGGCGTGTAGAGCGCCATCTCCATGTAGCGACTGAAGCCAAGCGCGCCGCCGGCACGCCCGATCTCCTCGCGGATGCGTGCCAGCAACGCATCGCTGCGCGCCCGCGCGGCGGCCGTCGGCGCCGGCCGGCGTTCGCCCGGGGGGCGCTCCGGCCGCGGCGGCGGCATGGTGTTGGGGGACAGTGGCGGCAAAGTTGGCGACAATGGCGTCGCGCGAGCGGCGACGGATGAGCGGAGAATCCTACATGAGCGGAGATCGGGGCGGCCACTCCCTGGCGGGGCGCACCGTGCTGGTCACGGGCGGCGCGCGGCGCCTCGGCGCGGCGCTCGCCGATGCCTTTCACGGCGCCGGCGCCAACGTCGTCGTCCATTATCGCGACTCCGCTGCGGATGCCGCGGCACTCGCCGCCGCGCTCGACGCGCGCCGGCCGGGCGCGGCGGCGCTGCTGCAGGGCGAGCTGCGCGACACCGCCGCGCTGCCCGATCTGGTCGCGCGCGCCGCGGCGAACTTCGACGGGCTGGACATCCTCGTCAACAACGCTTCGAGCTTCTATCCCACGCCGGTCGGCGAGATCACGGAAGCCCACTGGGACGAGCTCGTCGGCAGCAACCTGAAGGCGCCGCTGTTCCTCGCGCAGGCCGCGGTGCCCTGGCTGCAACGCCGTGGCGGGCTGATCATCAACATGGTGGACATCCACGCGCGCCGGCCGCTGGCCCATCACCCGGTCTACTGCGCGGCGAAAGCGGGCCTGGAGATGCTGACATACGCGCTGGCCAGGGAGCTCGGTCCGCGCGTGCGCGTCAACGGCATCGCCCCCGGCGCGATCCTGTGGCCGGAGCCGGGCCTAGGCGAGGACGAGAAGGCGGCGACGCTCGCGGGCATTCCGCTCGGTAGGACGGGCTCCCCCGGCGACATCGCCGCCTGCGCGCTCTACCTCGCGCGCGAGGGCGGCTACATCAACGGCCAGGTTATCGCGGTGGACGGGGGGCGGCACCTCGGCTTCTGACTCCGGGGACACCCGCCCGCTGGGACCGCGGGACCGAACCGTCACATGCTCCCCTCGCTCGGGAAGTCTTATCTCGCTCGGGAAGCATGTGACGTTCCGATCCCGCTGCCTGGTCGACTAAGCAGCGGGATCGGGACGTCATAGGCCCGTTGAGCGAGATAAAGAATTCCGAGCGAAAGGGGCCTATGACGGTCCGGTCCCGCGGTCCCAGCGGTCAGTGCGCGTCGTTCAGCCGCCAGCGCGGCGGATCGGGCGCGACGTGCTCCGCGGTCGCCTGCAGCTGCAGCGGGCCGGCGGCCTGGGCCGTTGGCGGACAGAAGCCCTGCTCGAGCCAGTGCACGGCCGCATCGAACGACGCCTCGCCGGCGACGCCGAACGCCACGTCGAGGGTGTCTTCCGCCGGGCAGTCCGCCGGGATGCCGTCGAAGTAGTCGCCCTCGCCGAGGGCATTGATGGTGCGGAACGAGACCGGACGGAACACCAGTTCACAGAACAGGAAGCCAAACTGCCCCACCGGCTTGCCGAAGGTCTCGCGGCCGACGGTGGCGGTGGTGACATACGGCTGCATGCCGTTGATCAGCATTTCCGAGGCCGACGCTGTGCCGGGCGTGGTGATGAACACGAGGCGCTCGAGATCCAGCGCGGACTGGAGCGGCGTCGTGCGGAACAGCACGCTCTCGTCGAGCTCGCTGTTCTTGTCGTTGAACTGGTAACCGGCGAACACGGCGCCCGGCGCGATGCGGCTGCCGAGCAGGTTGGCGAAATGCTCGAGCACAGCGATGAGGCCGCCGCCGTTGTAGCGCAGGTCCACGATCAGCCGGGTCACGCCGGCCGCACGCAGCTCTTCGAAGGCGGTATCGAGCGCCGCGATGCTCGGCTCCACGAAATTGCGCAGCACCAGGTAGCCTGCGGGCTCGCCGGCGACAGTGAAGACTCTCACCGCGGTGACCGGCGGGATGGTGACGACATCCTTGGCGATCGTCACGCTGAATTCCTGGCCGTCCGGGTTGCGGAAATCCAGCGTCACTTCGTAGCCGATCTCCGCCGGGCCGAGCGCGGCGGAGAAGCCGCCGGGCGCAGCGAGCACCTCGGCGATCGGCACGCCGTCGACCGCCAGGATGGTGCTGCCGCGCACCAGCCCCGCGTTATCCGCGGGAGCGCCCTCGAACACGTCGCTGGTGCGCACCGTGGTGCCGTCGATGCTGGAGCGGAACCCCAGCCCGATGAACTGGCTGGCGCCGAACAGCGCCTCCTCCTCCGCCTGCGTGGTGATGTAGCTGAAGCGGTCGAGGGGCCTGAATCGCAGCGCCTCGAGCAGCGCCTCGGGCGATTCGAAGTCGCCCGGATCGATCGCCGGCAGTTCCTCGTACCAGAGGTAATATTCCTGCATGGTGTCGTAGAGCGCCTGGTTCTGCAGCGGAATGGCGCACGGGTCGGGGGCGAGCCCGCTGTCACCACTCCCGCCGCCGCCGCAGGCCGCGAGCACCAGGCCCGCAAGCACGGCCGGCAGGCGCGCGACGCCGCGGAACAGGTTCATGGCGCCACCTCCGCGGCAAAATCCGCATCCACCCGGTGCAGCGGGTGGCGCGTGTCGTCGAACTCGTCCCACAGGGCGGCGAAGCTGCGACCCAGCGACGGGTGGAGCCGCTCCCCGGCGAGGTCCGCCAGCGGCTTCAGGACGAACGGGTAGCGCGTGATCTCGGCGCGCGGCAGCTGCAGCCCGTCGGCCTCGAGCACGAGGTCGCCGTACAGCAGCAGGTCGAGGTCGAGCGTGCGCGGCGCCAGGCGGGACTCGGCGCGCGTCCGGCCGTTGGCCGCCTCGATCGCCGCAAGCGTTTCGGCCACCGCCGCTACGGGCTCGTCGGTGTCAAACGAGACCACCATGTTGAGGAAATCGTCGCCGTCGAAGCCGACGGGGCTGTTCCGATAGACCGGCGACAGGCGGAGGATGCCGAAATGCGCGGCGAGGGCCACGAGGCCGGCCGCCAGGTGGCGCCGAGGCTCGACGTTGCTACCGGCGCCAACGAAGACTTCAGGCATGGAAGTCTGCCGAGGTGCGTTCGATGCTGACGCCCACGTCACGCGCGCCCCGGATGGCGCCGGGCTTGTTGAGCGTCACCTTGACGCGGCTGACGTCGAACTCCGTCACCACGATGGCCGCGATCCGCTCGGCCAGGGTCTCCACCAGCTGGAAGCTGGCGCCCTCGACGAACTCGATGAGGCGCTTGGCCACCGCCTTGTAGTTGAGCGTGTCCTCGATACTGTCGGAGGCCGCGGCACGGCGGATGTCCGTCGCGATCTCCAGGTTGATGCTGACGGTCTGGCGAATGCGGCGCTCCCACTCGTAGATCCCGATGACGGTCTCCACGCGGAGGTCGTTGAGAAATATCGTGTCCACGTTCGTCCTCAGTTCGCCGGTGCGCTTCCGGCCGTCTCAACGCCGCCGGCTTGCGGGGGGCGCAGGGTTTCCAGGTCCCAGCGGGCGCGCGCCTCGATGGCAGGCCCGGCCGCCTCGCCCGCAGCCAGGCGCAACATGCCAGCGTAGGCAATCATCGCACCATTATCGGTGCAGAACTCCAGCCGCGGGTAGAACACCTCGGCGCCGGCCTCGCGGGCTGCCGCGGCGAGGCGCGTGCGCAGGCGGCGATTGGCGCCGACGCCCCCCGCGACGACGAGGCGCGGGATGCCCGTCTCGCTCACCGCCCGCAGGCTCTTGCCGACCAGCGTATCGACGATCGCCTCCTGGAACTCCCACGCGACGTCTGCCCTGCCCTGTTCGTCGAGCGGCATGTCGCGAATGCCGGTGATCACGGCGGTCTTGAGGCCGCTGAAGCTGAAGTCGAGTCCCGGCCGGTTGAGCATCGGGCGCGGCAGGCGCAGCGCCCCGGGGCCGCCGCGTTCCGCGAGGCGCGCGAGGGCGGGCCCGCCCGGGTAGCCGAGGCCCAGCACCTTGGCCGTCTTGTCGAAGGCCTCGCCGGCGGCATCGTCGAGGGTCTCGCCCAGGACGCGGTAACGGCCGAGCCCCGCGACCTCCACCAGCATGCTGTGCCCGCCGGAGACGAGCAGCGCGATGAACGGGAAGCCGGGCGCCGGATCCTCGAGCATCGGCGCAAGCAGGTGGCCTTCCATGTGGTGCACCCCCACGGCCGGCACACCCCACGACCAAGCGAGGCTGCGTCCCACGCAGGCGCCGACGAGCAGCGCCCCGATCAGCCCCGGGCCCGCCGTGTAGGCCACCCCGCCGAGTTCCGCGGGCGCCGTCCCGGCATCCGCAAGTACCTGTCTGACAAGGGGAAGAAGCTTGCGCACGTGGTCGCGCGAGGCGAGCTCGGGCACCACGCCGCCGAACTCGGCATGCAGCTGCACCTGGCTGTAGAGGGCGTGCGCGAGCAGGCCCCGGCGCGCATCGAACACCGCCACGCCGGTCTCGTCACAAGACGTTTCGATCCCCAGAACCCGCACTGTTTTTCCCCTTGTGCCTACTGGCTTTCGGCCCCCGAGGCCGCTAGAATGGTCGGTCTTTACCCGGCCAGTACCAGCGGTCGGGCCAAGCCCAAACGTGAGGACGGTGAGCTTTAATGCCTGGTGTACGCGTACGCGAAAACGAATATTTTGACGCCGCACTGCGGCGCTTCAAGCGAGCCTGCGAAAAGGCCGGCGTCCTGACCGAGCTTCGTCGCAGGGAGTTTTACGAGAAGCCGACCCAGGAGCGCAAGCGCAAGAAGGCTGCGGCCGTGAAGCGTCACGCCAAGCGGATGCAGCGCGACCAGACGCGGCGCAAGCGGTTATTCTGAACTCGCCCGCCAGGCCGCCCGTTCCGGGCCCCTCTGCAACAATGTCCGTCAAGTCCCGCCTCAAGGATGACATGAAACAGGCCATGCGCTCCGGCGACAAGGCCCGTCTCGGCGTCATCCGCATGGCGCTCGCCGCCATCCAGCAGCGCGAAGTGGACGAGCGGATCGAGCTCGACGAAGCCGCGTTGCTGGGCGTCATCGAGAAAATGATCAAGCAACGCCGCGAATCCGTCGAGCAGTATCGCGCGGGCAAGCGCGAGGATCTCGCCTCGAAGGAAGCCGCGGAGATCGAGGTCCTGTCAGGCTACCTGCCCGAGCCTCTCGGCGAGGACGAGCTGGCGGCGATGATCGAGGCCGCGATCGAAGAGACCGGCGCCGCCTCGATGAAGGACATGGGTCGCGTGATGGCGCAGTTGCGCGCCCGGGCGCAGGGTCGCGCCGACATGGCCGTGCTGAGCGCCAGGGTCAAGGCACGGCTCGGCGGCTGACGCCGCCCGGACTGGATTTTCTCCACGGTTGAGCTATTTATACCGGGTGCCTGCCAGCGCCCAGCCATGTTCCAGCCGCCCTCCCCCATGACGGATTCCGCCAGCTGATGGGCCTGATTCCCGCCAGTTTCATCGACGAGTTGATGGGCCGCACGGACATCGTGGAGGTCATCAATACGCGCGTGCCGCTGAAGAAGGCGGGGCGCGAGTACAAGGCCTGCTGCCCGTTTCACGGCGAGAAGACGGCGTCGTTCACGGTCAGCCCGACGAAGCAGTTCTATCACTGCTTCGGCTGCGGCGCGCACGGTACGGCGCTGGGCTTCCTGATGGACTACGAGCATTTGAGCTTCCCCGACGCGGTCGAGGAGCTCGCCTCCCTCGCGGGGCTCGAGGTGCCGCGCGAACAGGTCGGCGGCGCCCACCGCCGCCCGGACCTGTACGGCACGCTCGAGGCGGCCGCCGGTTATTACCGCGAGCAGCTCAAGCGACACTCCGAGGCGATCGACTACCTGAAGGCGCGCGGCGTCAGCGGTGCGACGGCCGCCACCTTTTCCATCGGCTACGCGCCGGGAGCCTGGGACGGATTGCTGAAGCGCTACGGCACGGACGAGGCTGCCGTGCAGCGCCTCGCCGCGGCGGGGCTGGTCATCGAGCGCGACCAGGGCGGGTTCTACGACCGCTTCCGCGGCCGCGTGATGTTCCCCATTCGCGACGCACGCGGCCGGGTGATCGCGTTCGGCGGACGCGTGCTCGGCGCCGACGAGCCGAAGTACATGAACTCGCCGGAGACGACGCTGTTCCACAAGGGCCGCGAGCTGTACGGCCTGTACGAGGCGCGCCAGGCGGCGAGGAACATTCCTCGCCTGCTCGTCGTCGAAGGTTACATGGACGTCGTCGGCCTGCACGAGGCGGGTGTGACCTGGGCCGTCGCGACGCTCGGCACCGCGACGACGCCGGAGCACCTCGAGCGCCTGTTCCGCGTCACCGAGGAAGTCGTATTTTGTTTCGACGGCGATCGCGCCGGGCGCCAGGCGGCGTGGCGCGCGCTGGAAAATGCCCTGCCGACCCTGCGCGAGGGGCGGCAGATCCGCTTCCTGTTCCTGCCGGAAGGCGAGGATCCCGATTCGCTGGTGCGCGCCGAAGGCGCCGCGGACTTCACGGCCAGGCTGCAGGATGCCCTGCCCCTGTCGGAGTACCTGCACGACGAGCTCGCGTCGCAGGTCGACATGAGCAGTCTCGACGGTCGCGCCCGGCTCGCGGAACTGGCCAAGCCGCTGGTCGCGCGCGTGCCGGACGGCGTGTTTCGCGCGCTGCTCGTGCGCCGGGTCGCCACGGCGGTCGGCATGGACGAGGCGGGCTACGCGCGCTTCGTCGACGCGGCGGTACTGACCGCGCCGCGCGCCGCCGCCCGGGCCGCGAAGCCGCGCCCGCGCGCACCGGGGCGCGGCAGCGTGGTGCGCCGGGCGATCGCGCTGGTGGTGCATTTTCCGGGCAAGGCCGCCGCGGCGCGCCTGCCGGCGGGCATCGCGGAACTGGATCGACCCGGCATCGATGTCTTGGCGGCGCTGCTTGAAGATGTGGCGCAGCGCCCCCATCTCACGACGGGTGGGCTGCTGGAGCGGTGGCGGGAACACCCCGCCTGGCCGCACCTGCAGAAGCTCGCCACGGCCGAGATGATCGCCACGGAGGACGTGGCCCTCGCGGAACTCCAGGACTGCCTCGACCGGCTCGAGGAGGAGTGGGTGCGCCATCGCCACGAGGAACTGATCTCCCATGCAGGCCCGCTGAGCCCGGAGCAGCGCGCCGAGCTGAGGTCACTCGATGCCCGCCTGGCGCGGCGTCCTGCGACCGGCGCGTGAACTCGCGCATCGAAATACTGGTCCATGGTGCTATACTGTGGGATTCGATTTTTAACCGGCACGAGGGCACTCTGAGTGACCGAAAGACGCAAAGCCCTACCTGATGAGAAGCAGTCCCAGATCAAGCTGCTGATCGCCCGCGGCAAGGAACAGGGTTACCTGACCTACGCCGAGGTCAACGATCACCTGCCCGATGACATCGTCGATCCGGAACAGATCGAGGATATCGTCAACACGATCAATGACATGGGCATCACGGTCTACGAGAAGGCGCCGGATGCCGAGGAGCTGCTGCTCGCCGATAACGCGGTGTCGGCCGATGACGACGACACCGAGGAAGCCGCCGCCGCGCTGGCGAGCGTGGACAGCGAGTTCGGCCGCACGACCGACCCGGTGCGCATGTACATGCGGGAGATGGGCACGGTCGAACTGCTGACGCGCGAGGGCGAGATCAGGATCGCGAAGCGCATCGAGGAAGGCCTCGAGCAGGTGCGCCACGCGCTGTCCGAGTTCCCGGGCACCGTCGAGGTGCTGCTGAACCAGTTCGCCGGCGTCGAGGCCGGCGACGTGCGCCTCGCGGACCTCGTCGTGGGCTTCATCGATCCCAACCAGAGCGACGAGGTCGCACAGCCGGGCAATCGCGCCGACGACAAGGCGAAGGCGAAAGCCAAGGCGAAGGCGAACGACTCGGACGATGACGACGATGACGACGACGACTCGTCGGCGGAGCCCGACACCGGTCCGGACCCGGCCGAGGTCGCGCGTCGCATGAAGAAGATCGCGCGCCTCCACAAGCAGGTGAAAGCGCAGCTCGTCAAGGACGGCCCGCAGAACCCGAAGACGCGCAAGATTCGCGGCCAGCTGACGGCCGAGTTCATGCAGCTGAAGCTGTCGCCGAAGATGTTCGAGGAGCTGTGCAACAACCTGCGCGGCACCGTGGCGCACATCCGCAACCAGGAACGCCAGATCATGGCGCTGGCCGTGCGCCAGGCCGGCATGCCGAAGAAGGACTTCCTCGCCAGCTTCCCGCAGAACGAGACCAGTTCCGACTGGATCGAGAAGCAGATCCGCGCCAAGCGCAAGCATTCCTCGCAGCTCGGCAAGCTTCGCCCCGAGATCGAGCGCGCGCAGCGTAAGCTGGTCGTGCTCGAGCGCGAGACCGGCCTGAGCGTCGCCGACATCAAGGAAATCAGCCGCCAGATGTCGATCGGCGAGGCCAAGGCGCGCCGCGCGAAGAAGGAAATGGTCGAGGCCAACCTGCGCCTCGTGATCTCGATCGCGAAGAAGTACACCAACCGCGGCCTGCAGTTCCTCGACCTGATCCAGGAAGGCAACATCGGCCTGATGAAGGCGGTGGACAAGTTCGAGTACCGCCGCGGCTACAAGTTCTCCACCTATGCCACGTGGTGGATCCGCCAGGCGATCACGCGCTCGATCGCGGACCAGGCACGCACCATCCGCATCCCGGTGCACATGATCGAGACGATCAACAAGCTCAACCGGATCTCGCGGCAGATGCTGCAGGAGATGGGCCGCGAGCCGACGCCCGACGAACTCGCCATCCGCATGGAGATGCCCGAGGACAAGGTGCGCAAGGTGCTCAAGATCGCCAAGGAGCCCATCTCGATGGAGACGCCCATCGGCGACGACGAGGATTCGCACCTCGGCGATTTCATCGAGGACGCGTCGGTGCTCTCGCCGGTGGATTCGGCGACCGGCGAAGGCCTGAAGGAAACGACGCATGCCGTGCTCGCGGGCCTGACGCCGCGCGAGGCGAAGGTGCTCAGGATGCGCTTCGGCATCGACATGAACACCGACCACACCCTCGAGGAAGTCGGCAAGCAGTTCGACGTGACGCGTGAGCGCATCCGCCAGATCGAGGCCAAGGCGCTGCGCAAGCTGCGCCACCCGACGCGCTCCGAGCAGCTGCGCAGCTTCATCGTCGAGGACTGAGCAAGAACTGCGGCTTCAGCTATCCGCCATACATGGCGGGCAACTCCGACACACCGCCGGCCGCCAGGAAGGGGTTCACGGCGCGGACGCTGCCGTAGTGGCGCCCGTGCTGGAAATCTTCCGACAGGATCTCGCCGAGGCCGTTGACCTCGGCGCACGCCCACAGGTTGGCGTCGAACCACGGCAGACCATAAGTCGCCGCACCCCTGATCGCCGTCAGCAGGGTCTCCCGGTTCGGGTAGAGCACCGGGAGCTGGCCCATCAGGGACTCCGCCTCCAGCCACGCGTCGGAATACGCGAGCAGCGGGGCGCCGTCGAAGTCTTTCTGCGGCCGGGTCACGGCGGCCACGAACTCGATGACGCACTGGTGGGCAATGAACAATCGCTCCCCGCCGATCCCGTCGCGCAGCAACGCCGTCGCGATCCGTTGCTTCAGGGGATCGCGTGGATCGACGCGATAAACAAGTACGTTGGTGTCAACCAGGATTGCCACGGGTATACAGCTCTTCCCGCGTCCAGCCCCGGTCCGCCGCAGGCGTTGCCGGCAGATTCATGCCGGCCTCGCGCGCGCGCTGGCGGGCCGTGGCCTCGTCGAACAGCCGCAATCGTTCGGCGACGCTGAGGCCAGCGGCGCCGCGTTGCGACGCCGTGACCACCCGAAGCCCTTCCGCCGTGGCGACGAAGTCGATGTCGTCGCCCGGCTTGATGGCGCACTGCTCCGCGATGCGCTTGGGGATGGTGACCTGAAGCTTGGAGGTGACCTTTGACATGTTCCTTACTTTAGCAAGGACGATTTCCTTGTCAACCCTTTTTCCTCACCCCGCGACATACTCCGGATAAACCGGCTCCCAGCGGGCGGCCGCGAGCCGTAACTGGATGTCCTCCTCCCCCAGCGGCGCGCACAATTCCTCATCGACGGCGGTGCGCATGACCGCGGCGGCGACCTGGCGCGTGCAGTGCTTGAGGCGCGACACCCGCGGATACATGCGGCTCTCGCCGAGCGACTCCTGGCGCACGATTTCCGCGAGCGTACGCGCCGCCGTGTTGATCATCTTCGCGGAGACCACGCGGGACTCGCAGAGCAGCGCGCCGAGGCCGAGCCCGGGGAAAATAAACACATTGTTGCCCTGGCCGATGACGTGCCGGCGGCCGTCCAGCTCGACGTCCGCGAACGGGCTGCCGCTCGCCACCAGCGCCCGGCCCCCGGTCCAGCGCAGGATTTCCTCCGGGCGCGCCTCGGCGTAGTCGGTCGGATTGGACAGCGGCATGATGATGGGGCGCGCCGCGTTGGCGGCCATCGCGCGCACCACGCGCTCGTCGAAGGCGCCGGGCTGCCCGGAGACGCCGACCAGGATCGTCGGGCGAAAACGCTCGACGACGGTCGCCAGGTCGGCACCCGACTCGGTGCCGAGCCCATGTTCGCCGGCGACCTCCGCCGGCCACGCCAGCGCCACCTTGTAGTCGTCGCGGAAGCTGTCGCCGACGAGCAGGCCGCGGCTGTCGAGCACGGCAACGGGATGCGGAATGCCGCCGGCGACGCGAATCGCGCGGGCGAGCTGGCGCGTGATGCCGAGCCCCGCCGCACCCGCGCCGAGCACGACCGCGCGCTGCGCACCGAGCTCTTCGCCGGTGCTCGTGAGGGCAGAGATGATCCCCGCGAGGCACACCGCGCCGGTGCCCTGGATGTCGTCGTTGAACGACGGCAGGCGGTCGCGATAGCGATCCAGCAGGCGCGAGGCGTTGTCCTTGCGGAAGTCCTCCCACTGCAGCAGCGCGCCGGGGAACACCTCGCAAACCGCAGCGACGAATTCCTCGACGAGCGCGTCGTAGGCCTCGCCGCGCAGCCGGCGTCCCGGCCAGCCGAGGTACAGCTCATCCTCCAGCAACGAGGCGCTGTCGGTACCCACGTCGAGGCTCACCGGCAGGGTATAGGCAGGGTGAATGCTGCCCGCGGCGCAATACAGCGCCAGCTTTCCGATCGCGATCGCCATGCCGCCGGCGCCCTGGTCGCCGATGCCGAGGATGGACTCGTTATCCGTGGCGACGATCAGCTTGACCGAGCGGCCCGCGCCGGCCGCGCGCAGCACGTCGGCGACGCGGCCGCGGTGGTCCGGCGTGATCCACACGCCGCGCGCACGGCGGAACACGTGGCTGAACTCGCGCGTCGCGCGGCCGACGGTGGGCGTGTAGATGATCGGCATCAGCGCCTCGAGCTGATCGCACAACACCCGGTAGAACAGCTGCTCGTTGCGGTCCTGCAGGCCGGACAGCTCGAGATATTTGTCGAAGGGATCGGGCAACCGGTCCAGCGTCATGTGGATGCGGCGCACCTGCTGGGCCATCGTGTTGACACGGCTCGGCAGCAGGCCGTCGAGGCCGAGCGTGGCACGTTCCTGCGGGCTGAACGCGGAGCCCTTGTTGAGCAGCGGGTCGCGGTAGAGATTCGCGCCGCGCCGCCTGATTGACAGCGGCCGGTCGCCGCGCGGTGCCTGCAGCGGCAGGCCGCCCGGCATGAGCCAGTCCCGGTAAGTCATCCCTCGACTCCATGCTTGTTGCCTTCCAGGGCCTGCCGAGTATACGACCGGGGTGCAATCACGGCAGTCGGGGAAAGTCGCAGCGCGAAGTCAGAACGATGTCACGGGCACGCAGTCATCGGCGTCGATCGCTTGTGCCGGAATCGCCTCGAGCGTGCTGGCGGCCGCGGCCACGACCGGGCTCCCCGCCGGCGCGATCGTGGCGGCGCGCGCGGCGAGGCGCCGGGCGCTGGCCCGGCAGCCCTGCCCCGCCAGCAGGTTGGCGAGGTTGTTCAAAGCGGCGGCATGCTCCGGCTCGCGGGCGAGCAGCGCCTCGTAGCCGGCGCGCGCCGCCGCGAGGTCGCCGCCGAGATAGCTGGCGGTGGCATGACCGAAACGCGCGATGGAGTCCGCGGGCCAGGGCGCGAGCGCCGCTTCCCAGGCCGCCGCCGCCGCCTCGTAACGGCCGACCTCCTCGAGCCCGGCCACCGCGTCGAAGTAGCGGCTGCGGTCCGGCTGCGCCGGCAGTTGGCCGGGCTCCAGCAGGACCAGTCCCCAGCGCTCCGCCTTGTCCCAGCTGCGCAGGAAGCGCGCCGCCGGCATCTCCAGGCGGCGCTCGGTGCCGGAGCGCAGGATGACCCGCTCGGCGCCGGGATCCACGCCGATCACCACCGCGTAGTGCCACGCCGGCCAGCTGCGCAGGCGCAGGTTCTGCATCACCAGCACCGGCCGCCCCGCGAGCAGCTCGGCGAACAGCGCGTCGGCATCCGGTGTGACGCGGTAAGGCACGAAGCCGCGGGCGCGGGCGGCGGCGGCCAGCTCGAGTTGCAGACTGCCGCCGAGCCCAGGCGTGTACACCTCGCGTGCCAGCGTGTCCGGATGCACGTCCGTGCCGGCCGCGCCGAGCACCGTGGCGAGCGCGGCCGGGCCGCATTGCAGCGCCTCCTGGGGATGGAACGGCGTGTCTTCAAGCTCGACAACGGCGTCCCGGCCCTGCAGGGCGGGGGCCCCGGACACGATCGCGCGCTGGGCGGCACAACCGCCCAGCGCGCACAGGATCCAGGCCAGTCCCAGGCCGCGGAGGATGTTCGTCACGCGGCGCGGTGCCGGCCTAGAAGCTCTTGAAGATGTCCGTGATGCCGACGAGCTCGAGGATCAGCAAAACGACGAATACCACGCCGACGATCTCTACCACTCCCGCGCCCGCGGGCAACTCGGCAAGGCGTGAGTCGAGGTACCGAAGCTCGGCGTCGGTCAGGGCCGCCACGCGCTCGCCGGCCGCGGCCGGATCCACGCCGTGGGCCACGAGCCGGGCCTGCACCACCTCGCGATCGAGCGCAGCCTGCACGCGGGCCACGGTGTCGGCCCGCTCGGCCTGCATCATCACGGTGCGGGTGCTCACCACGGCCGCGGACGCGGTCTGCACCAGTCCGGCCAACCCGACGGACACCGCAACCAGCGCGGCGACGACTCTCATGAAACGCATTCTTCTCATTACTAACGTCTCCTTGTGGGTGTACTGAACCTTACCCAGACCGCGGCGACGCGTCTAGATGGCCGGGCTGCGAAATGTCCACGATATTCTATACTTCAAGGCATCAATCGGAGACGGCCACCGGCGTCCGGTCGGCGGCCATATGGAGTACACGCATGTCAGTTGCAAAAGTCACGGAAATCATCAGCTCCTCGTCGAAGAGCTTCGAGGACGCTATCGCGAGCGGCATCAAGCGCGCCAACAAGACCCTCAAGCACATCCGCGGCGCCTGGATCAGGGACCACGAGGTCGTCGTCAACGAGGCCGGCAAGATCACAGAGTACCGGGTCAAGATGAAGGTGACCTTCGTCATCGACGGCTGAAGCTCAGCCGACCCACACCGTCTGCGCGTTGACGAATTCGCGGATGCCGTGGCGCGACAGCTCGCGACCGTAACCCGAGTCCTTGACGCCGCCGAACGGCAGGCGCGGATCGCTCTTCACCATGCCGTTGACGAACGCCGCGCCGCACTCGAGCCGGCGCGCCAGGCGCTCGCCGCGCGCGCGGTCGCGTGTCCAGACGCTGCCGCCGAGTCCGAAGCAGCTGCCGTTCGCAATGTGCAGCGCCTCGTCCTCGTCGCGCACGGAAATCACCAGGGCCACCGGGCCGAACACCTCCTCGCGCCAGGCGCGCATGCCCGGCGCGACGCCGCGCAGGATCGAGGCGCGATAAAAAGCGCCCGGACCGTCGAGCGCGTCACCGCCGGCGAGCACGTCGGCGCCGTGCGCCACGGCATCGGCGAGCTGCTCGTGGAGCTCGTCGCGCAGGTCGCGCCGCGCCATCGGCGCGAGGGTTGTACCCGGGTCGAGCGGGTCGCCGGGCACGAGCGCCTCGACGGCGGCCGCGAAGCGCGCGAGGAATTCCTCGGCCACGGAGGCCACGACCAGGAACCGCTTGGCCGCGATGCAGCTCTGGCCCGCGTTCTGGAAGCGCGACTTGACGCCCTGCGCGACGGCGGCGTCGAGATCGGCGTCCTCGAGCACGATGAACGGATCCGAACCGCCGAGCTCGAGCACGGCTTTCTTCAGGTGCTCGCCAGCCACCGCGGCCACCGCGCGGCCGGCACGATCGCTGCCGGTCAAGGAGACCGCGTGGACGCGACGATCGGCCAGCAGCCCGGCGACCGCATCACTGTCGACCAGCAAGGTGCGGAACACACCTTCCGGCAGGCCCGCCTCCTCGAACACGCGTTCGATCGCGAGCGCGCACTGCGGCACGTTGGACGCGTGCTTGAGCAGGACCGTGTTGCCCGCCGCGAGCGCCGGCGTGGCGCAGCGGATCGCCTGCCAGAACGGAAAGTTCCACGGCATCACCGCTAGCACGGTGCCGAGCGGCTGGTAGGCAACCAGGCTGCGGTGCGCGTCGGTCGCAATCAGCTCGTCGGCGAGGAATGCCGGCGCGTGCTCGGCGTAATAGCTGCATGCCGTGGCGCATTTTGCGATCTCGGCGCGCGCCTCGCCGATGAGCTTGCCCATCTCGAGCGTGACGAGACGCGCGAGTTCGTCGCGCTTCTCCTTGAGCACGCGCGCCGCCTGGCCGATGACCCGACCGCGTGCCTCGACGGGCGTGTCACGCCACGCAGGCGCGGCAGTCGCGGCATCCTCGAGGATCGCCTCGACCTGTGCCGGCCGATGGCCCTCGGCGCGAAAAAACTCCTCGCCGGTGGCGGGATTGACGGACGTAAACGGCATGGCGGGGCCTCCCCGGGATCGAACTCATCCCAAGTCTAGCGCGCGCTGCGGAAGGTAAATTCCGGTGCATTGGTGTGTTGGTGCGAATGTGATAAAGTCTGGATCGGAGCCGCCAAGAGCAGCAGGAATCCATCGCATGAGCCGCCTCACCATCACACTCGATGACGAACTGCATCGCGCACTCAAGGAGACGGCCGCTCGGCAAGGTCGTTCCATCGCCTCGATCATCGAAGAGAGCCTGCGGCTGCGCGGCATACGACCTCAGGCCGACACGCGCGCGCTCGTCGCGCGCGCAAGACAGCACGCTCAGCTCGAAGCGGACAAGGCGATGGACCTGGCTGTGAAAGAGACGCGTGCCGCGCGCAAGCGATGAGCCCGCCCGTATTCGTCGTCGACACGAACGTCGTGGTCGCCGGACTGGTCACGGCTCCAGGCACAAGCCCCGTCGTGGCCATGCTGGACGCGATGCTGTCGGGGCGATTGTTGTACCTCATGTCGCCGGCGCTCCTCCAGGAGTACCGATCGGTGCTGCTGCGGCCACGAATTGCGAAACTCCACGGCCTGGGCGAACCCGAGGTCGATCGGGTGTTGGTGGAACTGACCGCGAACGCCATCTGGCGTGAGCCTGGTCGCGCGTCTCCCGCGCCCGACCCGGGCGACGATCACCTCTGGGCGTTGCTGACCATTCATGACGGCAGCATCCTCATCACCGGGGATCGGCTGCTACAGTCCAAACCGCCGCCGGACAACCGCATGATCTCACCCTCGGCGTGGCTGGAGACCTTCGCTCGCTAGATTGTCGCCGGCGCCGTGGATGAAACGGGTTGGCTGGCTGCTTGTGTTCCGGGGTTCTCATAGCGTCCCAACTCTAGTGGTGATCAACCACCGCTACATCATCTGCTCGTCCCAATTTCCATTTGAAGACGATTCGCCACTGGTCGTTAATCCGGATCGTAACCCGATAACAACCTCAAGCTTGCGTGTGCGCCGCAGCCGGATTCTGGCGCATTTGCCTGAAGGTATAATCCCCGCTGCCCGGCGCGCGGGCCCGTAGCTCAATGGTTAGAGCAGGGGACTCATAATCCCTTGGTTCCAGGTTCGAGTCCTGGCGGGCCCACCATGAAAATCATGGGGTTAGGGGAGTTATGGCGGGAGGCGAAGGGATTGGAATCCCTTGGTGTCTCCCATAGCCCGAGCGGCAAAGGACGCCAGATATGCCAAGGTAGGGTCGTGGTTAGCCGTTATAGCGAGGCGTAAGGATGCGCTGGGCCGTAGAAATACAGAACACCAGCTTAACCAGCAGGAACCTAACCGACCTTCTGGATGCACTGGGTTTCACTTTGTCCGTCAATGGCAACTCACTCGCACTAACATCCCATGACATCGACCTGGCTGAAAAT
>DATKAZ010000018.1:0-2353 GCA_035514535.1 Gammaproteobacteria bacterium
GCGCGGGTCGGTGTCGACGATGATCGTGCCGTAGACGAAGCTCAGCGCCGAGTCGGTTGGGTGAGCCGGCGCGTGATCGCGGCGCAGGACATCGGTGATGGCTGCGCCGGCGCGGCGCAGGGCGTCCGCCTGGTCGGGCACAACGCGCAGGCCGAGCTCGCCGGCGTTGACGATCCCGTAATAGGCGCCGCCGAACGCAAGGTCGACACTCAATGTGCCGTACTGGGCGGCCTGGCCGTGGAGATCCACGCCGTCGGGCCGCAGCGGCAGCGACTGGGCGGCGAGATACGACGGCACGTTGGTGAAACGCACGCCGCGGACGGCCCAGCCGCCGGATGGGAGCCGAACGGTGGCGGCGTTGGCGGCGACGATACCGGCCGGCACCTCGTAGCGGATCGTGGTGATCGGCTCGGAAGCCGGGTAAAGGCCTTCTTCGATAAGTCCGGTGGTGATGGCGATGATCCCGTGGCCGCACATCGTGCTGTAGCCCTCGTTGTGCATGAACAGCACGCACATGTCGGCATAGTCGCTGTGCGGCGGCAGGAGAACCGCCGCGTACATGTCGCGATGGCCGCGTGGCTCGTGGATCAGCGTGCGGCGGACGTGGTCGGCATTGTCCAACAGCCACCTTCGCCGCTCGAGCACGGGCAGGCTGGGCACGTCGGGGAAGCCGCTGCGGATCATGCGCAGCGGCTGGCCGGCGCAGTGCAGGTCCATCGCCTGGATGGTCAACCGCACGTCGCGTCCCTCCTGCTCGCCAGGGACGCCACGGCGGGCCGGGGCTGACGCAGTCGCCTCGGCTATGTGGGGTGCCTCTGCCAAGTATGTCGGCTCCGCCAGCCCGTGCGCCATGTGCACTGGGGCCGGCTGTGAAGCCGGCGGGAGCGGCTCATCCGGCGGCCGCTGTCCGCCTCGCGATAGCTGGGCATCGGATGCCTGTGGGCGTGTCTGCGGGGTCTCTTGTGCCGGCTCGGGTAATCGATCGGTTGGCTGATCCCGGGCCGGGGCGAACACCTCGGTCTGCGCCCGTCGTTCGAACGCGGCGAACGGGCGGGGCCCGGGCGACACGCTGATCCCGCCTTGTCTATAGGTCACCGCCAGCAGGTATCCGTTGCCGTTGCGAGCCCACTGCCGCGCAGATGGCATGTAACCCGCTCGCGCTGCCACCGTCGCGTCGCGGGCGTATTCGCGCTCGACGCCGACACGATCGGCGCCTCGGTAGTGCCGGACGATCGGTTCCTGGCCCACCTTTACCTCTGGCTCGGTGCTCATATGCCCCCTGATCCTGAAGTACCACGAAACAATCAGCCAAAAGTCCTGGTCGAAAGGGCAGCCTATAACGCTTTTCGCTGCGGACCACGCCCTGCGAGGCTCGGAGCCCGCAATGCGTTGACTACTCGCACCCATATCCTGCCGCAGCTCACTGAAACGAACCTTAAACGTCTCTTTTAGAACAGCACGGCACCGCCGGACCTAAGGTGCGCCAAGCGCCCCATGAGCCCAGGCAAGCCATTAATCCACGTCGTTCGTGGTCGGGTTCTGCACGATAAGGAAGCCGATTTCGTCGATCGCTGCCGTGCCCAGGTCGCGGATGGGCGCAGATCGAGGAAACGGATAGCCCGGGGGCAGGTGGAGAGCTTTCCGTACTCCGCCCCGACGTGGGCATGCTGTAGGCGCCGGCCCGGACATTCAGCGCGCGCCGATCAGGCGGGCGATGGCGGGCCTGCGTGCCAGTCCGAGCATTCGTCGGACGTTGCCCGGTGGAAGGCGTGCGAGCGTGCGGACAACCTCAGCGAGTTCGTCTTCGGGCATGTCGGCGAGCGTCTTCAGCAGCTGATCGAGCATTTCTTCCTCCTGATGCTCGAGGACGGCGAACAGCTTGCGCAACGCGTCCGTGTCGGCGCGGACGACGGCCGAGAGGGCGTGATCGAACTGGCGAACGAAGCCAAGCAGGGAATCGATCCGCGCCTGCAGCTGCCGCGTCTCGTCCGAATCGCCGGCCTCGTTTGCCTCAACCAGGCATCGCTCGAGGATGGCGATGACCGGGTCACCCTCGCGCTCCTTGCGCGCCTCGATCACTCGGCGAAACCACTCCCAGTGATCGTCGAGTGCCATCCAGGCCCGCCCGGCCGGGCCGCGCCGGCCGCTTCGCCGCGGCTGGTCCGCCCGACGCACGATGCCCCACTCCTCGCAACTCGCCAGCGCCAGGCGAATCGCGCGATGGGACAGGCCAAGGGCCTGCTGCAGCTCGGCATCGGTCACCGGACCGCCGTGTGCCAGCATGTATCCCTGGACGGCCGCCGTAGACGGTGCGACGCCCCAGGCGGCGCCCATCTGGCCCCAGGCCTGGGCG
>DATKAZ010000019.1:0-2920 GCA_035514535.1 Gammaproteobacteria bacterium
GCCTTTACTTTTGTGCCGTATTTTTGCCGTACAGGAAATTATGGTGTGCCATAAGTTATTGTTTGTGGTGGGCGCGACAGGGATCGAACCTGTGACCCCTACCATGTCAAGGTAGTGCTCTACCGCTGAGCTACGCGCCCCGTGAAAGGCGCGAAATGGTAATGGATCGCGGGGCTTGGGTCCACAGGACGAGGCCGCGGGATTTGCCGCATACTGCCCCGTGGCAGGCCGCAGGGCCCTGCAACGAACCGGGAGCAACAGCCATAACATTCGATCGCCGTCTCGCGCGTCGCCTGCCATGGTTGTGCGGCTTGCTGTGCACCGCAGGGCTGCCCGTCGCGCAGGCCGGGGACCTCGCCGACGACATCGTGGCCGACTACCCACGCCTCGAAGCGCTCTTCCATCACTTCCATGCTAACCCTGAACTCTCGATGCAAGAGTTCAAGACGTCCGACCGGATCGCCGCTGAATTGGCGGCAGAGGGCTACGAAGTCACGCGCGGCATCGCCAATACCGGCCTGGTCGGCACTCTGCGCAATGGCGACGGACCGGTGGTCATAGTGCGCGCGGACATGGATGGCCTGCCGGTGCAGGAGAAGTCCGACCTCCCCTACGCGTCCCGTGTCCGCCAGGTGAATCTGGACGGCGTCGACATGCCGGTGATGCATGCCTGCCGCCACGACATGCACATCACAACTTTGCTGGGCGTCGCCCGGCAGCTCAAGGCGCGCAAGGCGGACTGGCGCGGGACGGTGATGCTGCTGGCCCAGCCGGCGGAAGAGAATTTGGACGGCGCTTACTCGATGGTGGCCGACAACCTGTATGGCCGCGTCGGACGCCCCGACTTTGCGCTGGCGCTCCACGTCATCTCCAAGTATCCGGCCGGGAAGATCGCCTTCACCGAAGGCACCATGTTTTCTGGCGCCGACACCGTCAGCATCAAGGTGTACGGCATCGCGACCCACGGGGCAGCGCCCCACCTGGGTCGGGACCCTATCGTCGTCGCCAGCCAGATCGTGCTCGCCCTGCAGACGATCGTGACGCGCGATATTCCGCCATTGGAACCGGCAATCATCACGGTCGGCTCATTTCACTCCGGTACGGCTTCAAACATCATCTCCGACAACGCATTGCTCGAGATCACAGTGCGTTACAACTCCGAAGCCATCCGCGATCCGCTCCTGAAGGGCATCGAGCGGGTCGCGATCAACACGGCGCGAGCTGCCGGATTGCCGGAAGACAAGCTGCCTGAAGTCAGGATTGCGCCGTTCCGCTCGCCGGTCACCGTTAACGATCCCTCACTGTCGCGCAGGGTGCGCGCGGCGATGGAAGCGAAAATGCCGGCGACGTCATTCACCGCGTGGAAGCAGACCGACATGGGCGCGGAAGACTTCCCGTACCTGGTCAACGTCTCGCCGCCGATCCCGAGCGTCTATTTCGTGGTCGGTGGCACTCCGCAGGCGGATCTCGACTCCGGTAACTGGGCCGGCCACCACTCGCCGCTGTTCAAGATCGAGCCCGAAGCCTCGATCAAGGCGGGTGTCCAGGCGATGGCCATCGCCGCGCTTGAACTGCTTGGAAAGCCCTAGGGTTCCGCCAGCACGCCGATCGCGTACTGATCCAGGCTCGCCCAGGCGGCCGGGCTGTGGTCACGGCCGTAGCCCTTCGTGCGCATGCCGACGGTGGCTTCCCGGCCGCACCAGGTCAGCAGCACGGATGCCGGCGTCGGATGCCGATCCAGATAGCCCGTGAGGTCATAGACCTTGCCTTCGATGGCCATCCAGCAAGAATCCGGGTTGCTGTGCTTCGCAATGTCGGCAAGCGAGTACGCGACGACGCCGCTTTCATCGCCGGCGCTTGCCGTGTCGGGCTCGAGGGCGGCCAGGGCGAGCAGCGTCGCGACGAATGCCCAGAACGCGACGAATCCGGCAAAGATCAGGCGTTTCATAACAGCGTGAGCTCCTCGGTGACAATCCTGCGACGCGCGACGCCGGCGCCGGCCAGTATCGCCTGCGCGCGTTCGAGCAGGGGCTCCGGTCCGCAGACATAGGCGTGACGCCGGACGAAGTCCCGACAATGCTGCAGCAGGAAACGGGCGTCCAGCGGCCCCTGCCGGTAGAAGTAATGCATCGTCAGCACTGCCCCCGGGATGCGGGACACGAGCTGTTCGAGTTCTGACCTGAAGTGGGCGCGCGTCTCGTCCTGCACGCAATAAACCAGATGCGCATCAATACGCCGATTTCTTGCCGCGAGGTCGCGCAGACGGCCGAGAAACGGGGCAAGGCCGATGCCGCCGGCGATCCACAATTCCGGTTCGCCGGATTCACTGCGGGGAAAGAACGCGCCATAAGGTCCCTCGATCCGCACCTCACTCGCAGGCGTGATCGACTGCATTGCATGCGTTGCATCGCCCAGATCCTTGATGGCGACGCGCAGCGCAGGCTCGCCCGGGGCGGACGTCAGTGTGTAGGGATGCTCTTCACGGTAACCGGCCGCCAGCGACTCGTCATAGGGAGTCAGATAGACAAACTGGCCGGCCACATAGCCCAGATGCCGGCCCATCGGGCGCAATGTCAATTCGACAACATTGCCGGCCGGGGCCGCGATGCTTTCCACGGCGTACGGCAATCGCCCGACGCGCCGTGCGAACACCAGTCGGTAAGCGACCGAGGCGATCGCACCCGCCGACAGCACCAGCCAGATGATTGCATTGGCGGCTGGCGGTAACGTGCGCGCGAGCAGGAAAGTGTGTGCAAGGGCCGCAATCACCGCCAGCGCGGCAAGCCGATGCAGCCAGCGCCAGCGCTGGTAGTTCGGCTCACCGAAGAATGCAAAGCTCGGTGCGAGGAAAATCATCATGGCGAGCAGCGCCAGCCAGCCAAGCCAGGTACTCACGTCGGGCCGCGACGGCACCAGCAGC
>DATKAZ010000020.1:0-2145 GCA_035514535.1 Gammaproteobacteria bacterium
ACCGGTTCGTGATGGATCCCGACCCGACGTGGGAAGCGCCGCTGGACGGCAGCCGTCTGCCGCAGGCGCCGATGCCGACGCCGGGCCAGTACGATCTGCGGAAAGTCGATCCCGGCCTCATCGACAAGCTCGAGCAGCGCGGAGTGGAGAGCCGGCGTACAGCCTACGTGGAAATCGGCGAGCGCGACGCGATGGTCGGCAGCAACAACTGGGCGGTCTCCGGCGCGCGCGGCGCGGACGGCAGGGCCTGGCTCGCAAACGACATGCATCTTGGTCTAGGGGTGCCGAATATCTGGTATCGGGCGCGCTTCATCGTTGAGCCGGAGGCGCTGGACGTCAGCGGCGTCAGCCTGCCTGGCGTACCCGCGATCGCAGCCGGCAGCAACGGCCACGTCGCCTGGGGCTTCACCAACAGTTACGGGGATTTCCAGGATCTCGTCAGGCTCGAACCCGGGGCCGGCATCGCGACAACCTACATGACTCCGGAAGGCCCGCGTCATTTCGACGAAGCGCTCGAAAGGATTGAGATCGCCGGCGGTGAGACGCAGGAACTGGTCGTGAAGCGGACCGTCTGGGGCCCGGTGATCGGCGAAGACGGGGAGGGTCGGCAATTGGCGCTCGCCTGGACGGCCCATCACGTGGACGCGATCGACATGGGGCTGTTGACGCTCGAGACCGCGCGCAACATCGACGAGGCAGCCGCGATCATCGGCGGCGCCGGCATGCCGGCACAGAACGTCCTGCTGGCCGATCGCTCGGGCCGGATCGGCTGGGTGCTGTCGGGCCGGCTGCCGGCAAGGAAGGGATTCGAGCCGACACGGCCGGCGGCCTGGCACGAACCGGGGGTCGGCTGGGACGGCTGGGTCGCGGCCGCCGACACGCCGCGGCTGCTCGATCCGCCGCAGGGCTATGCCTGGAGCGCGAATGCGCGCGTGGTCGGCGGCGAGGCATTCGCGCGCATCGGCGACGGTGACTACGCGCCGGCCGCGCGCGCGCGCCAGATCCGCGACCGTCTGAATGAACGGCCACGTGTCGGCGCCGACGGCCTGCTGGCAATGCAGCTCGACGATCGCGCGGATTACCTTGCAAACTGGCGGCCATTGCTCGTCGCGGCCCTGCAACGGGCTGACGAAGCGGAAGCGGCACGGCTCGTCGGTGGATGGCAAGGCCATGCAGCCGTGGACGACGCGGGTTTTCGCCTGCTCCGCGAATTCGAGCGCCGCGTCGGCGATCGTGCGTTCCGGATGCTGACGGTCGAGGCGCAGGCGCGCTGGCCGGGATTCAGCTGGCGCACACCCCAGCGCTTCACCGAAGTCGCGTGGCGGCTCGTGCAGGAGCGGCCGGCGCATCTGCTCGATCCGCGCTTTACGGACTGGGATGCGTGGCTCGCCGACGTCGCGGTGGAGACGGTGCAGGCGTTGCCGATCGGCTGTACCGACATCGCTTCATGCAGCTGGGGCCGGGTCAACGTGGCCGAGATCCGGCATCCGATCAGCGAGGCCGTGCCGTTCCTGTCCCGCTTTCTCGACATGCCGGCGGACAAGCTGCCGGGCGACTGGTCGACGCCGCGCGTGCAGTCGCCGACGTTCGGTGCATCCGAGCGGTTTGGCGTGTCGCCCGGCCGCGAAGCGGAGGGCTATCTGCACATGCCGGGCGGTCAGAGCGGCCATCCGCTGTCGCCCTTCTATCGCGCGGGCCACAAGGCGTGGGTCAAAGGTGAGGCGGCCTCATTCCTGCCCGGACCGGCAGTGCATGTGCTGACGCTGGTGCCGGTGAAGAATTGAGCAGCTAAGCCGGGGGCGCCGGTGAAACGGTATTTCGTCGTCGCGGCCGACAGGGCAACCAAGGGCTTATGTCATCGCCATGTGATATTTAACGGGATTCGGCGTATTACCAGATATGACTTTTCACACCCAATTGTAGTTAGGCCGCCGAGAACAGGCGCGTGACAGCGTCGAGCGAGCGCGCCGCAGGCGCGCGGACGATTATTGCGCCTGCGGCGCGCCGGCCGTGCCTCACCCGAATATATTCACATTACTCGCGGCATTCGCCGTGTTCACAGTGCTGTATGCCGGCGCATCCTGGGCATTCCCCTCCGCAAGCTACGTCGACATCTTCTTGTATTTGGCGGCTGGCTTTCTCGTG
>DATKAZ010000021.1:0-5658 GCA_035514535.1 Gammaproteobacteria bacterium
GCGTCACGCAACGAAACGGGGGCGACCTGGTTTCGACGCGGGTTGCGAAGCAGCGCAGGGCATGCCGAGGACCAGTGACCTCGTAAATCCATCTGGAAACACTACAAACGCCAACGACGAGCGTTTCGCTCTAGCCGCCTAATACCGGCTAGACGCTGCACTGGTCTGCTGATGGGCCAGGCTCCCTAAAAGGAGTGCAGCGTCATTCACATCAGCCTCTCCTCCAGGCTTGGCCGCTTGGCCCGGGGGATCCGTCGAAGCGGCTAGCCGCGAGTCAGCCTGCCGGTTGGCGGGCTCAAGGCGAAACTCAAATAACCAGGCTAAGCATGTAGTCCTGACTGCCTAGGGCTTGCGGACGCGGGTTCGATTCCCGCCGCCTCCACCAGTTTCTGTCACGTGTTGAGCTTCACGGGGCCGCCGATGGCGCGCCACGCGAAGTGACCGCCTTTCATGTACTTCGCGTCGAAGCCCTGCTCCCTGAGCGCGACGGCTGTCTGGCAGCCGATGTGGAACCCGTAGACGCAGTACACGACGACCGGCTCGCTCTTCGACAGCTCCCCGGCCCATTCCTTGACGCGCTCCGGATCGCGCCAGACCGCGCCCTCGACGATGTCCTGGGTGCGGGAGACGTAGTGCCTGGGCCGGGCATCGATGAACTGCAGTTTTCGGCCGGCGTCCAGCATGGCCTTGACTTCCTCCGGCGCGACGCCTGGCACATCGCCGAACTCCTTCTGCTCGAGCGGCGGCAGCGGCTCCACCTTCGTCGCGCGCTCATAGCGCGCTGCGACGCCCTTCCAGTCGATGTTGCGCAGAAAGGTGTCCACGTAGGCGCCGGCATTCGCGCCGAAATCCATGTGGTAGGCATGCTCGTACATGTCGAGCGCGAGGATCGGCACGCCGCCCGCGACGTTCTGGCTGTGGTCCACGGCGTACTGGTTGACGAGGCGCTGCTCGCGCGGCAGGTAGGTGAGGAGCACCCAGCCCGAGCCGCCGCCGAGCGCACTTCCCATCGCCGCGAACTCCGCCTGCCAGCGGTCCTGCGAGCCGAAATCCCGCGTCAGGATCTCCGCGAAGGCGCCCAGCGATCGTCCGTCGCCGCCGAGGCTGGCGAAGTAGAGCTCGTGCAAGGTCACGGAGTTCAAGGCGACCAGCTCCTCGCGCTTGAGCCCGTTCAGGACGAAGCCCGGCATTTTCGGAAAGTCGGCCGCCTCGAGCTGCGCCGTGATGGCGTTGAGCCGGCGCAAGGCGCCGCCGTAGTTGTTCTCGTAGTGGCTTTCGATCAGCCTCGCCGACAGGCCCTGCAGCAGCCAGGGCCGGCAATGCAATGGTTGCAACGCGTAGCGCATGCTGGATCTCCTTAGAAGGTGAATTCGCGCAGCCGGACCATCAGCGAGGAGCGCGCGACGATGCCGAGGACCCCGCCGCCGACGGCGGCAGGGACCGCCGGAACCTGCCACAGAAGCAGGCACGCCATCGTGGCGACAAACAGCGCGCTGGTGAACATGTCCGGCGCGGCAGTCGGCGCGAGATGCACCACAGTCAGCGCGATTGCGCCGACCACCGCGGGGCTGACACCGCGCATCGCGGCACGCACCCACTTGAGCGCGCGGAAACGCTCAAGCCAAGGCAGGATTGACATCAGCAGCACGAAGGACGGCAGAAAGATGGCGCCCGCGGCCACTGCGGCACCGGCAACGCCGGCGACCTTGTAGCCCACGAACGCCGCGAGCATGATCACCGGGCCCGGGGTGACCTGCCCGATCGCCAGCCCTTCGAGGAATTCCTCGGCAGAGATCCAGTTCAGCTGGTTGACGACCTGGTCCTGGATGAAGGCGATGATGGTGAGGCCGCCGCCGAAGGTCAGCGCTCCGACCTTGAAGAAGAACACCCCGATATCCCACAGGCCGTTGGACGACACGCCAGGGCCAGAGGGTTGCCCGCCGAGCCAGGTAGCTACGTAGTGCTCGGCGGCGAACAAGGCAATCACCGCCGCACCGGAGATCAGCCCCGCGCGCAGCGAATGGTGCGCTGCCACGCCGATGCACCCTGCCAGCAGGAAGATTCCGGCCGGCCCAAATGGTGTCAGCGTCAGCGCCGCGATCGCCGCGAGGGCGACGAGGATCGAAAAGCGGTCCTTGAGGGCGTTTCGGCCGAGCCGCCAGACCGCGACGGCGAAGATGCCCAGCACCACCGGCCCGAGGCCATAGAACGCGTCGCGCATGAACGGCAGCGCGCCGTAGGCCGAATGCAGGGCCGTCAGCGCCAACATGATCGCGAAGGCCGGCATCACGAATCCCACGCCCGCCAGCACGCCGCCCCACGTTCCGGCACGTTGGTAGCCGGTGAACACGCACATCTGCAGCGCCGTGGCGCCGGGGAGCGCCTGCACCAGGGCCAGGCCCTCGAGAAAGCGTTCCTTGGAGAGCCACTGGCGCCGTTCCTGCACCTCGGCCTGGATCAGGCCCCAGATCGCGGCGACACCGAAGCCCAGCGCGCCGATCTTGAGGAATATCCCGAGAACTTCGAGCCGGCGTCGGCCGATGCTCGGGAGTCCGTCTTGCGTTCCGTTGCTCATATGCGCACTCCTCCCGCGAAGGGGTTGGAGCAGCCTTGAGACGGATCGTCTTGACTGCCGGGTGTCTGCGTAGGACCCGGCCGGGGTGGACCCCGCTGGGACCCAACCTTAGGGCGCTGCGCCAGCGTCGTCAATAACGGCTTGTATTTTTCATCACTTATGTGTGATACATATCACTCATGTATGACTTTGCTGCCTTGGTGCTGAGCCTGCCGACGCGCAATTCCACGCTGCGCATGCGCTTGTGGCGAGCCCTCAAGCAGGCGGGATGCGGCGTCCTGCGCGACGGCGTCTACGTGCTGCCGGCCAGCGCCTCGGGACATGCCGTACTGTCCAAGCTCGAGGCCGATATTCATTCCCATGGCGGGTTCGCCATGACACTAGAACTGAAGGCGACGACGGAGGAGCAGTTCGTTCAACTGCGCCAGCGCTTCGACCGCAGCCGCGATTACGGTGCGCTGGTGCGCAGGATCGCGCTGGCAAAGGCTGCCCTTGCGCGACGGGGATCCCGGCGCGCGCTGACCGAAATCCGCCGGCTGGAGCAAGCACTAGGGAGGCTCGCGGCTGTCGACTTCTACCAGGGCGAAGCCAAGTCGCAGGCAGGCGCCGCAGTGGCGGATCTGAAAGCCGCCTACCAGGAGGCATACGCCGGAGGCGAGCCCCGCTCATCGCGCCGCAGGCCGCGGCAAGTGGATCGCTCGCGCTACCAGAAGCGGATATGGGCCACGCGCAAGGCACCCTGGGTCGACCGGCTCGCCAGCGCCTGGCTGATCAAGCGCTTTATCGATCGCGACGCCCGCTTCGCCTGGATTGACCGGCCGAGTCAGCTGCCGAAGAATGCCGTGGGATTCGATTTCGACGGCGCGGAGTTCACGCACGTCGGAAAACGGGTCACCTTCGAAGTCCTGCTGTCGAGCTTCGGGCTGGAGTCGGACCCGGCGCTTGCCGCCATTGGCGCCGCCGTCCACTTCCTCGACGCGGGCGGCATCCCCGTCCCCGACGCCAAGGGGCTGGAGACCATGCTCAAAGGGGCGCGCGAACAGACCCGCAGTGACGACGCTCTGCTGGCCGCTGCGACGCGGACCTTCGATCTGCTCTATTCCGGTTCCCGAATTGACCGGCCGCCCCCGCCGTGACCGGCCCGCGAGACGGATAGGGGGCGCGATGGGCAGCAGGATTCCTTCCCCGGCAGCTTGCATTTATCTCGCGCGCGGCTTGCGCGACTTCGGCGATGGCTTCATCGCCATCGTCCTGCCTGTGTACCTGATTGCGCTCGGGCACTCAGCCTTCGACGTCGGCGTTATCGCTTCGCTGGCCCTGGGCGGGTCGGCGTTGCTTACGCTCGCCGTCGGTCTGCTCGGTGCGCGGCACGACGTGCGCAGGCTGCTCCTCGCCGCTGCGGCACTCATGACCGGAACCGGCGTTGCTTACGCGGCGACAAGCGAATACGCGGTGCTCTTGCTCGTCGCGTTCGTCGGCACGATCAATCCCTCGGGCGGCAGTACGAGCGTCTTCGTGCCACTGGAACACACGGTGCTGTCGGGCGCCGTTCCGGCGGCGCAGCGAACGCACGCCTTCGCACGCTACAGTCTTTTCGGCGCGCTCGCGGGTGCTGCCGGCGCTCTCATGGCGGCGGCGCCTACGTGGTTGGAGGCGACCGGCATGGATCGCCTTGCGTCCCTGAAGGTGATGTTCCTGACGTACGCCCTGGTCGGCGTGCTGGGCGGCATCGTGTATGCGCGCATCCCGCCGCGCCGCCTGGACGCACCACCCGCCACGCCCCTCGGCCCGTCGCGCGGCATCGTGTACCGCCTCGCGGCGCTGTTCAGCGTCGATGCCTTCGCCGGCGGCTTCGTCGTGCAGTCGCTGCTCGCTCTCTGGCTCTTCGAGCGCTTTCACCTGTCGCTCGCCGCCGCGAGTGTGTTCTTCTTTTGGACCGGCGTGCTCTCCGCGTTCTCGTTTCCTGTGGCGGCCTGGATCGGTGCGCGGATCGGCCTCGTCAACACGATGGTCTTCACGCACATTCCATCAAGCCTGTGCCTCATCGGGGCCGCATTCGCGCCGACGCTCGAGCTGGCGCTCGGGCTGCTGCTCGTACGGGCGGCGCTGTCGCAGATGGACGTGCCGACGCGGTCATCCTACGTGATGGCGGTCGTCACCGAGGCCGAGCGGCCGGCGGCAGCGAGCGTCACGGCCGTTCCGCGGAGCCTTGCATCCGCGGCGAGCCCCGCGCTGGCGGGCGCGCTCTTCGCGGCCGGCTTGCACATCTGGCCGCTCATTCTTTGCGGCACGCTGAAGATCGCCTACGACGTTGCGCTGCTTGCCATGTTCCGGCGCGTAAAGCCGCCCGAGGAGAGGACTGGCTAGGAAGGCCCGTATGCGCCTGCATCTCGACGATACCAAGATAAGAGAACTGCTTCGGCTCGAGGACCTGCTCCCGGCCCTGCGCCTGGCCCTGATCGATCTCTCCGCCGGCAGGGTGTTCCAGCTGCTGCGCATGGTGACCGACCTCCCCGGGGACGGCTTCCTGATGCTCAAGCCCGCGCAGACGCGCGATGCGCTCGTCACCAAGCTCATCACGCTCAAGCAGGGCAACGCGGCGCGCGGCCTGCCGACAATGCTCGCGACGCTGCTGCTGATGGATCCGGACACGGGCCAGACGCTCGCGGTGATGGACGCCACCTGGCTCACCGAGTTGCGCACCGCCGCCGTCTCGGCGGTTGCCCGCGGACGCGCTCACGCTTCCTGCGGCGGCATGCGTCTACCTGGGCGACGATCTGCGCGACATCCAGGCCGGGCGGGCTGCAGGGATGCGCACGGTGGCCGTCGAATGGGGCTACCACCACCCCGAGAGCGGCGGGCCCGGGGACTGGAACGCCGACGCCGTCATCGCACGGCCCGGGGACTTGATCGCGCTGCTCTAGGCCCCCATATGCGACAATGCGTCACGCAACGAAACGGGGGCGACCTGGTTTCGACGCGGGTTGCGAAGCAGCGCAGGGCATGCCGAGGACCAGTGACCTCGTAAATCCATCTGGAAACACTACAAACGCCAACGACGAGCGTTTCGCTCTAGCCGCCTA
>DATKAZ010000022.1:0-2175 GCA_035514535.1 Gammaproteobacteria bacterium
GGTTACGGCTTTCCGCCCGCCCGCCAGCGGCTGGAGATCCTCTCCGACTCGCTCGAGATCATCAGCCGCATGCTGGCACCCGGCCGCGCTACCTTTGACGGCCGCCACCGCCGCGTGATCGACGCGATCCACGAGCCCAAGGGCCTCCGGGCACGCATACCGATCCTTGTCGGCGGCAACGGTCCCAACGTCACCTGGCGGCTGGCAGCACGCTTCGCCGACGAGCTCAACCTGGACGCGCTACCTCCGGCCGCCGTACGCGATGCCCTGCCGGTCATCGCCGAACGCTGCCATGAGATCGGCCGCGACCCGGCCACGCTCGGCGTATCAGTCCACATCTGGGGCGAGGCAGGTGACGTTCCACCCGGACGCGGCCGGCGGGAGCGGCTGCTCGAATACGCTGAGCTAGGACTCGCACGGGCCATCGTGCAGGGATTCCCGGGCGTCAAAGATCCATCGGCGCTCGATGCACTTATTGACGATTGTGCCGCGATCGGGCTGCTGGAGGCACCGGCCGCCGTCTGACGGAATTGTCACGCCGCCAGTCCGGCTGACACGTGGCGGCGCGAGGCGGAGAGAGGCAGAATCTTGGGCGATGGCACTCGAGGAGCAGCCCGCGCCGCCCGGCTTTCCACGCGAGGAGTTCGCGGCGCTGGTGCGCCGATTACCGAAGTACGGCCGCCTGGCGTGGGCGCTGGCACGCGACCCGCGGCTGTCACGCGTGCGCCGCGTGGCGCTGGCGGCGGCGGCGGCCTACGTCTTCTCGCCGATCGATCTCGTGCCGGGCATCATTCCCGTTGCCGGCCAACTCGACGACCTGGCGATCGCACTGGCGGCGATCCGCCTGGCCCTCGACGGGCTGCGTCCCGACGTGCGCGCCGAGCGCCTTGCCGCGGCCGGGTTGACGGAGTCCGAGCTCAACGACGATGTTCATACACTGGGAGCTATCGCCGGCTGGGCTGTGCGTTCGGGCGTGCGTGTCGGGCGCCAGCTCGCGTCGAACGCGATCGACGTCGGTTCACGTTTCGCTGATCGGCTGATCGGCGCCGGCCGCGCCCTTCAGCGACGCCGGCGGCAACCGGGCTGGCCTCGGCAACCGCGCTGACCGCATTCTCTGTCTGCACGGGGACCGCCTCGCCGAGATGGTCGCAGAGCCGGCTCGGCCTCCAGGGAGGTCATGGCATCGCGCGTCAGCTCGAGCTCGACCTCGTCGCCGATCCCGACGCCGGCCGCCTCGCGCGCCTGCTTGAGGCCGCCGATCGCCCTGGCCACGTCCAGCGGCGCCCGCGCCACGGCCCCGCCATCGGCTGCAAATTACCCCGCGGCCGGTCCATTCAATAGGTCAATCGGCCGGTTGTGGGCCCCGATTCGATGGCGCTACGCTGTGTGCATGCCATATGAGTTGTCGGACAAGCTCGTGGTGGGCATCTCGAGTCGCGCGCTGTTCGACCTGGACGAGTCGGACGAGGTGTTTCGGCGCGAGGGCCTCGCTGCGTACCGGCGTTTCCAGCGCGAGCACGAGAACGACATCCTCGAACCGGGCACGGCCATGCCGCTCATCCGCGGCCTGCTGGCCATCGACGACCCAGAGACACCGGAGGCGGACCGGCTGGTCGAGGTCATCCTGCTCTCGCGCAATGATGCCGACTCCGCGATGCGGCTGTTCAACTCGATCGAGGCACACGGCCTGCGCATCGCCCGTGGCGCGATGACGTCGGGTCGTGACCCGTGGCCGTATCTTCGGCCGTTGCAGTGCTCGCTGTTCCTGTCGGCATCGCCGGAGGACGTCTTCAACGCCCGCGCGCAGGGGTTTCCGGCCGCGCTGGTGCTTTCGCGCCCGGGGGAGGCACCCGAGGAGGAGCCGGGTGAGGTGCGCATCGCCTTCGACGGCGACGCGGTTCTGTTCGACGAATCGTCGGAGTTGAGGTTCCAGCGCGAGGGCCTCGAAGCCTTCCAGGACCACGAGCTGTCGCGTGCCACCGAGCCGCTCAGCCCCGGCCCCTTCGCGCCCTTCCTGCTTGCGCTAAAGCGCATCCAGGACCGCTTCCCCGAGGGCCAGTCGCCGATCAGGACGGCGCTCGTGACCGCCCGCGGCGCGCCGACCCATACCCGCGTGGTGAACACGCTGCGTGCCTGGGGCGTTCGCATGGACGAGACGTTCTTCCTGGGTGGCAT
>DATKAZ010000023.1:0-38414 GCA_035514535.1 Gammaproteobacteria bacterium
GTGAAGGCGAGGGGTGAACCTATTGTGCGATATGGCCGAGGGTCGAGGGTGTTGTCCGGGGATGCACGTCCAGGGGTGATGCCAAAGAGTCTGAGGTTATATGGTCAAGTGAATAAGCGTACGCGGTGGATGCCTTGGCAGCCAGAGGCGAAGAAGGACGCTGTAGACAGCGAAATTCCTCGGGGAGCCGTCAAACAGGCTTTGATCCGGGGGTATCCGAATGGGGAAACCCACCTGATTTATCAGGTATCAACATCTGAATTCATAGGGTGTTGAGGCAAACGCAGGGAACTGAAACATCTAAGTACCTGCAGGAAAAGAAATCAAATGAGATTCCCTCAGTAGCGGCGAGCGAAAGGGGAAGAGCCGATGACGATTGTTGTAGTGGAACAGGTTGGAAAGCCTGGCGAGAGAGGGTGATAGCCCCGTACACGAAACAGCAGTTGTCACACATTAAGTAGGTCGGGACACGTGGTATCTTGACTGAAGACGGGGGGACCATCCTCCAAGGCTAAATACTCCTGGCTGACCGATAGTGAACGAGTACCGTGAGGGAAAGGCGAAAAGAACCCCGGTGAGGGGAGTGAAATAGAACCTGAAACCGCGTACGTACAAGCAGTAGGAGCCTCTTCGGGGGTGACTGCGTACCTTTTGTATAATGGGTCAGCGAGTTATTGTTGCCAGCAAGGTTAACCGTTTAGGGGAGCCGTAGGGAAACCGAGTCTTAACAGGGCGATAGTTGGTAGCAATAGACCCGAAACCAGTCGATCTATCCATGACCAGGTTGAAGGTGCCGTAACAGGCACTGGAGGACCGAACCGGGATCTGTTGAAAAAGATTCGGATGAGTTGTGGATCGGAGTGAAAGGCTAATCAAGGCTGGAGATAGCTGGTTCTCCTCGAAAGCTATTTAGGTAGCGCCTCGCGAGTGTCCACTGGGGGTAGAGCACTGTTTGGGCTAGGGGGTCATCCCGACTTACCAACCCCATGCAAACTCCGAATACCGAGAAGTGCAATTACGGGAGACACACGGCGGGTGATAACGTCCGTCGTGAAAAGGGAAACAACCCAGACCATCAGCTAAGGTCCCAAAATTATGGCTCAGTGGAAAACGAGGTGGGAAGGCACAGACAGCTAGGAGGTTGGCTTAGAAGCAGCCACCCTTTAAAGAAAGCGTAATAGCTCACTAGTCGAGTCGGCCTGCGCGGAAGATGTACCGGGGCTTAAGCCATATACCGAAGCTATGGATGCCGTGCATCTTTAAACTGATTTACGCTTGTCGCCGGAGGCGGGCCAAGCGCTCCAACACAGTCGAGAGGCTGCTGAAGGGGGAGAAGTCGATTTAAAGATGCACGGCATGGTAGAGGAGCGTTGTGTAAGTCTGTGAAGGTGAGTTGAGAAGCTTGCTGGAGATATCACAAGTGCGAATGCTGACATGAGTAACGATAAAGGGGGTGAGAGGCCCCCTCGCCGAAAATCCAAGGTTTCCTGCTCAACGCTAATCGGAGCAGGGTGAGTCGGTCCCTAAGGCGAGGCAGAAATGCGTAGTCGATGGAAAACGGGTTAATATTCCCGTACCGGTTGTTACTGCGATGGGATGACGGAGAAGGTTAGGTTGGCCAACTGTTGGATATGTTGGTTTAAGTGTGTAGGCGTGCTTTACAGGAAAATCCGTAGAGCTTAGCTGAGGCATGATGACGAGTCTCAACTGAGACGAAGTAACTGATACCAGGCTTCCAGGAAAAGTCTCTAAGCTTCAGGTAACAACTGACCGTACCCCAAACCGACACAGGTGGATGGGATGAGAATTCTAAGGCGCTTGAGAGAACTCGGGTGAAGGAACTAGGCAAAATAGCACCGTAACTTCGGGAGAAGGTGTGCCCCCGTTAGGTGAAGCGACTTGCTCGTGGAGCTGAAGGGGGTTGCAGTGAACTGGTGGCTGCGACTGTTTATTAAAAACACAGCACTCTGCAAAATCGAAAGATGACGTATAGGGTGTGACGCCTGCCCGGTGCCGGAAGGTTAATTGATGGGGTTATCTTCGGAGAAGCTCTTGATCGAAGCCCCGGTAAACGGCGGCCGTAACTATAACGGTCCTAAGGTAGCGAAATTCCTTGTCGGGTAAGTTCCGACCTGCACGAATGGCGTAACGATGGCCACACTGTCTCCACCCGAGACTCAGTGAAATTGAATTCGCTGTGAAGATGCAGCGTTCCCGCGGCTAGACGGAAAGACCCCGTGAACCTTTACTACAGCTTTGCACTGAATTTTGAGCATGCTTGTGTAGGATAGCTGGGAGGCTTTGAAGCTGGGACGCCAGTCCTGGTGGAGCCAACCTTGAAATACCAGCCTGGCCTGCTCGGAGTTCTAACCTAGGTCCGTTATCCGGATCGGGGACAGTGTATGGTGGGTAGTTTGACTGGGGCGGTCTCCTCCTAAAGAGTAACGGAGGAGCACAAAGGTACCCTCAGCGCGGTCGGACATCGCGCATTGCGTGCAAGGGCATAAGGGTGCTTGACTGCGAGACAGACACGTCGAGCAGGTGCGAAAGCAGGTCCTAGTGATCCGGTGGTTCTGTATGGAAGGGCCATCGCTCAACGAATAAAAGGTACTCCGGGGATAACAGGCTGATTCCTCCCAAGAGTCCACATCGACGGGGGAGTTTGGCACCTCGATGTCGGCTCATCACATCCTGGGGCTGTAGCAGGTCCCAAGGGTATGGCTGTTCGCCATTTAAAGTGGTACGCGAGCTGGGTTCAGAACGTCGTGAGACAGTTCGGTCCCTATCTGCCGTGGGCGTTGGAAAATTGCAGGGAGCTGCTCCTAGTACGAGAGGACCGGAGTGGACGTACCTCTGGTGTTCGGGTTGTCACGCCAGTGGCATTGCCCGGTAGCTATGTACGGAAGGGATAACCGCTGAAGGCATCTAAGCGGGAAGCCCACCCTAAGATAAGTTTTCCCTGGGGACTCGATCCCCCTGAAGGGCCCTCGTAGACTACGAGGTTGATAGGTCGGGTGTGTAAGCGCAGCAATGCGTTGAGCTAACCGATACTAATTGCCCGTGAGGCTTGACCATATAACACCCAAGCATTCAGGGTGTGCTGGTCTCTTTTTTGAGTGCGTCACCTTGGGTGACGCTACGACGTCAAAACTTTTCGATTTCGCGGCGCTCCGCTTTTTGGGCGGGGCGCGATACGTGAACCAGTTTGCCTGGCGGCCACAGCGAGCGGGAACCACCCGATCCCATTCCGAACTCGGAAGTGAAAACGCTCAGCGCCGATGGTAGTGCAGGGTTCTCCCTGTGTGAGAGTAGGTCACTGCCAGGCATTTAAAACCAAACCCCCGGTCTCGAGAGAGGCCGGGGGTTTTTCCGTTGGGACGCAGGCAGGCCCGGCCGGCTCAGCCGTGTGCGCGCAGGATCCGTGCCTTGGCCGCCTCGAATTCGTGCGGCTGCAGCACGCCTGCCCCGAGCAGGCGACGATGTTCCTTCATCTCGTCGCGCAGCAGGCGGCCGTTCGACCCGGGGCGTGCGGCGGCGGCCCGGTGAACCGCCTCTTCGAGCGCAGCGACGAAGCCCTTCACCTGCTCTCGATCCGGTTCCCCTCGCATGAGTTCCAGCACGGGGACGCGACCGTGGCGCGTGCAGAACACCAGCCGGCCGAAAGCAAGAAGCGCGGCCAGGCTCCACAGCAGGGAACCGGCCGGACGAACGGGCCGCGGGTCGAGGAACGCGAGGTTCACCCAGTATTCCCGCGCTCCCGACGAGCCGCTCGTCGAGCGGACGCCCAGGTAACCCCGCTCGATGATCGCGAAGCTGTGCTCGATGCGTCCGCCGCCCTGCACGAGCTTCGCGACAGTTGCGCCCCGCGGCATGGGCGGCACGACCTCTTCCGGCTCATCAGAGGTGAGGCAAACGTGTTCGAAGTCGGTGGCCAGGGGCGCGGGAAATGGCTGCATCGTTTCATCACCAGGGGAAAACTGCCGTCGGGGCGGGTGTCAAATGTCACCCGCGCCGCCGCGTGGAATCCGTGACGGCCTTCACGGTTTGCGGCTGTTTGCTTTCCAGGCGCGCTGCGAGAGTCGCTCCGACGAACCTCGGGTGGTTCACCTTTTGCGGACGTGAAATACGGTTTCCTCCGGAGAATTGAGACTTTGATCACACTAACCGGGGACTTGTTGCGCAATAGTCCGTTCGCGATTCAGACAAAGGCAAACCCACCGAAAGGTGGCGACGCAAAGTCACCGGTCTAAAGGGCATTAGCCCCATGACAGCGGGACCGCCGAACTCCAGTCCGAGCATTGGGCTTCCACGGTCTCCGGTGGCGACGCGAGCTTCCCGCTGGTGGAGCGAGGGTGGCCATGATGCGACGCTTCGGACTTCCTGTGCTGGCTGACAACGGCTCCCCGGTAAAGCTCGGGGGACGCCTGGCGGGCGCCCTTGTGTCCGGCCTGCTGTGCTGGGGCGCGATCTCCACCGCTCTGGCGCAGGAGGCTTCGCGCGAGCAGATGAAAGGCCTGGACGAACAGGTCCAGGAAATCAAGGCAGACGTGCTGGCCATCGCCGCCGAGCTGAGTCAGCTCGAGGAACGGCTGCTGTTCCCCTCCAATACCCAGGTCGCGGTGTTCGTCTCCCTGGAGCAAGGCGCGTCCTACCGTCTCGACGCGGTGCAGCTGCAGATCGCCGGCCGGCCGGTGGCGCACCACATCTACAGCTTCAAGGAACTGGAGGCGCTGCAGAAGGGCGGTGTGCAGCGCATCTATACCGGCAACGTCGCCACCGGCGAGCACGAGCTGCAGGTCTCAGTCAGCGGCATGCTGCCGAACGGCCGGGACTTCAGCCGCAGCGACAGTTTCAGGATCACCAAGGATGTCGAGCCCAAGCTGGTCGGCATCACCCTCGGCGGCGCGGACGCCGACGGCATCGACGTCCGGCTCGGAGACTGGTAAGCAATGATCCGGCCGGCCACCTGGTTACTGTTGTTCTGCGTCGCGGCCTCGCCGGCCGTCGGCGCGGACGCGCGGCGGGAGCTGCGCGACCTGTATTTCGGCGAGGCGCTGTTCCATGCCTACCAGGAACACTACCTCGATGCCCTGGAGCGCCTTGACACGGAGCTCGCGCAGCACTACCGGCTCGACGAACCCCAACTCGACACGCTGCATCACCATGCCGGGCATGCGGAGTTCTCCGTCGGGGACTTCGAGTTGCATTACCGCATGCACCACCGCGCCGGGCGCGCGATCCGGGCAGTACTCGAAGGCAATGTGGACGAGGCCGTCCGCAACGAGGCGGCCTTCCGCCTCGCGCGCATTCACTTCCAGAAGGACCAGCCGGAGGACGCCTTGTACGCCCTGGAACGCATCAGCGGCCGCGTTCCCGAGGCGATTCGTGACGAGGTCGGCTTCCTGCGGGCCAACATTTACATGGCACTCGGCCGTCCTGCCGATGCGGTCGATGTGCTGCACGGCCTGCAGGACGCGGACGGGCTGGAAGGCTTCACGGCCTACAATCTCGGCATCGCCCTGCTGCAGGCGGAGAGGCCGTCCGACGCCCTCACGCAACTGGATCGTGCCGGCCGATTGAAGGGCCTCGACGACAGCGGCCTCGCGATTCGCGACAAGTCCAACCTGATTCGCGGCGCCCTGCTGATGGAATCCGAGAATTTCGCCCCGGCGCAGCTGTCGCTGGAGCGCGTGCGACTCGAAGGCCCGTTCTCCAACCAGGCACTGCTCGGCGCCGGCTGGGCGCATGCGTCAGCCGACGACTACACCCGCGCGCTGGTGCCGTGGAGCATCCTCGCCGAACGCGAAGTCACGGACGCCGCCGTCCAGGAGGCGATCCTGGCGTTGCCCTATGCCTATAGCCGCCTCGACGTCCACGGGCGGGCCGCGATGCTGTATGGCGAGGCCGTCGACATCTTCGGCGCGGAGCTGCAGAAAGTAGACGCATCGATCCGCAGCATCCGCGAGGGCCGATTCCTCAAGGCCCTGGTGCGCGAAGAGATCCGCCAGAACAAGGACTGGGTGATTCGCCTCCGCCAGCTGCCGGAGACGCCGGAGACCTATTACCTGATGACGCTGATGGCCTCGCACGATTTCCAGACGGCGCTGCAGAACTACCTGGACCTCGAGGATCTGCGCAAGCGCCTCGCCTCCTGGGAGTCGAGCTTCGATGCCTTCGAGGACATCATCCGGCACCGGCGCGCCTACTATGAGCCGCTGCTGCCCGACCTGGATAGTCACTTCCGCGAGCTGGACTCCCAGATTCGCCTGCGGCTCGAGCAGCGCAAGCGCATCGACCAGCGACTGCACGGCATGCTCACGGCGCCGCGGCCCGACTTCCTCGCCACCGCGGACGAGCGTGTGACCTTCGAGAGCATCGCGCAGCTCGAGTCGCGCCTCGGCGACCCGGGCCCCACAGACGAGGCGGACCTGGGCATGCGCATCCGGCGGCTCAAGGGCTTGCTGAACTGGCACCTGCAGACCGAGTACGACGCACGCTTCACCGTGGCCCATGCGCACCTGGTCGAACTGAACGAGGTCGTCGACGCGATGCAGGCACGGTACGAGGCGTTCGTGCGCGCGCGCCAGGCGGCGATGCACAGCTTCGTCGGTTACGACGAGCACATCACCGGCCTGCGGCGGCGCGTGACCGAGGCGCGTCGTGAGTTACAGGTGTTGATGGCGCGCCAGGGCTACCTGCTGGAGGTCGTGGCCGTGAACGCGCTGGACCTGCGCCGGCAGCGACTGGAGGCGTACCAGAGCCAGGCGCGCTATGCCTTCGCAGACAGCTTCGACCGTGCGGCCAAGGCGCAAGCCGCGGCGGACCAGGGCTGATGCGCCGCATCCACCTCTTCGCGATACTCGCACCGGTCGCGCTCGCGTCATGCGCGAGTGATCCCGACCGGCGCACGCTTGCCGAGCTGCGCTCTGTCCGCGTGGAGGTGCAGGAGGTGCGCGTGACCGACGGCCTGGACCGGGCCATGTTCGGCTACCGGCGCTTCCTCGAGGAAACGCCGGAGTCCGAGCTCACGCCGGAGGCCATGCGCCGGCTTGCGGACCTGCAGGTCGAGAAGGAATTCGGCATCCTGGGCGACGGCGCGATCGTGGAACTGCCGGCGCCGGAACAGGGCATCGACCCGCGAACGGAGGGCCCGCGCGAGCCCGCCCGCGCCGGGGACGGGATTGCCGATCACTCGGAGCCCGTGGACGAATTCGAGCGCCGTGCGGCGGGCGAACAGGTTGGCACGGCGGCGCACACGCCGCTGGATGCCACACTCCCGCCGGCCGAGGGCGCACCGGTCCCGGACGGCCCGCGCGAGGCGATCGAGCTTTACAAGCGCATCCTCGCCACCTATCCGTCCTACCCGCACAACGACCAGGTCCTGTACCAGAAATCGCGCGCCTACGACGAGATCGGCATGACCGAAGATGCCATGCGGGTGATGGAACGCCTCATCGGTGAATACCCGAACTCGCGCTACATCGACGAGGTGCAGTTCCGCCGCGGCGAGTACTTCTTTACCCGGCGACAGTTCCGCGAAGCCGAGGCCGCCTTCGCCGCGGTCACCGCGATGGGCGTGGGTTCGACCTTCTACGAGCTCGCGCTCTACAAGCTCGGCTGGACGTTCTACAAGCAGGACCTGTACGAGGAAGCTCTGCACGAGTTCGTCGCACTGCTCGACTACAAGGTGTCGATCGGCTACGACTTCGACCAGCGCCAGGAAGAGGCCGACGAGCGCCGGGTCGCCGACACCTTCCGGGTCGTCAGCCTCGGCTTTTCCAGCCTCGGACCCCCCGAAGTCGTGCAGGAGTACTTTGCCGAATATGGCAATCGGAGCTACGAGGATCGCATCTACAGCAACCTCGGCGAGTACTACTTCGATAAGCTGCGCTACAACGATGCCGCCAAGGTCTACCGGGCTTTCGTCGGGCTCAATCCGCTGCACCGTTCCGCGCCGCACTTCAGCATGCGGGTGGTCGAGATCTACGGGGCGGGCGGCTTCCCCATGCTGGTCGTCGAAGCCAAGAAGGACTTTGCCAACAGCTACGGGCTGCAGGCCGAGTACTGGCGCCACTTCGATATCGGCGAGCGGCCGGAGGTCCTGAGCTTCCTGAAGAGCAACCTGGATGACCTGGCGACCCATTTCCACGCGATGTACCAGGACGAGCTGCTCGCGGACGAGCAGGAAGAGAACTACCAGCAGGCGCAGCACTGGTATCGCTCGTACCTGGCATCGTTCCCCGACGACGAGGCGACGCCCACGGTCCACTACCGGCTTGCCGACCTGCTGTTCGAGGCACGCGACCTGGGCCCGGCGGCGCTGGAGTACGAGCGCATCGCCTACGATTACCCGTCGCACGCGCAATCCGCTGGCGCCGGCTACGCTGCCGTGTTCGCCCATCGCGAGCACCAGAAGGTGGCCGGTGAGCAGCAGGAAGACGTCCGGCGAGTGGCGGTCGAGAGCTCGCTCAGGTTCGCCGACGCGTTCCCCGGCCACGAGCACGCCACCGTGGTACTGGGTGCCGCGGCCGACGACCTGTACGACCTGCAGCAATTCGAGCGCGCGCTCGCGGCCGGGCACACGCTGCTGGAGCGTTACCCGGAAGCCCCGCAGGCCTTGCTGCATTCCGCGTGGGTCGTCGTCGCCCACGCGTCCTTCGACCTCGAGGATTACTCGGCGGCCGAGCTGGCTTACACCAGTGTGCTGGGCTTGACTGCGGCGGAGGCCGAGACCCGGCAGGACTTTGTCGACAACCTCGCCGCATCGATCTACAAGCAGGGCGAGGCGGCCAACGAAGCGGAAGACTACCGTGCGGCGGCGAACCACTTCCTGCGGATCCGCGACGCCGCGCCGACTTCCGGGATCCGTGCGGCCGCCGAGTATGACGCCGGCGCGGCCCTGATGCGCCTCGAGGACTGGCAGATGGCGGCGGCCGTGCTGGACGACTTTCGCGAGGCGTATCCCGACCACGACCTGAACCGCGAAGCCACCAGGCAGATCGCCCACGTGTACCGTGAAGACGGGCAGGTGACGCGCGCCGCTGCGGAATACGAACGCATCTCGGCCGAGGCGGAGGAGCCCGAGCTGGCGCGCGAGGCGCTGCTGCTGGCCGGCGAACTGTACGAGGAAGCCGCGGCAGCCGACCGCGCGCTCGATGTCTACCTGCGCTATGTCGAGTTGTTCCCCCGCCCGCTCGAGGTCGCTGTGGAAACGCGCTTCAAGATCGCGTCGCGCTACCAGCAGGACGGCGCACAGCCGCTGTACCACGAGCAGCTGCGGGCGATCGTCGAGATCGACGCCGCCGCGGGAGACGCCCGCACCGACCGCACGCGCTTCCTGGCGGCCCAGTCCGGGCTGGTGCTGGCGGAGGAACTCTACGCGCGCTTTGCGGAGGTGCAGCTGGTGCAGCCCTTCGAGCGCAGCCTGCAGGAAAAGCAGCGTCGCATGGACGCGGTGCTCGCGGCGTTTGACGGGCTGGTGGGCTACGAGGTCGGCGAAGTGACGGCCGCCTCGACCTACTTCATGGCCGAAGTCTATTACGGCTTCAGCCAGGCGCTGCTCGACTCGGAGCGGCCGGCCGATCTCGGTGCCGACGAGCTGATGGATTACGAGATGGTCATCGAGGAAGAAGCCTTCCCCTTCGAAGAACGTGCCATCGAGGTACACGAGAAGAACCTCGAGCTGCTGACCGCGGGCGTGTTCAACGAATGGGTGGAGCGCAGCCTCGACAAGCTCGCCGAGCTGATGCCGGGACGGTACGCCAAGCTCGAGCTCAGCAGCGGCTTCCTCGCCTCCCTCGACGGCTACGCGTATCGCTCGCCGGGTGCGCCGGAGCCTGTCGCGGTCGAGGAGGCGGGCGAGCAGGCCGAGCCCGATGAGGCTCATGAGGCTCAGCCCGACGAGGCGCCGCTGCTCGAGGTGCCGGAGGCCGAGACGGAACAGGACGAAGCCGTGGGAGAGGCCGTAGTGGCCCTGTGAATCATGGATATAACCAGCCCCAAGCCGTCGTCGAGTTGCCTGTGCCGCGCCGCAGTACTGGCGGCCGCGCTCGCCATCTGCGGCTGTGCCGCCCCGGTCGCGCAGCGGCCCGCAGTCGTCGAACAGCAGGACGAAGACAGTTTCGTCATCACGGAAGACATCAGTGTCGCCACGGACGTGCGTGCGGATTACCAGCAGGCAATCGGTTTGCTGGAGCAGGAACAATACGACCGGGGCATCGCGCTGCTGGTCCGGGTCACGGAACGCGCGCCGGAGGCCACGGCCGCGTATATCGACCTGGGAATCGCCTATCGCGAGGCGGGCGACCTGGAGAAGGCCGAGGTCGCCCTGGCGCGGGCGCTCGACCTCAATCCCCGTCACCCCGTCGCGCACAACGAAATGGGGCTGCTGTGCCGCAGGACCGGCCGCTTCGAGGATGCCCGCATGCACTACGAACAGGCGCTGGCGATTTACCCGGCATTCCATTACGCGCGCCGGAATCTGGCAGTGCTGTGCGATATCTACCTGGCCGACCTGCAGTGTGCGCTGCGGAACTACGAGCTGTACACGGAGGCCGTACCCGGCGACGACGAGGCCGCGATGTGGGTCGCGGACCTGCGCAACCGGGTCGCGCGGTGAAAGGAGGAGCCATGTTGCGCAAGTACATCTGCTGTTGCGCGCTGCTGATCGCGGCGCCAGTCGCCGGCGCGGCGGAGCCCGCGGCCGAAGAGGCGGAGGATCGTGACATTGGCATGTCGATCGTGGGCAACCACGAGGCGCCCAAGTCGCTCGTGATCGTGCCGTGGAAGAGTGCGGAACTCGGGATGAGGCCGGGGCTTTCCGGCGTACTGGATGACATGGCCCGGCCGGTGGACAAGGACGTTTTCAAGCGGGAACTGGAGTATTACCGCATCAGGTCGGAGTGAGGCGCGGCCCGCAGCCGCATTGATTGAGTCAGAAATTTCGGAGCTTTTGAAAAAGAGGGTGTGGTCATGGAAACGTTCTATACATTCGTCGGATTTTTTGTAACGGGTGGCCCGTTCATGTATCCGATCCTGATCGTATTCGCGGTCGGGGCGGCAATCGCCATCGAGCGGTACATCACGCTCAGCAAGGTGACGCTGCGCAACCAGAGTACCTGGGGCAAGCTGCAGCCCGTGCTGAACAAGGGTGATTTCGACAAGGCGCGGGACCTGACCAGCAAGGACGACTCCACCGTCGCCCGGCTTCTGGGCATGGGGCTTGCCAGGCAGGGCGCCGTGCGCCGTCGCGAGGACATCGAGATCGCGATGGAGGAGAGCATGATGGAAATCATTCCACAGCTCGAAAAGCGCACGGCCTACGTGGCGCTGGCTTCCAGCATCGCCACCCTGCTCGGCCTGCTCGGTACCATCATGGGCCTGATCCAGGCGTTCACCGCTGTGGCCAACGCCAATCCGGCCGAGAAGGCGGACATGTTGTCGGCCAGTATCTCGGTGGCGATGAACACCACGGCCTTCGGCCTGATGGTCGCCATTCCGCTCTTGATCACGCACGCGGTCCTGACCGCCAAGACGGGCTCGATCGTCGACAGCCTGGAAATGGCGTCGGTGAAGGCCCTCAACGTGATCTCGGCGAACGCGAAGCGCGTCGTCGAGGGCTGAAGAAATGGCCAGGAGACACCACTACAGGCGGCGCAGCAAAGAAGCGGCCGAGTTGGACATGACCACCTTCCTCAACCTGATGGTGGTGTTGGTGCCGTTTCTGTTGATCACGGCCGTCTTCTCGCGAATCACCATCGTCGAGTTGAGCCTGCCCAGTTCCTCGGGCACGCCCACTCCGGCGGAGGCGATTTTCCGGGTCGAGGTGATCGTGCGGGACACGGGCCTCGAAATCACCAACGGGCACGCCGTGATCGCGGCGATGCCGAAGGCCGAAGACGAGGACTACGACCTGCCCCAGCTGGCCGAGTACCTCGTGGCGTTGAAGCGCGAGCATCCGGACAAGGAAGACGCGTCCGTGCTGCTGGAGTCCCACATCGAGTATGACCATCTCATCCAGGTGATGGATGTCGTGCGCAGCATGGAAGTCCCACCCCAAGGCGATGAGACGGAACCGCTACGGGTGGCATTGTTCCCCGACATAGCCATTGGAGACGCGCCATGAAGAACTCCCGTCGCATCAAGCGCATGTCGCGTAACAGGACGAGGATCACGAAGATGAACCTCACGTCCCTGATGGACGTGTTCACCATTCTGGTGTTTTTCCTGCTCGTGAACTCCGCTTCCAGTGAGGTGCTGGACTCACCGAAGCAGATCACGCTGCCCGAGTCCGTCGTCGAGTCGAAGCCGCGTGAAACCGTGGTGATCTTCGTCAGCACCGAGGAAGTGATGGTGCAGGGCCAGCCCGTGGTCCGGGTCGCGGACATCCTCGAGATGGAGGGACAGGACATCGAGCCGATCGCCGCCCGCCTCGCGCTGCTCGGCGAGTCGGTCATCGGCCTGAAGACTTACATCGTCGCGGAGAGCCAGGAAATTACGATCCTGGCGGACAAGGAAGTGCCGTTCAGCGTCATCAAGAAAGTGATGTCGACCTGTACCGGCCAAGGGTACGGCCGCATCTCCCTGGCGGTCACGCAGAAAGGCCACCAGGCCGCACAAATCTAGGCGATTGTTGTGAATACCGAAGTTGCCATCGACCAGGACGCGCTGCACGCGCAACTCGGGCAGGCTCGCGAGCGGCTCGCTGCCCTCGACCGGGACCTGCGTGCCGTGGATGCCGAACTCGCGGGGCTGGCCGCCGAGCGCGCCCGCTACCAGCTCGTGCAGGACGCCTGCGAGTCGCTCGCCAGGCTGGACGAGCTGGGCGCGGCGGCGCTCTTCTGGGGCGAGCGATCCGGCAGTGACAGGATCGACGAGCACATGCGCCAGGTGCGCACGCGGCTGGCCGTCTTCCAGCAGAGCGTGGGCGAGGTGGATGCCCGCCGCGCGACCGTGGTCGAAGAGATCCGGCGTGTCGAGGAGGGCATCGAGCTCGTCGAAGAGGAGCTCTTCCAGGCACAACAGCAGGAAGAGCGGCGCAAGCTGGAATGGATCGTTGAGCGGGACATCGGCGCCTTGCCGGCGCGCCAGGCCGTCATGCCGTGGTCGCGCGGCGGTGAAGACGACAGGCGTTTCCGCAAGTCGCTCGCCGCGTCGCTGCTGCTGAGCTTGCTGATCGGCCTGCTGCTGCCGTTCGTCGACCTGCCCCTGCCGGAGCTCGGCGAGCCGATCGAGGTGCCGGAACGACTGGCGCGGCTGGTCGAGATGCGTCGCCTGCCGCCGCCACCGCCGGTGGCCGAGCAGGCGCGGCCGGACGAGCCGGAGCCCGAGCCGGAGCCCGAGCTCCTGAAAGAGGAGCCGCCGGAGGACGCACCGAAGGTCGCCGAGGCGCCGAGGCCGGATCCGGTGCCGGAGCCGGCCCCGCAGCGGCGGGCGGAATCCGCGGGTATCCTCGCCTTCCGCGAGAAATTCTCCAGCCTGGCCGAGACGCGACCGTCGTCCCAGCTCGGCGCGCAGGCGCGCATCAGCGGCGCCGGTTCAGAGGCCAGCGGGCCGCCCGAGCGGTCGATGGTGACCACCCAGGCACCGGGTTCCAGCGGCGGCATCAACCTGGCGTCGCTGAGCCGCGGCGGCGGCGGTGGCGGCGGCGGGCCGATGGCCGGCGTCGAGGTGACGCGCGCCACCAGTTCGATCGGCGGCGGCGGGGCCGACCGGCCGCGAGCCGGCGGCGGCGGCGCGACCGCGGGCCGCACCGACGAGGAAATCCAGATCGTGTTCGATCGTCACAAGGCGGCGCTCTACCGGCTCTACAATCGCGAGCTGCGGCGTGATCCGACGCTGCGCGGCCAGATGGTGCTGCACATTCGCATCGAGCCTGACGGGCGCGTGTCGCTGTGCCAGCTGCGCTCGACAGACATGGCTGCGCCGGACCTGGTGGCCCAGATCCTCGAGCGGGTACAGACCTTCAACTTCGGTCCGAAGGATGTCCCGGCCGTGACGATCAATTACCCGATCGACTTCCTGCCGGCGAGCTGATGCCGGCGCGACCACGACACAGGAGGGCGGTGATTCCAGGCTGATAAAGGCTTGACCCGAAGTTTCAGCAAGTACACGTCTTTCAACGATTCAGACAAAGGCAAAACCACCGAAAGGTGGCGACGCAAAGTCACCGGTCTACAGGGCGCCAGGCCCCATGACAGCGGGACCGCCGGAATCCGGCCCGATCTCCGGGCCGCCTCGGTCCCCAGGCGACGCGCTCGCCACCGCGCGGTGGAACGAGGGAAATCGATGACCCGGACCCGGGCGATCAATGTGGGGGCAGGCGGCAGGCGGATTGGAATCCGGCTGCTCGCCGCCGCGCTGCTGCTGCTGGTCGCGGCGCCGGCCCTCGCGCTCAACTGCTCGGATGCCCCGTATTTCGGGGTGATCGACGGCAACGTGCATCCGACGCCGCCCTCCCAGGTCCAGATCGACACGACCTGCAGGATCATGAACTACCCGGCCAGCAACCCGCTGACCACGAACTTCAGCTTCCTGACCCAGCCCGGCCAGACCCAGGAACGCTGGCTGGTGATCTTCGACAACGTCGTGCACCTCGGCAACATGTCGTGCAACGCCACGCATGAGCACAAGATCTGGTTCGTCAACGGCTCGTCCAGCAAGATCAAGTCGGGCTGCCAGAACCTGCTGATCCCCGTCGAGAAGATCGAGAAACAGAACCCGGCGGGCCAAACGACGGCCATCGTCGGCACGCCCTTCACTTACCGGCTCGTCATCCCGGTGCTGTTCGACCCGGCCACCAGCTCGGTCATCAATTTCACCGGCTCGCCGAACGACCTGCACGGCCTCACGATCTGGGACGATCTCAATGATACGGGCGTAGACCTCACTTACCTGAGCCACTCCGCCTACTGGCTGGACGGCGGCGCGGAAGTGCCGCACGACTTCTCCAACGTCGACGGCCTGCTCACCTTCGTGATCAACGAGCCGGTCATCCCGGCCGAGAGCCAGTTCATCATCGACATCACGGTGGTGCTCGATTCCTCGCCGCTGAACACGGTGGGCACGCAGTTCGTCAATACCGCCAAGTGGGAGTTCGGGCGGCTCATCGAAGACGTGTTCTACCAGCCGCTGCCCGGCGAGTGGGGCGTCTCGCCGCCGATGACCATCGTCGGGCCCGACCTCGCGATGACCAAGACGGGCCCCGCGACCATGAACCTGGGCGAACTGGGCGAGTTCGTCCTCGATATCCAGAATATCGGCAACACCGCGGCCTGGGAAGCCAGGATCCTGGATCGCCTCCCCGACGGCGCCGCCGGCGGGATGTGCGACTTCACGCCCGAGATACTCAGCGCGCGGGTGTTTGCGGCGGACGGCGTCACGCCGGTCGCGGGCAAGGGACCGCTGGCGGAAGGCACGGATTATCTCTTCGGGTACAGCGCGGCGCCGGGCTGTGAGCTCAGTCTCGAGTTCCTCACGGCCGCGAGCACGATCGGGGCAGGCGAGCGCCTGATCATCCGTTACCGGACCAAGCTCGACGTCGGCACCCTGGACGGCGTCGCCCTGACGAACGTGGCCGGCGCGACGGAGTGGTTCCACGTCGACCCGGGCGGCTCATTCCGCCAGTCCTTCCCGCGCACCCTCACCGACGGGACCGTCGGCGTGCTCGATCACGAGGACGCCCACACGGTGACGACCGCTCTGGCCGGCCTGTTTTTCGAGAAGACCGCCGCGAACCTCTCGACCGGCGTGGACCCCACGTCGACCGCCAGGCCGGGCGACACCCTGCGCTACACCTTGCGCCTGCGCACCATCGACGACGGCCTGAGCGGTGTCAGCTTCCGGGACGACCTGGGCGCCCTCAACATCCTCCCTGCCTACGTGCCGGGCTCGCTGGTGCTGGTCTCCGTGCCGCCCGGCGCGGACACCTCGAACACGAACCCCAACGGCGGCACGAACGGCGCCGGACTGCTCGACATCCGCGACCTGAACCTGCCGGCCGGAGGCGAGGTCCTGGTCCGGTTCGACATCACGCTGCTGGCGACCCTCACCGACGGTGACGTCGCCGTGAACCAGGCGCAACTCATTCACGAGGGCGCCGAGCTCATGCTCAGCGACGACCCCGGCGTCAACGGGCCGGCCGACCCCGGCGTGCCGGGGGACGAAGACCCGACGAGGGTCCTGATCGAGACCGAGCCGGCGCCGCCGCTGCAGAAGGCGACTACCCAGGCGACGGCCGCGATCGGCGAACATTTCAGTTACCGGATCACCGTGCCGTCCGTGCCGCACTCGGCGCCGCTTTACGACGTGCAAATCCTCGATGACCTGACGACCTCGGCCGCCGACCTGGCATTCGTCGGCGTCACGAAGGTCTCGGGATCCGGGGCCTGGACGCCGGTCAACACCGGTACCTCCACCAAGCTCGTGATCGAGGATCCGGTGATCGGCATCGACATCCCTGCCGGCGAGCAGGTCGTCGTCGAGATCACCGTGCGCCTGCTGAACACGAGCGCCAACGTGGCCGGCCTCGACTTCACGAACACGGCCTCCTACACCTACAACCTGCTCGACGGCGACGACTCGACGATGCGGCCGGGCGGCCCGGGCACGAGCGGCCCGATGACGATCGTAGAGCCGCAGCTCACGCTCGAGAAAGACGGCCCCGTCCGCCTGATTCGCGACGGCCCGCCGGGCACGTTCCGGCTCGATGTCCACAACGCGGGCGATTCGCCCGCCTATGCGCTCACCATCACGGACCTGCTGCCGAGCACGAGCCAGGGCGGCATGTGCGACGCGGCGCCCGTGGACGTCAGCGCGCGCCTCTACCTGGCCGACGGGGTGACGCCTGTCGCGCCTGCGCTCACGGCAGGCAGCGATTTCACGGTCAGTTTTGCCGGCGAGCCCGACTGTATCTTCACGGTCAGAATGCAGTCGGCGGCGGCCGCGATCGGTCCCGACCAGCGGCTTATCGTCACCTACGGCCTCGCCCTCGATGCGGACACGGAGCAGGACGCGACGCTGACGAACATCGCCGGCGCCACGCGCTGGCTCAGCGTGAACCCGGCCGAGTCCAACGACCAGGCACGCGCGTACACGCGCACCCTGACCAACGGCACGATCGGTGTGCTCGATCACGAGGACGCGCACACCATCACCGGCGACGTGCCGATCGTCCGGTTCGAGAAGACCGTCGCCAACCTCAGCCGCGGAGAAGACCCGGGTACCCTGGCCAGCCCGGGCGAAACGCTGCGCTACCGGCTGGTCGTGGAGAACATGAGCGATGTACCGATCAATGAATTCAGCATTCGCGACGAGCTCGACCGGCTGAATGCTCCGCCGGCGTTCCAGGCCGGCACGCTGACCCTGGTGACCGTCCCGGCCGGCGCCAATGCCTCCGGCACGAGCGCCGGCGGCGGCCCGCACGGCACGGGCCTGCTGGATGTGCGCAACCTGCAGCTGGCCGGCAGGGGCGACAGCCTGCTGATCGAGTTCGACATCGTGCTCGCGCCGATCCTCGCCAACGGCCGTGCCGTCCTCAACCAGTCGCAGATGCTGTTCGAGGATACGGTCGTCGGGCTGAGCGACGACCCGAACATCAACGGCCCGTCCGATCCCGAGATCACGGGCGACGAGGACCCGACCCGGATCGTGATCCAGTCGGCGCCGTCGTTCCGCGTCGAGAAGATCTCCACCTACCTGGACGGCGATCCGGCCGTGCTGATGGCGGGGGAGCGGCTGCGCTACACGATCACCGTCAAGAACATCGGCAGCGACCACGCGACGGGCACCATCCTGCGCGACGAGATTCCGGCGAACACGAGCTACGTGGCCGGCAGCACGACGCTGAACGGCGCACCGGTAGCGGACACCGGTACGGGGACGTCACCGCTCAGCGACGGCATGCTGATCAATGCCCCCGAGGATCCCACGCCGGGCGCGATGCGCGCCGATGCCTCGGACACGCAGGACAACGTCGCCACCATCACCTTTGACGTGCTGGTCAACGAGGATGTGGTCGACGGCACGGTGATTTCCAACCAGGGCTTCGTCAGCGCGCCGGCGGGCGGCGTCGTCGACCAGCCATCCGACGACCCGCGCACGCCCATCGCGGACGACCCCACGCGCGACGTGGTCGGCACTTCGCCGGCGCTGATCGCCGAGAAGACCGCCGTCCTGCTGATCGACGAGGGCTCGCCGGGAATCGTCGACCCGGGCGACGTGCTGCGCTACACGATCACGCTGCACAATTTCGGCAACGTGGCGGCGACCGGCGTGGTGCTGGCCGATCCGGTGCCGCCCGATACCACCTACATCGCGGACTCCCTGCACCTCAACGAGCTGCCCGTCGGCCAGCCGGACGGCGGCATCTCGCCGCTGATCGCGGGGATCGACGTCAGCTCCGATGACCTCACGCCGCCATTGCCCGCCCCGGGTGACGGCACCCTATCGCCCGGCGGTACGGCGGTGACCCGATTCGATGTCCGGGTCAATGACGCCGTGCCGTCGGGCACCATCATCCGCAACCAGGCCGTCGCCTCGACCGAGGAGCTGCCCGACCAGCTCACCGATGGTGACGGCAACCCGAACAACGGCGCCCAGCCCACGGAAGTCGTGGTCGGCGATGTGCAGCAGCTGGCGATCACCAAGCAGGTCGCGATCGTGGGCGGGGGCACCGCAGAGGCCGGCGCGACGCTCGAGTACACGATCCAAGTGCGCAATATCGCGTCCGTGCCGGCCCAGCAGGTCGTCATCACCGACGACCTGGACGTGCCCGTGCCCGGCCAGCTCAGCTTCGTCGCCGGCTCGGCGAGTATGAACGGCGCCGCGGCCGGCATCAGCATCGCGGGACCGCTGCTGACGGCCGACTATTCGACGACCTATGGCCCGCTCCCGCCGGGCGGCACGGTCGTGCTGCGCTTCCGCGCCGTGCTCGACCCGGGCCTGGCCATCGGCACCACCGTGACGAACACGGCCGTCGTCGCCTGGAACACACCCGCCCAGACCGAGAGCGCGAGCGTCTCCGTCGACGTCGGCGGCACGCCCGGCGTGGGCATCCTCAACGGCGCGGCCTGGCACGACGCCGACTTCGACCGCGACCAGGGCGGGGCGGAGCGCGCACTCGAGGGCTGGACCGTCGACCTGTATCGCAACGGCCAGCTGCTGCATTCCACCCTGACGGATGCCGAGGGCGCCTACCGGATCATCGGCCTCGGGCCGAACGACGCCAATAGCGACCGCTACGAACTCCGCTTCCGCGCGCCGGACGCTGGACCGATGAGCGCCCTGCTCGGCCAGGGCGATTCGCCGTTCACCAACGGCCCGCAGTCAATTGCCGACATCGTCGTCACGTCGGGCAGCAACCTGCTGGGCCTGAACCTGCCCATCGACCCCAACGGCGTGGTGTACAACGCCATGCTGCGCACGCCGGTGGCCGGCGCCACGCTGACCATGCTGCACGCCGCGAGCGGCGCGCCGCTGCCGGCGGAGTGCTTCGACGACCCGGCGCAGCAGAACCAGGTGACGCGCGGCGACGGCTACTACAAGTTCGACCTGAATTTCTCGGATCCGGCCTGCGCCAGCGGTGCCGCCTACCTGGTCAGCGTCGCGACGCCCGCGACCGGCTTCGTCGCCGGCCAGTCGCAGATCATCCCGCCCGTCACGGATGCGTCGACGCCGTCGTTTGCCGTGCCTGCCTGCCCGGGGAGCGCCGACGACGCCGTTCAGGCCACGGCCCAGCACTGCGAAACACAGGCGTCGGAATTTGCCCCGCCGCCCTCCGTGCCGGCGCGAACTGCGGGCACGAACTACCACCTGCACCTTGCGCTGGATGACAGCCAGGCGCCGGGCTCCAGCCAGATCTTCAACAACCACATTCCCCTCGATCCGGAGCTCGACGGTGCCCTGGCGATCACCAAGTCGACGCCCTCGCGCAACGTCAGTCGCGGCCACCTCGTGCCGTACGTGATCACCATCAACAACGTGTTCGATGCCAGCTTGATGGATATCGCCATCGTCGATCGCTACCCGGCGGGCTTCCGCTACGTGGCGGGCTCGGCGCGCATCGATGGTGTGCCCGTGGAGCCCCAGATGGCAGGCCGCGAGCTGACGTGGAGCGGCCTCGACATCAGCACCTCCGGGACGCGCAACATCACCCTCCTGCTGGCGGTCGGCGCGGGCGTCAGCGAGGGCGAGTTCGTCAACCGCGCGCAGGCGCTGCACAGTCTCACCGGCAACGCCCTGTCCGGCGAGGCCACCGCGACCGTTCGGGTCGTGCCGGATCCCACCTTCGACTGCACCGACGTCACCGGCAAGGTGTTCGACGATGTCGATCGCGACGGCGTCCAGGATGCCGGCGAGCGCGGGCTGCAGGGCGTCAGGCTGGTGACGGCGCGTGGCCTGGTCGCGACCACGGACGAGCACGGCCGCTTCCACATCACCTGCGCCATCACGCCGCGCGAGGGACGGGGCAGCAACTTCATCCTCAAGCTGGACGACCGCTCCCTGCCCACCGGCTTCCGCATGACGACCGACCAGGTGATGGTCGAGCGCGCGACGCGCGGTAAGGCGCTGCGTTTCAACTTCGGCGCCACGATTCACCGCCTGGTAGCCCTGGACATCGCGGACGCCGTGTTCGAGCCCGGGTCCGCGCAGATGCGCCCGCAGTGGCGCGGGCGGATCGGCCTGCTGCTCGAAGAACTCAAGAAGGCGCCCGCCGTGCTGCGGCTGTCCTACCTGGCCGATCTCGAGGAGCCGGAGCTGGTGGAGCAGCGGATGGCCGTCGTGAAGCAGGAGATCCTCGACCGCTGGGCGGCGCTGGCCTGTTGTGACGAGCTGAGCGTCGAACAGGAAGTCTTCTGGCGGCGCGGCGCGCCGGTGGACAAGACCGTCCTGACCGGGCCGGCGGGGAGGTGAGCGAGATGCTGGCGCGCACTTTCCTCGGCCTGTTCTGCCTCTGCGCGGCGCCCGCGGGCGCCCAGTCCTGGCTCGAGCTGGACATGGGCGAGCCGCCGCGCGGTGCGGCCGTCGAGCGCCAGCTGCCCGGGGATCTTGACTTCCGGCAGTGGGCACACGACCCCGACCTCCTCGGGACCGAGGCCGGGGACCGGCTCGAGACCCGCGAAGTCATCGCGGAGGAAGTGGAGACGGTGAAGCTCGCCAATCTCGTTCCCCCGATCCGTTTCGAATCCGGCGTCGCCGACATTCCGCCTGACTATGTCGCGCGGCTGCGCACGATCCTCGAGGGCATGCGCGACCGCAACAACGTCCGCCTGCATCTCGTGGGCCACGCCGACGACCAGCCGCTGTCGCCGGCGCTGGCGCGCGTCTATGGCGACAACGCCGGCCTGTCGCGCGAGCGGGCTGGCGAGGTGGCGGAATTCTTCCACGTCGCGCTCGCTCTGCCGGCGGAGTCGATATCTTTCGAATGGGCCGGCGACACGCGCCCCATCGCGCCGAACACGACGGCCGCGGGTCGCGCGCTCAATCGCCGTGTCGAGGTCGAGGTCTGGTACGACGAGACGCGCGACGTCGTTGCCGAGCGCGAGGTGCTGGTAGAGGAGGAGTTCAAGCGCGTCAAGGTCTGCCGCGTGGAAACGGTTTGCAAGCTGCGCTACGTCGAAGGTCATGCACGTCGCGCCAGGATCAGGAACCTCGTGGCGCCGCTGCACTGGGAGGACGAGTCAGCCGGCGTCCCGGACGAATTCATCGCCCAGGTCCGCCAGAGCCTCCATAACCTGAGTGACAGGCAGAACGTCATGGTGCGCTTCATCGGGCACACGGACGACGAGCCCCTGTCGGGCAGGGCGGCGCGCATCTATGGCAACCACCTGGCGCTATCCAGGGCGAGGGCGCTGCGCGTCGCGCTGGCCGTCAGGGATGCTCTGGGCAATCCCGTCGCCGAGGTCGACAGCGATGGGCGCGGCGCGAGCCAGGCGCTCGCCACCAACGAGACTGCGCAGGGGCGTGCCCTGAACCGGCGCATCGAGGTCGAGTTCTGGTACGACGACCCGCTGCAGGAACTGCCGGACGAACCGCAGCTGTGTCCGGACGCGGCCGGCGCCGAACTCGTCACCCGCGTCTACGATCCGCCGTGGGGCCGGATCGCACCGCTGGATCTCGTCCAGGGACGGGCGATCGTGCCGCCGGGCTACGCCGAGACGCTGCGGCGCGCCCTGGCGGAAGTCGCGCACAAGACCCGTCCACGCCTGCGGTTTTTGGGCTACACGGGGAACGAGCGCCTCGACCGGCGCACGGCGGCGGTCTACGGTGACGACATCGGACTGTCGGCATCCCGCGCCCGTCGGGCGATGGAGACCATCAGCGCGGACCTCGGCCTCGCGGTGGAGCAGGCGGAGCACGAGGGGCGCGGCTACGTTCACGCCGACGACGTCGTCAATGCCGGCTTCATCCAGGACCAGGAATCCTACGTCGTCGTGCAGGTCGTGTACGACGAGCTGGCGGTACTCGATGATTACGAGGGCGTGGACGTCACCCGCATCACGCGCGAGTTGCGCACCCGTGACGCGTTCGGCCTCAACCTCATGCGCATCACCGTCGATGGCGAGCCCATCGACGATCCGGGCAGGAGCTCGGCCGATATACAGCGCTGTACGGACGTCGCGCTGGAGCGCGCCGAGCTGCGGTTCCGCTACGACGACCTGGATGCGAGTCCGCGCCTTGCCGTGGCCGCGCACCCAGGGCCGTTTGCTGTGCCCGGCGTCGGCGATGAAGCTGGCGACGAAGCGGGAGACGAAGCCCCGCCGGTCGTGCGCTTCCGGATGTACTCAAATTACTCGAGCTTCATCAGCCGGGCGGAAGTGCGCATCTTCGCCGCTGGCCAGTCCGTGCGCGCCACGCCGCTGGCGGTGGTCGAAATGGGACGCGACGGACATGCAGAGTGGCTGCCGCCGGACGAGGCTTTCCCGGCGCCGGCGCGCGAACTGAGGTTCGTGCTCAGGGCCTACGATGCCCGGGGCAACTTCGACGAGACGACGCCACAGCCGCTGTGGCAGGTCCATGAAACCGCCGGCGCGAGGGCTGACGAGGATGCCGCGCCGGCGGCGGATACCGCGCTGCTCGCAGGGTACGGCAGGTCCGACCTGGCGGTGCGCAACATCCCGCTCAGCACGGGCACGGTCAAGGTCGAGGGCAGCGGTATTCCCCCGGGACACGTCGTGTGGGTCGCGGGCAACGCGGTGCCGGTCGACGGGCAGGGCAAGTTCGTCGCCGAGGAAATCCTGCCAGCGGGGCTGCATACCGTCGAGGTCGCAGTGCTGGACGAAGAGGGCAACGGGGAACTGTTCCTCCGCGATCTCGAGCTGAAGCGCAGCGACTGGTTCTACGTGGGCATCGCGGACCTGACGTTCTCGCACCACGAGACGGACGGCCCGGCCAACCTGCTGCGCGGCGAGAATGCCCCGTATCCCGAAGATTCATCGGCGGACGGAAGGCTCGCCTTCTTCCTGAGCGGCAAGTTCAGGGAGGACGTGAAGCTGACCGCCAGCGCGGATACGCGCGAGGCCCCGATCGGCGAGCTGTTCAGCAACTTCATGAGCAAGTCGCCGGACGCGCTGTTCCGGCGCATCGATCCGGATTACTACTATCCCACCTTCGGCGACGACAGCAGCGTCGAGGAAATGGCACCGACCATGGGCAAGTTCTACGCCAGGCTCAGCCAGCACGAGAACCACGCCCTGTGGGGCAATTTCAAGGTCGGTTACATGGACAACGAGCTGGCGCAGGTGGACCGCGGCCTGTACGGTGCGAACCTGCATTACCAGTCGCAGGACACGACCAGTTTCGGTGAGCAACGCGTCGCGGTCGACGGCTACGCGGCCGAGCCCGGCACCGTGCCGAGCCGCGAGGAGTTCCGCGGCACGGGCGGCTCGCTCTACTTCCTGCGCCGCCAGGACGTGCTGGTCGGATCCGAGCGCGTCCGCATCGAGGTGCGCGACAAGGACTCGGGGCTCGTCACCTCGGTCGTGGACCTGCGCCCGACCGTCGACTACGACATCGACCATCTGCAGGGAAGGATCCTGCTCTCCGAGCCGCTGTCATCGACGGTCGACGACCGGCTGCTGGTGCGCACCGGCGGGCTCAGCGGCGACGAAGCCTGGCTGGTCGTGCGATACGAGTACACGCCGGGCTTCGAGGAAATCGATTCGCTCGCAGTCGGCGGGCAGGGTCACTACTGGTTCACCGATTCTCTCAAGCTGGGCCTGACCACCAGCACCAACGACGAGGGCGATACCGACAGCAGCCTGCACGCGGCCGACCTGACGCTGAGGAAATCCGCCGAATCCTGGGTCAAGCTGCAGGCCGGCCGGAGTGACGGGCTGGTCTCGACATCGCTGCGCTCCGACGACGGTGGCTTCGGCTTCCGCGGCGCCGAGGACTGGAGCCTCGACGAAACCGACGCCGGGGCCTATCGTGCCGACGTCAGCGTCGGGCTCGGCGACTTCCTAGAGAATGGCAAGGGGCAGGTGACGCTTTACGCGCAGAGCCTCGACGCCGGCTACTCGGCTCCGGGCCTCGCCGCGATGACCGATACGCGGCACTTCGGCGGCACCCTGCGGATGCCCGTGACCGAGCGCCTGGACGTGAGCGCCAAGGCCGACAGGCGTGAGCAGGAGCAGGGCCTCGAGACATCCGCCCAAGAGGTCAATGTCGGCTTCCAGGCGACGGAGCACTGGAGCCTGAGCGCAGGCGTCAGGAACGACCTTCGCAAGGATCGCTCCGCGGTCGTGCCGGTGACCCAGGACGAGGGCGAGCGCACCGATGCCGTCGTGCAGCTCGCCTACGATACCAAGGACCAGTGGCGCGGCTACGGCTTCGTGCAGGACACCGTGGCGAGCAGCGGCGATCGCGAGGACAACGGCCGGGTCGGCGTCGGCGGCGCCTATCGCTTCAGCGAGCGCCTGATGGTCGAGGGCGAGGTCTCCGAGGGCGATCTCGGCGCCGGCGGCCGGCTGGGGACGAAGTACCTGTACTCTGAACGCACCACGCTGTACTTCAACTATGCACTGGAAAACGAACGCACCGACAACGGCGTGCGCGGTCGCCGGGGCAACCTGGTCTCCGGGGCGCGGTCGCGATTATCCGACAGCGCCAGTGTTTACCTGGAGGAACGCTACCAGCACTCGGATACCCTGGCCGGCCTGACGCACGCCACGGGCGTCAGCCTGGCCCCGACCGAGCGCTGGAACCTGGGTGCCAACACGGACATCGGCACGCTGCGGGATCGCCAGACCGGCGCCGAGACGCGGCGCCGCGCCGGCGGTGTACAGGCCGGTTACGGCTTCGAGCGTCTGCAGCTGTCGAGCGGCGTGGAATATCGCGCCGACGACACCCAGCAGCTCGACGGCACCCGCGCGGACCGCACGACCTGGCTGTTCCGCAACAGCTTCAAGTACCAGATGTCGCCGGACTGGCGCATGGTCGGCAGGCTCAATCACGCCGACAGCGACAGCTCCCTCGGCCAGTTCCACGACGGCGGCTACACCGAGACCGTGCTCGGCTATGCCTATCGGCCGGTGAACCACGATCGGCTCAATATGCTGGCGAAGTACACCTACTTCTACAACGTGCCGACCACCGAGCAGGTTACCCTGCAGAACACGCCTGCTCAGTTTGTGCAGAAGAGTCACATCGCGGCGCTGGACGTGATGTACGACCTGACGGCGAAGCTCTCGATCGGCGGCAAGTACGCCTATCGCCTGGGCCAGGTCAGCCTGGACCGTGAGGACCGCGAGTTCTTCGACAACAGCGCGCATCTCTACGTGCTGCGGACCGACTGGCGCGTCTGGCAGGGCTGGGACGTGTTGCTCGAGGCGCGCATGCTCGACATGCCGGACCTGGACGAGCAGCGTAGTGGCGCGCTGGTGGCGCTCTACAAGCGCCTGGGCCGGAACTTCAAGCTCGGCGCCGGCTACAACTTTACCGATTTCTCGACGGACCTCACCGACCTGAGCTTCACCCACAAGGGGGTGTTCATCAACGTCGTGGGAGCGATGTAATCCGCCGCTGCGTCGTCACTGGCTGACGACCCAGCGCAGCAGGGTTTCCTGTACCGCCTCGCCCGAGCCGCGGTGGGCATCCGGTTCATTCATGATGGCGACCACCACGTGACGGCGCCCCGATCGGCTGGTCACGATGCCCGCGATCGCCGAGACGTCGTCGAGCCGCCCGGTCTTGAGATGCATGCGCCCTGCCAGCTCACCCCGGTAGCGGCTGCGGAGCGTGCCGTCCACCGCGGCGATCGGCATCGAGGCGACGAGGTCCGGCATGAGTGGATGGCGCCAGGCGTGCAGCAGCACCTTGCCGAGTCCGGCCGCGGTGATGCGCGTGCGGCGCGACAAGCCGGCACCGTTGTCGATGAACAGCCCCGGCACGGCGAGGCTGCGTTCCGCCAGCCAGGCCTGGATGATCTCGCGGCTCTTGTCCGGCGTCCCCGGCGGGCCGTGATGCTCGATGCCCAGCGTGAGAAACAGGTGGCGCGTCATGACGTTGTTGCTCCACTTGTTGATCTCCCTGAGCTGCTCGGCCAGCGGGCGCGACGTGTAGGTGAGGAGCTTGCGCGCCCCTTCCGGCACCGGCGCCAGGCGGAGTTTGCCGTCGATGCGTCCGCCGAGGTTTCGCCACAGCGACCGGAACAGCGCGTCCGTGTACTGGGGCGCCTCCAGTGCGGCGCGCCAGAGCGTGTAATCGCTGCAACCGCTTGGGAACTCACCGGACAACACCGCCCGCCGTCCCCCGACGCCCTGCGGCAGATCGAAGGCGACGCCACGCTGGAAGCCGCCGCACCTGCCCTGCCGGCTGCCGATCCGGTTCTCGACCTCGAAGTCGTCCAGCGGCGGATCCGCGTGCACGATGACCTGGCGGCCGGCCCGCCGGATGCGGAACTCGAGCACGTTGTAGTTGACGAGCATCGCGTTGGGCAGGACGTTGTAGGCGCGATACGGCTGTCGGTCGAGATCGCCGGGCCGCCCGTCGTTCGGCGCAAACAGCGTGTCGTCGATCACCAGGTCACCGGCAATCTCGACAATGCCGAGGGCGCGGATCTCGCGCAGCATCGTCCAGAATCGCTCGGTGGTCAGCGAGGGATCGCCGCCGCCGCGCAATATCAGGTCCCCCTCGAGGCGACGGTCGCGCACCGGGCCGGTGACCCAGACCTCCGTTTGCCAGCGGTACGCCGGGCCGAGCAGGTCGAGCGCAGCGTAACTCGTCAGGACCTTGATGATCGAGGCGGGACTGCGCAGCGTGTCTGCATTGAAGCTCAGCAGCGGTTCCGCCGCATCGACGTTCTGCACGAACACGCTCAACCCTGCGCCGTCGAGCTCGTGATTCTTGAGTGCGGAGACCACCTGCGGCGGCAGGCTTTCCGCGGCGGCGGCCAGCGGTGCGATAGCGCACAGCAGCGCGAGCAACAGGAATGACAGCGGGCGTCGCATGGGGTCGGACTTCCTCCAGGTTGACATGGGGTCGCGAGCGGGTTTGATTGGCCGCGTTGGGCGTTTTTGCTATAAACGCCCGGCCCCCGAAACGCGGATGATGCCGAATCTGCCGCCCATACACCAACGAACAATCAGACAAGGTAGTTCCTGATGGCGGAATCTCTCTTGAAGAGAGTGGCCGAAGGCGACAGCGGCGCCATCAAGGAAGTGATGGACCAGTTCGGTGGGCTCGTTTGGTCGCTGGCGCGCCGCTCCTGCTACAACCCGGCCGACGCGGAGGACGCCACCCAGGAAATCTTCCTGGACATCTGGAAAAGCGCCGCGCGATACGACGAAGAAAAGGGGTCAGAGACGCTTTTCGTGGCGATGATCGCGAGGCGACGCCTGATCGATCGCATCCGGCGCCAGGGCCGCGAACCCCACATGGACGACATCGATGCGCCGGGCTTCGAACTTGCGTCCAGCACCGTGGCGGAGGGCGAGACCTTCGCTGAGGCGGCGCTCGCCGCGCGCGCGGTCGCGACGCTGAAGCCGGATCAACAGCGGGTGCTCGAACTGGGCTTGCTGCAGGGGCTGAGCCACAGTGAGATCGCCGACGCGACCGGCATGCCGCTCGGAACGGTCAAGACGCAGATGCGGAGAGGCCTGATTCGAGTGCGCGAACTGATGCAGGTGGCAGAGTCGGCCGGCTCCGGTGAGGGCGACTGATGGCAGCGTTCATCCCCGCTGAAGACCGGTTCAGCGAGCTGCTGGCCGCGCGCGCGCTCGAGGGCCTGGCAGGCGCCGAGCAGGCTGAGCTCGAAGAATTGACGGCCCGGTTCCGCGGCGCGGATCTCGACGCATTCGATCGCGTCGCCGCCTGTCTCGCGGTCTCCGGGTTGCGCGTCGAGCCGATGCCGGCGGCATTGCGCGCCCGCGTAGAGGCGGATGCCCGGGCCTGGCTGGCCGGCCGCCGCGACACCGCGCCGACCGTCGCACGGGACCGGAAGTGAATTTTCGACGCCGTGACGCCGGCTTGTTTCAGAAGCCGAGCTTGTAGGGCCCGCCTATCTTGAGGGCGCGCTGGTAGGCGGGCCGGACGGCAATGCGCTCGACGAAAGCCTGCAGGCGCGGCCGCGTCTCACCCAGCAGGCCGGCGGCCCCGGCGGCCTCGACCGGGAAGCTCATCTGGATGTCCGCGGCGCTGAACGCCTTGCCGGCAAACCATCCGTCGCGCCCGATTTCCGCTTCCATGAAATCGAGATGCAGCGCCAGTTGCGGCCGCACGAAGCCCTGCTGCACCTTGGCTGCGACGCCGCGCACGACGGGCCGCACGAAGAACGGCATCGGCGCCTCCGGCATCTTCCGGAAGATCAGGCTGAGGAGCAGCGGCGGCATGGCCGAACCCTCGGCGTAATGCAGCCAGTAGCTGTAGCGCATGCGCGCCGGCGTGCCCTCTGCGGGCAGCAGGCCGCTGTCGGCGCCATATTTTCCCAGCAGGTACTCGATGATCGCGCCGGACTCGGCGACCGTGAGGTCGCCATCGGTGATCACCGGGGATTTGCCGAGCGGGTGCACCTTGCGGAGTGCGGCCGGCGCAAGCCCCGTCGCGGGATCGCGCGCATAGCGCTTGATGCGGTATTCCAGGCCGAGCTCCTCGAGCAGCCAGAGCACGCGCTGGGAGCGGGAATTTTCCAGGTGGTGGACGGTGATCATCGGCGACTCCGGGAAACGTGGGTCCCGATGCGATCCGCTCGGGGAGGGAGATAGAATGCCACCATGAGCGTGCAAGGGGAGCGACAGGCGACCGATACCGTGCTGCTGGTCCGGCCAGTGGCCTTCCACGGCAATCCCGAGACGGTCGACTCCAATGCCTTCCAGCGCCCGCCCGCGGCCGCGGATCCGGCGGCGGAGCAGGCGGCGGCAGAGGTGGAGTTCGCGGGACTGGTCGCCGCCCTGCAGGACGCCGGGGTGGATACGATCGTCGTTGACGATCTCGTGCAGCCGCCCACGCCGGACTCGGTCTTTCCGAACAACTGGATCAGCTTTCATGCCGCGGGCACGGCCGTACTGTACCCGATGATGGCACCCAGCCGGCGCGGCGAGCGGCGGCGCGATATCCTCGAGCTGCTGAGCCGCCAGCACGGCTTTCGCATCGAGCGCGTGCTCGACTTGTCGCACCACGAGGCTGAGGGGCGCTTTCTCGAGAGCACCGGCAGCATGGTGCTCGATCGGGCCAACCGCATCGCCTACGCCTGCCTGTCGCCGCGCACCGACCTCGAGGTGCTGGCCGAGGCCGCCCAGCTGCTGGACTACGAGCCGATCGCCTTCGCCGCGGCGGACGCGGACGGCGTGCCCGTCTACCACACCAATGTCCTCATGTGCATCGGGGCCGACTTCGCCGTGCTGTGCGACGAGGCCATCGGCGACGCGGGGCAGCGCGCGGCGGTGTGCCGGCGCCTCGAGGAGACCGGCCACGAGCTCATCCGCATCGATTTCAGGCAGATGGGGAGCTTCGCCGGCAACATGCTGGAGCTCGCTGGCAGGAGCGGCGAGCGCCTGCTGGCGATGTCCGCGCGGGCGCTCGACGCGCTCACGCCCGCGCAGCGGGCGAGCCTCGAGGCGCGTTGTCGCCTCGTTGCGGCGCCGATCGCCGCCATCGAGGCGGGCGGCGGCGGCAGCGTGCGCTGCATGCTCGCCGAAATCCACCTGCCGCGGCGGAGTTGAGCGGCGTACGAGATTTTTGCACATATTATGCAGTAAACTCGCTGCCCGATCCGGCTTGCCGAGCTGCTGCATGAAACACCACGACACCAGAATCCTGATGTGCCCGCCCGATTATTTCGAAGTGGATTACATCATCAATCCCTGGATGGACGGCCATTCCGGCTCGCTCGACCCGGCGCGCGCGCGCGCGCAGTGGGAGCGCCTCCGCGCCGGCCTCGAGGGCTGCGCCGAGGTCGAGTTGCTCGAGCCGCGGCAGGGCCTGCCGGACCTGGTGTTCACGGCCAATGCCGGCTTCGTCTACGGCGGGCGCGCCGTGCCGTCGCATTTCATGCCCCACGAGCGTCGGCCCGAAGAGCCATTCCTCAAGGCCTGGTTCGAACAGAAGGGCTTCGACGTGCGCGTCCTGCCCGACAACATCGCGTTCGAAGGGGCCGGCGACGCGCTGATCGACCGCGGCGGGCCCTGGCTGTGGGTCGGCCACGGCTTCCGCACCGAGATCGAGGCCCACGAGTACCTGCGCAGCTGGTTCGATCTCGAGCTCGTGTCGATCCGGCTCGTGGACCCGCGTTTCTACCACATCGACACCTGCCTGTGCCCGCTGGACGGCGGCTACCTGCTTTATCATCCGCCCGCATTCGACACGGCGTCGCGCGCCGAGATCGAGCGTCGCGTGCCGCCGGCAAAACGCATCCCGGTGAGCATCGAGAACGCAGGGCACTTCGCCTGCAACGCGGTGAACGTCGGCAAACGGATTTTCATGAACCGCACCGGCGGGCCGCTCGTCGCCGCCCTCGAAGAGCGTGGTTTCTCGGTCAGCGAGCTCGACCTGTCCGAGTTCCTCAAGGCCGGCGGCTCGGCGAAGTGCCTGACGATGAAGCTCACGGAGCCGCTGCGGGGCGCCTGACCGGGCGCGGGGCACGCGCCCGGCGAGGCGCGGCTAGAATGGCAGCCAGGACACCCGGAGGAGTGGCATGGCTTCTTTGCCCCGCGTCTGCGTCATCGGCGCCGGTTCCAGCGGCATCGCCGTCGTCAAGGCGCTGAAGGATCGCGGCCTGCCGCACACCTGCTTCGAAATGAGCGACGAGATCGGCGGCAACTGGTGCTTCCGCAACGCCAACGGCATGTCCGCGGCCTACGAATCGCTGCACATCAATACCGACGCCAGGATGATGGAATACCGCGACTACCCGATGCCGCCGGATACGCCGGATTACCCGGGCCACCGCGTCATCAAGGCCTATTTCGACGACTACGCCGACCACTTCGGGCTGCGCGAGCACATCCGCTTTCGCAGCGAGGTGAGACATGCACGCCGTCGCGATGACGGCGCCTGGGAAATCGTCCTCGATTCCGGCGCAATCGAGACCTTCGATGCGCTGGTCGTAGCCAACGGCCACCATTGGGATCCGCGCTGGCCGGAACCCGCGTACCCGGGTGAATTCCACGGGGCGCAGATCCATTCACATGCCTACGTCAACCCCTGCGAGCCGGTCGACTGCCGCGGCAAGCGCGTGCTCGTCGTCGGCATGGGCAACAGTGCCATGGATATCGCCTGCGAGCTGTCGCGGCCGGGGGTCGCTGAACGCCTGTATCTCGGCGCGCGGCGCGGCGTCTGGATCATGCCCAAGTACCTGTTCGGCATGCCCATGTCGCGTCTCGGGATGCTGCCGCACTGGGTGCCCTGGCGGCTCAGCGGCATGCTGATCCGCCTCGCCGTCACGCTCAACTCGGGTACGCCGTGGCGCTTCGGCCTGCCGCGGCCGGACCACGCGATGCTGCAGGCCCACCCGACCATCAGCGAGGAGATCTATGTTCGCCTCGGCAGCGGCGACATCCTGCCGCGCGCGGGCATCCAGTGCCTCAGGGGCGGGCGCGTGGAGTTCACCGACGGCCGTACCGAGGCGGTGGACGTCATCATCTGGTGCACCGGCTACCATCTCAGCCTGCCGTTCTTCGCGCCGGACTTCATCGCGGCGCCGGGCAACGACCTGCCGTTATGGGAGCGCATGGTCAAGCCCGGCATCGACAACCTGTATTTCGTCGGCCTGATGCAGCCCCTCGGCGCGATCATGCCGATAGCCGAGGCCCAGGCCCGCTTCATCGGCGATCACCTGTGCGGCCTGATCACCCTGCCGGACGTCGGCACCATGCAGCAGGAGATGGCGCGGGAACGTGCCGCGATGTTCCGCCGCTATCGCGATCACTCCCCACGCCACACGATGCAGGTCGATTTCCAGGCCTACCTCCACCGCCTCGAGCGGCAGGCGCGGCGCGGCAGGGGCAGAGCCCGCCGCGCCGCGCGCCCGCCACCGGCGCGGGACGCCGCGGCCGCGCGCTGATGCCGACCCTGACTCCGACCCTGCGGTTGCTGTGCGGAGCCGCGATGATCAGCTTCGCGCCGGTTTTCGTGCGCCTCACGCCGGTCAGCCCGACGGACAGTGCCTTCTACCGCACACTGTTCGGCGGCCTGATGCTCGCGGCGTGGGTCGTTGCGGCGCGCGCACCGGTCGAGCGCCGCTCCGGCCTGGCGCTCGGCGCGCTGATCGCGGCGGGCGTGCTGTTCGCCGCCGACCTGGCGGTCTGGCACCGCAGCATCTGGTACGTCGGCCCGGGCCTCGCGACCCTGCTGGGCAACTTCCAGGTCTTCCTGCTGGCTTTCGTGGGCATCCTGTTCTTCCGCGAGAAGGCGCGCTGGGAGCTGCTCGTCGCGATCCCGATGGCGGTGGTCGGCCTCGGGCTGATCGTGGGATTCGAATGGCAGGCACTCCAGGAAGAATATCGCTGGGGCATCATCTTCGGCTTGCTCACGGCAGTGTTCTATGCGGCCTATATCCTTGCGCTGCGCCGGGCGCGGGCGGCGAGCCCCGCCGGCTCGATCGTCTCGGACCTGATGATCGTCTCGCTGGTCTCGGCGGGCATATTGTTCGCGGGTGCCGGGCTGGGCGGCGAGGGGATCATCCTGCCGGATCCACGCTCGGCCTGGCTGCTTGCCGCCTACGCGCTGGTGGCCCAGGTCCTGGGCTGGCTGCTGATCTCCGGCAGCCTGCCGCACGTGCCGGCGTCGCGCGTCGGCCTGATCCTGCTGCTGCAGCCGACGCTTGCGTTTCTCTGGGACGTGCTCATCTTCGCTCGGCCGTTCGGGCTGCGCGAGGCGGCCGGCGCCGCGCTCGCGATCGTCGCCATCGGCCTCGGCTCCCGGCCGCGCGCGGACTCAGGTCCATAGCCTGAGCGCGCCCGGCGAGATCGTGATCGACAGGCTCACGAGGTCGTCCCCAAGCAGCTCGCCGTCGGCCTGCGCCGGCAGCGGGGTGTCGCTCTCGATCTGCAGCCACGCCGAGCGCGCGCGGTGCGTCACGGCCGATCCCTCGTGGCTGCCGCGGATCACGCCGGGCGCGTGGCACAGCACCTGCAGCCGGCTGAGCGCGTCGGCCCAGACGATGTCGAGTCTGCCGTCGTCGAGCATGGCCCCGGGCGCGAGGCGGAACAGCCCCCCGGCGTACTGGCCGTTGCATGCCGCCACGAGCGTCACCGCGCGACAGTCCTCGCCGCCGTCCCAGCGCAGCGTGCACGTGGGGCGACCGACGCCGGCGCCCAGCGCGCCCAGCAGCCCGGCGGCATAACCGAGCGGCCCCGGCAACCACTTGTAGCGCAGCGTCGCCCGCGCGATCGCGGCATCGAAGCCGAAGCCGACGCCGTTGACGAACCAGTGCCCGTTGACGCGGCCCGCATCGACCTGCCGCGGCACGAAGCGCGCCGCGAGGCGCCGGCAGGCGATCCGCCAGTCGCGCGGCAGGCCTGCCGACTTCACGAAGTCATTGCCGGTGCCGAGCGGCACGATGCCCAGCGCGGTCACGGCGCGCGGGACCTGAAGCAGGCCGCGCGCGATCTCCGAGACCGTGCCGTCGCCGCCGAGCGCGATCAGGCGGCCGCGCCCGCGTTCCGCCTCGGCTGCGGCTACGTCGGCGAGATGCCCGGGGCCACGGCTGGTGACGGTTTCGACGGCCAGGCCCCGGGCTCCGAGCAGGGCAACGGCGCGTGCGCCGAGCCGGCGGCTCCGGCCGCTGCCCGCGGCGGGATTGGCGAGGAGTACGATGGACTCGGGCATCGGGCGCTTCCCGCGGCGGCGACGGCGGGCAGCATACCGCAGCGGCGGGCGTCGGCCTCGACACGCGTTGCGCCGGAATCCGGGCTAGAATCGCGCCTCGCAAACCCGCTGCCGCCCATGCCCGAAATCCTCCTCAAGTTCATCTTCGGCTATCTCGCCGGCTCCCTGGTCGGCAGCCTCCTCGTCGGTCGCCTGCGGGGCGTGGACATCCGCCGGCTCGGCAGTGGCAATGCGGGCGGCACCAACGCCCTGCGCACCCAGGGCAAGGCATTTGCCCTGGCCGTCGTATTGATCGACGTGCTGAAAGTCGTCCTGCCGGTCCTGTGGCTCACGGGCGCCTCGCTGCCCGGTCTCGCTCCCGCGGCAGCGGCGCCGGCGCGCGAGACCGTCGCTATTGCCATCGCCGCCGGCGCGGTGCTGGGTCACGTCTGGCCGCTGTACTTCGGCTTCCGCGGCGGCAAGGGCATGGCGACCCTCCTCGGCGCTTATGGCGCGATCCAGCTGACTTTGCTGGCGCCGGTCGTGCTGACCTGGCTCCTGGTGATCCTGGTGCGCGGCTATGTCGGGCTCGCGACCATGGTGGCGGCCGCGGCGGCGCCCGCCTGGCTGGCGGCCACGGGTCAGGCGGAGCGGCCGCTGTTCTGGTTCGCCCTGCTCATGGCGGGGTTCGTCGCCTGGACGCATCGCGCCAATATTGCCCGGATGCGCGCCGGCACGGAGAGCCGCGTATTCCACGGCTTCGCGGGCGGGCGCCGGTGAACTACAACGCCGCGCTGCTGCATGCCCTCGCGCCGGGCCGGCTGGTGTCCGGCGAGGCGTTAGGGCGGGAGCTCGGTGTCAGCCGCGCGGCGGTCTGGAAGGCGGTGCAGCGACTGGGCGCCCTGGGGCTCGACATCGAGGCGTTACCCGGGCGCGGTTACCGCTTGGCGCAGCCGCTGTCGCTGCTGGATGCAGACGCCGTGCGGGCGGCGCTGCCGGCCGCGATCGCCGCCCGGCTTGCGGTGCTCGAGGTGCTGGCGGAAACCGACTCCACCAACACGCGGGTGCTGGCCACCGGGCGAGCGGTAGGCGAACTGGTCGCCTGCCTCGCCGAGTACCAGGCGGCGGGGCGCGGGCGGCGTGGCCGGCTGTGGCTCAGCCCGCCGGGTGCCGGCATCTGCCTGTCGGTCGGCGGGCGCGTCCCGGCGGCGCCGTCGGATTTCGCCTCGCTTTCGCCTGCGGTGGGCGTGGCCTGTGCGGAGGCCCTCGAGGCGCTCGGTGCGCCCGCGATCAGCCTGAAGTGGCCCAATGACCTGCTGCTCGGCGGCGGCAAGCTCGGCGGCATCCTGATCGAATTGCGCGGCGAGTCGCAGGGTCCGGCCACGGTCGCCGTCGGGGTCGGACTGAACATGCGGCTCGGGCCGGCGGCACGCGCATCGATCTTCGCCGGCGGCGGGCTGCCGCCGGCGGACCTGGCAGACGTCCCGCACGGCAGCCTCGGCGACCGCAACGCGGTCGCGGCGGCGCTGCTGGCCGCCATCGCGGGTTGCCTCGACGCCGCGCCCGCGGGACTCGGCGATGAGGTGCTGCACGGCTGGCGACGGCGCGATTGGCTGCGGGATCGCCCGGTGCGCGTCGACGACGCCGGTGCCGGGCGATTCGGCATCGCGCGCGGGCTGGACCGCTCCGGCGCGTTGCTGCTCGAGAGTGCCGATGGCTCGCGCCAGCGGGTCACGGCCGGCGAGGTCACGCTGAGGGTGGCCGGGTGAGGCTGCTGTTCGACCTCGGCAACTCGCGCCTGAAAGCCGCGCTGCGCCTGCCCGGCGGCAGGCTCAGCTTGCTCGGCGAGGCGCGCCACCCGGACGTCGGCATCGACGCCGCGCTCGCGACGGCGCTCCACGGCACGAGTGTGGATGGTCAGCCCGGCGCACTGTGCGCCAACGTCGCCGGCGCGGCGGCCGGACGGGCGCTGGCGGAGGCGCTCCAGGCGCGCGGTTGCGGCCCGCTCGAGTTCCTGCGCGCCAGCCGGGAGGCCTGCGGCGTCCGTTGCGGCTACGGCAGGCCGGAACACCTCGGGGCCGACCGCTGGGCCGCGCTGCTCGGCGCGCACGGCATGGCCGCCGGCGCATGCCTCGTCGTCGACGCGGGCTCGGCTCTGACCATCGACGCGCTGGGGGCCGGCGGACAGCACCTCGGGGGCTGGATCATGCCCGGCCTGGCGATGATGCTGGAGGCGCTGGAAGCACGTACCGGCGAGCTGAGGGCCTTGCGACGAGCTTCATCCGCCGCTTCGCCCGCGCCGTTCCCCACCGATACCGGCCCGGGCATGGAGCAGGGCGTCCGGCTGGCGGCCGCGGGGGCCGTGCGCCTCGCCCTGGACACGCTGCGCGCGTCTGGCGGCGAGCCCGTCGTACTGCTGACCGGCGGCGACGCGGCGCAGCTGTTGCCCATGCTCGACGCGGCCGAGCTCGTCCCGGACCTGGTGCTGCTGGGTCTCGCCCGGGCGGCCGGCGGTTGCGACGACACTGCTTCCTGAACGCAGCATGAACCGCGCGGGCCCCGGACGTCGTGGGCTTTACGCATGGTGGCGCCGCGGCGCGACGGTATAATTTGCTTGACTCAACTACCGCCAGAGCCACGAGGATCAAAGAAATGAAGAAGCTGACAATCGCACTGCTCGCCTTGCCCCTGGTCGCGTTCAGCGGCGCGGCGCTCGCGGGCGACGCCGCCGCCGGCAAGGCCAAGGCGGAGGCCTTGTATTGCATGGATTGCCACGCGGGCGAGGACTTCGCCGGCCTGTCGGTCGAGGAAATCGCCGCGGCCACCAAGGCCGTGCTGGCCGGCGAAACCGCGCACCCGCCGGGCCTGGAGGAAGTCACGGAGAAGGACATTCCGGACATCGCGGCCTATTTCCACGCCGAGGCCGGCGGGGAGTAAGTGCGGCCGCCGGGGCGCATACGGCATGCGTTGCCGCAGGGCGCGCGGCGGACCTAGAATGCGCGCTCCGGCCGGTGTAGCTCAGTTGGCAGAGCGGCTGATTTGTAATCAGCAGGTCGCAGGTTCGACTCCTGTCGCCGGCTCCATCCCCCAGGGCGGCAGGAGCCCGGCCTGCGGGTGGCCGGTGGATTGTCTATACTGCGTCGCTCCGTGGCGCTTTCCACAAGGAACACTCCGATGAACAAGTTCGCAATGGTACTGATTTCCATTCCCCTGCTCGCACTCAGCGGAGCCGCCATGGCCGGCGACCCGGCCGCGGGCGAGGCCAAGGGCGACGTGTGCCTGGATTGCCACGAGCCTGCCGCGGACTTCGAAGGCCTGAGTGCCACCGACATCGAGGCCCGGATCAGGGCCGCACGTGCCGGCGAGTTCAAGCACTCGGCCGAGATCAACGATCTGCCCGAGGAAGACATCGCCGACGTTGCCGCCTGGTTTGCTGCCGAGGGCGGCAAGTAGCGGCGCACTGCCGGTTTCCCCGTATCCTGACGACGACCGGGGGGCTGCGGCCCCCCGGTGCTTTTGGTTGACACCCCCATCGTCGCGTTTGATAATACGCGGCTTGCGCTTTTGGGGAGGGGTACCCAAGCGGTCAACGGGGGCAGACTGTAAATCTGCTGGCTCAGCCTTCGAAGGTTCGAATCCTTCCCCCTCCACCACGCGTCCCGCGGATGGTTCGCAGCGTGGCGTTGGGTGGGGACGAGCCGGGGCTGAGGGTAGAACACATGCGAGCGCGCGCGGGCGTAGTTCAATGGTAGAACCTCAGCCTTCCAAGCTGATGATGTGGGTTCGATTCCCATCGCCCGCTCCACACGGCAACCGCGGGTTGGGCGGGGGTGACAGGATCGAGGCCCACATAGCTCAGTCGGTAGAGCACTTCCTTGGTAAGGAAGAGGTCACCGGTTCAAATCCGGTTGTGGGCTCCAGTACAGGCGCGATGGAAAAGTGAGCGGGTCGGCCGGGCAGGCGGCGCCGCATAGACAAACAATCTGACTAGTCCGGAGTCGACACCGATGTCCAAGGCGAAATTTGAGCGTACGAAGCCGCATGTGAATGTGGGGACGATTGGTCATGTTGATCATGGCAAGACGACTTTGACGGCGGCGTTGACGAAGGTGATGGCGGAGAAGTTTGGTGGTGAGGTGAGTGCTTACGACCAGATTGACAAGGCGCCGGAGGAG